>CAZWAK010000130.1:17030-22321 GCA_964631865.1 uncultured Heliobacteriaceae bacterium | reverse complement strand
GCAGCAATTGCGTGCCGTGTGTGGGTTGCCGCTTGGTTCGACCGAATTGCTGCGCCCGGCGGCGATGGCGAATCTGCTTGGCGATTTGTGGGAACAGGGCGAACCCGATTGGGCGGCGGCCTGTGCGTTTCCGCAGGTCAAAGTGCATTTGTACGGCAAACTCGCGCCGCGCAAAGGCCGGAAAATGGGGCATCTCACCGCCCTGGCCGCGACGGTGGAAGACGCAGAGCGAGCGGTTCGCGCGGCTCGTGCGGCCTTAACGAAACATTTTTAAACTTGCGAGAGTTTCTGCTTGAATTTCTCTCCCTACCTCACTACTATCCGCGAGTCAATCTTCCTTGTTATTTCAGGAACGGCGAAAGTTTGCGGCCACAACTGTCGCGGCGGGGTCTTTTTCCGACGGGAAGGTTTCCCGAATTGGTAGCGGAGATGCAAGCCCGGCCACTCGTTCCTGCCCTCACGATTTCCTCATCAAGCATTGTTGTCGTATCCCCCAGGTGGGTGTTGGTCTGAAGAGCAGTCCGCGCATGACTTGGGCTGTTCGTAGGCGCTCGGAGCCTCAGCTATAACTCACAACTTTCATCTTGCACCGGAACCGTCCGCGTGCCAAGCCTAAGAGATCTTCCGGCAGCGATCTCGCACCGCAATGTTCGAAACGCAGGACTTGCGTTTCGCTATCCGCAATAGGAGACAACCATGAGCAGCTTCTTTCGTTATTTACTCAGCTATTTGCTGGTCATTGCACCAATCTTATCTTTGACCTCGACCACAACCATTACCTTCGCCCAGACCGAGGAGCCTGGGCCGGTGAGTAAGAGACCGTTGTTCAATGCGAACAATTCTTTGCGCGACACCCATGCGGATGATCTGCCCGAACTGCAAGCCGGTTATGGCAATGATGGCGATCTATGGGTGCTGTACGAACCCGTCTTCGATCAACTGTCGGGCAACATGCAGTCCTTCCTGATGCGCAAATATGGGTTGAGCGATGACATTCTCTTCGGCAAAAACAACCTGCCCGGAGCGCTGGCAGAATCGGCCTCTGAGCAGCGTGCCAAACTGCTGGCGCAACTCGAAGCGGCCCCGGAGCGCGTCCTGGGCAGTGGCAACCTGCAGGTCAACGACCCCGATCTGGACGTGCGCTCTGGCTTACAGAGCGAAGTGAGCGTGGCCGTTTCTGGCAGCAACATGGTGGTGGGCTACAACGAGGGGAGCCTCGCCGGGTTTGGGTCGGGACTGAGTTATTCCAGGGATAGTGGACGCACCTGGAAACAAATCCCGGCCCCGATTTTGCCGTTCGGCAGCGGCATCGGCGATCCGGTGCTCGCCACCGGGCCGGGCGGGGTGTTTTATTTTGTCCAGCTCGGCGTCAACGGACTGGGCAACGGCATTCTCGCGTTCTCTCGTTCCACCGACGGCGGAGCCAGATGGTCAACGCCCGTGAATGCGATTCCGACGGTAACGAACAACGTGAACAACAGCCACGACAAACCCTGGTTCACGGTGGACAATTCCAACAGTCAGTATCGTGGCAATATCTACTTGACCTGGACGCGGTTTTCCAATGCCGTGCCGTCCAGTCTCTACTTTGTCAAATCCTCTGATGGCGGCAGAACCTGGTCCACGCCGCGTGCGATTGGCCCCGCGCATGACTCGGTCGGCTTCACGCAAGGGTCAATGCCTGCGGTGGGGCCGAGCGGCGAGCTTTACATCACCTATTTTGACAGCCACATTCCGGGGCTGGCGGTGATCCGGTCAACCGATGGCGGCGAGACGTTCAGCGCCCCGGTTGTGGCGTTACGTGATCCTTCATTGCGCTTTGGGCGACATTACACCGGGAGTTTTGAGATGCCGCCTTTTCCCAGCATCACGGTTGATACCTCCAATGGGCAATATCGCGGCACGGTGTATATCGCGACCGATGTCAAACCCACGGCACCGGTCGCGCGCCGGGACGAAAGCGATGTCGTTGTCGTTCGTTCCACGAATGGCGGCGTGACGTGGAGCGCACCCGTCACCGTCGCGGATGATCCCTTCGACACGGATCAATTTATGCCTGCGGCAGCCGTCGCGCGCAATGGCGTGCTCGGCGTGATGTACTATGATCGCCGTAACGACCCACACAACAATGTGTTGCACGACATTTACATTTCGACCTCCAATGATGGCGGGCGCAGCTTCACGCCGGGGCATCGCATCACGCCCGGCAATTGGTTGTTCGCGCCCACGTCGTTGAGCTTCCGCGCGGGGTATCACGGCGACTACAACCAAATGGTCGCGGGCGACAATGGCTTCGTGCTGGGCTGGGGCGATGAACGCAACGGCATCAACCCGGATGTTTATGCGCACATCCTCACACCGGAAGAGGCGGCCACGCCGAATGAAGAGTTCAATCTCTTCCCGCTCCAACCGGCACAAAACGTGCAGGCCGGCTTTGCAGCGGACTTCGCGCTGAAAGTGGATGCCTTCGACAGTGCGTTTGCCCTGCCGAGCAATCCCGTCGCTTCTGCCACTTCCAGTGTGGAAGGCGCGGAGGGGTTGCGCTACAGCTTCAGTCGAGCAGACGCACAAACGCTGAATCTGCGGGTGACGACGAACAGCAACACGCCATCGGGCACCTATCCGATTACGGCCAAGCTGACGATCAACGGCGTCGAGCATTGGACGACGCTGCGGCTGAATGTTTCCTCGCCATTTGAACTCGCGCAAACGCCGCAACCGCTCACCAGTTTGCGCGAATCGCATTACCTCCCGGATGCGGTGGCCGATGCGCAAAACGATTTGCACATGGTGACGGGCCTGGACACGCGGCGGGGATTCAGTACGTTTGGCGGGCTGGTGTACACGCGCTTGCGCAATGGCTACGCGGTGCAAACGACACCCATTGCGACGGAAAGCAACCCCAATGTCCGATTGGAGGATGCCCGCATCGGCGTGGACGACGCGGGGAACATTACCATCAGTTGGATTCGCTGGGGCGACACGGGAGTGCCGGAGAATATCTTTATGCGGCGCTCCACCGATGGCGGAGCGACATTCTCGGCCCCCATTAACGTCACCCGCAACACGAGCACCTTAGTGGCCTTCATCAGCAATGATCTGGCAGTGGGTCGGAATGGTTCGATCAATGTGGCGGTGGAAACGAGTTCGCAAGTGTTCTTTTTGCGTTCGACGGACGGCGGAGCCACGATTTCCGTGCCTGTTAATGTAACTTCCAGAGCACCCACCACGGCTTCAGGGATCAATCCCGCGATTGCGGTGGACACCGCTGGAGCCGTCAGCATTACGTTTGATGGGGCGAACAGTCTGGGGCAACGCGATATTTTCTTCACGCGCACGACGAATGGCACGACCTTCTCGACGCCAGTGAACCTTTCTAACATCCTGAGTACCTCAACGAATATCCGCGCCGACAGCCCCACCATTGCGATAGATGGCGCAGGCAATATCAACGTCGCGTTCTCGCGCCGCGACCTCACCCGGGACGAACAGGAAATCTATTTCTGTCGTTCGACCAACAACGGCACAAGCTTCTCTGCCGCGCGCAATGTCACCCGCACGGTTCCGCAAGGCACACGTTCTTTCGCGCCCAACATTGGCGTTGATCGGCGCGGCAACATAGGGATTTCCGCCGGTGGTTTAGGCCCAGGCTTGATCTTTCCCGGCGGACGCGATGTCATCTTCGTGATGTCTTCGGATGGCGGCGCGAGCTTCTCGCCCTTCATCAATGTCTCGAACAACATCGGCGTGCAATTCTTCAACCCGATTACAGTGACGGATTGGAACGGAAACCTGGCGTCGCTCTGGGCGGATGAGAGCGGCGGCACGACGCAGGTGCTGTTGGCACAGCCGCGGACGACGGGACTCTAGGTGCAGTAACGCAAACCTGTCAGTTTGCGGCGTAGTCAGGCACGACTCTCCCAGGCAACTGATCGTCTCTTGTCAGAGGCTCTCTGACAGGGCAGAGGGTTCGTTGTGAGGCCACACACACTGACAGTTTTGCGTTACCGCAGCCGTAACGCAAACCTGTCAGTTTGCGGCGTGGTCAGGTGCGACTCGCAAAAGCCACTGATCGTCTCTTGTCAGAGGCTCTCTGACAGGGCAGAGGGTTCGTTGTGAGGCCACACACACTGACAGCTTTGTGTTACGGCTGCGTTAGTTTGCGGCGCGGTCAGGTGCGACTCTGCCAGGCAATCGAACGTCTCTTGTCGAGGGGGGCGGTTGCCTGGCAGAGCTTGGGTAACGAAGCAACGCAAACTGACAGCTTTGCGTTACATTTGTGTATGCGACGTTTCGATTACAAACAATTCTACCGGCGCAATCTGCCCCACATTCAGCCACCGGGCGCGACGTTGTTTGTCACCTTTCGGTTGGATGGTTCGCTCCCAAAATTCATTCTGGAGCAGTGGCGTATCGAGAAACGGCGCTTGGAGGCAGAGCGACTGCGTTTGGAGGCGCTGGGGATATTTCGAGATCACGAAGACGAATATGAAGCACAGGTGCGGCAATTCCAACGGCGCTGGTTCGCCAAATTCGAGCATCTGTTGCACGAGGAAGCAAGCGGACCAACCTGGCTGAAGCAGGAACGCATTGCCCGCCTCATGGCCGAAGCGCTACATTATCGCGACGGAAAGGTCTATCGGCTAGATGCGTATTGCATTATGTCCAATCACGTCCATGCTGTTTTTGCCCCTTTCCTGGCGGAAGAGATCGCGTGCCAACTGGCGGACGACGCCATTCAGAAAAAGCCCATAGACAAGGATAATGATGTGTCCTCTGATGCGCGCCGCAGTGTGTTGTCCGTGCTCATGCAGTCCCTGAAAGGCTATACCGCACGACAAGCGAATCTGTCCCTCGAACGCAGTGGCGCGTTTTGGGCGCACGAAAGTTTTGATCGCGTGGTTCGGGATCAGGAAGAATGGGAGAAAACTATCGCCTATGTGCTGAACAATCCCGTCAAGGCCGGTTTGGTGGAACGCCGGGAAGATTGGCCCTGGAGTTACCGCAGGCCCACCGTAGACGCGCCGTAGCGCAAACCTGTTAGTTTGCGGCGTAGTCAGGCACGACTCTCCCAGGCAACCGAACGTCTCTTGTCAGAGGCTCTCTGACAGGGCAGAGGGTTCGTTGTGAGGCCACGCAAACTGACAGTTTTGCGTTACCGCAGCCGTAGCGCAAACCTGTTAGTTTGCGGCGTAGTCAGGCGCAAGTCTCCCAGGCAACTGATCGTCTCTTGTCGGAGGCTCTCTGACAGGGCAGAGGGTTCGTTGTGAGGCCACGCAAACTGACAGTTT
>CAZWAK010000130.1:0-16930 GCA_964631865.1 uncultured Heliobacteriaceae bacterium | reverse complement strand
TGCGTTACATTTCCTTCTTCAGCATCGCTTCGCGCTTGGCTTTGAACTCTGTGCCGGGTTTCCACTCTGGCCATTTGTCACCGTTCGCGACGTTGTGACCGACCAGAAACAACAACTGCAAATCGTCTACTGCGCCCGTCAAATCCCAATCCGCCTTCACTTCGTCCGTCGGACCGTGGTAATCCTTCTTCGTATACTCCTCGCGCTTTTGCTTCCCATAACCGGCGGGCTTGTTGATGTAATCGTCGCCGCCGTCAGGATCGAGCGCGGGCACGCCTTGCTTGGCAAATTCGAAATGGTCGGAGCGATAGAAGAAGCCTTTTTCCGGCTCAGGATCAGCTTTGATCGTGCGGCCTTGTGTTTTGCAGGCTTCGGCGAGAATGTCATCCAACGTCGAATTGCCTAAGCCAACGACGGTGATGTCCTTCGTCTTGCCCCATTGATTGATGCCGTCCATATTGATGTTGGCGAGCGTTTTGTTGAGCGGGTACAGCGGATTCATCGCGTAGTACCGCGCGCCCAACAACCCTTTCTCTTCGGCGGTCACGGCTAAAAACAACACCGAACGTTTGGGCGGCGCTTTCGCGAAAGCTTTGGCCCATTCAATCAAACACGCTGTGCCCGAAGCATTGTCAAGCGCGCCGTTGAAGATTTGATCGCCTGGCAATTTCGCATCGCGCCCCATGTGATCCCAATGCGCCGTGTAAATCACATACTCGTCTTTGAGCTTGGGATCCGTGCCTTCGAGTTTGGCGATGACGTTTTGTGAAGCGACTTCGCGCACGACGGATTTCACGCTGAGATTCGCTTTGGCATTCAGCGCAACGGGTTTGAAATCTTTGCTCAGCGCCGCTTTTTTCAAGGCCAGCAAATCTTGCCCTGCGGCTGCGAACAACTCTTTGGCCTTGTCGAACGAGACCCACGATTCGACTTGCACACGGCCTTTTTCGGAGCCTTTGATGCCGAAGTTTTCCTGCCGAATGCTATTCAAAGCTTTCATCGGATACCCGGCAGTCGCTTCTTCGTGAACGATGATCGCTGCCGCTGCGCCTTTTTCCGAAGCGATTTCGTATTTGTACGTCCAGCGCCCGTAGTACGTCATCGCCTTGCCCTTGAAAATTTTGTCATCGAGCTTCGATGGGTCATTCGGATCGGGAATTTGCGGATCGTTGACGAGCATCACAATCGTTTTGCCTTTGACGTCCAGACCTTTGAAATCGTCCCAGCCGTATTCGGGCGCAACGACGCCGTAGCCGACAAAGACGACATCGGAGTTCGTCACTTTGACATCGGGTTTGAAGGTCGTGGACAGCGCGAGGTAATCGTCCGCCGCAAAATCCATTTTCTTGCCGCCGACATCGAACGAAAAACCGGTCGTGGGCGTGTAGCCGACGAGCGGAACTTTTTGCACGAACGTGCCATCAGGATTGCCGGGTTTGAGGCCGAGCTTTTTGAATTGCTCGGTCAAATATTTCACGGTGAGTTCTTCGCCTTTCGTGCCGGGCGCGCGACCTTCAAATTCATCGGACGCGAGGGCTTTGATATGTTGCGCCAGATCATTCGCGGTCATACTGTCGAGCGCCGGTTTGAGTTCGGCAGGCACGGATGCGGTGGCGGCGGGAGCCGTCGTTGACGTGGTGGGAGCCGGTGGCGGTGTGGTGTTGCAAGCGGCTGCCAACAGCAAGAGTAGAAACAAAAACAAAGCAAGCGGTTTTTTCATATCGTCTCCAAAGGTGAATTTTCGGGATGCAAAGAACGGCAGTATGCGCTGTGTCGAAACGAGGGGCAAGGACAGCAAAAAAAATCGCGCCGCGCCCTGCTGGATGTCTCTCGCACTCTTGACGCTGGCGCGAAAAGGTTTACACTGACGGCTGGAATCAACCTTACGATCATCACTGGGATCCTTAGCTGGCAGCAAGGTTGAGGTAATTACCTTCTTTAGAAACTACCTCCGCAAAACAAACCCATCACGCACGGCTTCACGAACCGGCAATAGTTTCGTGCGGTTGTTGTCGGAGGTGTGGGTTTGATTGTTTGCAGCAAGCCTAGCATTCCGGCTGCAAACAATCCCCCCGCAGCCCAAGCCACGCGGTGGCTTGGGCTGTTCTTGTCTTCAGCTTCAAGCTTTTGCCGCTGAGCCTTTGGTGTTGCGTTTGGTCATCAGATCGCGCACGAATTGCAAATTGCGTTTGAAGTCTGCTTCGACGTTGTTCGTCGGACACGACGTTTCCAACTGCGCCCATTTGTCAAAGCCTATGTCGGCCAGCGCATCCACCACGCCCGCAAAATTGATCTGGCCCTCGCCCATAAATTTTTCCCAGGGATATTCCTTCAAATGCACTTCGCAGATGCGACTCTTGCCGAGCCAACGAATCTCTTCAATCACGTCGTAGCCTTCTTTCGCCGAGTTCCCAACGTCATAGTAGGTCATCACCGCAGGCGATTTGCTGCGCTCGACAATCGCCACGTTTTCGCGCGCCGAGATCGTGTCTTCGAGACCGAGGATCACGCCGAGCTTTTCTGCCGCGGGTGCAACTTCGCGCAAGATGTCGCCCACTCGTTCCTGCTCGGCTTTTTCTTTGATCTGCCAGCGCCCGAAGAAGGGCAGCAGTATCACCTGCACGCCCATCGCCTTTGCAATCGGGATCGAATCCGCCACCCAACGCTGTCCGAGCGGATCCGACTTCAAGCCGTTGACGTGCAGGATTTCCAAACATAACGATGTGATCTTGCAATTGAGCTTTTTGGCTTCGGCAAGATAAGTCTTTTGCAACGCCGCATCGCTGAGCGGCAGCTTGTCAATCGTTGCGCCTCTGGCTCCGCGTCCGATGCTGATTTGCACGCCCGCGAAGCCGATGGATTTGGCCAGCGCGACGCCTTCGAGCTTGGCTTCTTTGCGCAAACTCCAATCGGGCGCGGCGAGCTTGAACTTCGCGCCTTTCGCGGCGGCGTAAGCAGAGAAAGATGATTGGTGAAGTAACGTTGCAGCAGCGAGTCCGGCGGTACTCGCCTGCAAAAAATCGCGGCGGGAAAGTTGCATCTCGTGACCTCCTTAGAAACGGTAGCGCGATTTGCCAAATCGCGTTACGTCCGGGTTCATTCCTGAAAAAATCGGGTGTATTTGACAGCCCCTACAGTGTCCGCCACGCGCCACATCGCCGTCAACCGCGCGCTGACAGAATATTTGCTTGAACGCCGTAGAGCGTCGTTGTACACTGCCGCTTCAGCTAGAAGCAGCAGGCCAGTTACCAAAAACGCAAGACCTCGCAGCGGTGGTTGATCCGGTGCCGGAGCCAGAGTCAGAAGCCATTTGATGGAAGTTCCTTTCGCCCGCGATGGAGCCAGCCTCCTCGCCGCCGAAGCCGATTTCCCAATGATGCTCCAATAGAAACACGAAGCCGAGCCTGCCAAGCCATCCGAGAAAGTCGTCACGACGGGCGATCAGTTGTCTCTGCCAGCGTCCGTACAGCGCCCCGCAGGAATCGTTTCGCGCGCTCAAAAGGAGGCTCGCGATGAACTATCGTGATTTCGACCTGCACCTGCGCAAGGCCGGGCGCAAATATCTTGCCCACGTCACCCATTCAGAGACGGGCGAGGCGGAGGAACGGTTTTCGTTGCCGTTCACGGAACAGGAACTGGAAATTCTCATTCTCAAACTGCGCCCTTCGGCAGGCAATCGTAGCACCAGCCTGAACCAGGAAAATGCCGCGAAAGAATTAGGCGGCGGCCTTTTCAATGCCGTGTTTCAAGGCGACGTCGCCACGCGGTTGGCAAGCTGCATCGAACTCGCGCGCCGCGAGGAAACCAAAGTCCGTATCAACTTGCGCCTCGACGATGAATTGGCCAGCCTGCCGTGGGAATTTCTGTACGACGAAAGCCTCAATCGCTTTCTGGCCTTGTCGAAAGAAACAGCGCTGGTGCGCTATCTGGATCAACCGCGCTCGCTCGAAGCGTTAGAAGTCACCGCGCCGCTCAAAGTGTTGGTCATGATTTCCAGCCCGCAGGATCAGGCCGCGCTTGACGTCGAAGTCGAATGGGGCAAGCTGCACGAAGCCTTCAGGCAACTGGCTCCCGAGTTGGTGCAAATGGATCGTGTCAAGCACGCCTCGCTGGCTGCCTTGGATCAGGAGTTGAGTTGCAAAAGCTATCACATTTTTCACTACATCGGACACGGTGTCTTTGATGAACGCCGCGAGGCGAGCTACTTGATGCTGGAAGATGAGGCGGGCAAAAGTTCTGCCATCGCCGGCGAGACCATCGGTGTGCATTTGCAGAATCACACATCGTTGCGGCTGGTGATTCTGAACGCTTGTGAAGGCGCACGCGCTTCCTCGCACGACGTCTACAGCGGCATCGCGCAAGGCTTGATTCGGGAAGGCCTTCCCGCCGTCATCGGGATGCAGTTTGAAATTTCCGACCGGGCCGCCATCGCCTTCAGCAGCCGCTTTTATGATGCCATCGCGCGCGGCAAGCCGGTAGACGAAGCGCTCGACGAAGCGCGCCGTAGGATTCACGCCGCGCAAAATGGCGGCACGGAATGGGGCACGCCCGTGCTGTATTTGCGCGCGCAAAACGGGCATCTTTTCGACATCAAAGATCTCCCAGAGCCAGACACAAACGAAGCTCCCCCAGCGCGGGAGGAATTTGTAGTCATCACTCCTACCGACGTGAAGCCCCCAAGTCCAGCGCCGTTGCCTTTGCCGCGCACTGCGCCGACGGGCACGCTCAAAGCGACCTCGCCGGTTTACATCAAACGCGCCGCCGAAAAACGCGCGGTTGAATTCGTCCGCGAGACCGGCCTCACGTTGACAGTGATTGCGCCGGGGCAAAGCGGCGGCAGTTCGTTGGCCAACCACTTATGTCAAGTTGCCACAGAGGCGGGGAAGCGCGCGGCGAATCTGAGCCTCACGCAATTCAGCCGCGAAGATTTTGCTGCGCCAGAGAAATTCTTTTACAGCTTTTGTGCGAAGCTCACGCGGTTGCTGAAAGCCGAAGACCGCGTCGAAGCGCATTGGGAACGCTATCGCAACATCAGCAGCCTGGAGCGTTGCACCTACTACGTTCACGATCTGCTGCGCGCCTTGGCCGGGCAAGCGTTGTTTTTGGCAATGGACGAAATTGATCGCCTGGCCGGGACGAACTTCAAATCGGATTTCTTTGCAATGCTGCGCAATTGGCACAACGACCGGGCCCTGGAACCGGATTTCGAGCGGCTGGATCTGGTGCTGATTACGTCGCTCGAACCGTCTCAGCTCATTGACGACCCGTATCAATCGCCCTTCAACGTCGGTGTCGTCGAACGACTGGATGATTTGACAATGGACGAAGTGGCGGAACTGAGCCAGCGCTATGGCTTGGCACTCAGTGCCGACGAGGTGTCGAGGCTGATGGCCTTGTTGGGCGGGCATCCGCTCTTGCATCAACACGCCTTGCATCATCTGGCCAAAACCGGCGCGCGCCTCGAAACACTCGTGACACAAGCGCAGCAAGCCAACAGCCCATTTCACGGATTATTGGAATCGCTGTATTCGACCGTGAACGGATCGGCGCTCTTGTTGCAAGGCGTCCAGAGCCTGTTGAGCAAAAGCCGCTTGAACGAAGACACCATTCTACAACTCCGCAGCGCGGGCTTAATCCAACGGCAAGGCCGGAACGTGCAATTTCGCTGTCGTCTGTACGAAGACTATTTCCGCGAGCAGTTTCATCTGTAAGTGGTCAGTGATCGGTGGTCAGTGGTCGGTGGTGTCGGGTTTTGAGCTTTCTGCAAACCACCGGTCACCGGTCACCGACCACCGACCACCATCTACTCCCAAGGAGCCTTATGCCACAACCCAAACGTATCTACACCAATGGCGGCCCCGTCCAGGTGGGCGGCGGCGTGTACATCGAACGCAAAGCCGATCACGATTTGCTGCGCCATTGCCGCGACGGAAAATACGTGTTCGTACTGTCTTCGCGGCAGGTCGGCAAATCCAGTTTGATGAACAATGTCGCGCGCCAACTCAAAGCCGAAGACGACACCGAATCTGTCATCATTGATCTGGCGCGCATGGGCGCACAATTGAGCGCCGAGCAGTGGTATCAAGGTTTCCTCACGCGCATCGAACGCAAATTAGGCCTCAACCGCAGCGTTGCCGATTGGTGGCAAGCGCATCAGCACCTCGGCGATGCCGACCGCTTCACGTTATTTTTGCAGGAAGAATTGCTCACGCGCGTCCCCAACCGTATCGTTATTTTTGTAGATGAAATTGATACGACGCTGAGCCTGAATTTCTCGGATGATTTTTTTGCCACGATTCGCGCGATGTATCACCTCCGCGAAGAGTCCCCCGAATTTCACCGCTTGTCCTTCGTGCTGATTGGCGTAGCGACGCCGCACGATTTGATTGACGATCCCAAACGCACACCCTTCAACATCGGCGAGTTTGTCGAACTCCACGACTTCACCTTCGACGAAGCGAGGCCGTTGGCAGAAGGCTTCGGATTGCCCACAGCAGAGGCGCGCAAAGTTTTGGGTTGGGTGCTGCAATGGACGGGCGGGCACCCGTTTTTGACCCAGCAGCTTTGCCGCGCTATCGCTGAGCAAAGCAAATCTCGCTGGACCGAAAACGAATTCAGGGCGTTGGTAGACAAAACGTTCTTCGGCACCCAAGCCGAGCAGAACATCCACCTGAAAGCGGTGCGCGATCTGCTCACCAAACGCGCGCCCAAAGGCCACGAAGAGGCAATACTGAAAACCTACCGCGATGTGTGGCGCAAGCGCGAAGTGAAAGACGAACCGCGTTCCGTCCCGAAATCGCATTTGAAGCTGGCCGGCGTCGTCCAGCCCAACGGCAACGGCGCATTACACCTGCGCAATGATGTCTACCATAACTGGTTCGATGAGCACTGGGTCAAAAGCAATATGCCCGTCAATTGGACTAAGCGGTTGTTATATGCAGTCTTGATGTTGGCGGCACTTGTTTTGGTGAATATACCAATGGGGATTTATGCCTGGGTGCAACGCGGACAAGCCATGCAACGCGCAAGTGAATTGGCCATTGTATTGCTAAACGAACAGCAGTTGCGGCAGCAGGCGCAGAAAAGCGCGACAGAGGCAGCGGTGCAAGCGCGGGTTGCCAAAGAGCAAAGGCAGATCGCCGAAGAGCAATCGCTCTTCGCCGAAGAACAAAAACAGCTTGCGAATGAAATTGCGGCGATGGCAGCGGAGCAAAGACAGATTGCGGAGTTGAATCAGGCCAAAGCAGAAGAGCAGGCAACAATTGCAATGCAACGAACCCATGAGGCTGAAACGGCGCAGGCTGAAACGGAACGTCTTTCATACGTGGTTAATATGAACCTCGCAGGCAGAGAATTTGAAGTAGGTAATTACTCACACGGGTATGACTTGTTAAATGCCTATCTTCCCGCGGAAGGAAAAAAAGATTACCGGGAGCTTTCCTGGTTTTTATTGTGGAAGAACAATCACGCGGAACGGCAGACACTGCGCCACACGGCTCCGGTCAGGGCCGTAGCTTGGAGCAACGATGGCAAGACGCTGGCCAGTGGGAGTGCCGACAACACGATCAAACTCTGGGACAGTGCTACGGGACAGGTACTGCGGACGCTCAGCGGACGCGGAAATGAAGTTTATTCTGTCGCCTGGAGCGGTGACGGCAAGACGCTCGCCAGTGCGAGCACTGACGGGACGATCAAACTTTGGGACAGTGCTACGGGACAGGATCTGCGGACGTTGCGCGGACACTTGCGGACTATCCTGGTGGTAGCCTGGAGCAGCGATGGCAAGACGCTGGCTAGTGGGAGTGCCGATAACACGATCAAACTCTGGGACAGCGCCACAGGAAAGGCACTGCAGACGCTGCACCACGGGGCCGCTGTCAGGACTGTGGCCTGGAGTGGGGATGGCAGGACGCTGGCCGGTGGGGGGGCGGACAAGATGATCAAACTTTGGGACATCACCACAGGGCAGGAACTACAGACGCTCAGCGGGCACGCAGGCGGGGTCAGTTGCGTGGCGTGGAGCGGGGACAACAAGCTCCTGGCAAGTGGGGGGATGGATGGGACACTCAAACTTTGGGATAGCGTAAGTGGGCAGCCACTACAGACGTTGTCTGGGCACGGGGCTGCTATTTATTCGGTCGCCTGGAGTAGCGATGGGCGGATGTTAGCAAGTGGGAGTCAAGACCAAACCATTAAATTGTGGGACGTGGCGAGCGGCCAAGAACTGCACACGCTGCTCGGGCATGGGGCCGCGATTAATTCGGTCGCATGGAGTAGCGGCAGCAAGCTGCTCGCGAGCGGGAGTGATGATTGGACGATCAAGCTGTGGGATGTGGCGAATGATAACAAAAGGCGTACGCTACGCGGGCACGAAGAGTATGTTTGGGCTGTCGCCTGGAGCGCAGATGGCAAGTTGTTGGCGAGCGGGGGGAAAGACAAAGCGATCAAATTGTGGGATGTGGCCAGTGGGAAGGATCTGTACACGTTGCGCGGACACGATGCGGCTGTGAGCTCGGTCGCGTGGAGCGGCGATGGCAAGCTGCTGGCCAGTGGAAGTGAGGACAAAACGATCAAACTGTGGGATGTGGCCAGTGGGAAAGAATTGCACACGCTACGTGGGCATAGCGATGAAGTCCGGGCCGTAGCGTGGAGCCGCGACGGCACGGTACTCGCGAGCGGAAGCTTAGATAAGACGATCAAGTTGTGGGATGTGGCTAGTGGGCAAGAATTGCGCACATTGCCTGGGCACGAGGGGGCTGTTTTTTCAGTGGCTTGGAGCCGCGATGGCAAGACGCTGGCCAGTGCGAGCGGCGACCAAACAATCAAACTGTGGGATACGGCGAGTGGACGGGGATCACGGACACTGGGCAAACACGGGGCCTATGTTTTGTCAGTTGCGTGGAGTGACGACGGCAAGATGTTGGCGAGTGGGAGCCAGGACAACACGATCAAGCTCTGGGACGTGACGAAGGAGCAAGAGTTGCGCACACTACGTGGTCATCAGGCTTCGGTTGGGCCAGTGGCGTGGAGTGAAGACGGCAAAACACTGGCGAGTGGGAGCTGGGATCAGACGATCAAGTTGTGGGATGTGGCCAGTGGGCAAGAGTTGCGGACGTTGCGCGGGCATTCGGCTTCGGTTAGTTCGGTAACATGGAATGAGAACAGCAAGATGCTCGCAAGCGGGAGTTGGGATAAGACCATTATTCTTTGGTTCGCCGCTACAGATGCTGAAGTCCGTGAGCATACGCCGCCGGGGCAGTGGCCCCCATCCCGCGCAGTTGCTGAGGTGTCTCGAAAAAGTGATGGGGTAGCGCGGCGGTAATCGCTTACTGCAACACCTCGAACACTTCCAACGCATGTAGAATCTTGCCGAACGGCGCAGAGACCTGCACGCCCTGCACAAAGGGGCGCACTTCCGCCAACATTTCCTGCGCGATCTTGACGCTCTCTATCAAGGCAACTGCGTTGCTCACGTTGGCGGAAATTTATCGAGATGTACTGATGCCAGCCTCTCAACCGTCTTCGTCATCGGTCGAAGCGTAAGGCTGGGTATGTTGACGCATCCAGGCTGTAATTTGCGTGACATCCCATTGATCTGCCTCAATGGATAAAACCAACTCCAGAATCTCTGTCACCTTGTAATCCAACTCAAAGCCATTGCGCTTCAAAAATTGATCGGTTAAGTGCGTAGCGGTTCGTTTGTTGCCGCCAATCCAGGGATGATTTTTGATGAGTCCGTAACAGAGGGTTGCCGCTTGCGCGAAAAGATCAGCCTCTTCATACACCGCAGCCTGTTGTGGACGAGCCAGCGCTGATTCAACTAAAGAGCGATCAAATACGCCGTAGCGTACCTCGCCCAATGCGCATCAATTCGATATGATCGGCGACGGCCTCCGCATAAGAAAAGTATCGCATCGGCTCAATCTCCGAGTCGTTTCATTTCGGCAAAGGCATCTTTGAATTTGGCGATGCTTTCCTGCACCCGTTTTTTGGTGGCGGCGCTGATAGGCGGCAGGATTTCCGCTTCGATCTGTCCGTCTTTCAAATGTAAGACGACGAGCGAATTTTCCTCGACGCCTGCGGCCTGCGCCATTTCCGGCGGCATCGTGGCGGCCCAGCCTTGCTCGGTTTTATGGATGGTAAGTAAGCCTGACATCGGTTGCTCTCCTTCACGTAAAACTTGCCGCGAGTATAGCACGCAGTTACTTCAATACCTCAAACACTTCCAGCGCATGCGGAATCTTGCCGAACGGCGCAGAGACTTGCACACCCTGCACAAAGGGGCGCACTTCTGCCAACATTTCCTGCGCGATTTTGACACCTTCCTTCAAAGCCGCTGCGCCGTCTTCGCATTTGCGCATGCGTTCCAAGATTTCGGGCGGCACGTCTACACCGGGGACTTCGTTGTTCAGGAATTCGGCGTTGCGATAGCTTGTCAGCGGCCAGATGCCCGGCACAATCGGGATGCGGCAATGTTCGATGCGTTTGAGGAAATGTTTCAATTGCTTCACATCGAATACAGGCTGCGTGATGGCGTATTCGGCCCCGGCTTCGACTTTCCATTCAAAGCGGCGGATTTCGTGATCCAAATCAATCGCGCCGGGGTTCACGCCGACGCCGATGAAAAACGCGGTCGGCTGCCCAATCGGATTGCCGCCGGGATCGAGGCCGTGATTCAACCGATTCACCAGATTCGTCAAGCCAATCGCGTCAATATCAAACACGGCGGTCGCATCCGGGTACGGCCCCATCTTCGGCGGGTCGCCTGTGATGATTAAGAAATTGCGCAAGCCCAACGCCGCCGCGCCAAGCAAGTCGGACAGCATTCCGAGCAGGTTGCGATCACGACAGCAGTAATGCGTGACGGCTTCGATGCCGACTTGTTGTTCGATCAATAACGACACGGCGAGCGCGCCCATGCGAGTTTGCGCGCGCGGGCCATCAGGCACGTTGACGGCATCTACGCCCGCTTCTTTCAGCTTGCGCACGCCTTCCAACATCTTCGCCGGATCAATGCCTTTGGGCGGGACGATTTCGACGCTGGTGATGAATTGATTGTTCGCCACTTTGTACGCGAGCTTGGAGCGTTCGGCGAGTGGCACGGGTTCGACCTGGACAGCCTTTTCTTCGACCGTGATGGCGCTGACGGTGCGGCGACCGGGACTCAAGGCGCGCACGGAATCTACGATCAGCTTGATGTGATCGGGCGTCGTGCCGCAGCAACCGCCGACGAATTTTGCGCCCGCGTTGATGAGCCGTTTGGAAAACTTCGCCATGTATTCGGGCGAAGCCATGTACATCTGACGCCCTTGCACTTCGCGCGGATTGCCTGCGTTCGGTTGGGCGGACAAACGACGCGCGGTGAGCGGGCGAATCTTTTCAATCGCGGCCAGAATCGCGTTCGGCCCGACCGAACAGTTCAAGCCGATGACATCGGTGTCATTCGCGTCCAGCCATTTGTCGAGCCGCGTCACGATGCCTTCGAGCGGGACGCCGAACGCGGTTTGCAAATGATCGTCAATCGTCATCTGCGCAAACAATGGCAAGTCGCAGATTTCGCGCACGGCTTTGATGGCCTGTTCAATTTCGGCGAGGTCGTGAAAGGTTTCGAGCACGAAGCAATCCACGCCGCCTTCGAGCAGGGCTTGCGCTTGTTCGCGGAACATCTCGCGCGCTTCTTCGACAGAGGTTGGGCCATACGGTTCAATGCGCACGCCGAGCGGCGAGATCGAACCCGCGACAAACGCATCGTGGCGCGCGGCGCTGTCAATCGCTTTGCGCGCGAGCCTGGCCGCTGCGACGTTGATTTCAGCGAGACGATCATCAAGACCTTGTTGTGCCAGCTTCAAGCGCGATGCGCCGAAGGTATTGGTTTCGATGATCTCGGCTCCGGCTTTCAGATACTCGCGATGAATGTCAGTGATTAAGTCCGGGCTGGACAAATTCAATTCGTCATACGACCGATTGATGTAAATGCCCTTGCTGTAAATCATCGACACCATCGCGCCGTCAAATAAGTGGACGCGGTCTTCTTGAATAAAGTCACGAAAATTGCTCATAAAACTCTCAACAATAAAAATGCCTCGCACGTCAATCACGCGGAGGCAACCGGCCTTTTAGCAGTTTTTGCGTGGAGCAAGTCGCCATAAATCGCCACGTGATAAGTTGTCAGAAGCGCCGAATCTACTGGGTTCGACCAACCCTGTCAAGCCAACATTTTGTGCCGACGAAATAGCACACGGATGGCGCAGATACGGCGGATTATTACTGATCTGATCTGTGTAAATCTGTGTCATCCGCGTCATCCGCATTCTATTCCTTCGCCTTTTCCAACTCCGCCAATCGTTTTTCCAGCGTGCGAATCGTCCGCGCCATTTCGCCCAAGCGTCTGAAAGCCGCGACCGAACGCAGCCAGTCTTTGTTGTCAAAACCCGGAATGCCGGAAATCACTTGGCCCGGCGGGATGTCATGGCTCGTTGCGCTTTTTGCTGTTAACACAGCGTCATCGCCAACGTGCAAATGGCCTGCGATGCCCACTTGTCCGGCGAGGATCACGCGCTTGCCGATGGAGGATGTGCCGGCCAATCCAACCTGCGCACAGAGCAGCGCGTCTTCGTCAATCGTGCAGGAATGCCCAATCTGCACGAGGTTATCAATCTTGACGCCACGCTTGATGCGGGTTTCGCCAACCGAAGCGCAATCAATCGTCGTGCCTGCGCCGATCTCGACATCGTCTTCAATCACGACGCGACCCGTTTGCGGAATCTTGAGCCAGCTTTTGTCTTCCGCTTTCGCAAAGCCAAACCCATCGGAGCCGACGACGACGTTGTTGTGCAAGATGACGCGCTGTCCGATTTCCGCGTGCGCGCGCAACGCGACGCCGGAATGAATCACCGATTGCGCGCCGATGCGAACGTGATCGTAGACCGTGACGTTCGGATGAATAGTCACCTGACTTTCAATGACGCAATGCGCGCCAACCACCGCACACGCGCCGATGTAAGCGTCCGGTGCAACTTGCGCTGTCGGATCAATCACGGCGGACAGGTGGATGAATGGCTTTACTTCCGGTTCGGGATGAAACAATCGCAAGGCGCGCGTGTACGCCAAATACGGGTCTTTCGCGCGCAGCACGGCGATGTCGGTTCGTTCCATCGGCGCGTCTTGCGCAAGGTAGATTGCCGATGCGCGTGTTTCTTTGACTTGCGACGTGTAGCGCGGATTCGACAAAAAGGTGACGTGTCCGGCTTCCGCTTCGGCTAAGCCAGCCGCGCCGATCAGTTCCAGATCGCCGCCGCCGTTTTCAATGATTGCGTTGGTTGCTGCTGCGAGTTCGGAAAGTTTCATAACGCCGCGCAGTATAGCGCGAGACGAAACAACGAGGAAAATTGCAGAAAGGAATTGCTGACGTAGAAATAAAAATGGCGGAGACAGAAGGATTCGAACCTTCGGTAAGGCTTTACACCCTACAACGGTTTAGCAAACCGCCGCCTTAAGCCACTCGGCCATGTCTCCGCAGGCGGGCATAAGTATATGCGTCGCGCCTGATGTGTCAAGGCACAAGCGCGGCGTTTCTGCTATAATCGCGCGCGCTGAATCCCGAAAGGAAATTTATGCCAACGACAATGGATGTATCCGTCATTCCACAATTCACTGTGCCAACGCCCGAATCCGCTATCGCACACGTCAATCGCTGGTTGCATCAGCAAGTTGGAACTGCGCTGCACGCGGCGGCTGCGACCTTTGATCCCGTCACGTTCTATTGGTATGTCCCGGTCGAACTAGCATACGGCGCAACGGGGCCGCTCGGACAAGTCGGCGATGTCTATTTGCACGCGGCGACCGGGCAATTTGCCGGGCATCCGCAAGCCGAAGTTTTCCAGCAACGCGCCGAAGCCTTAGCCACTGCGCTCGGAATCGAATAGTTGAGGG
This sequence comes from uncultured Heliobacteriaceae bacterium, assembly GCA_964631865.1. Taxonomy (GTDB): domain Bacteria; phylum Acidobacteriota; class Blastocatellia; order RBC074; family RBC074; genus JAFDVL01. Next base: position 2,998 of record CAZWAK010000130.1, on the reverse strand, counting down.
GACGCAAGTATGGAACTGAGCAAAGACAACGATTACCAGGAACTGCTTGGTCGCATTTCGCAAACATACGCGGAAGGGCGGTTGCGTGCCTATCAAGCCATTGATAAGCAGATGACGGAAACCTACTGGAAAATCGGGCACGACATTGTGGAATACGAACAAGGCGGCAAGACCAAAGCCACTTATGGCAAAGCCTTGCTCACGAATCTCAGCCGCGATCTGACCTTGCGTCACGGCAAAGGGTTCAGTCGCAGCAATCTGATTCGATTTCGACAGTTTTACCTGACGTTCCCAATTGGTGCGACACTGTCGCACCAATTGAGTTGGTCGCACATCGTGGAATTGCTCAAGCTGGATGATCCGCTGGAACGCAGCTTTTATCAGCAACAAACGATAGCCGAGCGTTGGAGCGTACGCGAACTGCAACGGCAAAAGGCGTCCGCACTGTTCCTGCGTCTGGCGGCTGGCAAAGACAAAGAAGCGATTCTGCAATTGGCTTCACAAGGGCAAACCATCGCTCAGCCCGACGACCTGTTGCGCGAGCCGTATGTCTTCGAGTTTTTGAAAATCCCGGAAGCGCACCTAGCCTCCGAAAAACAACTCGAAACGCTGCTGTGCGATCATCTGCAATCCTTCCTGCTCGAACTCGGCAAAGGCTTCACGTTTGTCGGCAGGCAATATCGCATCACGATCAACAACACGCATTACCGCGTAGATTTGGTCTTTTATCACCGGATTCTGCGTTGCTTCGTGCTGATTGATTTGAAGCTGGACGATGTGCAACACCACGACATCGGCCAGATGAATTTATACCTGGGCTATTTCGCCGCCGAGGAAAATGTCGAGGGCGACCACCCACCCATCGGCATAATCCTGAGCCGCCACAAAGACGAACTGCTGGTCGAATACGCGACCTATCAAATGAACAGTCGGCTCTTTGTGCAGAAATATCAACTTTACCTGCCCGACCGCGAAGAACTGCGCCGCCAATTGGAACTCGCGCTTCGAGAGGCGGAGGCGCAGGAGGAATAGCGATCACTCTTCCAGCAATTTCCCCGTAAACACCTTCTGCCCGCCCAACGACGTGTAAAACGCATAGATCGCCAGTGCCAAGAGCGCGCCAACGGCTAGCATCCCACTGCCCGCATACCACGCCGAGAAGTTGGATGTGATCGGATAATCGGCTATGAGCATCGCGGTAAAGATGAAGGAACACCCGGCAATCAGCCCATAGCGTACAAGTAAGGGGAACCATAGCCCGGCAAACATCGCAAATAGCAGAGCCTGTGCGATAGGGCTACTGCTGGAAAGTGCCAATGGGATGGTAAATACGACCAAAATCGCCATCAGACTGATTACTACCAACCACTTCTTCCGCAAAACGAGATAGAGCAAAAAGTACATGAGCAGAAACATGCTGTTTGTGTACAGTCCTACGCTGGGAGCAGTAACTAAAGTCGTGAGGGCAAACCGTCCACCAAGCAATATCTCGTTCGGTTGCGGCCTCGTGCTAATCACAGGAGCAAGCCATTGAATGAGGCTCCCAACCACACCTACTCCGAGGCAGGCAAGCATTCCGATCAACACATCTCGTCCCACACGCGGGTCACGAAAACGCCCCGCCAGGATGCGGTTCCATGTAATCAAGGTTTCAGGCATGCGCCGCCGGATGAAGGGTTCGAGCGCCATATTGTAACAATAGAGGGTGAAGCCCAGATATACCGCCCAGGACAAAGGGCGGATCAGTTGCGTCATTTCAAGCGGCACAGGCGCGTGATTGCTGAGTAAAATCCACATCAGCAAGGCGTGAATACCAAGAAAACACGCCAGCCGGAAAGAGCCGCGACGATCCCCTCGGTTATTCCGGTAATTCATCCAGGCAACTACTAAAGCAAAGATCAAGATGCCGTACGAAAAAAATCCACCCAGGAATATCCCAAACCGACCGACACTTAGTAGCGGCGATGACAAGCGATCCGGTTTTGTCCAGGGTTCGATAATTTGGAAGTACACCAGTTTGCCCCTGTACGCAGCGGCCTCCAGGCGGATGGGACTCTGTGGCAGTTCAGGGTACGTTCCTGTCCAGGCCGCCCGCTCATCACAAATCGCCAGCGGTGTCCATTGCGGCTCTGCCGGAGTGAATCTGGATGGGTCAATCTCCGCTGCTGAAAATAACTCTGCCCAATTGAACGGCTTCTTGCTTGACGCCGTTGACGGCGAAGGCGATTCGATTTGTGGCGGCACGGCAGCGAAATAGCGCATCCTCCCCATCGTATCCAAACGCACTGTCAGCATCCCTGAAATGTCTTGCGGCGGGTCGTCGGGATATACTCTGCCGACAAAGCGGCCATCATCCGTGCTGCCCAATAGATATTGCGGGCTTTCCCGATACCAGTATTCATAGAGGGTAGGTCGCCCCACAGCCAAATGCTCCTTCGACAGTAATTCGCGTTGCTTCGTGTCAGTACTCACAAACGCCAGCAAATCATCATCGGTTGCGAAGCCCTGCACCGTATCGAAAGGTTTTTCAGGATACCCAAACTTTGCGGCCAGTTCGCGCGACTTGCGTGCCAGTGCTTCGGGCGGAATGTCCAGCGGCAAAATGCTTCGCAAAGATGACTTCGGGCTGAGCCACATCGTCAGCATCAACAACACGATAATTGCGGTCAAACAAGCCACCGCGACTTTCGGACGTAAGCTTGAAACCCCTCCCGCCGCCGCGACCATCTCCGGCGAAGGTGTTTCGCCCATTGCCAATGCCGCCGCTAACGGATCCCCACCCGGCAAGGCATCCGCTACTTGTTTCGCCGACGCCAACCGACGGCCTGGGTCTTTCTCCAAACACCGCAGAATCACCCGCTCGACCAATGGATCCAAATCCTTCACCCAACTCGACGGATTCGCGGGCGCGCTGCTTTCGTGCATTCGTTTCAACTCTTCCAGCGATCCCGCTTCAAAGACGCGCTTGCCCGTGAACACTTCGTACAGCACCAAACCG
>CAZWAK010000129.1:0-22349 GCA_964631865.1 uncultured Heliobacteriaceae bacterium | reverse complement strand
CGCGCCCGACGCCCAACGCATCGGCGACGCGATTGATGTAATTGAACCACGACGCAATCAGCGTGATTTGCAGAATCGCTTTGTCGTCAAAGCCAACCGCGTGCAATTTGTCGTGATCATACGGCGTCAGGCGGGTCGCGTCTTTCGTCAATTGCACCACGTAATCCAGCATCACGCGGTCTTGCTCGCTGATCGGCGCGGTCGTGTAATCTTCGCGCAAGCGCGCCACCATAGTTTCATCCAGCGTCACCATACGCAGAAACTCTGCGTGCGATTCGATTCAGTAAAAACAGTGGTTCGTGACCGACACCATCGTCGCAATCATCTCGTGTTGCGCGCGGCTCAGCGGCAAATCCGGCGACATCATCGCGCCAAACGCGCCGAAGATATGAAACAGCACATCCGGCATCAGCGTGTGCGACGCGACAATGCTGTCACCGCCGGGCGAAACGGGCGAAGCGTATTCAATCGGATACAGCGCGCGCTGTGCTTCCATCAGCTTGCGCAAATGCTCGTCGGCGTCTTCCATCGGAATCGTGCGAATCCACGTCATGATGTTTGCTCTCCTGTTTTCGTAGTAAACGCTGGATAAGCTCCGAGCGCAAGCAGCATCAGCATCGCCACCACAGCCGCGCCACCACAAAGCAGCAACACGCCTTGATACGATTGCATCCGATCAAACCCCGCGCCCATCAACGCCGGGCCGAGCGCGCCGCCGAGCGGAACCGTGATGAATAAATAACTGTACAATTCGCCGAATGATTTCAGCCCGAAGTATCGTCCCACCAAATACGGAATCGTAGCCGACTCTGCGCCGTAGCCAAAACCAATCAGCATCGCCGCGACATACGCCCCCGCTGCGCCGCCGCCCAGAAACAGCAGGAAAATGCCCGCCGCCACTGAGCCGAACGCCAACACCGGAACGCGCGTCGAGGACAACACGTCCAACAAATAGCCCGTTCCCAAGCGCCCCATCATCCCCGCCACGCCCATCAACGAAGCCGCGAACGCAGCTTTGGCAGGCGTCATCCCGCGATCTTTCAGCAACGGAACCAGATGAATCATGCACGCCTGAATCGCAGCGGAAATGATGAAGAACGCAACGATCAGCAGCCACAACACACTACTGCGCAATGCCTCCGCGCGGCTCAATCCTTCGGCGGATTGCGGGGAATCATGTTCTTGCCTGATTGTCGCACGTGTCGGCTCTTTCAAAAACGCGATCAGCAACGGCACGGCAATCAACAACACGGCTCCGCCCAACATTGCATACGCCGTGCGCCAGTTGAATTGCGCGATCAGCGTTTGCGTCGCCGAAGGCCACACGACTCCGCCGAACGCCGTGCCGCACATCGCTATGCCCAGAGCCAAGCCGCGCCGCGCCGTGAACCAACGGGTGATGAGACTGGCGTGCGGGACTGCCGACGTTCCCGGCCCAACCAAACCGAGCAACAAAAACAGCGCGTACAATTGCCACAACGGCCCCGTCAACAACGACAACATCGCAAACAACACCCCGAAAATCATCGTGCAAACCAGAATCGGACGCCGCGCACCGAACCGATCCGTCAGCCATCCGGTCAGCGGCATCGTCAACATTGCGGTCAGCGTTGATAACGTAAACGCCAATGAAACCTGCGTGCGCGACCATTGGAATTCATCGCACAGCGTTGTCAAAAACACGCCGAACGAATTCACCAACAACGACCCGAAATGCAAAAACAATCCGAACGACGAAACGCCAACGACCAACCACGCCGAACGCGAAATCGGTGCGGCGTTGCTGGCTTGTGCGGAAATGGCATCAGCAGTTTGCATAGAGGATTTCAGAACGTAAATTTCGCCGCGATCTGAAACGCGCGCGCGCCGCCCGAACCAAAGACGCCGCCTGCTGTCGTGATCGGCGTGCCAAAGCTGGACGAACGCAGATAGCCCGGATCGCTTGCGTTGCTGCTATCGCGGATCAGCACGTTGGAAAAGCCCGAATAATTCACGTTCGAGACGCCCAGAATATTCGTCACGTTGAAAAGATTGAAGGCTTCAATCATCGGCTCCAATCGCGCCTTGTCGCCGAAGCGGAAGACCTTCGACAAACGCAGATCAAATGAACTCAAACTATCATTGAATCGCGCGCCGTCGCGCACCAGCGGCAGCCGTTGCCCGTTCACACCACCCGCCGCGTTGAGTTGCGTCAAGAAGCGATTCAGGTCGGCTCCGGTTTTGAAAAGTCGCCCGCCTGCATTGCGTTGCAACACAGGAATCCGCGTGCTGGCATCCGGCAACAAAATGTCCATCGGCACGCCCGAAGCCAGCGTTACGAGCGGCGCAAGCTGAAAGCCAAACGGCAATTCCAGCGCGCCCGAAAGCGTGAAGTAGTGACGACGATCATTCGGCGTTGGGCCATATTCCAATTGCACATTGTTCGGATTTACCGGCCCGTTCGAGAACGGAATCTGATCGTCATTCGCGTAATTGAACGCCTTCGACAACGTGTACGAAGCGCGGAATTGATAGCGATTGGAAAAGCGTTTTTCCAGACTCAGCAACAAGCCGTCGTATTTGGTTTTCACGCTCGATTCCAGATTCACCACGCGATCCGGGCCGCCCACGACAGGATTATTCACCACACCAATATTGCGCCCGATGATGAAGTTTGTGCCGAGATTATGCAGGAAATCCGCTTTGACAACGAAGTCTTTCACAAACTCATACTGCACGCCGAAATTGAATTGCTGCACCATTGGATTTTGCAGGTTGTTGTCAATGATGTTGATGCCGCTCGCGCCCGCGCCCGGCAAAATAAAGCCTGTGAACGGATTGCTGAACGTCGGCGCGAACGGTTGAAAACGACCCGTCGCCGGGTTGATGAAGATCGGTGCGCCGGTCGGATCACTGAGCGCATTGCCCGCACGCACTTCAATTGCCAACGCGCGCCCGTCTAAGCCGCGTTCCAGCGAATTGATCTGCAACGTGATGCGGTCGTAATAAATCCCGTAGCCACCATGCACGCTGAACCGCCCGCTGTCGTTCGCCCAATTGAAGCCAAAGCGCGGCGCAAAATTGTTCGTGTCGCGTTTGCGCTCGCCGCGATAAAACGATTGCACCAGCGGATTGCGATTCGCGTACCAACTGTTGTTATTGAGGTTCGTATCCAGTTCATACCGCAGTCCCAAATTCAGCGTCAGGCGGCGCGTCACCTTCCAATCGTCCTGCGCAAACAACGCCAGATGATTATTGTCTGTGTCCGGCAGCAACAACGATTGCGTCGGTTTGGAACTGCGCAGCGTCACGGCAAACAACAAATCGCCGTCATCCACGCGACCGTCGCCATTGAAATCCGCCTGCGCAAAATCCTGCACAAATTCAATGCGCCCCTGCTGAAAGACAGCGAGGTCAAAGCCCGCATCAACGCGCTGCACATCGCCGCCAAACTTGAACGTATGCCGACCACGCACGTAAGACAGCGCATCCGAAAATTGCAGCCGATTCATCCGCGTTTCCTGCGGCACGCGAAACGAAACGCCGTCCTGAATCGAAGGGAAAGTGTATTGCGGCCCCCTCGTCAGGGGATTCGTAACGTTCTCAAAATTATTGACGCTGAAATTCAAGCTGTTGAGTACGCGCGGCGAAAACGTGCGCGTCCAATTCGTCGAAAACGCCTGATGATTATTGCGCAGATTTTGCCGTTGCGAAGCCGAGCCAATCGCGCGATCCAGCTTGGTCGCATCGGTCGCGTTGATGCGCTCAATCGCATAGCGGAAATTCAGTTGATTGTCATTGTTCACGTTCCAATCACCGCGCACCAAAGCAAGCAAATCGTCGAGCGGCGCGGGCGCAAACGTGCGACGAATCTGACGCGCGGCGACATCGCGTTGCCCGACCAACACCGCGCCATCCTGATTGCGATACTCAAACGCGCCGAACCAAAACGCCCGATCCTGCTTCAACGGCCCGCCCAACGTCGCGGCATATTGTTGCCGATCAAACGGCGGCTTTTCATTGTTGCTGCGATTGTACGTTGCGGGCAAACCTTGTAAGCGGCGATCCCGCTCGAAGAACGAAAACGAGCCGTGCATTTCGTTCGTACCCGCTTTGGTCACAACGTTGATAACCGACGAGGCAGAGCGTCCGAGTTCTGCCGAAAAGCGATTCGTCGCCACTTGAAATTCGGCGACGGCGTCCTGCGAAATATTGACCAGCGGGCCGCCCACGACATCGTCGTTGTTGTCCGTGCCGTCAATCGTGATGTTGCCGCCACGACCGAGTTGTCCGGCGGAAGAAATAATCACGCTGCTCGTTTTGGTCGGATCAAAATTCGGCGCAGGCACATTGCCCGGAATCAACAGCGCGAGTTCCAGATAATTGCGCCCGTTGAGCGGAAGAGAGCCAATATCTTTGCTGTTAATGACGCCTTCAACTGTGCCGGAAAACGTATTGACCAGCGGCACTGTGCCAACCAGTTCGATGGTTTCTGTCACGCCGCCGACCGTCAACGAGATGTCACGATTGATCGTTTGTCCAACGAGCAAGCTCAAATTGCTAATGACGGTTTTCTTGAAACTCGTCGCCTCCACGGTGATGTCGTATTCGCCCGGCGCAAGATTCGTGAACACGTACAATCCATCGCTGTTGGTGACCGTGTCGCGCTGAATCCCTGTCGCTTTTTGCAGCGCGTTCACTTTGGCTCCGACGATGACCGCTCCGGCGGGATCAACGACGCGCCCGCTCAAGGTAGCTGTCGCAGCAAATTGTGCCCAGGCAACGTTCGCCAGACAGACGACGACCAGGAAAATCGTGACAACAGATTTCATAAAGTGATTCCTTTTTGTAGTGAAGAAAGATATATGACCGCTGCAACCGCGCGATCAGAGATCGCCTTTCAGATTACTGCGAGTACCTTCTGACTTGATCGGAAACCAAAGGGATTATGCCCCTCCGCCACTATCAGTTCATCCCAGCAAAGCTTACTCGGAGATGGTGTACGGAAAGGAAAAACGCCCCAAAGAAAAGCTTCCCGTGCCGCCTTTGGGAGGCGCAATCAGAATTGAGCGAATTGCGCCGGAAGTTGCGCCGCGCGTGGCTTTGACGGTGCCGAGCAGCTTGCCGGACGCGGCTTCGTGAAATTTCACTTCGATAGTAGTTTGATCTACGCGGCGCTGCCCGAACACATATTCGCCCGCAGGCAGGGATACATCGCCGACTTTGACCGGAACTTGCGCCGTCAGAAAGTAACCGTACTTGCCTTCCGCCGCGTAACCCGCCGTGATAATCACGACCGCCGCGAAATATTTGCCTTTGCCATTCGTGATGCCAGAGGCGGTGCGCATCTCGGTTTCAATTTGTTCTTTCTCAACGGGCGCACGCGCGGGCAGTAAGGCGGTCAATTCTTTCTCGGTCGCCGCGCGCCATTTGGCTTGCGCAGCCAATACGCCTAACGCCAACAACAAAATCGTCCCCAGGATTATTACTTTTTTGGGTGTCGCCATCGTTTATCGAGCCTTTCTGCGCGGGTCGCGCACCTTTTGTACAGGTAGAAAAATAGTGGGGCTGGAAACTACCACATGCCTGGCGCGCTGTCTTGAGTCCTGCGATGGAGCGACAAGTCAAACTTTAGTTGGAGTGGCAGCGCGGTAATTTTTAGGCTAGGGCAACAGCGTTTGACTCAGACGATTTCCAGTTATAACCTTTCTGCGAAATCAGATATAAGTTTTCAATTAAGACTCAAAACGCGCTGACGCGACTCGCGGTTCAAGGCGCTATCCGATCATTTCAACTTTTACGAATGGAGAGAAAACGAATTATGTCTACAGCTACAGCCAAAGTCGGGCAACCCGCTCCCGACTTTAATCTGCCGTCCACGAAGAATATTCAAACGCTGGGCGAAAACGTGAAGCTTTCTGATTACAAAGGAAAATGGGTGGTTTTGCTGTTCTATCCACTGGATTTCACCTTCGTGTGCCCGACCGAATTGACCGCGTTCAGCGATCAGTACGATCAATTTGAAGGCATCGGAGCCGAAGTCATCGGCATCTCGACCGACTCGGTCTATTCGCATCGCGCGTGGCTGCAAGCACCGCGTGACAAGGGCGGCGTCGAAGGCTTGAAGTACCCGCTCGCCTCCGACATCACGAAAGAAATGGCTGACAATTACGGCGTGCTGATTCAAGGGCGCGGCATCGCGTTGCGCGGTTTGTTCGTGATTGATCCTGATGGCGTGTTGCGCTACTCGGTCGTACACGATCTAAACATCGGTCGTTCCGTCGAAGAAACCTTGCGCGTGATTCAAGCCTTGCAAACTGGCGGCCTGTGCCAGGCCGAATGGCGTCCGGGGCAGGAAACGCTCAAGGTCGGCTAACGAGTTTAGCAAGCGCGGATTGCGCTTGGCTAAAAGCCTGGACAAGCGTTCAGGCTCAATGTTTATCCTACATTTCAGGCCAGCAACGTTCGTCATCCGATGCGTTGCTGGCGTTTTTGCTGCGGGGAATTTTTGCGCTATGCCAATGCGAATTGGAACGCTGATGCCGGAACTGACTGGCGCGACTGAATGGCTGACCAGCAACCTTGACGAAGCGACCGCAACCGCACAAGGCCAGCCGACGCTCGTCCATTTTTGGGCGGTCAGTTGCGGCAGCTGCAAAGAGAACCTGCCGAAAGTTCACGAATGGCGCGATCAATTCCAAGATGCCGGATTGCGCGTGATCGCCGTTCACATGCCGCGTTACGAAGCCGACACGAATCTGGATGCCGTGCGCGCAGCTGTCACGACTTACGACATCACTGAGCCGTGCGCCGTAGACAATTTGCACAAGCTGCGCGATGCGTTTCACAATGAGCAGGGCTTCGTTCCGGCGTATTATTTGTTCGACGCGGAAGGCAAATTGAAAAGCTTTGCGGCAAGCGAGCGCGGCACAGCGATGCTCGGTGCGGCGCTCAATCGCGTGCTGGGGATGCAAGCGTGAGCAACATAAATCTGTGACAGAACCGCGCCAGCAAACGTAAACTTTCGGCGTAAAAAGAAGTCCGCAAAACCTGAATTCAACCGGAGGAAATGAAATGAATAAACTTGTCCTCGCATTGTCGTTGCTGCTGAGCACGCTGCTTGTCGCCACCGCGTGCAGCACCAGTGCAGCCGAACAACCAACCGTTAATTCAACTGCAAAGGAGACCACCAATATGTCCACCGCTACGGCCAACACCAACGCCAAATCTGTTCACGACTTCACGCTGAAAAGCATTGACGGACAGGAAATCAAACTCGACGCCTACAAAGGCAAAGTCGCGTTGCTCGTCAACGTTGCCAGCCGCTGCGGCTACACGCCACAATACGAAGGCTTGCAGGCGCTTTACACGAAATACAAAGACCAGGGCTTCGTCGTGCTCGGCTTCCCGGCGAACAATTTCGGCGCGCAGGAACCTGGCACAAACGAAGAAATCAAAACCTTCTGCTCGACCAAATACAACGTCACATTCCCGATGTTCGCCAAAATTTCCGTCAAAGGCGACGACATTCATCCACTCTATCAATTCCTGACCAGCAGTGAAGCGGGTTTCGGCGGCGATGTGCAATGGAATTTCGGCAAGTTTCTCGTGGACAAAAACGGCAAAGTCATCGCGCGTTTCGCCAGCGGCGACGAACCCGCAAGCAGCCAGGTCACGCAGGCCATTGAGCAAGCCTTGAGGTAAGCCTTGATTGAGGCAGCGTGATGGCACGCGACTGAAGCCATCACGCTGTCGCCGCATCACATCTCGCCCTCACGATTGACTCTTTCCAGCAGCATCTGTCAGCATCACGCCGCATGGCTAGCGAAACAATTCTCTTCTTGTGCCTGGCAATTACGCTGGTGGCGTTTTTGTATTCTGCTGTTGGTCACGCGGGCGCGTCAGGCTACATCGCCGTGATGACGTTGTTTGGCCTCGCGCCTGCTGTCATCAAACCATCTGCATTGGTCTTGAATATTTTGGTCGCCAGCCTGACAGCCTTTCAGTTCTGGCGCGCGGGGCATTTTTCGTGGGAGCGATTTTGGCCGTTTGCGGCGCTCTCCATTCCCTTCGCATTCCTCGGCGGCTACATCAATTTGCCGACGCGCTGGTTCAAAATCCTGGTGGGTCTTGTGCTGTTGTATTCGGCGCTGCGATTTTTTCTCACGTCGAAAGCAAACGATCAAAACATCTCTCCGCCCAGCACGCCGCTGGCGCTATGCACGGGCGCAGGGTTGGGATTGTTGTCAGGATTGACCGGGACGGGCGGCGGAATCTTTTTGACGCCGCTGATGATTTTCTTTCGCTGGTCAACGACGAAAACGGCTTCGGCGGTCTCGGCACTTTTTATCCTCGTCAATTCAATCTCCGGCTTGCTCGGCAATATCAGCAGCACGAAACAGCTTCCATTTTTTACGCTGCCAGTCGCAGCAGCGGCAATCGTTGGCGGTCTTTTTGGTTCCTACCTCGGCAGCCAGCGATTCTCGGTCGGGTTCATCACCAAGCTGCTGGCGGTTGTTTTGTTGATCGCGGGATACAAGCTCATCTTCACTTGAGGTAAGGCTGGAGAGAGTTTTTTCACCGCAGAGAAAACGCAGAGATTGCGCAGAGTTTCGCAAAGTTTTTTTGAGATTACGAAATACACGAAAAGAACGAAACAAACAAAGTAACTGCTCAGCCCTGGGTACGCACGCATCCTGCGGGCTGGCTTGCGCCGCCCCTTTCCACCCCACAGCCCGCAGGATGCGTGCGTACCCAGGGCTGAGTAGTTACCAAACAAAAAGGAATTACTCTCTGCGTTTTCTCTGCGCTGCCGCTGCGCCGCTGCGGTGAAGTCATATTCAACGATTGCCCTTCTATTTTGCGCCCGCCTCGCTGCAACTAAAGTTTGAAGCGACGTTCAATCTTCGTGTCCAAGACAGACTGGCGTGGCTGTGTTAGCTTCCCCGCACCTATGATTTCCTGGAAAATTCGACTCTCTCTCGTCAGCTTATTGCTGTTTGTGTTTGCCGTACCTGTTACGGCGCAAATCACTGAAGCCACGCTCAAAATCAGCGTCACGGATTCGCTCAGTAGCCCCATCGCCGGAACCTATGCCGACATTCTCAACGAAGAAACCAACGAGAAACGCATCGGCACAACGGACGGCAATGGGCAAGTCACGTTTGCCAGCGTGCCACCCGGACGCTACACCGTGTGCCTGAAAAACAATGGCTTCAAAACCTACCTGCAACAAAACGTGCGGCTCGCCGTCGGGCAAACTGCGGAGTTGAAAATTCAATTGCAGGTCGGCGAATTGCAAGAGGTCATCCAAATCGAAGGTGCGGCCACGCAATTGCAAATCGCTACCGAAGGCCGCGTGTCCGATACGCTTGACAAGCAGAAAGTCTCTGAGTTGCCGATTCCGCAACGCGATGTGTTCGCGCTGACCAAGCTCAGCGCGGGCGCAACGTTCATTCCCGGCGCGGCGAACTCTACAAAACTAACCAGTTCCCCTGTCGTCACGGTCAACGGCAATCGCTATCGCGGTAACAACTATGTGCTGGACGGCGCGATGAATTCCAATTCCAACAATTCGGGTGAACCGGCGATTGTGCCGAGCATCGAGGCGGTCGAAGAAGTCCAAATTCAAACCAATAATTTCTCCAGCGAGTTCGGACGCGGCAACGGAGCCGTCATCAACCTGCGCACCAAGACCGGCACGAACGAATTTCACGGTCGCTTGTGGGAGTTTCATCGCAACGCGGCGATGAACGCGCGCAACTTTTTTGCGACGCAGCGACCGCCGCAAGTCTTCAATCAATTCGGCGGCAACGTCGGCGGCCCGATCATCAAAGACAAAACGTTTTTCTTTGGCAGTTATGAAGGCACGCGCAATGCCGCCGGTCGTGTGAGCGGCTTTCAAGTCGAAACGCCGCAACTACGCGATTACGTCACACGCACTGCGCCCAATAGCATTGCCAATCGTTTGCTCACCCAATTCGCCGCGCCCGCGCCGCAAACTGTCCCGACGTGTACGGCTGCCAGCAACAATTGTCTGAGCCTCGGCAACGGGCAATTCATTCCCACGAACGGCACGTTGTTCACGACGATCAATGATTACATTCGTTTCAATCAATATCTGGGGCGCGTGGATCATTCGTTCAATGCAGGCAAGGACAAAATTTACGCGCGGTATATTTATGAAGATCAAGCGGACAACAACGGCGGTTCCAGCGGCTCGGTCGCGCAAGCTGGCTTGGGCCGCGTGATGCGCGGAATGCGCGGCGCATACGCAGGCAAATTTTCCAACACGAATCTGGGGCACACGAAAGTGCTGAACCGCGCGGTGAACGATGTGCGCTTTGCGTTCCAGACGATTTCGACGAATCGCGGCAACGATGACGCTATCGTGCCAAACATCACGGTGACGGGCTTCACAGCAGGCTGGGGCGATTTCTTCAATAGTGCGACGAAAATTCGCACCTACGAATTGCGCGACGTTTTAATGCTAAACGGGGGAGCGCATTCGTTGCGCTTGGGCGGCGAATATCGGCGGCTCTTCAAAGGGCTGTCCATCGCCGCCCCTGATGCAGGCACGTACACCTTCACTAGTATCGCCAGCTTCATCGCCGACCAGCCGTTTCGCCAAACGCTGACCGTGAATCCGAACACGGGCGAGCGCACGAATTTTCCGCGCTATTTTGTGCAGCACGAAACGGCGTTTTTTGTGCAGGATGATTGGAAGGTCAACGCTAAACTCAATTTGAATTTAGGCTTGCGGCACGATTATTTCGGCGATGTGCGCGAGCGTGAAGGCCGCTTGTCATCCCTCGTGTGGGGACAGGGCAACACGTTCCGCGAACGTCTGGCGAATGCGAGCATTACGCGCGTGGATCGTTTGTACACACCGCAGAAAAACAATTTCTCGCCGCGCCTCGGCCTCGCCTGGGATCCGTTCGGCGATGGCAAGTCATCCGTGCGCGCGGGCTTCAGCCTGGCCTTTCAACCGCATCACGGCCAATCCATTTCGGGCGCGCGCGCGTTGCCGCCGGATGCGTTGCAAGGCGTTGTGCAACCGTCGAACCGCATTGGCACGCGCATTCTGTACGGCATTCCGGTTCCCTTCAATCCTGATTTCGGACGCGGATTGAATGCGCAAGGCGGCGTCAACACGCCGACGGGACAGAACGCGATTCGTCCGACCGGCTTCGTCGTCAATCCGACGATCAAGACGCAGTATAGTCAAAGCTGGTTTTTGAATTTGCAACGCGAAGTGTGGAAGGGCTGGATTGTCGAAGCCGGCTACAACGGCACGCGCGGCGTCAATCTGGAACGCATTGATGACGTGAACCGCTTCGCCGGAGATTTGCTCGACGGGCGCGAAGACCGCATCAATCCAAACTTCGGCACGTTGTTGTTTGTGACGAACGGCGTGAATTCCAGCTATCACGCAGCGACGTTGGAAGTGCGACGCAACCTTTCCCGACAATTTTCGTTGCAGGCAAATTATCGCTGGTCGAAATGGCTCGACACGTCGTCGGACACTTCGACCGGACAATTCGCGGACAATTCCGAACCGGGCAAAGGCGCAATGAATGTTGATTGTTTGCGGTGCGAGCGCGGGCCGTCGCTGTTCGATATTCCGCATCGGTTCTCAGCGCAATTCATGTGGCTGCCGAGTCTGACGCTGAGCAATAAATTCGTGTCGCAATTCGTTAATGGTTGGCAAGTCGCTACGATTTTTGCGCTGCAATCGGGACGACCGTTTTCGGTGTGGAATGGCGCAGCGTCAAACGCAGGCGGCGATTACAACCGCGATGGCGGCGGCGGTGCGGTGGGCGGCGGATTTTATGATCGCCCGAACGCTCCGGCGGCAGGCGCAGTCAAATCGTCATTCAGTCGGGCAGATTTCCTGACGGGTTTGTTCCCGGCGAGCATCTTCCCTGCTCCGACGCCCGGCACATCGGGTTCGTTGGGGCGCAACACATTTCGCGGCCCGCGCTACTCTGCGGTAGACTTATCGCTCGCACGCACGTTTGCCGTACTTGAGAAAAAGCAATTGCAGTTGCGGCTCGAAGCCTTCAATGCATTCAATCAAGTAAATCTGTATTTGCCGAATGCGGATTTGTCGTTGAGCAATTTCGGCAGGTCTACGCAAGCGTTTGAAGCGCGCACGTTGCAGGGCGGCGTGCGGTTTATCTTTTAGCTTTTTTCACCGCAGAGGCGCAGAGATGGTGCCGAGGTTCGCAGAGGTTTTTGAGATTACGAAATACACGGAAAGAACGAAACAGACGAAAAAGTTTCCCTCTCTGCGTTTCCTCTGCGATGTCTCCGCGCCTCTGCGGTGAAAAGCATTCTCCAACTTCTCAAAACCTATGAAACAACTTATCACCCTCTTACTTTTCATCACTGCGACAACGGCTTTCGCGCAAGGTAAGCTCGTCTCGCTGGATGTGCTGAATCAAGCCGCGAAAGCCAACCAAACTATTCAACCGAACGTCCCGCTGGCTGAACTCAACGCCGATTTCATCCAAGGCGCAGACGTGTTGGAGCCGGGCCGGATTCCGAATTACGCGCGTGGACTGGCCCTGTTGCCCAAGAGCGCGAAGCCGTTCGCCGAAACCTTCAAAGCGTATTTGTATAGCGGCACGATTGCGCCCGAAATCAAAATGGCGATGGGCGTGCGCATCGCACAGATTTACGGCAGCGCGTATCCAGCCGTGCATCTGCAACGCCTGTTGCGCGCCAGCGAGCGCGGGCAAAAACTGCTGACGGCATTACAAGCGAACAGCAGCACAATGACGCGGCAGGAACAAGCGGCGCTGCATTTTGCCGAAGTGCTGACGCGCGATGTGCAAGGCTTGAATGAAGCTGACTTCGCACTCGCGCGCGGTCAATTCAACGATTCTCAAATTGTCGAATTGACGATGACGACCTGCTTCTTCAATTACTTTTTGCGCTATTGCGAAGGCGCGAATTTGCCGGTCGAAAAATGGGCGCTCGAAGAACCCGTCGCGCGCGTCAATCCGGCCAAATATGTCGGCCCGCCCGCTCGCGTGGCTATCGTGTCGGACGAGCAGATGAGCGCCGTGACGGAAACGCTCGCCAACGCGCAAGCCCAGGCGCGCAATCCGCAGGGCTTGGGCATCGGCATCGCCAATTCACAGCGCGCGTTTTTGCTCGTGCCGGACATCACCAAAGCGTGGCGGGCGTACACGACAACCTCGCGCGAGTACAACAGCGTCAGCCGTGAAATCAAATTGCACGTGTCGTTCGCCATTTCGATGGTGAACGGGTGTCGGTATTGAACGTTGCATCAGGTGCAAGGTTTGCGCCGTCTCAACGTTGATCACACCAAGTTAATGGCAATGGCAAAAGATGACGCCGCGCTGACGCCGCGTGAACTTACGGCAGTCAAATTTGCCCGTAAAATCTCGCTCACGCCCGCGCAGCTTACCAAAGCCGATTATGACGCGCTGGTCAAAGAATTCACGCCACAAGGCGCGCTGGAAGTCTTGTTGCAATGCGGCAATTTCGCCTATATGAACCGCTTCACCGACAGCCTGCGCTTGCCCTCGGAAGACGAAGCGATTAAGACGTATCAGGAAACCTACGGCAAGAGTTTCGAGGAAGTGCGGAAGCCGAAGAGCTAAACCCGATCATTTTTCATTCTTCATTTTTCACTTTTCATTTTTCATCGCGGGATTCAGTAATTGATCGTTTCTCCATCCAAAAGGAATGAAAAAGGAAGAATTGAAGTTTCAATCGTATGGCCTGGATCAAAACGATTCCCTTTTCTGAAAACGAAGCCGTGCGCGCGGCGGCAGACAAGCAAAGCGCGTTATATCCGCGTGAATACGCGACGCCGATTCATCCGAACCCAGACGGCGAAGGCTCGAACATCGTCGCGTCGCACAGTTTGATTCCTGAGGCGCTCTATCATGCGTTCTCGACGTTCGGTGTGTTGATGTCGCCCGATTTGCCGTTGTCGCGCCGACACCACGAAATGATTGCGACGATGGTGTCGGTCACGAATCGCTGTTTTTACTGAATCGAATCGCACGCAGAGTTTCTGCGTCGAGTCACGTTGGACAAAGAATTCGTCGCCGCGCTCGAAAGCGATTACATGACCGCGCCGATCACAGAAGCCGAACGCGCGATGCTGGATTATGTCGTGCAAATCACCAAAGACGCGACGAAGATTCATCCCGGCTATCACGAACGTTTGCGCGCCGTCGGCTTTGACGATCAGGCGATTTTGCAAATCACGTTGATTGCGTCGTGGTTCAATTACATCAATCGCGTCGCGGATGCGTTGGGCGTCGGGCGCGATTGAAAGCGCGATCAAACTCCCAGCCTTGCAGCGACGTTTGCAGGACGAGGCAAGTGGTGATATAGAAATCAAGCACGAGGGTGACACGCGGTGAAATTCTCGTGCTTGATTTCTATAGAAAGATTGACGAGACAGTCAGAGTCCATACCCCCTCGCATGCAAGATGTAGCAAATTCCAAAATCGCCGTTTTTATTGACTTCGAGAATGTCGCGCTGAGCGCCGACAAGCAATTCGACGACTTCGATCTGGGGCTGATCCTGAAGGCCGTGCAAAAGCGCGGGCGCGTCACGATCAAACGCGCGTATGGCGATTGGTCGCGGCTCTCGCGCTACCGCGATGCGCTGCGCGAAAACGCCGTCGAACTCGTGCAGTTGTATTCCTATCCGCAGCAGCAGGGCGGCAAAAATCGCGCCGACATACGGCTCGTGATTGACGTGATGGAGTGTCTGTTCACGCTCGAATACATTGACACCATCGTGATTGTGTCAGGCGACAGCGATTTTTCTTCGCTGATGAGCAAGTCGCGCGAGTACGGCAAGTACACGATTGGCGTCGGCGTCAAGGCTTCGACCAGCGATCTGCTTACGAAATCGTGCGATGAGTTTCTCTTCTACGATGAATTGCTCGAAACGTCGTATCAGGTGATCCGCCCGCGCCGCGAAGAAGCCGTGAGCGAAGCCGCGTCGGAAGCGCCCGCCGAAAGCGCGCCGCCGCCCGCCACCGTTGAGAAAACGACGCAAAAGCCGCAACCGCAGCCCGCGCCGCCGCCGCCTGTCGTCAAACGCACGCCGCCGCCCATCACGGTCATCAGCCACGCGACTGCGCTGCCCGCCGCGCCGCCCGTGAATTACTCCGAACGCGATGCGCTGCAATATTTCTTCGAGGACATTCGCTTGCCGCTCCTGCCCGCCGATGTGCGGCAGAAAACGCTCGCCGATTTGCTCGAAGCCGCCGCGCCCGGCAAAACGCTCAATCAGGTCATCAACGCCGTCAAAGTCAAATATGATTACGGCAACGTGTACGGCAAGCGCGAAGACATACGATTGGTGGCGAAGCTCGCGTGTCGCGCGGGCGTCTTCGATTTCGGCAAAGAACGTCCGTCGCTCGCGGCGTATTTGCGGCGCGTGGTTGTGAACGATTCCAAACAAGCAGCGGCGCTGACGGATGAAGCCTTGCTGCGCATTTCGTTGGAGGCGAACTTTCCGTTGACCTTGAAGGGCGCGGCGCAGACATTCTTTCCGTCCGACGAAGGCCGCTGCGAAGAGTTGCTGGACAAAATGACCGCGCAGGGCGTGGTCGAGCGCACGGGCGACGCATATCGCTTGAAGACGACCGACACAGTCAATCGTTTGCTGCAAGCGCCCGAATTGGCAGCGGTCAAGCGCGATTTGGACGGCGTGCTGTTCACACCGCAGGAAGAAATCACGCACGCGAAGGCGGACGATTTGCTGACGCGCGCGAGTGAATTGCGGCGTGATTTTTCGGCCAGTTCCCAACTCGGTTTGCGCGGGCTGCGGATGTTGACGCAACTCTATCAGCGCCGCGAGAAAGGCTTGGGCGTGGATGAATTTCTCTGGCGCACGGCGACCTGTTGCACAGCGCGCGCAGGCGTCTCGTTTCACAACCACGATTATTTTACGGCGCGGCAGCATTACCTCGCCTTCTTCTGGATTTTGCAGGAAGGCGAGATGGCGTGGGAGATGCTGCGGTCGTTGACGCCGCATATGCTGAGCTATTATTGGATGACCCTGAGCCACGAATTGGACTTTTATGTCACTTCCTTCAGCGGGCAATCGCCGCCGAGTGAAACCGTCATGGCCATCGTTCACGCACTCAATAGCAGCGCGCAGGAAAAGCTCACGCAACTTGCGTACAACCTGGCCGTCGTGAACGCAGGACAATTGCGTTCGCTCATCGAACAGCTCGAAACCGAACTGCCCACGCCAGAGCAACACACCGCGCTGACATTGCTCAAAGCCGGGCAGGATCGCTTCCTGGCAGGCTAACGGCTCGGCTTGACCAATCCAGTGCTATCGTTTCCGCGTAATACCAGATAGAAACCTGATTTGGAGGAAAACCCGATGGACACTACCACAATGGACGCGCGGACACCCGTCACCACACAAGCGAGGAAGCGCCCGAAAACGCGCTGGCTCGTGCCGGGCGCAGTGTTGCTGGCCTTGCTCGTGTGGGCTGGCATTGATTTGTTTGCCCCGCGCCAAACCAGCTTGCGCGCATTTGACGCGAAAGAAGTCGCGCGGATTGAAACCGCAATGTGGCGGTCGTACTACGACAAAGAACGGCTCGCGTTGTTCGGGCAGTTGGCCGAATTGTTGCGCAAGCAATATCGCCTGCCGCTGTTGCGCTCGAATGCGGTGGCGTTTCAAGCCGCAAAGGCCGCGTTCGTCTTCAAAGAAGGACGCGGGCGCAGCGATTACGAAAAAGCCTTGCCGAATCTGATCAAATATTACGGCGCGATTCGGGGCGTGAGCGACATTGCGTTTG
The DNA here is from genome assembly GCA_964631865.1 of uncultured Heliobacteriaceae bacterium. Classification (GTDB taxonomy): domain Bacteria; phylum Acidobacteriota; class Blastocatellia; order RBC074; family RBC074; genus JAFDVL01. Next base: position 5,550 of record CAZWAK010000129.1, on the reverse strand, counting down.
ACGTAGATCAAGTTGCCAAACTCGAACTCGAATGGTGGATCATTCACCGTGAGCGCAACCAATACTCGCGCGCCGATTTGGATCGCTCGTTAGCCGAATTGCCCGCCGCGATTTATCAAATGCCCGTCGAGAAATTCGCCGAACACGCGCGGCTGCGCGCCGAAGCCATGTTGATTCGTGACCAGAAAGCGGAACAAGGCGGCGTCAGCGAAGCCGATTGGCAACGCATTGACGAATTGCTGCAAGCCTCGTGGCAATCGCTGTATCAGACAGTGCAGTAGACAGGATTGACAAGATGGACAGGATGATTTTGTGATCTTGTGAATCCTGTAAATCCTGTCTATTTTGTTTGTATGGGCATTTATGCAAACTACATCTTTCCCCGCATGCTGGATTGGGCGCTCGGCAGCCCGGAAGCCAATGAACAACGGCAAATCACGCTCGCGCAGGCGCGCGGCAATGTGTTGGAAATCGGCTTTGGCACGGGCTTGAATCTGCGCTATTACCCGGAAGCGGTGACGAAGTTGACGGCGCTCGATGCCGAAAACTTTCGCCCCGACATGGTGCAAAAACGGATTGCGAAAGCGCGCTTTCCCGTCGAGCAAGTGCAACTGGATGCGGGCGGCAAATTACCGTTCGCCGATGCGAGTTTTGATACGGTCGTGACGACGTGGACGTTGTGTTCCATCGCCAATGTTGGCGCGGCTTTGCTTGAGATGAAGCGTGTCTTGAAGCCCGATAGCAAGTTGTTATTTTGCGAGCACGGGCGCAGCGCTGATGCGAAGACTGCCGTGTGGCAGGATCGTTTGAATCCGCTGCAAAAGATCGTCGGTTGCGGCTGCAATATGAACCGGGCGATGGATGTCTTGCTCAAAAAGGCGGGCTTTGTCATCGTGACGCTGGATCGCTTTGTGATGGCGAACGCGCCACGCATTTTAGGCGAGATGTATCGCGGCGTGGCGAGAAGAACTTAACCACGGAGAAAAATGAGACAGGATGAACAAGATTTGCCACAAGATTTACGAGAACAATCCTCTTAATCTTGTCATCAATCTTGTCCATCCTGTCAAAAAAACTCCGTACTCTCCGTGGTTTCAACTTTACCGCGAATATGGCGCGATGAAACGTACGAAACTTAGCTCCGTCAGCTTCGCCAATTTCTCCACCGCAATCTTGCCAATAATCAGCTTCGAGCCACTCGGATCGGTCGTCACTTCAAAACCGAGTTGCTTGAGTTGCGCAATATTCGCGGCATTCTTTTCGACCAGCCAGAGTTGAATCTCCGCCTTGCCCTTGCTCACGAAAGCCGCGTGTTTATTGCCTGCGATGACTGCCGCGATGGACGGATGCAGTTTCGAGGCCGACTGAGAGGCTTGCTGATTGCGCGCTACGTCCGCACTGGGCTTCGCCTTTTCGACCGCACGTTCCTCCAGCTTCGTGGGCGGGGGCGGCGTTGGCATCGGCATCGGCACAACCATTTGTGTTTGAGGAGCGCCCGACGCGCGCTTGGCTGCGGTCATCGGCATAGATTGCATATACATCATACCGCTGGCGCTTTGCAGTTTTTGCTCTTCGCGTTCCCGCCCGAACACACCTTCGTAGCTCACGCCTTCCGGCATCTCAACGGGTACATCCACGCGACGCGGCGTTGTGCCATCGGTGATGATTTTTTCTTCGACCGCGACGAACGACGTGTATTGCGTCATCAAGCGATATTGCAAACCGAGCGCGGTGATGAATTCGCGCAAGTCGAGTCGTTCAGGATTGCCAGGGTCTTGCATCGTCAAATCATCAATCTTCGTGCGCGCCCAGAGCGTGGCGAGTACGTCGTGTTGCGGCTGCGAAGCCGGGAAGTCCACCGCGATTTCGCGCGTCAATGTTTGCCCCGCTTGCTTGCCACGCAGTCGAATCGTCGCGCGCCCCGCAGCTTTGTATTTGCCCGTCAACACGAGCGGCTTCGCGCTGAACAGATCAGGGATTTGTTTCGGATAGACTTCAGCCACTTGCAAGCCGCCCCAATCCACTTCGATGTCCGTTAGCAGCGGGTTTTGTACGCGCTCGTGAAACCGTTTCGCCGCCTTCGAGCCGTCATCATTGAGCGCAACGTATTCGACTTCGCCGCGCCCGGCCTGCGCCATTTTGTCGAGCAGAAAACGATTGACTGACGAGCCAATGCCGAAGCTGAAGACGCGCGCTTTCGGATGCCGTTTGACCTCCGCGATGATTTCGTCTTCGTTGCCGATATAACCGTCCGTCATAAAACAAACGATGCGCACGTGCTCCTGCGAAGCGGTCGGATCGAGCGCCGCGCGAATCGCTTTCATCATCTCCGTGCCACCGCCGCCGCGCCGATCTGCGAGGAAGTTTTGCGCGAGCCGCAAGTTCTCCGGCGTTGCGGAAACAGGCTGCGGAAACAGCACGTGCGTGTCGCCCGCGAAGGTGATCAGATTGAACGTGTCGCGTGGATTGAGGCCGTCAATCGCGTGCTTCATCGCTTCTTTGGCTTTTTCAATCGGGAAGCCGGACATTGAACCCGACGTGTCGAGTACGAAGACCAATTCTTTCGGCGTGATCTGTTCATTCGTTGGACGATCCGGCGGTTGCAAAATCACTTGGAAGAAGCCGCCATTCGTTCCGTTGTGCGTCAACACGGCGTCGTTGATCTTCTTGCCCGCGACATCGTATTTGAGAATGAAATCTTTGTTCGGCAGCGTGGCTTGATTCTTGAGCTTCACGACGGCTTTGTTGTTGCCGTTGCGCGCGATTTCGACTTCGTGTGTTTTACTGACGAGGTTGTCGAGCGGCACGCCCGCGTCGAGCGAAACTTCGACCGAAATGTCGTGACCAGCGCGAGTGCCTGGTTTGGCAACGTTCGGCGTGATGCGCGAAGCGTCGGGCACGCGGTCGGTGTCATTCGCCCAGCCGCCACCTTGTTTGCTGATCGCATTGCCCGGAATGTAGCGCGGGCCGACGACCATCGGGAACACGAATTCGTAATTGCCGTCTTCGTATTTCAGCGTCTCGACATAACTAATCACGATCTTGATTTTCTCGCCCGGCATAATGTTCGTCACCGATTGCGTGAAGATGTTCGGGCGTTCCTGATCCAGCAGCGAAGCGACATTGCCATTGCGGCGCGCATCTTCGTAAATTTGTTTCGCTTCTTCGCGCTTTTTGATTTTGCCTTTGACCGTGCGTCCGCCGACGAGCATCGTCATATCGTCTACGGCGGCGTTTTGTGGCAGCGGGAAGGTGTAGACGGCTTCGATTTTGTGGTCGGCAGTGTTTTCAAATTCCTGCGTCACGGTCGCGCGGACGAGGAAGCCGCTGATGTCGGCTTTGACATTGGTGTGCTTGAGCGGGCACGCGCCCGTAGGCTTGCCTTCTTTGTCGTAAATCGTCAATTCGCCCTGTGTAGATTGGGTCGGGAGGGCTTTGATCGGAGTTGGTTTGACGGTTGGTGGGACAGGTTTGCGTTGCGTGATGGTCGCCCACGTCACGGCGGCACACGCCATCACGAGCAGCCCGGCCAAAGTGATTTTGAGTTTCGGTTGCATAGGTTTCTCCACGAAAAAAAGCGACAGGCATTGTGCCTGCGGCGCTGGTCTGAAATTGTGATGTAAAAGGGCGTCGGCGAATCTGAGTTGCGCCGGACAATGGCTGAACGGAAGCGGAAAAATCTCTTGCAGGAAAAAATGCGGAAGGCGAGGAACATTTCGCCACGAATTCCACGAATGGACACGAATGGGGTTGTGGGTTGTGGCTTGGAAGCTTCTCGGCTGACTCCATCAGGACAATCATGCTGTGGCGTAAGCGGCAACGGATGAAACCCCAAACCTGCTCTTTGTCAATAGCAGTTCCTTTGCTGATTGTTGGAATGTTGCGCGACCAGGCGTTTGATTGGTCATCGCGCGAGCACATGCTACCATCTGTCGCCGTGAAAGGCATCAACATCAAGTACGAACCGGGCGCGGCAGAATTTACGGAAAGAATGTTTGGCTTTCGTCCGGCTGATGACGATCTGGCGTGTTTGGCCGGAGCGTTGGACGGCGCGACCGTGAACGTCTCTGTGCGCGTGAAGAAAGGTTGGCTCTATTTGGCGGTAGATGACTCAACGCGCTTTGAGGTCTATGAAACCAGCGTGCGGTGTGATGCGCAGGGCGAGTTGTTCGCCTACATTCACGAAGTCCGCGTCGCTGTTGGGCAAGGCGGGCAAGGCCTGGGGATACGCGCTTTTTGCAGGCAGGTTTCAGGGGCGCAATCTTTGGGGATTATACGCTTCGAGTTATGGGCCGCCGGAGATGTGCGCGACACGTCGCATAACGGCTATTACACTTGGGGGCGTTTCGGGTTTGACGCTCTCTTACGCAATGAAAAGCGGTTTCTTCCCTTTCACCTGTCGCAATCCCAAACGATCAATGATGTGATTCTCAGCGGCGCACAAGCTTGGTGGAAGCAGCACGGTTCGGAACGTTCAATGGTCTTTGATTTGGCAGACGATAGCAGTATGATGGCGGTGTTGCGAGCCTACCGAAAAGAAAAAGGCTTGCCGGAGGAATAACCATGCGCTACAGCCTAAGCGACAATCTCACCCCTGCCCAATTTGAAGAATTGCGACTGTCGGGAGACATCAATCCGCAAGCCACGTATGAAGATTATTTAGAACTTCGCCAGGAACGCACCGCCATCAAGCGCGCAGCAGAAGAAGCCGCGCGTCGCGATGGCTATGAACTCGGTGCGCCGGAGCTTGATCTTTCGCCCGAAGATGAAGAAATCCTCGACCGCGTTTGGGATCAAATACGCGCAGAAAAGGCTGCGGCGCGTGAACGGGAACGCTTGCCGCGCGTTGCTTGATCCTCCAGTCAATTTCATCTATCCGTTATTTAACGCCTCTTCCCATTGCTGATACAACTCCTGCAAGCGTTTTTCCAACTGCGTGTACTGTTCGCTCAACGTAAACAAACGATCTTTGCCGCTCGCTACATCATTTGACTTTAGACAAAAAAACCTGTCACTTTTTCAAAATATGGCCACTCCACAATTGTTTGTGGCGCTACCTAATTTGTCAACGTGCTGTAATCCGTATAGAATTCAATTTCAGTTTTACCGATAATGCCATTTCCAATTAACGGAAAACATATGTATGGCTCAACCCAAACAGTGGTTTTGGACGGTTCTACTGTCCAATTTTAGGAGACCACAACAGGAGAGGTAATATGAAGACTCTGTCACTCACTGCAACAGGTTTGATAGTCGGTTTAGTGTATTTTTCAGCTTGCAGTACACCAAAGCAAATAGAGTCCCCAGAGCTGTTAATTCAAAGAGGTCATATCCGAGCAGTGTTATCCGTAGCATTCAGTTCCGATGGGAAAATGCTGGCATCAGGAAGTGAAGACGATACCATCAAGCTCTGGGATGCGGGCAGCGGTAATCTCATTCGCACGCTGCAAGGCAATACGGATGGCGTGTCGATGGCCTTCAGCCCTGATGGAAAAATGTTGGCTCTCTGAGAATTCAGGTGGTCGTGCCCATATTTAGGGGCTTCGCAGC
>CAZWAK010000128.1:0-22457 GCA_964631865.1 uncultured Heliobacteriaceae bacterium | reverse complement strand
AAAAAGATCGTCACCAACTCTGGCGCGCACAACACGATCTACGGCGCGAACGGCAAAGAAGTGTATTTGGCAGGTTTGAAATCGCCGTTGCTCTACGTCGCTGATCCCACGACGCACACGGCTCCGAAGACCGTTGGCCCGTTCGGCGATATGATTCGCCCGTTCACGGTCAACGGCAAACAATCGCTCGTGTTTGTGAACGTCAACAACCTGCTCGGCTTTGAAATCGGCGGGTTGAAAACGGGCAAGAAGCTCTATCGCATCGAAGTAAACGGCTATCTGAAAGGCCCCGTCAAACGGCACGGCTGTCCGAGTCACGGCATCGGGATGACGCCCGACGAAACCGAGATTTGGCTCTGCGACGGCCACAACGAAAGCATGCACATCTTCGACATCACGCAAATGCCACCCAAGCAAATCAAGAGCCTCAAGCTGCGCGAACAACCCGGCTGGATCACGTTCAGCATTGACGGCAAGTTTGCCTATCCGTCAACGGGCGAAGTCTTCGAGACAAAATCGAAGCAACTCATCGTCGCACTCAGCGATGAAGAAGGCCGTCCGGTTCACAGCGAAAAAATGTTGGAAATTGATTTTGCCAACGGCAGACCGATTCGCACCGGCGATCAATTCGGCATTGGGCAAAGGAAATAGGCAAGCACTCTCAAACGAAAATGAGGGACAGTGTGCCGGAAAATATCTCGTGGAGGGGGAGGATTATTTTGTCATCACGCCTGCCAGATATCGCTTCATTGCGCTGCGAAGTCAGACTGGTGAAGAGTTCCTGCCCCAGAGTCCCTGCCGCAAAGTCACTGGCACGTGCGACCCCAAAATCGCGCACGCACGCCAACATTTCCAATTGCCGATTTTCTAAGGCGTTCATAGTGGATTCATCCTCCGAAAGAAAAAGAAGTAGGCGGGTTGTTCGTGACCGAGGCGAAGGAAAAGGCCGGGAAAAGGAAAGGAGCCTGCCGCCCCCGGATGCGTTGGCGACAGGCAGAATCTTATGCAGGAGACGGTCGAGAAGTAACAAAATTCTCAAAGAAAACCAATAGATCAAGGCGTGGCTAAGCTGTTTTTCTCTATTAGTTATTTTCCCAACGGCTTCAAACTGAATTGATCTAGTATTGTATCAACTATTGTTTTCACTTTCTTTGCCACTAAATTCTCTGTTGTCGTAAATCCAACATACATATAATTTTTATAGGATTCATTGGTGCTGATTTCAATCAACACAATCGGGGCATCTGAGTAATAAGAATTAGCGCCCACATCTTCAGCATCTGGTAGAGCAAAAATACCAAGGTTCTCCAGTTTCTTCCACAATGCTCTCCACCCATCCTTAGGAGGTAGAAGAGCACGGGGAGGGGGAATTTTGGTGGATTTTCTCTCGACAGGTGCAAGATACATCCCTGCCCACTCATCGCCTTTCTGCTCTAAGATTATTCCCTGTAAAGGAGTGAGAGAATCACCTATCCAGAAGCGAATCTCGCTTGAATGTAATTGAAGTTTCTGTTCCTTAAGATTTTTTATAGATGTCCCTGAGATACGCTCGCTTATTTCACGTAAAACGATTTTTTCAGTGATCTCTTGAGTAGATATCTCTTGCTCTGGAGAAGAATTGGTAGGGGCAGCATTCAAGTTACGAGTCTTGATGCTATCCCTAGAGCAAGATATGAATATGAAAAAGCATAAAGCAAAATAAAACGAAAATACTTTTCGACTTCTCATAATATTAATATCATTGTTGGATCTTCAATATAGGGCGGTCTAACGGAATACATTGATTCAATTTTAGATCCCCCTCCTTTATTACTAGCCCATCACGATCATAGAACGAGATATGCGGTTTTGCATAACCATCTGCCCCATAAGTTAAGTTGACCCCGTAGATGATAAGCCCAATGCCACCTAGACTAAATGACTCTTTAATTGACCTATCTAGGTTTCCCGGATCAGTTCGACCGTAATTCGGGTCACCACCAGGATGAGTATGAAAGGCTCCAATAAACGCCATGTCATTTCCTTCTTTTACAAAGCGTGAAAGGAGTGCACGGAACTCTTCAGGCTCGTTTGGCATCGAGTTTTTGCCTCCTGGCCCAGCCATATAAAGATACGTTTGATTCTGTTTTCTGTCATAAAATAACCAGCCACCATGCTCAATCTTCTTATCTCCTGACTCAACAGTCTCATACCAAGCATGTCGGTAAAAAGGTATCCAATTGGGATTATTTGCAATCCAAAGTGGTGTTATACATGGTGGCTTCGTAGTCGTTGATTGTTCACCAGAGTCGCCGACATCAATGCCAAGCTTCTCTACACTCATTAAGTATCCTTGATTCAGATTATCGGCATCTGGGTCTGTCGTTCGTCCTATTGCCCAGCCATCGCCGTGAATTACCCCTGTAGGGGCACTTACTCCAATGGACCCAATAGCTCCTTGACGAGCATATTGTGCGACTTTCGCGCAACTGATCTTTTGCCCATCCAATGAACAACCCCGTCCCGGATTTGTGGGGTCTTCCACAATATCGCGCATATAAGGATAATACACGGCCTGCGATTGTCCATAGGAAATCTGCGCCGCAATCCCATTCACAAACCGATCTTTCAGCACTTGCCAATTGATCGCTTCCATTGGCACGCCGACCGGGCTGATGTGCGTATCACGATAGCTGTTCGTCTGCCGCTCCCATTGGCGGCTGCGTGTGCCCAGCGGGTCGCTAAACTCTCCCACCACCGTGTCCGGGTAAGTCGTGGAGCCACCGCCCGAATAATACACGGTGTAAGACTTCATTTGCCGATGCTGTCCGTTGGGCGAGTAAATATGCGTTTCGAGTTTCTGGCCTGCCGTATCAATTTCGGTCAACAACTTTCCCGTCACGCTGCTGTACACGCGGTAGCGTGTTTCCGTCGTGCCATCGGGCTTTTGCTGGTAGAATTTCACTTGCCGCCCGTCGCCATCAAACGTGTGCGTACTGAAGATGTTGGCATTGTTGCGTCCTGCGTTTTCGTCAAACGACCAACAACATCATATTGTTGCGCGGTGGTTGTGTCGTGGGTGATTTCGCCAGCGGCGTTATACGTCCAGGTCTGGTTGACGTTATTGGTCGTCACACGCCCAGGCACATTGTCTTTTTTCGCGCGCCCGTTTTCGTACGTGGTTTGAAAGGTCTGATGTGGTTGCGTGCTCACCGTCGAATCGTGCCAATAATGATTGTCCCGTCCAGTGAGATTGCCAAACTCATCATAGCTGATGGTGGCATTGAAGGGTCTGATTTTGTAGCCGGGCGGTAAGCCATTGGGCGGGCTTCCTTGCGTCCAGATGTATTGGCTGGGCGCGTTGATTTCGGGCGTCGTAGCACCCGTCAAGCGCCCTGCGTGATCGTAAGTGAAGCCTTGATGATAAGGCTCGCTGCCCAATTGTTCGGCGTAGGTGAGCTTGCTGGAAAGATCGTATTGATAGTTCACGGCAAAATAGCCGTTGAAGTTGGTGACACGCATCCGTGCATCATAGGTGCGGGCGTCTTTGATACCGCCCCAGGCGCGATAGCTGACCGTGCTCAAATACGGGTAGTTGGCAATGCCCGCAAAGGCCGTCGCGCCAATAATGCTCGCCAAGCGTCCGGTTTTGTCGTAACTGTAATTCACTTCGTCATTGAAGGGGTCTTTGATTTTCTTGATCTGTCCGACCAGATTGTATTCCCCATAAGTAATCGTGAACGGCGTGGTCGGCGCTCCTGCGAGATCAAAGGTGCGGACTTCCGTAGTCATACGCCCTAGTTGATTATAGTAGTAATTGACAATGCCCGGCCCGTCATCCATCACGGTGCGCTCTCCCAGTTCATTGTATTGGAATGTCACACCGTTGGTCGTCGTCGCACCAGAGCTTCCAACAGTATAGCTCATACTCGTCACCAAATGGCGGGCATTGTAGCTATATGTGGTCGTCGCGCCTCGTGCATCTGTCATGCTGCTGAGGGTATCGTCGGCATTGTATTGATAGCTGTTACTCATCGTCTCAATCGGTTTCTGACTGGTAGCTAAGCGCCCATAGCCATCAAAGGTGAAATAAGAATTTTGGCTGATGCCGCTGGCATTCGCCAGTTCCTGCACTTGTGAGACTTGATCGCGGACATTGAGGGTTTTCGTCACAGTCGAGTACGGCGTCCCCTCCATATTCAGAATTTCCGTTTTGTAGGCTCGCCCTAAAAAATCGGCGGTGACGCGCTGCCTGCGTCCGACTTCATCTTTGAAGGTCGTGACCAAACTGCCCGCGCAGCCACAACCCGTGTAGGTGATTTCCCGCTTACTATTGGAATTCCCCGGATAGTCTTGATTGTAGGTGATTGTTGGACGATGGTTCCAATCATAGTCCTGGCGCGTGTAGACATAACCGGTGTCATCTCCGGTTGGTGCCCAACTGACACTGCTGATTTCGGTGGGGTTGGATTGCTCAATCACGCGCCCCATCACATCATAAATCCGGTACCACGAACTCAAAGTGCCCGCACTGCCCGGATGTTCGTCTACGTGTTGGCGTTCGCGGCCCGCGCCGTCCAATAAACTCAACACTGCCGTTTCTTCGCTCGTGTTGTTGACGGTTGACCAGGTCTGCACCCAGTTGTGTCCCGCATCGTAGACATAGCGCGTGTAAGCGTTGTTGACCAAATTCTTCGCCTTCGCCAACCGGCCATACGTGGTCTCGTAGATGCTAATACTCGCCGCACTTTTCGGATCCGTCGAGCGCGTTGGTGCGCCCGTGTCATACCAGTATTTCACATACGAAGAGAAATTGTCCGGGTCTTGCACCTGCGTGGGATAGGCCCAGGTTTTCGTGGCTGCGTTGTAAGTGGTTTCGGTGTTGTTCGTATCGTCCGCGTAGGTCGCAAACGCATCGTCGTAGAACAACTTTGTTTCGTGACTCAGTGCATCGCGCGTTTTGGCGAGCGTGCCGGTGACGTTGTAATCGGCTTGCGTTTCGGTGTAGCTGCCCGCCACGCCGTTGACGACGCTGTAACGCCGCGTCATCGTGCGATTGCCGCGCCAGTAAAAGTAGGGGCCAAAGCCGCGAGCAGTTTTCTGCCGTGGGCGTAGCGGCTTCTGCCCTTCACTCATTCTGAAACTGCTCTCCTGTCTCGAGCTTACGCTGCCAGCTTTTCCGGCAACGGACGCGGCGTGGCATACATATTCAACAGGATGTCTTCTCTAGCAATGCCCGCCTCGATCAGGTCGTGCGCAATGCCGTATCAATGCCGTCGTATTCAATCAGCACTTTGCCCGCGAAAGGATTACGATTTTGCCACATCGTCAAATCGGTAGGGGGCGGAGGGCGAGGGACCCAGTCAGTAACAACCAAGACCAAACGAATGTGTGTGGAGGGGAAAGACGCGCGCCGAGAGAAAATATGCCTCGTTCTTTCCAAGTCTCGTTTTGGCAGCAACAAAGTTTGACCGCGCGGTTGAGTGCGGCCTGGAAGATGGTGGAATCTGCTTACCAACAGAAAGGACGCGATGCAACTGGAACGCTGACTTCGAAGAACCGTTGAGTCTTTTCAACTGGCAGCCGGTTATCTGATGGTCGGCGGTTATGCGACCACCAAATACCGCGCTATCGGCCTTCTATTTTCAGTGGAATCGCATCAAGTGGGCTAACATTCTTTCCGATTAAAAGTTTCCCGCGCTTCCCCGTATCATTAGTATCCTCCACATAGGATTTGCCATCAAAGCGATATACTGAGCGGAAAGGCTGATCATTAGCAGTCCCTCCTTCCATTACCACGATATTGTGCCAGCCATTACTTCGTCTTTGAGAAACCCAGATTGGAGTGCGGACTGGCCGCAGTTCGGATATGACTTGATATCCTTTTTTAGTTAAGGTGGCAATTAGTAATGGACAAGCCGTTGCGCCGCAGTCTCCAAAAATAAAAACAACTGCGTCTTTTCTCCCATCGTTGTTTAGATCGGTGTAGGCAGGAAGATATTTGAGAACAAGATTATTAGATTTGTGATTACTCAAATAATAAGACTGAATTGCTTGCTCAAGCCTAATATTCCTCGCGGGTTTCCCGCTAGCTATCCCTGCCACGCCGGTTATAGATAAAGAGGCAATAAATAAGCAATATACTAAACGCAAATGCATTTGATCTCTCCATACTGACTTAAAAACAATTATTTTTGATAGCCCAAACGGTCGTGACATAGTCCGCAACCTTAATATCTTTGCCTTGCTTATCTTTTTGCCCCGACTTTCGTTTGATCGTTCCTACGTCTAGCGGTGACAAATCAGTATCTGTTGCACCAGAAAGATGATCTTTCCAAGAACCTCCGCTATTGTGAGCGTGGAGCGCTGCTCCCCAGGCAACAGTCGAGCTGTATCCCATTCCTATCGCCGCATCATAAACAGCTTTGAGCCCCTTTGCTGCAAACGTAAAATTAAATACAGGGTCCAATGCTTGTTTTTCTGTTATTTCTGGATGATAGCCTAAGTCAATCTGTAGATATCCTCTTCCTTTTCCTTTAACCTGCTTCGCATTTGTAAAACCCGTTTCTCGAATTGCCGCTGCTGCAAGCAAAGCTGCCGGAACACCAGTTTCTTTGCTGATTGGTTCGATCACGTTATCCATCATATCTTCTGCCCTCTCGACAGCACTTGAGTTTTGAAAAAGTACGCCAAGCGATTGTAAGCAAGGAATTGTATTTGCTTTTGACATCCCCATTATTCTCATGGCTTGGCGTGATTTAATACTGTCGCGTAACCTTCCTTCGGTTCTCGAACTTGGGTCATACCAAGCACCTGGTGAGTTACCGAACTTAGCACCAAGGGGGACGAACCCGGAGAATCCATTGTCCCAGTCAACTGTGAACCGTACAAGCTCGAGTTGCCCAGTATTCGGGTTATATCTCGAATCATACGGATCCCATGGCGCATGCTCTCCCACGCCCGAATTGATCCATTTTTGCACCACCGTACATGGCGTCTCCACATAATCCGCATAGCATTTGCCTGTGCTGTCAATGGATTGCCCCATCACAAACGTGAACGGTTCCGGGATACTGATGGGTTGGGACTCTGCTAATCCCACATAAGACCCTTGCGGATCCGTGACAAACTCGCCGTAGGGATAGGTCACGGGCTGGCCGCTGCTGTTGTTCAGTTGGTATTGTGCCAGATAGCTGCCCACCACTGGGTTCTTGTACGTCCAGACCACATACTTTTCTCCTGTCGTCTGATGTGCGCCGCGTTGCAAGGCAAGTTGTTCCCCTTGCAGGTAGACGTAACTCAGGCTGTCCGTAAATGAAAACCCAAAATAATCGTTGTACTCGGCGACGACTGCACCGCCCAACACGCTGGAACGGATATAGTAGTAATTGCCGATCTGCGTGTAGCTGCCATTGACCAGGCTGCCATCATTCGTTTTGTAATAGACCTTTTGCCCGTCGCCATCGGAGTAATTTTCTCGCACGCGGGCGATGAGGCCAGTCCCGCTCACAATTTGCGTGAATTGCTGGTTCGTCGCGTCATAGTGCGTGTACCCGTCATCCGTACCGGGCGCACTATAGTTTTTGACATTCCCGGCGGCATCATAGCGCATATTGTTATCGTGGCTGTTGGTGTATGTGGTGCTGAAGTTCGCCAGCGCCTGACTCCAATTTGAGCCTGTCCGCCCAGTCGTGTGGCCCCATTCGTCATAGCTGTAAGTTAACGAATAGGGGCTGGTTGCTGTTTGTGCTGTGCCGCCCGCATGCGCTTTGGTGAGGCGCGCGGACTGATCGTATTCATACTTGCGCAGGAAGTTGCTGCCATAAAATAAATCCCGCACTTCTTTGACGCGCCCGTCATTATAGTAATCGTGTTCCGTGGGGCGGCCTGCGGCGGTAAAGCTCGTCAGGCGCAAGCGACTGTCGTACCCCAGGGCAAAGCTGCCGTTGCCAATGGGGCTGCCATTGCTGAAGTCTTTGAGGCCATTCCAGGCGCGGTATTTGATATTGCTGGCAAAGGTCGTGACATCCCGATTCGTCCATTGATTCTGGTCTTTGTAGCCAGTCGCCGTCAGCCCCGTTTCGCGCCCGGTTTTATCCCGCTGATAGGTCACGGTGGCGTTCCAGGGGTCAGTAATTTGTTGTAATTGCCCGGCCAGATTGTATTGGTATTGCAGTGTGAATATCCGCGTGACGCCACCTTGATCGAAGGTGCGCGTTTCGGCGGTCAATTGACTCAGAGTGTTGTAGGTATAGCTGACGTTGCCCGGCGCATCATCCATAGACGTGCGATTGCCCGCCGCATCATAGCCGAAAGCAACGCTGGCCGAGGGAATCGGACGCGACGGTAGTGGGGCGGGCAAGACCGCGTTCGGCAGCGCATCGTATGCAATGTTCGTGACCAAATGTCGGCTGTTGTAAGTATGCGTGGCCTTGACACCGCGCGGGTCTGTTATGCGCCAGACGGTGTCGTCATTGTTGTACTCATAATTGACATAGGGCGTAGCTTCCGTACACGCGGTCGAGCCGGCGCTGGGAGCCGTACAGAACGCAGGTAGCCAGCGTTCTTTCAAGCGGCTATAGCCATCATAGACCAGCTTGGTACGCTGACAGGTGGTTGAAGAGGGACAAGTGGTCTCTGCGTCCTGAGTCGGCGTCGTATCCTGCTTGAAATCTCTTTGGAAAAGAAGCTGGTCTTGCACGTTGTACGTGTTGACCGTCGTGGTGTAAGGCGTGCCGTTTTCCCAGTTGAGCAATTGCGTCTTCTGCACGCGCCCAAAGGTATCATAAAACACTTTCTGCTGCCGCTTTTTGGTTTGCGGTTGACCATTGATGATAACGACTGTCCCTTCATCGGTGATAGTCTCTGTTTGTCCCCCCGCGCAACCACAGCCTTCGTAAGAAATTTGCCGGGTCGTGCCGTCCTGATTCGTAGTAACGAGTGGGCGATAGTTCCAATCGTATGTTTGCAGGCGGACAATATACGCGGTGTCATCGCCTGTGGGGTTCCAACTGATGCTACTGATTTCGGTCGGGTTGGATTGCTCGATCACACGCCCCATCAAATCATAAATCCGATACCACGAACTCAACGTGCCCGCGCTGCCCGGATGCTCGTCCACGTGCTGGCGTTCGCGGCTTGCGCCGTCCAACAAACTTAACACCGCCGTTTCCGTCGCATCATTGATCGTTGCCCAGGTCTGCACCCAATTGTGACCAGTGTCATAGACATACCGTGTGTACGCGCCATTCACCACATTCTTCGCCTTCGCCAAGCGGCCATAGGTAGCTTCGTAAATGCTGATGGCTGCCGCGCCTTTCGGGTCGGTCGTGCGCGTCGCTGCGCCGGTGTCGTACCAATATTTCAGGTACGAAGAGTAGTCGTCCGCGTCTTGCACTTGGGTCGGATAGGCGTAGGTGTTGGTCGCTGCGGTGTAGACAGTTTCCGTGTTGTTCGTGTCATCGGCATAAGTCGCAAACGCATCGGTGTAGAAGAATTCCGTTTCGTGATTGAGCGCATCGCGCGTTTTGGCGAGCGTGCCGGTGACGTTGTAATCGGCCTGCGTTTCGGTGTAGCTGCCTGCCACGCCGTTGACCACACTGTAGCGCCGCGTCATCGTGCGATTGCCGCGCCAGTAAAAGCCGCTGTGGAAGCTGCCCGTGTCGTGTTGGCTGATGCTGGTTGGATGCGTGAAAATCTGCGTCCAATCGTAGAGATAGGCCGTTTTCGCCTGCAACGTGCCATTGCCCTCCAACAGCCGTTGTTCGCTCGGCAAGCCGACCATCCAGCGTGTCCAGTACACCGCGTCGTTGAGATAATCGGTTTCCGAAGCGCGATAGATGGTGCTCGCATCTGCCGCGTATTCCGAAGTCTTTTTCGGCAGATAAACCGTGTAGGGCATTGTCCCGCCCGCTGTGAAAGTCCAGTATTCCAGCATCGTGCGTCGCCGATTGTCGGCTGTGCCATTGCCGTCGGCATCATCGTAAACATTGGTTTCCGTCACACGCGGATAGCGCGGATAGCTCGTGCCATCGCTCGCCCACGCCGTGCTTGTCCATTTGTGTTTGACGCCGCTGACAAGGGTTTCCGTCCCCGTTGCAAGGCCGCGCGTGTTGCTCGTTGCGCTGAAGAGTTCTTTATGCACCACGCCATCGGGCGTAGTCACTTGCCCCCAGGTTTCGTTGGCGTCAAATTGGAAATAATTAGCGACCCAGCCGAGGTTGCTGTTCCATTGCCCGCTGAAGCCCCAGATGCCGTCATTGCGCTGCGAAAAACGCGGGCCATCCGTGAGCGCGGCGGACGGGGCGGGAAAAGCATAATCCAGCGCGGCGCGTTGATTGTCCAAAGCGCCATACAAAAAGATGTCATCCACCAGGCCCCAGCCATTGTAGACAAACACGTGGCGCGCCCCGTCGCTCGTAATGACGCGGGTCAGCACCGAAATTTGTGTATTGGAAGCCGGGCCGTCAATCGTCAAGCCCGCCTGGAAAGTGTAATTGAGCGACACCGTGCCGTAATCGAACTGGGCCAACACCTTCGTTTGCCCCAGCCAGGTTTGCGTGATGGTCATCAGTTGATAACCGCTGTAATTGAAATTCACCACGCGCCCTAACGTGTCCGTAATGGCAGTGAGAAAGGTGCTGTTGTAGGTCAGATTGATGCGGTTGCCATTACTATCGCGCACCTGCGTGCAATGGCGCGTGCCGTTGCCGGAGTTCCACCCGTAGGTGTATTGCGTGCCGTCTGGGGCATACAAAATGGGTGCGGTCGAACCGACGACGGACAAATACAGATACGAACCATCTACGGCTTCATATTTGGAAGTCGAGCCGGACAGATAAACGCGGCGCAGCGGCACACGATAACCCGAAGGCATCGTTACGGCATAGGCGGTCTCGCCATCATAGCTGTAGCCGCTTTCAATGACGGGCAACCCCAAATAGAAACCTGATGTCATGCCGCTGGGCAAGGACACGCGCCAGTCGGGTTCGTAATACATCGTGTTGGAGAAGCGCACCCATTGCAGCGAGTTGTAATGCAGTGACAAATTCAAATCCAACCCACCGCGACCGGGCAAGCTGACGAGCGGCGTGCTCCAATGATAATTGCCGGAAAACAAGTCTTCGCGGCCTGTGCCGATGCGATTGTGCGGATCGAGTTTGGCTTCGTTGAGCGTGGAAAATGCGGGCGGCGGTGGCGGCGGCGGTGCAGCGGGAGCCGATGCTGCTGTCGCAGGCAGAAAGGAATTGCCGATGCTGGCAGGATGCACCAGCGCGCTCAACGAGGTGTTGGCGAGCGCGCCGGAAATCTTCTTGCTCAAGCGTTTGAACCAATGGCCTTCGGACTTGGGCGCGGCGCTGGCGCTTTGAGATGGTTCGGGCAAGGCAGTGGGCGCAGCGTGCAAGCTGATTTTCCCGCCATTCTTGCGCTGATTTTCCAGACAGGCTACATCACGGAAGCGACAGAGGCTCGGTGGTTTCAGCGGCGCGTCTTTGGCTTTGGTGGTCTTGAGACCTTTGCCCTCGTCGAGCAAATCTTTCGGCGCGGGCAAGTTCTGATGGGGCGTCTCGCTGCGACGCTGGATGTTCTGGTCGGCTTGGTTGGCAGCTTGGGCCAAGAGCGCACCGTTGCCTGGCAAAGGCAAACTGGTCAGCACCAAAACGGCACTTAACAAAATACGAAGGGCTTTACTGGCATCAGAGTTGCTGAGGGGATACATCATCTCGTCTCCTGGGAGGTTCGCCCCTCAAGCTCTGGTCGGAGCTTGTGAGGAACGGCTAAACGGTTTGTGTTCGTGGTTCGCACATATACACCAACAACCTCCATTGAAAATCAAATTGCCGCTAACTTGTTTATTGGATAACTCCGCTGTCTGTGACGGCAAGCTTCGTGCCACAGAAAAATAGCCATTGCGCAGAACCGAACATTTGTCAGGAATGACGAAGAGATAGACGAATACTGAACGACGGGCGAGTACGAGGAGACGAAAGAAACTGGATAGTAAGTAGCCAGAAATGAGGGCTAAATACGAGTATGCTCTACCTAACTGCATACAAAGTAGTCATACTAATCACCTCCATTCCGTCCTCTGTTGTTCCGCCAGAAATCCGACTGCTATCAGGTATTGCGCGAGGTAATACGTTGACCAAATCAGAAAGCCTGCCAACCGCCCGCCCACGACGTCCTTGAACGTACTGAGCGCGATGAGCGTGTCTGAGATTAAAAACAAAATCGCGCCGCTCACAACCCAATAGCTTTTGAACTCGGCGAGCGCCGCCGTAATCACCATCGTCGTCAGCACGCACATATAAATCGCCACTGGCAACGACAAGCCGGGAATCGGCAGCAACCACCACAACATCACAGCGAGAAACAGCAACAACGCTGCGACGATGAGTTTTTGCGAATGATTTGCACTGAGCGGCTTCGGCCATTGCCGCAGCCACAATGCGATGAAAAATAGATGTGCGATTAAAAACGAGAGTAGGCCGAAGACGAAGTAATTGCCGTTGCGCAGCGCCAGAAAGATGTCGCCCAAACTCGAAAACACAAGCGCTGTGCAAAGCAGCTTGCCATCGCGTTCGCGCAGCAAACCATACGCGATGGCGGCCAACGGCGACACGGCTAAGCCTTTGATTGTGGCGTTGAGTGGCCAGTAGGTTTTGATTTGCTGGGCAAAGAAAAACGGCGCGAGCAAATAGCTCACGCCGCAGACTATCGAAACGATCAACATCGCGCGATCAATGGCTTTCATCGCGTGCCAACGCAACACAGCCATTGGGCGGATATTCATTGCAATGCTCCTGGCGGATTGTCGGGTTTGATCGGTTTCTTTTCGTCTTTCTTTTCTTCTTCGTCGCTCGTGACGAACTTAATATCCGTCTCGAATTTGCGATAGAACTTGAAGTAGATGACGTTGCGCGAATAACTTTTCTGTGCGCGGTTGAGCATCATCACTTCGGCTTTGACGGGCAACAATACTTCGATGTCTGTGCCGCGCAATTTGATCAGTTCGTAATCAATGATCTTGTCGCCGCTGAACGTGCGATATTGCGGCGGCGGGTCTTCGATGGCTTGTTCAATGCGCAGGACGTGTTTCGTGTCGGCGTCAATCCAGACGCTGCCGCTGTAGGCTGCGATGAAGGCCGGGTCGTCGCCGATTTTGACATCAAGTTTGGATTTGGGTTTGCTGACGTGAAAGTCGTAAATCAACGTTTGATGCGTGCCCAATTTTTCTTTGCCAGCCGCCGTGAAAATCGCTTCAGTCGTGGGATCGAAGAGACTGTCCAGCGCGGAGGCAAACTCGCCCGCCGAACTCGCGCCCACGCCGTAATTCGCGCGCGGGCCTAACATGCCATTCGCGGAGACCGGCTTGTAGCTTTCTTTTTTACGGTTGTACGCGAGTTCGTAACGCAAAGCGTCCATCCGCTGCCACGCGCCCGAACCGTCCAGATCAATGAAGCGTTCGACTTCCTGTGTGCAAATAAAATCGGGCAAGCCGTCCACATAATCTTTGACGTTCTTGCGCACTTCTTCGATGAATGGGTCGGGTTTGATGGCCACGACGACATCCGACGCGGGCGCGAATTTTTCGCCGGCGCGTTTGATGGCGTTCAGCAAATGCGGGTGCGCGCCGTTGAAGCGCAGGCGTCCGATGATGTCCGGCGTAGGATCGAACGCGATGCCGAGGCGTTGGATGCGCGCGGCCAAATCGCCTTCGGTCATGTTGCGCCCGACCGAGCGCCGCAGCAAAAGATTGATGTCCTGCAAGGTGAGCGGTTGATTCGTCGGCTCCGGTTGCGCCACACTGGGCAGCGCGATCACAAAGAGTAAAAGGACAACGGTGATAATTTTCATAGCATTCCTTTTGGTGTTTACAAGAGCGAGCAAAGAATAACATTGTCAGTGGTCGGTTGTCAGTGGCCGGTGGTCGGTTGTTGATAGCCAGGAGATAAGCGCCATCAAGAACAACACATCAAAGACTCATCCGTAGCAACCGACCACTGACAACTGACAACCGACTACCAAATGAACAAAATCAAACTCGGCTTGGAAGTTTTGTTGGAAGAAAAATTGACGTTGCTGCACGGCGCGCGCGTCGGACTGATTTGCAATCCCACGACGGTCAATCATCAGTGGCAACACGCCGCTGATTTATTCCACGCGCATTCAGCGATCAACCTGACGACGTTGTTCGGCCCGCAACACGGCATTCGCGGCGAGACGCAGGACAACATGATCGAATGGGAAGGCTTTCGAGATCGGCGCACAGGGCTACTGGCGCATTCGCTGTACGGCGCGACACGCCAACCGACTGCAGACATGTTGCGCGACGTGGACGTCGTGGTCTTCGATGTGCAGGACGTTGGCACGCGCGTGTACACGTTCATTTACACGATGGCGCTGGCGATGCAGGCTTGCAATAAGTTCGGCAAAAAAATGATCGTGCTGGATCGCCCGAACCCGATTGGCGGCGTGGACGTCGAAGGCTACTTGCTCGAACGCGGGCACGAATCATTTGTCGGCATGTTTCCGCTGCCGATGCGACACGGAATGACGGTGGCCGAGTTGGCGTTGCTCTTCAATCAAGCGTTCGGCATTGGCTGCGAGTTGGACGTTGTGCCGATGCAAGGCTACCACCGCGCGTGGTATTTCGACGAAACGGATGCGCCGTGGGTGATTCCGTCGCCGAATTTGCCGACGCTGGAATGCGCGATTGTGTATCCCGGCGCAGTCTATTTGGAAGGCACGATGGTGAGCGAAGGGCGTGGCACGACACGCCCGTTTGAATTGATTGGTGCGCCGTATGCCGATGCGTATGAAGTGGCAGAATATTTGAATGGCTTGGCGCTGCCGGGCGTGCATTTTCGTCCGCACAGTTTTCTGCCGACGTTTCAGAAACACGCGGGACAGATTTGTCACGGCGTGCAAATTCACGTGCAGTCGCGGCAAGAATTCAAGCCCGTCATCGCGGGCCTCGCGGTCATCAAAGCCTTTCACGACCTGTATCCGCAGGCGTTCGGCTGGAAAGAACCGCCGTACGAATATGAGTTGGAGCGGCTGCCATTCGATGTCATCGCGGGCACAACCAAATTGCGCAAGCAGATCGAAGGTCGCGTGTCGTTAGATGAAATTGTCGCCGGTTGGCAGGCGGATGAAGCGGCGTTTCGCCAGCAGCGTGAGGCGTTTTTATTGTATTGAAAGGGGTTCTAATCTTTGCCCAAACTCTTTTCTTGCCATCAAATGGCGCTTGTGCTACCCTCACCCGCGTTTACATTCAAGAGTAAATAAACGATAACGACACTGTGCCCTCACAGAATCGAAACAGTGCAACTTGCCTTCTCAACTTGAAGATGATGCCATCCGCGTAACGCCCGCGGGTGATGGTTGCTCTTCGCAGCAATCCACACGGATTCAGCACGCAGCATGCGTGAATTCACTGGGACTTGGGTGATTTCCTTGCGTTGAAGGTCGCCGGCAGCCGCCTTCGCTGTCCGCAAAGAACCAGCGAGTGAACATCGCCTACCTAAAGATAACGTCGTCGCCAGGGCTTCTCTTGACCCCTCCACCTGCGACCGTTCATTACGCAAAGTTTCAGGGAGTTTCGTATGCAACCCAGGCAAATTGTCTCTTTCCGCACACATCCTTTTAGTTCCGTACTCACCAAAAAACGTCTGTTGGAGTGCGCCTTAGTGCTGCTCGCAGGCAGCATCCTGTGCTATCTCGCTTTCCGCGCCACCGACGCACAGATCATTGGCCCCGGCGTCGCCCAAGTCGGTTCCGCCGCGCCGAAAACCAACGCCAGCAGCAGCAAGGCTGGCTCGCTTCTGTTCTTCCACAAATACGTAAGCGACAGTGCGCAGCCCAACAAAACCAATACCATTGTCACGCTCACCAACGTCAACCCCACCGATGGGATCACGGTGCGGCTGATGGCGCTGCACGATTGCACGATTGAGGATAAATTCATCAACCTCGCGGCCAATCAATCGCGCACGTTGCTGCTGAGCAAAGAATTTCCCGACACGGCTGGGGCGTTAGTCGCCGTCGCCGTCACGCCTACGGGTGCGCCGACGCAATTCAATTGGCTGATCGGCAGCGCAACCGTCAAGGATTGGCACGGCTACGAAGGCAGCTACAATGCTTTCGCGGTTGCCAAACGCACGGCGGGCGCGGTGACAGGCAATGGCCAAACCTTTAATCTCAACTTTGACGGCGACCAATATGACCAATTGCCGCAAACCATCGCGGTAGATAATTTGCAATCCGCCGACGCGGATTTGACGCTCTATTCACCGACGCCGACGTTGGTGGACGAGCGCGCCGCCACCAATGCCATCCTGGACGCCACGTTGTACGACCACAAAGGCACAGCCCACGCCACCGAAGTCAACGGCTATGTCTGTGGGGTCTTCAGTTCCGTCGCAGATTTGTGGGGCGATCCGGCGCTGACCAATCAATTGAAAGCCGGGCAACCCGGTTGGGCCAGCTTCAAAGCGTCGGATCAAAGCGATCCGCGCGCCCACAAACCGCTCCCGGTGCTGGGCGTCAGCTTCAGTCCCCTGACAGGTAAGCCGCAAGGCAACGCCGTCGCGTTACAAGTGTTGGAGTGGCTGGAGAAATTCACCATCAGCCTCAAAGCCAAAACGCCGGATATTCCCGCCGCGCCCGAAACGCCCACGCAAAACCAAACCGAGCCGGTCGGCGGGGCCACCGGAGCCAGCGAGAGCAAGGCCGGGAGCCTTTTGTTCTACCCGCGCTTTGTGTCGAGCCGCGCCGGCACCACGCTCATCAATCTCACCAACACGCATCCGGCGCAAAAAGCGCGCGTGCGGTTATTTTTCAGCACGGTCGCGCCCAATCCAAAAGTGGACGAAAAGATTGTGACGATTGACGCGCAACAGGCGATTTCGCTCAAAGCCAGTGACGTGACGGACGGGCAACGGGGCTGGGTGATGGCGATGGTGATTGATTCTGGCGCGCAAGCCATTCAATTCAACCACTTGATTGGCAGCGCCCACGTCACCGAAACCAGCGGCGTCACGACCGTTTTCAATGCCCTTGCCGTCGGGAAAAATTCGGAAGGCGTAGTTGCACATGATGAAGGCAATGTGAAAGCCGCGACGTTGAATTTCAATGATGAAGAATACGACCGTCTGCCCATGACTTGGGGAATGGCTTCCCTGCCCAATCAAAACGATTACAACTCGTACTTGAGCTACAACCGCTTCAGCACCTCGCTCTTTGAAGCGCCGTCTACGCGCGGCTCCGCTTCGGCGACCGTCTATGACAAGACGCTCGCCGCGTTCGCCGGATTGATTGGTGCGACTGAACTCAATTTAGAAGATTTGCCCAGATCGTTAACGCGCCTGCCCGCCGCCGCGGTTCAGGCCAATGCCGGTTGGCTCAAACTCACGCTGAATAGCCCAGCCCTGGCGCTCATCTCCAATTTTGCCACGAGCCAGGTTACGCATACGTTGCCCGAAGGTTGGGCCGGCGGCTTGACCGGCAGTGGCAATCTGCACATTTTGTCTACCGCCACTTCGTTTGCGCTCTCAGTTCCCGTCGGCAACCCCAACAACCAGGCACCTATCGCGGAATTTGTCGGCCTCTCGTACGAGATCAATGCGCGCAGCACAGCAGGCACGATTGTGCGATTGGATGGCACGCTCTCCAGCGATGCCGACCCGAACGATACGCTCACGTTCGAGTGGTATGACAACGGACGGCTGATTTCGACGGCTTCGGTTTCGGACTATCGGCTGAACATTGGCACGCACGAAATCAAATTGCTCGTCACAGACACGAGCGGCGAAGTCAGCGACCCGTTCTTGCAGGGCATTGAAGTCAAAGATCAAACGGCCCCCAAGATCAGTCGGATTCCGTCTGAAATTACCGTCACCACGCCCAACACATCGGCCACCGCGACGTTCCCCTTGCCGTATGCGTACGACGCGATTGATGGCGAAGTGACGGTGCGGTCTTCGCACGCTTCAGGAGCCAACTTCCCCCTGGGGCTGACGACCGTCACCTTCACCGCCGTAGACCGCGCGGGCAACCGCGCCACGGCAACGCTGGACATCAATGTGTTACAGGGCACGACGGCTTCGCAACGCGGCGGCGTGGCAGGCAGCACCGCGCCGTTCTTGCCAAATCTCCACGATCAGTATGTCAAGCCCAATGAGATTCGCCGCGTGCTGCTCAAGGCCGAAGATGCGGACGGCGATCCCGTCACGTTCCGGTTGTCGAGCTTTTTCCCGAATGTCGCCCTCGGCAACTACGACCCGGTCGCTCGCCAAGCGACGTTATTTATCGGGCCGCGCGCCGCTAACGCCGCGCCATTGCGCGTGCAAATTGAAGTGAGCGACAACAAGCAACAAACCTACAGCACGTTGCCGTTCCTGATCGCGACGAGCGAGTTGGTGAACGATGATACGGGCAGCGGCGTGGGCAGTGGTGGCGGCGGTCGCGGCAATCGCAATCCCATTGCGGTCATTGCGCCTTTGCCCGCCACGATTGAAGCCACCGAAGTAGACAGCGTCGTGGTGTCGCTGAATGGCTTGCTCTCGAACGATCCCGATCTGGATAGTCTGACGTATGAGTGGAGCGTGAATGGGCGCAGCGTGGCGCAAACCGCTATGACCGATGTGACGCTGGGTCTCGGAACCCATACGATCACCTTGACCGTCAGAGATGGGCGCGGCGGCACAGGGCGCGCCACCACGACGATTCAAGTCCTGCCGCGTTCGCTCGCGGTCAGGTCGGTTTCGCCTTCGCGGTTGACGCGCAATACAACGACGACATTGGTCATCAACGGCGCAGGATTTTCGGAGCGCGCGAGCGTGTTTATTCCGGGTGGCGCGATCTTTGCCGAATCGTATTTCTCCCGCACAGAATCCATGCTTGTGGTTTCTGTCCGCGTAGCGAGTACGGCGAATCCGGGCACACGCGACGTCATCGTCATCAACCCGGATGGCAAGACGGCGACGTTACGCGCCGGGTTGATCATTCAATAGATTTGGCAATAGATTTAGATTTCACTCCTCCCTTTGTTGGCGAGCCACTGGTGCGAAGCACGATTGGCTCGCATTTTTTTTGGCCGCAAAAAAAGAGCCATCCCTCGTTTCAAGGGATGGCTCGTCAATCAATGAGCTACCAGAAAGTCAGGGAAGGTTCGCAACGGACTTCACTGCGAACGCTTCGACGAAGGAAGAAGCAAATCCACACTTGGTAGCTAACTCATCGTTACCACAACAATTCTCAGTTTGGACTTTCGGCAGCAACATTCTTCCTTTTTCATTTTTCATTCTTCATTCTTAGACGGGGAAATCCCCCGGAAACAATGAAAAAGGGAGAAGGAAAAATACCTGCCGCAGGCCCCCTTTGATGGGCCAGCTATATCCCAATTGAGAATTGCTGTCCTTACTAAACCAGGAACAACATTTCCCGATACTTCGGCAGCGGCCACAGGTTGTCATCCACTGTCACTTCCAGCTTGTCGCAGACCTCGCGCACGGCATTCATCGCGTCCGAAACTTCGTAAGCAAACGCGGCGGCTTTGTCGCCCGCCTCGGCTTTCTCGACGGCTTCGTCCAGATGTTTGAGCGCGCCATTCAAGCCCGCAATCAGACTTGCGACGGTTTGCACTTCGGCCACCTGCGCGCTGACCGCATCGCTCTTGCCGATGACGCTGCTCAGGTCTTTCACGGCGGCGACCAGATTCGCCTGATGCTTGTACGCGGCGGGCAAGACTTGCGTCGCGGCCATTTCCCTGAGACACGCGATTTCGATTTCGAGGTCTTTGATGTAGCGCTCTTCTTCGAGGTGATAGCGCGATTCGAGTTCGTCGGCGGCATACACGCCGGATTTCGTGAACAACGCTTTCGCCGCGTCAGTCTTGAGTTGCGCCAGAGCTTCCGGCGTCTTGCGCAAATTCAAGAGGCCGCGTTTTTCGGCTTCGATCACCCATTCTTCCGCGTAGTTGTTGCCCTCGAAACGAACGTTCTTCGTTTCGATGACAGCTTCGCGCAGAAAATCCATCACGGCTTTTTCGAGATCGTTGCCATCTTTGATGCGAGCTTCAATCGCGTCCGCCACTTCGCCGAGGGCTTCGCCGACCGCCGCATTCAGCGTTGCCATTGGCGTAGCGGTGGAAGAACTCGAAGCCACCGCGCGGAACTCGAATTTATTGCCCGTGAACGCAAACGGCGAGGTGCGGTTGCGGTCGGTGTTGTCGCGCGCGACTTCCGGCAATTTCGACACGCCGAGGTTGATAACTTTCTTCTGCGTCGTGTCGCCTTCGATCTTGCCGCTTTCAATCGAATCCAAAATCTTCGTCAACGCTTCGCCGAGGAAGACCGAAATGATCGCGGGCGGCGCTTCGTTCGCGCCCAGACGATGATCGTTGCCCGAACTCGCAATCGCCGCGCGCAGCAATCCGGCGTGCTTGTGAACACCCTTCATTGTGCCGAGCAAAAAGACCAGGAATTGCAAATTCTGCTCCGGCGTTTCGCCCGGCTCCAACAGGTTTTCGCCATCCGAAGTGGCGATGGACCAGTTGTTGTGCTTACCGCTGCCGTTGATGCCGGCGAACGGTTTTTCGTGAATCAAAAACGCGAGGTTATGCCGCTTCGCCACACGCCGCAGCATTTCCATCGTGAGTTGGTTGTGATCGGTCGCCACGCTCACCAAATCGAAGATCGGCGCGGTTTCGTACTGGCTTGGCGCGACTTCGTTGTGGCGTGTTTTGACGGGTACGCCAAGCTTGAAAAGCTCGTGCTCGAACTCCTGCATGAACGCCAGGATGCGGGCTTTGATGCTGCCGAAATATTGATCTTCCAGTTCTTGGCCTTTGGGCGGCTTCGCGCCAATCAATGTGCGGCCCGTTGCCACGAGGTCAGGACGCAAAGTGTAAAAGGCTTCGTCAATCAGGAAGTATTCCTGTTCCGGCCCTAACGTCGCTTCGACGTGGGTCGGCGCTTTTCCGAACAGCTTCAGCACGCGCAAGGCACTTTTGCTCAGATATTCCACCGAACGCAGCAGCGGCGCTTTCTTATCGAGCGATTGCCCGTGATACGAAATGAAAACCGACGGAATGCACAGCGTTTTGCCGTTCGCGCCTTCCATAATGAAAATCGGTGTGTTCGGGTCCCAGGCCGTGTAGCCGCGCGCTTCAAACGTCGTACGCATCCCGCCCGACGGGA
Organism: uncultured Heliobacteriaceae bacterium; assembly: GCA_964631865.1. GTDB lineage: Bacteria > Acidobacteriota > Blastocatellia > RBC074 > RBC074 > JAFDVL01. The sequence continues at coordinate 1,275 of CAZWAK010000128.1, read as the reverse complement.
AGCTTGAGGCGTCCGGTTCGCTCTGGACAAGCTGCGAAGCCGAGAACCGCTCAATCGCGTTGCCGTCGCCATCCACCGTCAAAAACGCATCGTGTTTTTCGGCAGTGATGCCGGTGTTCGGCTGAAACCAGTGCGTGTAATGTGTGCAGCCTTGTTCCATCGCCCATTCCTTGACGGCGTGCGCGACCGCCGCGGCAATGCTTTGATCCAGCTTATGCCCGTGCTTGACGGTTTTGACGAGAGATTTGTAAATATCCTTCGGCAGCTTTTCTGCCATAACTTTCTGGTTGAACGTGTTGCAGCCGAAATACTCTGAAGCTTTTTGCCCGTTGCCGATGGTGCGCGGGGTGCGTTTGCTCACTTCACTAATGGCCCACAAGCGGCCTTGATTTTCTGATGTGCTCATACTGATTTGTTGTCTCCCTTGCTTTGGTATGGATGCGTCGTCGCTGTCCTGGCGGACAGAACCGGCATCGAATGTGACTCGTGCGATAAAAACAATTCTTGAGTAAATAAAGGTATGCGTTCCTCAAGACCGTTCAGATTGCAAACGTCTTGCCAAAACCGGTCTCGGGCGGTTCAGGTTAGGTTAAATAACAGCAAACAAAGCAGAAAAGATTTTCAGCGGGAAGCCAAGCCAATCTAGCACAGCTAACAAAAACGTGGGAATCTCTGTCTACAATAACAATATCGTAGGAAGCCAAATAATGACTTTCATCGAAAGCGTTTGCAATCAATCTCGTACTTCTCGACCTTGTAGCCCAGAATTCGCTCCGTCGTGTCCAGCATACGGGCGGCGCGCGCCCGATTGCCGCGCGTCGTTTTCAGCGCGTCCATAATCAAATCTTTTTCGTAGGTTTCGACCGCTTGTTGCAGGCTCATCCGCGTGACCGTGCCGGAGCCTTCAGCGGTTTGCAGCGTCGGCGGCAGGTGGTAGCCGTGAATCACGTTGCCTTCACAAACGAGCGTCGCGCGTTCGATCACGTTTTCCAGTTCGCGCACATTGCCCGGCCAGTGATAGCTCGACAGCATGTCAATCGCAGGCGTCGAGATGCGCTTGATGCTGCGCCCGTTTTGCCGCCCGTATTTTTCGAGGAAGTGATCGGCCAGCAACAAAATGTCGGTCTTCCGCTCGCGCAGCATCGGCATGTAAATCGAGAATACGTTCAACCGGTAATACAAATCGGAGCGGAACTGCCCGTTCTGTACGGCCTGCTCCAAATCCACGTTGGTCGCGGCAATCAAGCGCACATTGACCTTGACGGTTTCCATCCC
>CAZWAK010000127.1:0-22531 GCA_964631865.1 uncultured Heliobacteriaceae bacterium | reverse complement strand
GGTAATTGTAAAAGTAGTCTAGAAATTGCTCAACTTATCTTGCGATACTGACTAAATACGCGCCATCTCGCGCACCGTTGTGGTTGTATGTGATTGCGACGCGCCGCATTACGGTGCAGCTTGGGCGGTCGCTTTGAAAATACGCGCGGGCAATTCCTGCATGTTTATTTCTGCAAGTATTTGGGGTGAAGGAATAGCAGGAAGATGATTGATTTCCTCATCGCTGCGCGCTTTGCCTTTCCACGCCCGCACCCAACCTGGCGCGAGGACGATGAAAAAGGTTGCGGCATATTGCCGCTGCGGGCCAGTAGGCAGCGCCCAGAACGCGCAGGTATCGGCATTCACCTGGGTATACCAATAGAAATAGTTTTTCGTGCGCGCCTCGCGTCCCTCTTGGCCGTAATCCGGCAGCGGGGTTGTCTGCCAGAGGCGTTGATTGATTTCGGCGAAGTTCTTTGGGAACTGTTTTGTCTGTCGGTGATAGGTCAGCAGGTCTTGGAGCAGTCGTTCAATCTGCGGTTGTGGCTTGTGCCGCTGGGCGTCGCGCACGAGCGTGTAGATGTACCAGCCATAACTGCTCAGCACGGCGATGACACTGAGCAAGGCGGCGATATAGGTCAGCCGCCATTTGCTGATCCGCGTGGCTGCATCGGGCATTAGTCTTCCTCCTGCGGTGTGACATTGGTTTCAGGCGCGTCATTGACGCTGGGATCAAGCGCGGGCGTGAGTTGAGCGGGATCATATTCCGGCTGAAATGTCAGGTTGCTGAAAGAAAGCGGCGGGCGCATATCTGTCACAACAATCGCAGGGGCTTGAGATGCTGGCGCGTTCGTCTCAACCTTCGTTTCTGTTTTGTCCGCTAGCGGCGGTTGCCTCAACCACGCCTTTTCGCGCACGGACAGCGGCGCATTCGTCAGACGCGCCTGCGGCGGATAGGAAAAGCGCACGGGCGGCGCGTTGCCGATGATGGCGATGGCTTGTTGATGTTTGACCATCCGCCGCACTTCCGCTGCATCGAGCAAAGAGCGTCCGACTTCGGTGGTGCGTTCGGAATCGAATTTCGTGCCTTCTTTGACGTCTACAGAAGTCGCTTGCCAGACGGTCGCCTGCCCAATGCGTTTGGAAGCGTATTCGGTCGTGCGTTGATCCAGCCCTGGCAGGAAAATCATCGTGCCAATCGAGCCAAGCACGGCATCGCCACCATCTGCGCCGTAGTGGTGATAGACCTGTCCGATGTTTTGAAAGCCGAGCGCAATAGACATCAAACGCCCACGCCCGACACCCAGCAATTCCGTCAAGCCGTGAATGAAGATGTTGCCCGCTTCGTCAAAGTTGAAAAGCACAGGCGCAGACTTGTCATTCAATTCGCCTTTGCGCAAATGACTTGCGGCCAACCCAAACAAGGTCGCCAGCACGACTTTGTAACGCGCGGCATCGCCTTCCGGGACGACGACATAAATCGCGGTGCGGGGTTGCCGCAATTCCGCAAAATCAATGAGCCGGATGCCACGCGCTGCTGCCCTTGTCGTAATGGGCGATGAGATCGCTTTGGCATTTGGGATATTGAAGGCGGCACAGCGCACGCCGAGGCCGATGAGGACGCCGCCTTGTAACTTTGGCTCGACTTTCGTGAACATGCCCCAGTAGAGCGGCACTTTGGGGTCGGCTGACGACATCATCAAGTCGTTCAATTCGGCGAGCGAATACTGTGACACCATCTCCTGAATCATCGCGGGCGTCGGACGTTCATGCCATTGGGCGAGATGCAGAATGATCGCGGTCAACGCGGCAGTTTCGGCTTCTTTCCAGAACGGATCAGCGGAAGAGTTTTTGTGCTGATCTACGTGCAGGATGATGGCAGCAGCTTCGTGCGCGAGTTCGGCGTTGTGTTTACAAGCGGGGAGAAAATTCCAGCGGTCGGAGCGGTCGGGATGCTGTAAATCCACGCGATAGACGCGCGCAAAGCAGTGGGCGGTTTGCTCATACAGTTCGCCTTTCGGATCCAGCACGATGGTCGAGCCGCTGCCAGCCCACGCCCGCAGCCAGGTCATAAAGAACGTGGCGGATTTGCCTGCGCCCGGTGGGCCAAAGAGGGCGAGATGACACATGGTTTGCGCACGGTTCAGGATGACATCGTATTTCCGCCCCAAACCACCGAGCGGCAATTCACCCGGCTGGATGGCTGCGCCCTTGCGCCGCGCGAGTTGCAAATCGCCCAACCACAGCGGATCGCCCCAGCGCGAGGAACCATACGTCGAGCGCTGCTGCAACGGATAAAACGGGAGCGGCAATTGGGCGACTTCCAATAAGGCCAGCAGCAGGCTGAGAAACGCGCAGCCGTGACAGACAATTTCGACCTCGATGTTAATAATGAGCCAGCGCGTGCATTGCCACCAGATCAGAGCGGACAGCAACCCGCAAGCGAGTAGCAACAGACCTTCGCCCCAGAGGCCAAGCAGGGTACTCATCGCTTGCAAGGGCGGCAGGTGTGGTGCGGTCGCAGGACGAGGAATCCCCCAACGTGCATCAATCTGTTCGCACAGATGCGTCAGCGAACGCGGCGCGTGTCGCCAAAGCTGCACTGCTTGTGATCGTTGGCGCCTGACTTTCATGGTTGGGGTTGGGCGATGCGCAGGGATTGTTGAATCTGCTCCAATTCCTGTGGGGCAAAGGCACGTTCACGCCACGGCTCAACGCTCCAGTTGAGTACAATCACTTGCGCGGCAGGCAAGAACGGGTCGGGCAGCGTTGCCCCTTTGATTTGTCGCGCAATGAACAGCGCCGAATGCTCATCGCTGCCGGTAACAATGCGTCCGATGATGGGCGCTCCATCTTCCGGCGTCCGCCCCAGCGAAACCACTTCCAGCGCAAGCGGCTCGACGCGATAACGGATGTAGAGGACAGCCGTATCTGATTCCAACACCGCACGGGCAGAAGAGACACGAATCATTGGCGGCAAGAGTTGCCGGGTGACAAAACGATCTGTTAAGGCTTCGCTGCTGGGTACAGTGTGTCCGGCAATAGCTTCCTGTACCGCCAGCAGCGTCAAGCCCAGCACGAGTGCCGAGACTTCGCGCACACGCGCGGCGGTGCGTTCGACTTCGCCATCCGGCAACGCCTTCTGCGGCCAACAACGGCTGCCCCTCCACCACCTGACGACTGCCATAACTGACATGCTTTTCACGCAGGGTTTGCAATTCAGCAATCGGTTGTTGCTGCACGCGCAATCCTTCCCCCGTTTTGCGTAACGTCAGCACGCGCGGCAGCGATAGCATGCCCCGCCACGGTGCGGTTGGCTGGCGACTGGCGTACTGCAAATTCGTCATCCAGCCCATCAAAATGCGACGTCCATCACTGGGCGGAATGTCCGACCACGTCACGGCAGCATACAAATCTTTGCCGTAATCCAGATACAGCTTGGTAGCGGGCGCATTGTCATTTGTGAATTCCACACCATCGAATGTGCCGATGAAATACTGAACGCCGGAACCGCCCGCTGCGCCGCCGGAGTTAGTGCTTACAATTAAAACCCACCGTTTGTTATTGCGGCTGCCTTCGATGGGCAACTCAAACAAATCCGGGCATTCCCACACGCCTTCGGTCACACCTGCCGGGCCGAATTCGCTGAGCATTTTCCATGCCTTCAGATTCCCTGATCCATACAAACGCACTTTCTTTTCCTTTGGCACGGCGACAACCATCACCCACTGGTTAGAGGCTGCATGCCAAAACACTTTGGGATCACGGAAGTTTTGATTACCAATATCCAACACTGGATTGTTCGCAAACTTTATCCACGTTCGCCCTTTGTCATTACTGAAGGCAAGTTGCTGCGATTCGTTATCAGGCGTATGTGCCGTGTAGATCGCCACCAAACAGGATTTGTCCGCATTGGAGTTTTGGCAAAGTCCGCTGGTGTTGTTGCTATCCACGACCACGCTGCCGGAATACATCTCGGCACCATTTTCTTCTTTCAATGCAACGGGCAAATGCTGCCAGCGCACCAGATCAGTGCTGACCGCGTGGCCCCAGCTTTTATGTTCTGATGTGAGGCCAAGCGGGTTGTGCTGATAGAACAGATGATATTCGCCCTGGTAAAACACCAGTCCGTTCGGATCGTTCATCCAGTGGAGCCGAGGTGCGAAATGATATTTGGGACGCCATTCGTCCGACTCGTTTTGAATGACGACGCGGATCTGTGCGCTGACCGCAGAAGCGGCAGTAACGCCAAGTAACAAGCTCATCAATGCTCGCAATGCAGGGTGACGCATCTGGCAAATTCTCCTCGTGCGATAAAGATAAGCGAAGCGGACAACACTTGGCAATCAACGCCTTGCGCAGAGCGCACGCCCCTGAGGCAGCAGGCGTATACGGTTCACTGGGAAGCGGGCGCGCGATAGCATGCCAGCGAGAGGCGCGCTCACCTCCTGCGACAATCCGGCCTGTCACAGAAAACAAAACCACGACTCACGTTTGAGGCGTTGGATGCGATGATCGCTCGCACTGCCCGCCGCATTCGCGCCCAATCCCAGCCGCCAAAGCATACTTTTCAACTGAAACGACTCTGGTAATCCGAATGGTTGTCGTGAAATGTTCCTTGTCAAAGTTCGCGCGCGTGGGCAACGCCATTAAATGATCCTCGTGGCAGTGAGAACGCTCCTTTCACATCCGTGAACAACCTGAAAACTGGCAACAGCACCGTTGCATTCCGGTTTTCCTTTCCAGCGGCATCGTTGCTCAACGGCTTTGGTAGGTGATCGAACGAGGTATTGTGGCAATTGGCGTAGATGAGTCAGAAGAAATTGCGGCTGCCGTATAGGAAATACTTTTTCTGAGCGTTGTCGTTGGGATGCGGGCATCGCGGTTATACGACTGTGCCGTGCGAGTGTCTGGCGTATAGGCTATCGTTGTGGCGGACTTGTTCACAGCCAAACGCCCCAACAATGCTGTGCCTGCACTGACGTAGGCGCGCGTCTCTCGATAGGGCGGCACGCCATTAGTGCGGAGGCCGAAGGGATTGATGAGCTTGCGTCCGACACGAACGACACGTCCCGCTTGATACGCCGCTACCGCCGTTTCGCCTGCATTGTACGCGGCGAGCGTTAAGTCCGCGCGCCCGTCAAAACGTTGCCCTAAATACTGGACATATCGTGCTGCCCCCGTAATGGCTTGCCCGGATTCATACGGGTTGCGCACGCCCCAGCGTGCCGCTGTCGCAGGCATCAATTGCATCAAGCCACGCGCGCCTTTCGGACTCACTGCCCAGGGGCGAAAGCGCGATTCCAGATACGCAATCACCCATAGCAACCGTGCATCGAGGTTGTATTGCTGCGCTGCCGAGAGGAAAAGCGATTCATAGGCAAGTGCGCGTTGACGTGTCGCGTGATCAATATAGACGGCTTGCGCGTGAGCGATGACAGACGCGCACAGCCATAGCCCTAACGCAATCGCACCCCGACAAAATGGGCGCGGCGATTGTTTCCTAATAATCTGCTGCATGAATTGAAAACTCCTTTCTTGTTTCGCCCCTGATCTTCGCAAATACGATGCCGCTGGATTTGTGGCGCGCCAATTGCCAAGCACTTGCCGCACGCACAACACGCCCCTCTCAATTCTGTTCTATCGCGCTTTCGGGCCAGTAGAGCGAACAGATCATCATCACAAGGAGTCAATCACATGCAGATCGAGCAACCCGCTTCTCATGTTCCGAACCGGTTCACGTCCTTCGCCCACCACATTGCCGTCAAGCCTTACCTCCTGCGCTTGGGAGACAGCTTGATACGGTGCGCCCAATGGATTCATCTTATCGAGCCGCTCGCCATCCTCGCGGGCTGGCTCTTCACCGTCAGCCTGTCGGCCTTCGCCCAAGCGCCGGGCGGCGGCATCTTCGGCAGCGATCAGCAGGTCGGCAATGCCATCCGCGAAGGCATCAAATGGGGCCGCAATCTCTTGTTCTTATTGGGCATCATCTTTGTGGCCTGGGCGGTCGTCAATTACGGCACGGAAAAACCCGCCACCAAACAACTCATCGCTGCCATTGGCTGCTTTGCCTTCGGTGGCATCGTCGCGCTGGTCTTCTCCATCTCGCAGGGCAACGCCGTCAATTTTGATACAGGCTTCGGAAACTAAAGAAAGGATGAAGGATGAGGGATGAGGGATGAATAGGAATGTCTTTTTCTGATTCATCCCTCATCCCTCCGCCCTCATCCCTTTACTGCTATGCACCCACGACCGATTCGTTCCCAGATTTATTTACCTGTCCTGCGCTTTGGCATTACAGACGAGGATTGGGGCATTGTGCTGCTCGCCAGTGTGCTGGGCTATGCCGTACCCTTTTTCTTCAATCTCCGGGTCTATCACTTGCCGCTGGAATTGCTCGGCTGGCTGGTTGCAATGGGGGTTTCGATCCTCATTCTCAATCTGATCCGCCGCAAACAACGACCGAGTTGGCTCCGGCATACCTTCCAATGGTCTCTGCGCAAACGCATCCAGCGCCGTTGGTGGCCCGACGAATTTCACCCGGACTGGTTACGCACCAGCGCAGACGAAATAACGCCAATTCACAACGATCTCAAACTGAAGAAAGGAACCTCTTGATGGATCCATCCGCCATCATTATTACCGCCAGTGCCGCTGCCGCGTTTGGCGCAGGCACGGGGCTGGGCATCAAACTCGCCCCGGCCTTTTTGCAAGCGCGTCGCGCCTGGAAAGACGCACCACCCACGATCCCACTCATAGATCATTCTTCATCACCAACATCTGCCACGCGACCACGCGACACATCTATTGTCGGGTTGTATGAAGACGCGCTGCGTCACACCGATGGTTCGTATACGCGCGCCTACCACGTTGACTTGGCGGCGTCGGTATACAGCGATGATCTGCTCTTGGAAAATCGCTGCAACGCCTTGGCGCGCCTGTTGGCGGCCCGCAAACCGCTGGGCACGATGATTCAGTTTCGTCTCACGGCGGATCGTGATCCCGGACATGCATTGATGCTGCACGCCAACGCACGCGATGCGGGGTCTGTGCATCCGCTCGCCACCGTGCTCCATAACGGTGGTTTGCAAACTTATGCGGAAATGGCGATGGCAGGCAGCTTTCGTCGCACCGCGTTAACCTGCTGGGTGCGCATTCCCAACACTGGTCGTCAGCAGACCGATGATCTCTTCCTTGCCACGCTCCGGCAGGAATGGAAACAGCAAGGGATAAGGAGGTTGTCACGCGCGTTTCTATCAGCCTGGAAAGCTGCCACCACACAAGCCATCGTGCGACGCACGATGGAAGAAGAACGCGCCGCATTCGCAGAGGCTGAAAAAGTCTTTCGCCTGATCGAGCGCGAAGATGCACTGCGCTTTACGCGCTTTACGCGCGATGAACTCTGGGCCGCGGTCTATTTCGGTCATCGGCAAAACGCCACGACCGTGCCAAGCGTTCCACTCCACGGTGTGGATATTCGTCATTACCTGTGCGGCGAAACGATTGAAGCATCGGGCAGCTACCTGCTGCACGGCGCGTCCCCTGCGGCCATTGTCTCGCTCTTTACTCCGCCGCAGCCCTTCATTACTGCCGATGCGCTGCGCCTGCTTTCCATTAACGGCACGCTCAACTTTCGTCATACCATCCTCAGCGAGTTTCTCTACCCCGATCAGGGCAAAGGCATCAAACGTTTGGATCGCCGCTTACGGCAAGTCATACGTTCCGGGCAGCGGTTGAGTGGCAAACAAAAGCTCGCACCCGAAGCCGAAGTCGCCTTGCAGGACTTGACCGCGATTCGCCACGACCTTGCAGGCGGACGCGAGGCGCTCGCGCAGGTGCGCTTTTCGGTCGTCGTCTACAGCGAACCCGCCTACACCAAAGCGGCGCTCTCGGCCTCGCTCAAGAATCTGGATCGGTATTGCGAGCAGGTCATTGCCGAACTGCGCAAAATCAATGGGGCGGATGCCGACCGGGAAGAACCGGCGGCGTTGGCAGCGCTGTATCCGAAAACGTTGGTCGGTGAAGCCGATGGCAAAGCCACCGCGCGTGAAATCACGGAAACAGCTACTTCCTTAGCGCCACTCATTCCGACCGAAGCAGAATGGGAAGGCGCACCACGCCCGCATACCTTGTTTTCGCTTCCGACTGGCAAACTCGTCGGCCTTGATTTCTTTGATCGCCAAGTTGTCAGTTCACCGCTTGTGTTAGCCCTTGCCGCACCGCGCGGCGGCAAGAGTGTCTTGTTGGGTCGCATCCTCAATGACGTGCTGGCGACCAAAGCCGGAGCCTGTGTGCGGGCGGTGGATTTTGGCGAATCGTTCGCGCCGCTCGTGGATGTCTTGCACGGACGTCATCTGCGCTTTGCTATCGGTTCCGAACGCACCATCAATACTTGGGATTATGAAGGCTTGGCCGAAGGGATTCTGCCCGATGAAGTGCAAGTCGGGTTTGTCGTCGGCGATCTGATGCAACTGGCGCGCGTACCGGAACACGATTCCCTAGCCGAAGATGTTCTGACGACACTCGTCAATGAAGTCTATCGCAATGAAGTCCCGCGCAATCGCCCGATGCTACCCAAACACGAACCGCGTCTTTCGCATCTGGTGGACGCGCTCACTACCTGGTCGTTCAAGGGCGCAGCCGCGGAACGTGCAGAAGCTCTCAAGCTCGCGCTCACGCAATTCGTCGGACATAGTTTTCTGGATGCACCGACGCACCCGGATTTTGCCGGAACCTCGCCGCTCGATGTCTATGAACTCGATTCCCTGGAACAGTTCCCGGAACGCGTGCGCGAATCGCTCGCCTATCGTGCGGCGGCGCGCGTGTTGCGGGCCATTGGACAACTCAATGCCGATGGCACGCGCGCGCCCACGCTGCTGATTTTTGATGAAGTCTGGAAGATCAAGGACAAGTACCCCCGCATTCTGGACGTCATCAAACGTGGCGCACGCACGGGCGGCAAAGAAAACGTCATCACGATGCTCGCTACGCAAGCTTACGAGGACTTGTCGAGCCTTCCCGATATTGCCCGCACTGCCGGCGTCAAAATCATCGGCAAGCAAGTCGGCGATTACGCCCAGCTTGTGGCTGATTCCGGTCTCGCCCCGCAAGCCGCTGCCGCCATCAGTGTCATCAACAACGTCGCTGGTTCGCACGCGCAATTTCTACTCGTTCTGGGTGCAGGCGAAGACAAGATCGTGCAAATGGTGCAATGCGATTTGTCGCCCGTCGAACTCTGGACCTTCACCACCAACCCCGATGAACGCAACGCTCGTGCGCGTGTCCAAACACTTCGCCCGCATTGGCCGCTCGTGAACGTCATCGCCTGGCTTGCCGAACACTATCCGCTCGGACTCACCGGAGCGGGTCTAGTCAAAATTGATGAAGCTCTTTTGATTCAAAACGGATAGAAACCACAGAGAACACGGAGGACACAGAGAAAGGCCAAACAGGATTCACAAGATGGACAAGATGAAGAACCAACATTCGCAATCCTGTTGATCCTGTCAATCCTGTCAAAAAGCTCCGTGCGCTCCGTGTCCTCCGTGGTTCAAAGAGAAAGGAATTTATGAACACTACTACCACAACGCTCAAATCATTTGTACTTGGTTTCGTGTTAGCCGCAATCCTGCTGCCCGCACCAGTCCACGCGCAATGGACCGTGTTTGATCCGGCCAATTACACGTTCCAGGTCACCAAAAAATTGGAAGAGTTCAATCGCTGGCTGGAAACGATTCGTCAATATACGCAGATGTATGAAAACGCGGTCGGGCAATTGACCAACCTCCAGGGCATTCTGAAAACAGTAGATGATGCGTTGGCGAATGAACGCCAGATGCGTCGTTTTCTGAGCTATTGGGGCCAGGCGGTACGGCTCGTCTTTCGCGTCAAGAATCAACTTGTCAACCTCGTCACCGGGGCTGCGCGGGCTGTGCTCAACATCGCCCAGCGCCTCAAGCAGGGTGTCTTTGATCCGGCAGCGGACAAACGCGATTTTGCCGAGTATTTGCGCTATGGCATTGGTCGCACCGCGCAAGATACGGAAGCCGAATTCGAGCGGCTCAAGCAGATGGATAATCAGTTGGAGCGGCTGGAATATGACCATCAACGAGAAGCCGAACAACTCGCCGAACTGGCGACCCACATCACGGCGAAAAAGGAAGAACTGGAACGGCTCAAAACCTGTGAGGAATGCACCGACAAGGATCGGGATATGGAGCAGTTGTCGTTTGAACTCACGAAGCTGGAAGAGAAAGCCGCACGCACGGAAGCCGAAGTCAGTCGTCTCTTTGACGCCAAAGTCAAACGCACTGAAGAAATCTACAAGACGGAAGAAGAGCGCCTGCACTTCGGGCGCAATATCTACAACATGAACAAAGCCTGGCGCGGCATCGCCGAAGCTACTATCAAACTGCGGGAGAATCTATCCAATGCACAACAACCGTAATTTACACCGTCCAGTTCTGTTCGTTGCAAGGCCACTGGCCGTTCTCCTCGCGCTCGTCACACCACTCTGGGCGCAGGGGCCACCAGGCGGTGGCACTGATCCAGGTGACCCGCTCGTCAATCTCGTGCTGGTGGCAGAAAAGCTGCTGCCGAAATTGCAGGAGGTGATTGAAAGCCCGCTGGTGGCCGGCTTGGAAAATCTTGCCTTCTGGCTCTCGATTATCGTGATGCTGCTTTCGTTCGGGCGGCTCTTTCGGGAAAACGATGGCGCAGGCAAAGAACTGTTCTGGTGGTGCCTTCGTCTGGGCGTGATCTTCACGCTCTTTGGGGCAGGGCGCACCATCATCAATACGGCGAGCCAGATCGGTTATGACATCATTAACGTCACGGAATTCCGCAAGGTCTTCTGGGACGCGGAACTGGAATTCAATACGAACTATCAGAAGTTCACCGAAGGCATGTTCATCGTCAAAGCGGTGACGAATAACCCGGACGAAGCCATCGGTGCGCTCACGGGTGAGAATACGAACTTCCGCGACATCACCAAACTGCTGGACGTGTCGTCGTGGAATCTCGCCAATATTTTCATTGGTGTGACGCTGGGGCGCTTTCTGCTCGAATTCGCCCAATTGTTTCTCGCCATCTTGAGTGCGCTGCTCACGATTGCGCTGCGCTTGTTTGCGCCCTTCGCCATTGCGCTGGCGATTGATCGCACGCTCGCGCAGCGCATCTCCTATCCATTTGCGTGGAGCGCGGGCGTCTTCACCATGGTGACGCCCCTCGTGAGCCACATTCTCGGCTTGGCAGTTTATAGTGCCGGCAATCTCGCTTTCACCATCATCAGCCCAGCGACCGGCATTTTCTCGCTGGATGCTAGTGGCGCGATTACGGGTGATCCGGCGCGCATCACGCAAGCCGTCTATGCCTGCATTATCGTGATGGTTTTGATGATGCTGGGGGCGCTGTTGTTACTGGCCTCTCCGTATCTCAGCTACAAATTGGCGTTCGGCCAAATCTTTGAAGCAGTCTCGACGACTGCCTCTGGCTGGATGGGCGCGTTCGCGGCAACGGGCTTGGAAATCGCCGGGATCAAATACGGCACGGCCCTGCAACGTCAAGCGTCGGAAACGCGGATTGAAGGGCAGTATCAAGCCGAACAAGCCCGCGCGACGGCCAGCAAAGACGCGAGCAATCTCACGAGTCGTGCGCAGCAAATCCTGGGATTGCAATCGGCCTCGGCTAGCCGTTCACAAGCTTTGGGGGCGATTGCCGGAGGTTACTCCATGTCCAGCCAGATGGCGCAGGCGCAACGCAACGCAACACTCGGTTTGATTGAGCAGTCCCGCGTCCAGCAAGTCGCCAGCATTCAAACTGACAAGATGTTCGGCCAACAACAAACGACGATCCAGAGTAAGCAAACAGAAAGCGACATTCGTATCAACCAGGACGAGCGCAATCTCAATACGTTTGCGAATCGCTCCATGGATTGGGTGGATCACGGGGCTGGGGCCGTCTCTTCTATGGGAGGTCAATCGCTGCCACTCTTACCCGCCGTGCGCGATGCGGCCAAAATGATGACGGCACCAGTCCGCGCCATCAATGAAACCCTGATCACAGACACGATGACCGATGCGCGGGTTGGGAATGTCCGACACGCCCGTACCGGTACGCAAGACAATTACGAAACGACCGCCCAGATGCGCATCGGAGCCACCAATCACTATGCCCAGGAAGCCAACAAGATCGCTGAGCAGCAGGCTGCCGCCAATATTGCTGCGGCGAAAACGAATCGCGATCTGGCCGCAGGCGGTGTCGAACGTGGCTACCGCCAGCAAGTGCAGGGCGTCAATTCTGCCTATCAACTCAATCTCGAAGCCAACCAACTTCAACTAGCCGGGGCATTAAAGGCCGCCGAAGTGGTGCAACTGTCAGGACTCAAAGCCGTCAAGCTCGAACAAATGTCGCAAATCGTCACCACACTCAGCCGGGATATTGCCCGACGGGCAGAACAGGCTTTGACCTTGCGGTACTGAGTCTCGCAACCAGTGATTCTAAGGTTATGGGAGAAGTTTATCGAAAGTTGTATGGGACGAAGAAAAATCCTGTTATACGGCAGACAAAATAGCGAAAACTCGGGTAATGAATCCGGGCGCGCGGTATCGCACCTTATCAATGTAGTCAAGCAAGTCCGCAGTGAATGTGCGGCTATCGCTACCAGGGCCAGGGCAATCGCATGGTAACTATTGAGAAGATGATGGGTTCAGTACCTTCAGCAAGTACCGCTGATCCAGCGCCGCTTTGAAGCGTTTGTTGGCAAGCCCCACTTTCGCGGTCTTCTCCTGCTGCAACAAACTATTGGCCAAGCGGCGCAGCAAGGCAAAGTTTTCTGCTGCGTGGCCTGTCCGCACACGACACTGATCTTCCCCAAACACCACATCCAACACCCAGTGACAACTGTTCTCCACGCTCCAATGGCCCCGCACGGCGTGCGCCAGACGCGGCGCATCCACGGCCAGGCTCGTCAAATAGTAACGTGTCTCGACACTTACTTGCGGCCCCACTTCGCGCGTGGCCTCCACCTTCCCCACACTCACTAAATCCTGCCACTCGGCAAAGCCTGGCAAGTAGTCCGGGGCCACCACACTCAGATAGCGCCGTGTTTCAATGCGCCCGTGCTCGCCATCCAGCGTCTGGTGCGTGGCAAAGGGCAGGTTGGCCGTGCGGTTGTCTTCGACCGCCTCGCACAACTCACGCACGGCTTCATATAACAAGCCGTGATTGGCTTTCAACGCCAGCACATAATCCGCTCCTCGCTCCCGAATCGCCGCCGCCCTGTCCTTTTGTGTGTTAATCGCATCCACCGTCACAATGCACCCCTTCACGTCCAGGAGGCGCAATAATTCCGGCACGGCGGTGATCTCGTTGGAAGTGGCGGCCACCCGATATTGCCCTAACGTCAAACGATTGGCTTGCGCCCAGGCGCTGACCAACGCCAACGCGCCTTGTCCCTGCGTGCGGGCGTGCGAGCGGCGCACGGTCTTGCCATCAATTGCCACAACTTCTCCCTCGGTGAGTTGCGCCACTGCCGTCACCCAACTCCGAAAACATCGCTCGAACGCCGTCGGCGACAAGCGTGCCAGCACCCGCCCAAAGGTATCGTGCGCCGGAATCCCGTGGGGCAAGGCCAGAAAGGTGGCTAACCATTCCTGGCGGGCGCGCCCAAACGTCTCAATGGCCGTTACCTCATTGGCTCCACAAATCACGGCCAGAATGGCAATGGTAATAATGTCAAAAAGCAGATGATCGCATTCGTGCGGGCGTTTGCGGGGATCCGGCAAATCCGCAAAATGCGCGAAGAGGTCGCTCGGCAGCGGGCCTGGTGGCGGGAGCACTGCAACAGTGGTTGTCATATCCGCTCACCTCAGCACATCGTCTGCTGCTTGTAAAGCCATTCCCTGCTTTCACCTACCATGCGATTGCCCTGACAGCAGGGCTTTTGCAAAGTCGGTTTTGCAGCAAATGGCTTGACAAGTAAGAGGAAGTGCCTCCTTCAATGTGGGTTGAAAGAAGTGTTGTCAAAACACGCCCACACCAAAGGAGGACTTCTATGGAGCAGCATAGCGAAAAGTGTCTGGAAAATCCTGCTGTACGACGCAGCTTGGAAGAAATGTTATCGCAACTCACCGATCAACGCGCGGCGCGCGGGGTTCGCTATGCGTTGCTCCCGCTCTTAATCATCGTCTTGTTGGCGAAATTGGCCGGAGAGGATAAGCCCTTGGCGATGGCGGATTGGGGGCGCGAAGGGGCGGACTGGCTGCGGGAACATTTGCAGGTCAGGTGGCGGCGCATACCGCATCACAGTACCTTTCGTCGTTTATTGCAGCGCGGCTTGTCGGTGGCTGAATTGGAACAGCAAGCGCGGGGCTGGCTGTCACAGTACGAAGCGCCAGCGGAGAAGCTTTACAATCTGGATGGGAAAACGTTGTGTGGCACGATCCCCGGCGGGGAAACACAGGGCACGCACTTGCTCGCGTTACAACAGGCGCAGACGAATCTCGTGGTCACGCAAGCCGCCGTGGGCGCGAAAACCAATGAAATCACCGCTGCGCCAGCCTTGCTGAAAACCGTGGATTTACAAGGGAAAATCGTGAGTGGCGATGCGATGCAGGCCCAGCGTCCGCTGTCGCGTCAGGTCGTCAAGGGCGGCGGCGACTATCTGTGGTTTGTCAAAAAGAACCAGCCCGGTCTGTACGAACAATTGGCGCAGGCCTTTGCCCCGGACGCCCACGCGCCGGCGGATCTGCAAACGGCGCAGCATTACGACAAAGGGCATGGACGAGTCGAAGAGCGCCAACTGTCGGTCAGCGCACGCTTAGCGAATGTCAGCGACTGGCCGTACCTGGAACAGGTCTTTGTCCTGCATCGTACCCGTACGGAAATGCGCCGTGGCAAGGTCACAACACAAACGGTGTATGGCATTACCTCGCTCTCGCCGCTGGCCGCGAGTGCCACCGACTTGCTCACGCTCACGCGGCAACATTGGAGCATCGAGAACGGGTTGCATTACCGTCGTGACGTTACTTTTGGTGAGGATGCGTGCCGGATGAAATCCCCGCGCGCCGCGCAGTGCATGGCGGTCTTCAATAACTTGGTGATTGGCTTACTGCGTTGGCTGGGCTGGGAGAACTGCGCACAGGCGCGCCGCCACTACGATGCGCATGGGGAGGAAGCCTTACAACTCATTCAGGGCGTTTCCTCTTGACTTTGCAAAGGCCCTGCTATCGCTACCTGCATTGTCGATGCGCATAAAATTGATCTGCGTCCGCTTTTCATCGCGCTGCACAAAGTTGAGGAAAGCGGAATAGATAATCCTTCATCAAAACCGATTTACCGACGGAGCGAGGTGTTACAAATGACTGGATGGTCACGCACCACACTGTGGCGAAAGTGCGATGACCTTGGTCTCCCAGCCAGGAAACGGGCATTCACACAGGCGGAGGTTGAAAAACTTGTGCAGTGGGATACAACCTGACTACCTACTACCGTCCAATGACATTCTGTCGCAATTGCCCAAGCAGTGTAACTTCACCGCGCAGAAACTGCCATCATTGTTCCTTCATTCCATCGGTCTAGGGCCGCGGCAGCGTTTTCGACCGAATCTTCCGTCAAGCCCAGATAGCGAAAGGTTGTTTCCAGATTCGTATGCCCCAACAATCTGGAAATCTCGTGAATGGGTACACCGGATTTAGCCAACCGTATCCCAAATGTGCGGCGCAGGTCATGAAAACGTAAGTCTTCTAGTGTAGTTAGACGGCAGGCTGTATCAAAGCTTTTACTGATGTTATTCGTAATTCCAAACACAAGCGCATCCGTATTCTTATCGGACTTTTCCCATAGCAATTGAAGCTCGGCTTTCAGACGCTTGGTAAGAGGGACGGTGCGTGCCCTGAGCGTTTTGGTATTGAATTCCTGAACTTTGACGGCTCGGCTTTCTGGGATACTTAATGCCTCACCATTCCAGTCCAAGTCTGCCCATTTCAGCTTAAATATCTCACCACGCCGCATCCCCGTGTCAATTGCGCAAATAATTATAGGTCGCAAATGACTGCGAAGTCCCTGACAGGCTTCGAGCAAACGAGCTTCTTCTTCTCTTTCCAGCACACGCTTGCGCTTCACTTCATCTGCCATGTGAATCAACGGCTTGGGGCCAACGAAGGGATTATTATGAAGCCATCCTTCACCAATGGCAATTTTGAGAGCGTGCCGCAACAAGCTAAGTTCACGATTGACTCTGGCGATACTGCGTTGCTCGCCCCTGTGGGTTGGCGTTTTGATCCGCGCCACGCGGAATTTTTCGATTTTGCCCCAGGTAATCTCGCGTAATGGCGTCCGCCCGAAATATTCGCGCAGGATTTTTAAGATACCAAGATCGTCTTTATAAGACCGTTTGCCCGCGACTTTTCTCCCGTTCACATATTCTGGGGGAGTCAGATAATTTTCTTCTAAATGCGTCGCCAGATGATTGAAGGTTTTGTTATCGGCCTGAAGTGATTCCGCTCCATGTTCCTCCAATTCCTGATACATCTTCTTGATGACTGCGTTCCCTTCAGTTTTGTTACGAACACGACGTTCTTTCCAGTGCCGTTTACCACCAGTATCAATCCAAGTAACGACGGCATAAAGCTTCCCATCCCGTTCCTTGAAGGAGCCTTCCTCTCGTTTTGACATAATGCTATGATTTCCTCTAATGTACAGATCAGTGCTCATAGCAATGATCGAGCAAAAGCCCTTTGAAAATCTGCCGAAGTGTGATCAAGACATCTGGCAAGCGGCAAAGAGAAGGACTGCGATGACATACGGATATTTCTTCCGTACTCCAGCAGTCTCACACTCACTCCCACATGTACTCCCACATGCGAATGCAACTTCGGGAATCATTGTGAAACAGGTTGAATCAAAATGCCAATAAAATTAAGGATTTTCGAGTAGATGAAACAAGATGAGATGGTTTTACACGGACTGAAAATCCGTGTGTCGGGGGTTCGACTCCCTCCCTGGCCACCAATTAAATCAACAAGTTACGGGCATCGCGGTGATGCCCGTTTTGCTTTATCCCCACTTTCCTCTACACATTCAACGTTAACCTCCACAAACGATCCGCACTCTCCACAAACGATCCGGTCCCAAAATTTCAGCTTGTGCTTGTCTAAACAGTACCGTTGGCGACTAGCGTTGTCCATTCGCTGCTAGCATGTTGCAAAATAATGCCCCTTGCTCAATTGCATCATCCAACGCGCGATGCGTATGGGGCAGCGGATCAAACCACGCTTTCGGCATGTTGCGTTTGGTGCTTTCCCGATAGCCTTTTTTCAAAAGCGCCATCGCATACGTCTTGATGTCCAGTGCCGAATGCGAAAACGGACTCTCGCCCACAAAGCGAATCAAATACCAGTAGACGAACAGGAAATCGAACGCTGCCGGATAGCCGACAAACACGGGCTTGCCGGGTAATTGCTTGAGCCATTCTGCGTAGGCTTTCATCGCTGTCGCAGGCGCTTGCAGATGCTCACGACAAGCGGCCCAAGCTTCCGGTTGCGTTTTCCACCAAGCCATCGTTTTCGGACAGGGCTGGGCTTCAGGTAACGTCTCCAAGTTCGCCGTAAAGGTGCTGACGAGCGTCTTGTCACTGCGATATGCTGCCGAGCCAAAACTCAACATCGAATGCACGCCAGGAATCGGCCCGTCCGTCTCGACATCGGTGCTGACATAGATCTCACTCATTTGCTGTTCTCCTCTGACGAAACCAATTCCCAACCGCGCTGAGGCAGCCACTGCTCAGTGAAGGCTTCCCCAGCATGCATCGCATTGATGACTGGCATCAGAAAATCGTGTAACCGCGTGACGACGTCGGCAATGAAACTGTCGCCGCTTTCAGTTTGCCGCGCCGCAAAAATGCGCGCCATTGCAGCAGATTATCGGGGTGATTCGCATAGATCGTGGACAAGCCGACGGGAACGCTTTCGGGCAAGGTTGTCCGTTGGCGCGTGAACGTGGCCCGAATCGCTTCCGACAACACCGCCCCGTCAAACGCAAACGATTCGGTAAAGACCCACAGGTCAAAATAATCTTTGGCGCGACTGTTACTGATGCCACGCTCGACCATCGCATGAAACTTCTCGGCGACGACGGTTTCGCGCTGATAGGCGCGTAATTGCGGCGCAGGCATCTTGAGCAACGTCGGATATTCAATCGCTGCTGGTGCAGGAATTACCGCATCGCCGAAGCCCACATCCACTTGCAGCGGAATCCGCGCTTTGCCCAGTAACGCCAGCAAATTGATCCGCACGCCTTCGTATTTGCGGTCTTCCCGAATAATACTACCCCGCACTTCTTCGGGCGGCAGCACCAAGCCCTCTTCCACACTCTCAATCACACCGATTTCGCGGAAGATGACTTCAACCTCAATAATCGTATTTGTTCCATAACCCAATAAATCCAGGTCTTGCGTCGCACGATGCGGCTCATCTGTCCACAAGGCAAAGAGCATTGCCCCTTTCAAAATAAACTGCTGTTGATAAGGTGACTGCGACAAACGATACAGCCAGCGTTCCAGCGCATAACTGATGAGCAAATCCTGGAATTCCAGCTTGCGCTCTTTGGCAATGCGCAAGAGGCGGTCGTGAATTGAAGCGGGCAAATTAGTCGGTGTACGAGGTTTCAATCCAGTGCCTCCAAATAGGGATAGATCACGCGCGCTACGCGACAGAGTTCGGCATAGCGCCAGATGTCATCTACGGTTGCGCGCTTTTGCCGCAGCGTTTCGCGCAACGCTTCCAGTGCCACATCTTTCCCGACCTTGTTGCGAAATTTGAAACAATCGGCGACCGTTTTCGCCGGGCTATATACACGCAGCGTCACGCCTTCCTGCATGTGTTCTTCAATGCCAGCGCGAAAGGCTTCGCCTGAAAGATAGTGAACCCGCAGCGGCGGCGCATCCACCGTCGGACGACGCGAACCGCGTTCCAGCATCAGCCAAACTTCAAACGGCTTTTGTGTCGTCAATTGACTGGGGGTCGTTTTTTGAAAAGTGAAAGCAGATACATCAAACTCTCCTGAAGTAGTTGAAACGAAAAGACAAGGAGAAGAATGATGTATCTGCGGAATGTAATTTATCAACTGGGGACGCGCTTGAAAAGCCTGCTCCCGTGTTTTCATAAAGCCCATCACGAAAACCTGATCTGGTTGGTGGTGGGGATGGTCTATGCGCGGCGCGTGAGCTTACCCGCGGCGGCGGGGAGAGCGCCCGGCAAACGCATCCAACGCGAAGCGCGGGTGCAACGCTTTGAGCGGTTATTGCAATGTCCGAAGTTCGTGCCGTGGGAAGTCTTGCGCCCCGTCGTGACGAAGGTGCTGCGTGCGCAGCAGCGTCGCAAACAGCCCCTCGTCATTCTGCTGGATCGTTCCATGATCAATGACACGCTCAATCTGCTGCACGTGGCACTGGCCTATGGCGGACGAGCCTTGCCGCTCGGGTGGGTGCGGGTGCCGCACGAGGGGAATTCAGACTTGGCCTTGCAACAAGCGTTGTTAAGTTGGCGGCAAAGCTGTCTGCCGCCAGGCGCGCCCCCCACGCTGCTGGCGGATCGGGAGTTTCATTCGATTCACTTGGCGCAGTGGGTGGGCACGGAGTTGGGCTGGGACTTTGTGTTGCGCATGAAAGCTGGGACGTTTGTCGAGTGCGATGGCAGTTGGCTCAAAGCCGGGGACTTGGCCGAGCGCGGGCGCACCGCGTGGTTTGGGGGTGTCAAGGTCACGAAAGACCCACGCGCCACGGATCGGGTGCATTTGGTGACGCACTGGGCCGACGACGAACAAGAACCCTGGTTATTGTTGACAAATCTGACGCAGGCGGCGGTGGCGGTGGCCCGCTATGCCGAACGGTTTTGGATTGAAGAGATGTTTTCGGATCACAAAAGTCGGGGGCTGAATTTGGAAGCGACGCGCTTGACCGACCCCGACCGACTGGAACGCTTATTGGTGGCGGTGACGCTGGCGTACTTGTGGATCATGGAAGTGGGCGTCTTGGTGGTCGTGACTGACCGCTGGCGTTATGTGGACAATCGTGGGGCACAACGCAGTGTCAGCTTGTGTCAAATCGGGTTACGGTGGTTGGACGAATGTCTCAATGAAGACGTGCTGCCCCCCTTCTTTACTGGCTCGTTCAAGCCGTTGCCGGAGACTTGAAAAACAACGACCCCCAGTCAAGTGTCGTCAGTTGATGAAAGCGCAGAGCGGAGAGCAGGCAAATCACGCCTTGCGGGACGCGCTTCGCGGCTTGCAACAGGCTATAATACTCACTGACCTCTGTGCCTGCCAAACGGTACAAGCCGATCCAGGCATCCAGACGCCCCACAAAAAGCCCCGAGGCGGGGTGCTGAGCGACGAGCAGAAAGCGGAAAATAAACAACTCTCGTCGCAACGCGTCCACGTCGAACACGGCATTCGACGCGTCAAAGGCTTTCGCATCACGCGCGATGAGTATCGCTTGGCACTGGGGTTATTCCCAGCGGTGGTGTCTGCGGTCGTTGGGTTATTGCAGTTCAGCAAGATCGTTGGATGACAACTTAGCAAAGAACACCGTGCCGGAGGACTACTCCGGCGAGACTTTGTCGGAATATCTGTTGTTTGCAAAGCGGCTGTAAGCGTTCCATTGACACCGATGATAGCGTGGTTGGAGTGGGCGCGCGCAGTGGAGTGCAGACCTGTGAGCGCGACAGCGTATCTGGATTTTCTGAAAAAAATGGCGCGCATCCGCAGCTTCTGAAAAATCGCGCTGTGCCGATGATTTCCTGTCCGATTCCCCATTGTGTTGGCTCAAGAAGTCGGGAGAAATTTGGAAAAGATTGGTGAAGTCTCGTGAAGCTTGAAGAACTCCAAACCGACCACTGGCTACTTTTTCCTCGACTTCCTGCGCCAATACTGTAGACAAAAATCAGGCGGCAATCACGCCGTAAGTCCTGATCTCCTCATAGCGAGGGTGATTTTTAATGGAAGTTGGCTCTAACTCCAACTTCGTAATTAAGGTTTCGACCAAGCGTTCATTGAACTTGCGTTGTTTCCAACTCGCCACCGAGAAAACGGGCAAGGCCTGCGTGTCGGTGGCCTGCACCTCGCTCACGCGTAACAGATTGAGTGTCGCTAAGGCCGCATTAAAGTGGAAATCCAGTGCCTGCGCGTCACGTGCCTGACAATGCGTCAAGCCGGTAAACTGTTTGGCGTCGCGGAAGAGAAACTCCAGCTGAAAGCGCGCCCGGTAATACCGCACCACCGTCGCTGCGTCCAACTCCACAGCGGTCGTGGCCAGTACGATGTAGCGCGGCTTCTGCGGGTCTTGGCGATTGACCAGGACGACCAGCCGCAGCTTGCGCCCAAACCGTTTGTGCCACACCACAGCGGTGTAGGCGGTGACGTGTTCCTCGTCCGCGAGCGGCCCCAGACAGGTGAAGCGCGACAAGTCCTGAAAGTTGACCTTGCCGTCATACTTGCGCGGACGCCCTTTTCGCCCCGGCACACGCGGTGCCGTCGCCAGGAAGTAACAGTCGGCATCACTGCGCAGTTTGGTAATCACGTGGTGTTGGTTGGTCACGACGACATCCAAATACGACCGTTTGGCGTAGGCACCGTCCACGACCAGATAGTTGACCCCGGTCGGCAAGGTCGCCCGTTGCTACAGGACTTGTTGCGCGTACCAGACCAAGCGTGACTCGTCACCGCTGGCTTTCGTGGTGGCCGGAGTTTGCGCCACGTGGCGCGTTAGCGCATAGCCGCGCGTGACATTGACCAGCGCCAGCGCCGAGATTTCCAGACCGCGGTCGGGTCGTCCGGCACAACCGTTGAAAAACGAACCCAAGCCGGGGGTGTGCTTCCCGCTTTTGGGCACGAAGGAGGCATCTTGCACCTCAATCCATTCGTCGTCTGCGCCCAGCACGGTCTCGCTCGTCAAGCGATGGAAGGTTGCCCAAGCGAACGAAGTGCGAAACTGGCGTTGGAGCGTGCGCTCACTATAGTCGCAATAGCGACTCAGATGGCGAAAATTCACGTGTCCACGTAAGGCCAGAATGGTGGCGAATAAAATGTCAAGGAACTTGGCCTGCGGTTGACGTACCGCGGGCATGCGCGCGAGGATGGTTTTGACAATTGTCATGGCGATGGTTGGTTTCCTGTAGATTTTGAACTTCCACAGTGAATCATTTCATCGCCTCTTTTGTGAATCCCTCCCTCAAAAAATGTCCGAACTATTGAATTAAGCATCTCTCCAAGCTTACGAACAGAACACCGATTGTCAAAGAACTCTTGTACGATCAATGTAATGCCTCAGTGAAATGTTGAGAAAAGGGCGACACAGAATCAGGAAAACGCCTATCTCCAATTGTTACAATACATCTTGACGAGGTTGAGTGAGGGTTTTCAGTTCCTTCAACATTTCACTGAGGCATTACTACAGCAGGTGAACGGCATTTGAATTTGCCCCACAGCATTAGCAATCTGATATGGTCTAATAAAACAGGACACAAAACTCATTGTAGAATGAAGGTATGAAGAAATA
>CAZWAK010000126.1:8056-22563 GCA_964631865.1 uncultured Heliobacteriaceae bacterium | reverse complement strand
GGCATTGTATTGGCGAACCTGATGCCCGCAAGATGCGGGCGCACCACTCTCAGGTCGCACTCAATTGAAAACCGCTATCATGGTCAGCGCCGCTGGGATTATGTCTACCCGTACCTTCTGCAATGGGCGATGGAGCAAACCGCAGAGCAAATCATTCACTTCAAAATCGAATGGAACAACGGCCTCGCGTATTTGTATTTGCCCGACGGCAGCAAACAGGCGTGCCGCACGAAAGGCAAGCTCGGCAATGACGTGTTGATTGCGGGCCTGCGTTACGCCTGGCTCGGAGGCGTTGACGAAGAACTCAACCTCACATTTCCCGGCCTGCGCTTTTGGCGGGCGCGGCTCGTAGACCTGGACAAATAACGATGAAACGAACACCTATATTTTTCTTCTGGCTCGTGCTGTGCGGCGTGGTAATTGCGTCGCACGCGCAAACAATCCAAACAACGCAATGGTCGCCCGTCGAGTTGGGGTTCACCTCCGCGCAAACACAGTCGTGGCGCGCGTTCCCGTTGCAGGTCACGTTCACGCAAGGCCAGCACAAAATCCAATTCGATGCGTATTGGGATGGCGGCAACATTTGGAAAGTGCGCTTCGCACCGCCACGTGCAGGCGAGTGGAAATACACCACCAGCTCGACCGATGCCGCGATGAACAAGCGCAGCGGCACGATTCGCGTCACGGCACCGTCCGCGCAGCAATTACAGGCGAATGCCAACTATCGCGGGCAAATCAAAGTCGGCGCGAACGGACATCATTTTACCTACGCCGACGGCACGCCCGTTCTGATTCTGACCGATTGCCAATTGTTCACGCGCTGGCCGCTCGCCACGTTTCAACGCATCATCGCCCAGCGCAAAGAGCAAGGCTTCAACGGCGTGAATCTGCGGCTGGCGAAAGCGAAAGAGAAAAACGAAGACGGCTTGCCGTATCTCGAAGGCGGGATTGACCAATTGAATGCCGCGTTCTTTCAAGGTGCGGATGCACGCCTGAAAACGCTGTGGGAGGCAGGTTTCGTCACGTTCTTTATGCCCGATTTTTTGGGGCAGGGGTCTTATACGATGCAGGACGCGCGCGACGTGTCGCGGTATATGCTCGCACGGTTTGCCGCTTTCAATGTGGCGTACATCATCACGGGCGAGTACGACAATTTTCGCCGCCCGCCCGCCAAACCGACGTTTTATGCGGAAGGCATTTACGAGAATCAACCCTGGGCGGGCGATGTCGGCACGGATTGGCACGTCCGGCATCAGACGTGGGTTCCGCTCGTGAACGGCGCGGCGGTCGTGGATTACGGCGAGCATTTCATCAAAGGCGGCGGCATTCCCGCGACGGAAGTGGCGCAACATTTGGATCAACCCGGCGCGCGACAGGCGTTGTATGCGCTGCGGTTCAGGCAAAAGTTCGATTGGTGGAAGCTCGTGCCGCAACGCGAATGGATGCTGGTCAATGGGCAAGTGCCGCCGCTCGCCGAACCGAAAGCCAACACGGCGCTGCCGTATGTTTTGGCTGAACCGGGACAGACCTACGTCACGTACCTGATGCGCGGTTTGGAAAACGCGACGCTGACGTTGACGCATTTGGAGAAGAAGCTCTATCGCGCGAGTTGGTTTGATCCGCGCACGAATCGCACCCTCACGATCAACGGCGGCGAGCCAATCAACACAGAACTGCGCGATGAATGGACGCTGCCCAAACGCCCTGCGCCCGCCGATGAAGATTGGGTTTTGTTGCTGGTCGCCGGACAGGAAGTCACGACCGGCAAAGCCATCGCGGGGATTGAAGACAAGACCTATTTCAGTAAAGCCAACAACCGCGACATCAAGATCAAGGTTTATCTGCCGCCCCAATATAGAAGCCATCAAACGAGCAAAGCGCGTTATCCGGTCGTCTACAACCTGCACGGCGGTGGCGGTTCGCCCGAACGGCAATGGGGGCGCGTCGGGGCGACGCTTGCCGAGGCGATGGAAAACAAGCGCGTGCGCCCGATGATTTATGTCTTCGCCGAAGGCTTGGGCAATACGCTGTTCGTCAACACCGCAGGCACGAAGCTGCAAGTGGAAACGACCGTCATCAACGAGTTGATTCCGTTCATTGACGCCAACTACCGCACGATTGCGGCGCGCGAAGGCCGCGCGATTGATGGCTTCTCGATGGGCGGGTTTGGCGCGCTGCACTTCGCGTTCAAGTATCCCGAACTGTTCAGTTCGGTCACGGCCTATGGCGGCGCGTTGCTCACCTACGACACGTTGAGCGCGCGCGACAAACGCGAAAACTTCGGCGACAGCCGCGAATACTTCAACGAACATAACCCCTGGGCGTGGGCGGAGAAGAACGCGACGAAAATTCGGGAGATGGTCAAAGTGCGAATGGTTATCGGCACGAAGGATTGGCTCTATCCGCGCAACGTCGAATTCAAAGCGCATCTCGACAAACTGAAAATTCCCGTCTCGTATCAAGAGGTCGAAGACGAAGAGCATTGCACGAAATGCCTGTACGAAAAGGCGGGGCTGGAAAGCTTGAAGCTGATGGAAAAAGCGTTCACGACGCCGGGCAAAGGCAATCTGCAAGATCGCACATATCACAGCGCAGCAATGAATCGCCCGATGCGCTACAAGATTTATACCCCGCCGGGTTACGAGACGAGCAAGGCGCGCTATCCGGTCGTTTACAACCTGCACGGCGCGGGCGGCGGCACGCCTGACCGGCAATGGGATCGCACGCATCAAGTGCTGATTGACGCGATGGAAACGCACAAAGTGCGCCCGATGATTTATGTCTTTGTGGACGGCCTCGGCAGCACGATGTGGGCTGACGCGATTGACGGCAAGCGGCTGACCGCGACGACCTTCATCCACGAATTGATTCCGCATGTAGACGCGACGTATCGCACGATTGCCAGCAAGCAGGGGCGCGCGATTGACGGCTTTTCGATGGGCGGCTTTGGCGCGTTGATGCTCTCGATGAAGCATCCCGATTTGTTCAGTTCCGCCGTGTCTTACGGCGCGGCGGTCGTGACGTTTGAAGCGTTGTCCAAAGGCATCAAGCGCGATGCGTTCGCCGACAACGCTGAGCATTGGGCGCAATTCGACCCGCGCGCGTGGCTCGCGCGCAATGCCGACGCCGTGCGCAAGGGCGTGCGCGTGCGGATGATCTGCGGGACGAAGGATGATTTGTATGCCGCGAATCTCGATTTCAAATCCCTGCTCGAAAAACAAAACATCCCGCTTTCGTGGCAGGCGGTCGAAGGCGTCGGCCACGACACGACGGGGTTGTATCGCGCGGTCGGCGTGGAGAGTTTGCAATTCATCGAACGCGGCTTCACAAACGTAGCCAATAAAAAGCGAGGTCGCCGTGCCAGGTGAGTTGCCGTTCATCGTTACACGCAGCGCGCTGTCACGCCGCTGTTTCTTACAAGGCGCAGGCCTTGCGCTCGCGCTGCCGCTGCTCGACGCGCTGACGCCAGCTTTTGCGCGCACAGCGCAACGCGCCGCGCCGCGCCGCATCTTTACCATCTGCAACAATCTCGGCTTGCTCGGCGATCAGGTTTATCCGACTGAAGCGGGTCGCGATTATCAACTCACGCCGTATCTCACCTTACTCAAGGCGCATCGCAATGACTTCACGGTATTCAGCGGCGTGTCGCATCCCGGCACGGGTTCGTTTCGCAACACGATCTCGCTCGATCAATTCATCGCCGAACGCATCGGCTCGGCGACGCGCTTTCCTTCGCTGACGCTTGCCGTCAACAGCCGCACGCTGTCGTACAACGGCTCCGGCGTCGGCATTCCGCCCGAAGACCGCGCGGCGGAAGTCTTCCGGCAAATGTTCGTGCAAGGCACAGCGGCGCAGATCGAAGCGAAGATGCAGGAGCTTGACGCAGGCCGCAGCATCCTCGACGCCGTGTCGGTGCAGGCGCAACGCTTGCAGCGCACCATTGGCACGCGCGACGCGGCGACGGCTGAATGCCTACGAATACGAAAACGTGTTGCGCGATTTGTTCCAAGCACCCTGGCGGCAAATCCGCTCGCGCTTGCCCGAAGACGGCGAAGCGCATCACTTCAACAAATCGGCGGCGGCGTTGGATGTGTCGTCCTGCTGTCGCGCTATATGAAAGCGGCGGACTATGCGATGCGGCGGGTGTTGAGCACACAAGGCGATGCTGGCGGGATACACGGCGGTGCTGGTGTCGCCGGGGTTCCTTTTCGTCAACGACGCGCCGGGGCGTTTGGATGATGCCGCGCTGGCGGAGCGGCTGGCGTTGTTTCTCTGGAATTCGGAACCGGATGCTGCGTTGCGCGCCCGCGCTGCGCGCAAGCAATTGCATACACCAAACTCCTTGCGCGCAGAAACGGAACGAATGCTCAACAATCCCAAATCGCGCCGCTTCGTGGATGCGTTTTGGAATTACTGGATTGACGCGCGCAAGGTCGAAGCGACTGCGCCGTCGGCGACGCTCTACGGCGATTACGACCTGGACGATGCGTTGCGCGAAGCGGCGCTGGCAGAAACGCAATTGTTCTTTGCCGATTTGCTCGCGCGCGATTTGCTCGCGCGGAATTTGCTCGCGTCGGATTACACGTTTCTCGACGAACGGCTCGCGCGGCATTCCGGTGTGCCGAATGTAGAAGGCGCGGCGCGGCGGCGTGTGAGTTGCCGCCGAACAGTCCGCGTGGCGGTTTGATGACGCAGGCGCTGGTGCTGAAAGTCATGGCAAATGGTACGACGACTTCGCCCGTGTTGCGCGGCAAATGGATTACGGAACGTTTGCTCGGTTATGAAATCCCGCCGCCACCCGTCCCGGCGGTGGAGCCGGACATTCGCGGCGCGGTCACGATTCGCCAACAACTCGACCAACACCGCGCCGATGCGAGTATTGTTTCGCCACAAATGAGATTGCCAAACAGCAAGTCTCCATTTGAAACTGCCGTGGACAACATGAACCCGCTTCTTCTTTTTTCCTTTTTCCTCCTTTTCCAGGCAGGTTCCCTCGTCTCGCCATGAAGAGTGAAGAAGGAAAAATGAAGAATGTAGTTGTTTCAACTGCAAACGGAGAATTGCTGATTGCCAAACAACGACAGCCGGGAAATGATTACAGGATGAAACATCAACTGGGAAAAATTTTCAGCTTTCTGTGTGTGCTGTGGTGGGCGAATGCGGTTTGCCTCGGTCAATCCGATCTTGATTTGACGCGCGCCGTCGTCGTTGCACCTGCCACGTTCACGGGCCCCGAAAACAAAGCCGTCCAACTGCTCATCGAAGAAGTCGAACGCCGCACGCAACTACGCTGGCCGCGCGCAAACCCGGCTACAGGCGTTAGCATCAACCTCCAGCGTGCCGCCAATGCTACGAACTTGCCGCGCGAAGGCTATCGCATTCAAACGACGAATAATGGCGTCACGATTACGGGCAACGATGCGCGCGGCGTGTTGTTCGGCGTCGGGCATTTGCTGCGCACCCTCAAACTGGAAAAAGGCAAAGTGACGTTGCCCGCGCCATTGAATCTAACGACCGCGCCGAAGTATCCGATGCGCGGGCATCAACTCGGCTATCGTCCGAAAACCAATTCGTATGACGGCTGGACGCTGGCGATGTGGGAGCAATACATCCGCGACTTGGCGATCTTCGGCACGAACGCGATTGAATTGATACCGCCGCGTTCGGATGATGCCGCCGACAGCCCGCATTTCCCGCAATCGCAAATCGAAATGATGATCGGCATGTCACGCATTTGCGATGAGTACGGGCTGGACGTGTGGATTTGGTATCCGGCGCTCGACCAGGATTACGGCGATCCGAAAACCGTCGAATTTGCGCTGAACGAATGGGGCGCGGTCTTCAAGATGCTGCCGCGCGTAGACGCCGTGCTCGTGCCGGGCGGCGATCCCGGTGACACGCCGCCGAAGTTGCTGCTGCCGCTCTTGGAAAAACAAACCGCGAATCTCAAACGCTATCATCCGAAAGCGACGATGTGGGTTGCGCCGCAATCGTTCACGCAGGAATGGATGGAGGATTTTTTGCAGATTGTGCGACAGGAACCAGCGTGGCTCGGCGGCATTGTCTATGGCCCGCAAACGCGCGTGAGTTTGCCGAAATTGCGTGAATTGATTCCGGCGAAATATCCGCTCCGGCATTACCCCGACATCACGCACAGTCGCCATTGCCAGTTTCCGGTGCCGAACTGGGACACGGCCTTTGCGCTGACCGAGAACCGTGAAATCATCAATCCGCGTCCGACGCAGATGGCGAGCATCTTTCGGTTGCTGCAACCGCACACCGTGGGTTTTATTGCCTACAGCGAAGGCTGCAACGACGATGTGAACAAGTTCGTCTGGAGCGCGCTGGGCTGGAATCCCGATGCCGATGTCACCGACGTGCTGCGCGCTTACAGCCGCTATTTTATTGGCGCAAAGTACGAAGACAGCTTCGCGCAAGGTTTACTCGCGCTCGAACGCAACTGGATTGGCGCGGCGGCAACGAACGCCGGGATTGAAACGACGCTGGCGCAATTTCAAATGATGGAGCGCAACGCCGCGCCGCACGACTTGCTCAACTGGCGCTTGCAGCAGGCGCTGTATCGCGCGTACTACGATGCCTATGTGCGCAGCCGTTTGATTTATGAAACCGCGTTGGAAGAAGCGGCAATGGAGAAGTTGCGCACGGCGGCTTCCATCGGCGGGCTGGTGGCGATGACGGAAGCCGAACGCATTCTGGACCGTGCCGTGACGGAACGCATCGCGCAGGATCGTCGCGCGCGTGTCAGTGAACTTGCAGAAGCTTTGTTTCAAAGCATTCGGATGCAACTCAGTGTTGGCAAATATCAAGCCATCGGTGTCGGGCGCGGCGCAAATCTCGATACGATTGATTTCCCGCTCAACAGTCGGCTATGGCTGAAGGAGCAATTCCAAGCGTTGCGCGCGCCGATGGAAGACGCCGACCGCATCAAACGATTGGATGAAATCGTGAACTGGAAAAATCCGGGGCCGGGCGGTTTTTATGACGATCTCGGCAAAGTGCAGGCGCAGCCGCATCTCGTGCGTGGCATCGGTTTTGACAAAGACCCACAGTTTCTCGCCTCATCTCATCTGACGACGACGAACCACGCCGATGGTTCGCGCAATCCGATGAAAGGCGATTTCGCGCTCGTTGGCATGGGCTTGCAACCGTCGGGGCCGTTTTCGTGGTGGGACATTGCCGAGACGTATTACGAGCAGCCATTGCAGATGCGCTACGAGGGCTTGGACAAGACGGCGCAGTATTGCGTGCGCATCGCGTATGCGGGCGGGCCGCAACTGCTTCGCCTCGTCGCGGATGACAATGTCGAAGTGCATCCGTTGCGCCAGAAAGAACCGAGGCTCGTGGAATTCAATGTGCCACGGGCGGCAACCGCCGACGGTGTTCTGACGCTGACGTGGACGCAGGGGCCGGGCAGTCGCGGCGCGGGGCGCGGGACACAAATCGCTGAAGTCTGGTTAATCAAAAAATGACCATTCTTTTGCCTTTATTCTTTTGTCGCTGGCAAAGGAATGAAGGCAAAGGAATAACTTTTAGGAGCAATCATCACATGACGAACTGGAATGACTTGCAAGCTGGGACGAGTACAGAAACAAAACGCCTCTCACACGGCGAATTGCTGGAACTGCGGCGCTGGAACACGCCGACGATTTACAACGGCTGGGAACAAATCACGCGCCACGATGCCGCGCGCGATGCCTTCAATCTAGAACCGGTCACCGATTTCATGCCGCAGATGGGCGCGATGATTGGCTCTGCCGTGACGGTCGTCTGTGAACCGAGCAACGCCACGCACAAACAGAACTATCCCGAAAATCTGAGCGCATATCGCCGTTATTTGGCGAGCGTGCCGGGGCCGAAAATTGTCGTCGTACAGGATTTGGACAAGCCGCATTTTGTCGGCTCGTATTGGGGCGAAGTGAATGCCAACATCCATCGCGCGCTCGGCTGTGTGGGCACGATTACGGACGGCGCGATTCGGGATTTGGACGAGATGAATTATGCGGGGTTCAAGGCGTTGGCGCAGCGGTTGTGCGTCGGACACGCGCATTCGTGGCCGGTGCGGTGGGGCTGTGAGGTCGAAGTCTTCGGGCGCATCGTCCAGCCGGGACAATTGATTCACGCTGACAAACACGGCTTTCTGGCGATTCCGGTGGAAGACGAAGCCCGGTTGCTGGAAGCCTCGCGGTTTATGGACATGAACGAATGCCAGACCGTCATTCCCGCCGCGCGTGAAGTCGTCGGCTTGCCACTGGACGAAGTGCTGCTGCGGATGGAAGAGGCAAGTCGGCAATTCGGCGCAAACGTTAAAGCCCAATTCCATCGGCAGGGCGAGTTTGGCTAGACCGCGCGGGAGGGAACGAGATGACACGAAATGTATGGCTGTGCGTTTTGGTGCTTTTGATCATTGGAGCGAAGGGAAATGCCGTGCCCGCTCAAACGGTGGGGCAATGGGATCGCTTTGAAGTGATTGTCCCGAACGCGAAGTCGTACGCGAATGCGTACCGCGATGTGAGGCTGTCGGCTACATTCACGAAACCCGATGGCGGCAAGGTGCAATTCTGGGGTTTTTATGATGGCGGCACGACGTGGCGACTGCGTTTTATGCCCGACCAAATTGGGACGTGGCGCTATGACGCCACGTTCAGCGATGGCACACGCGGCGTGAAGGGAATGTTTCGTTGTGTGGCGTCCAAACTGCCGGGAATGATTGCCGCTGATGAAACCAATCCGCTCTGGTTTGGCTTCAAAGGCGGACAGCATATTTTGCTGCGCAGCCTACAGGTCGGCGACCGCTTCTTTGCCAAAAACTGGTCGGACGACGAGCGCAAAACATTTCTCGATTGGGCGCAGCAGCAAGGCTACAACACGCTTTCCATTGCGAGCCATTACCTCAACCGCAATGCCGAAGGACGCGGGCGCGGCTGGGAGACACCAGCGCTGTGGCCGCTTGATGCCAGCGAGTATCAGCGGATGGAACGTGTGCTGGACGATCTCGCGCGGCGTCGCCTGATCGTGTTTCCGTTCGCTGGATTTCTCGGACGCGCCTCGAACTTTCCGCGCGAACCGAATGAGATGGAATTGTATCTGCGCTATATCATCGCGCGGCTCGGCGCATCTTGGAATCTGCTTTTCAATGTTGGCGGGCCGGAGCCGGAATTGAAAAACAGCCCCTACCTGACGCGCGACGAAATCAATCGCATCGGCACGCTCATTCGTCGGTTGGATGTCTTCGGACATTTGCTGACGCTGCACACGCCGACGGGCGACAACCCTGTGCGCAACGAAACGTGGTTGTCGTATGTCACGTTGCAGGGACCGAAAACGTTTGATCGTCGTGTGCTGAGCGAAGGCTTGTTGCGCAATCACGCGGGCAAACCGTTGTATGCACAGGAAACCCTGTGGTCAGGCAATTACACCGTCATCAATCGCTACGGGCGCGATTACACCGATGATGACATTCGCAAAAACGCCTACGTCATCAACCTGTCGGCAGCGGCGCTGAACTTCGCCGACAATCAGGGCGATTCGTCTACGGGATTTTCCGGCACGCTGAAGCTGAGCGACCGCGTGCAACGACGGCACGACATTCTGAAACAAGTGTGGGATTTTCTCGCCGCGTTACCGTTTTATCGCCTGTCGCCGCGTCAGGATTTGGTCAGCACGGGCTTCTGTCTGGCCGCAGAAGGACGTGAATATTTGGTGTATCTGGAAACGGGCGGAACCGTGCAGGTGCAAGTTCAACCGGGAACTTACGCGGTGCAATGGAGCAATGCCCGCGACACGCGCGACCAACGCCGCGGCGGCACAATCACCAACGGGACAAACCTCACTGCGCCGGACACGAACGACTGGCTGCTGCATTTGCAACGTAAAAAGTAAGACACGGCAGAAGCTGATGTGCCACGCACGGCGTCGCGCGGCTTTTTCATGTTTTTCCGTGCGCCGCTCTTGACAAGGAATTTCTTCTGCCTATGATTTGGTACTACCAATCTTGGTAGTACCAAATTGATTGCGATAAAAATACAAGAAACCAAGCTGGCTGGGCTGAAACGAAACATAATTTTGGTTGTACCAATCCAAGAACCATCGCCGCAGAAGTCATTGCCTTGCGGCTTCTGCAAAGGAGTCTTTATGAAGCACCTGAAAATCGCTTTCTTCTCCTGGACAGCCCTTGTGCTGCTGAGCGTGCTGGCCGGCGCGCAAACGAATGTTGCCAGTATCACCGGCATTTGTACCGACACGTCGGGCGCGGTCGTGCCGAATGCCTCGGTCGTCATCACCAATCTTGACACGGGTATCAGCAATCGCACGCAAACCAACGACGCGGGCGTGTATTTCATTCCGGCTTTGAATCCGGGGCGCTATCGCGTCGAAGTGCAAGTGACGGGCTTTCGCCGCAAGCAATTGGATAATCTGCAAATCGAGACGGGGCAAAAAGCGCGACTGGATTTGACGCTGGAAGTCGGGAGCGTGAGCGAGAATGTCGAGATCCAGGCCAGCGCGCCGCTCTTGCAACGCGAAACCGCCGAGATCAGCGAAACCATCAGCGCCAAAGAAATTCGCAATCTGCCGATGGCGAATCGTGCGCCGTACAATCTGCTGCTGCTGTCGGCGGGCATCGCGGCAGGCGGCAACGATCCGAGCGATCTGGATTATTCCGGCGCGGTCAGCGTCAATGGCAGCCGCACGCGCGGGACGGCGTTTGTCGTGGATGGCGCTTCGACGACGCATATCGGCGGCATCGGCGAGCGCGTTGGTTCGATTGAAGCGATTCAGGAATTCAAGGTTCTCTCCAGCACTTACTCCGCCGAATACGGGCGCACGTCGGGCGGCGTCATCACGTTTCAGGTCAAGTCCGGCACCCAGCAATTTCACGGCGCGGCGTATGAGTATTACCGTTCCAGTGCGCTCGGCGCGAATGCGTGGGAAAACAATGCGAACAACGTCGCGCGTCCCGGTTTGCTGCGGCATGAGTTCGGCGGGACGATTGGTGGGCCGTTTCCGAAGATGAACAAGAAGCTGTTCTTTTTCGCCAGCTACGAAGGTGTGCGCGATTCGATTCCCGCCTCGAGCGCGCGCACGATTCCCGATCCGGCCTATCGCACGGGGGATTTTTCCTCCTCGCCCGTGCGCGTGATTGATCCGTTGACGGGGCAGCAATTTCCCGGCAATCGCATTCCGACCGCACGGCTGGATACGGCGGCGCTCAAATTCCTGCAACTGTTCCCGACGCCGAATCAACCCGGCACGCTCGACACGCGCTTCAATGTGCGCGCCAACAACTGGTTTTATGTGAGCCGCACGAGCGATTTCAAAAACTTCGGCGTCGGACGTTTGGATTACAACCCGACGGATAAGGATCGGCTCTTCTTTACTTTTTCGCACGTCAACGAAGGGCCGCGCGTGTTGGTGCGTGACTTTCCGAACGAACTGACGACGCAGGTCGGGCCGCGCTTCCGCAACATTCGGCGCGCGACTTTCGGTTACACCCGCACCTTTGCGCCGACGTTAACCAATGAGTTCATCGCTTATGGACAACGCGACCCGCGCAAGATTGATCCCTGGTTTCCGAACTTCGATGCCAAACAGCAACTCGGCATTCAGCAAACGCTCAGCCTCGGACTGCCGCGCGTGACGCTGGCCGGCTACGGCAATTTCAGCAACACACAGGTGCAGGACTGGGTGCATCAGCCTGCGGGCGTGAGCGACACCGTGACCTGGGTCAAAGGTCGCCACACGCTGAAGCTGGGCGCGCAGTTGTATCAAAATCAATTCTGGTACATCAGTTCGCCGAACCGCAGCGGGGAATATTCGTTCACGGGCGAAATCACGGGCGGCATCGCCGGGCGCAACAATCCGATCAACGCGCTGGCGGATTTTCTGCTCGGCGCGGTCAAGACGGCGAACGTTCCCGTGCCGCAGATTCCGGCCAACCGCTACAACTACAACCTCGGCGTGTTTGTGAATGATGACTGGAAGGTGACCAACAAGCTGACCTTGAATCTCGGCTTGCGTTATGAATTTGAGACGAAGCAGGCCGTGAAGAACAACATCTACTCGCGCGTAGATTTGCAGACGGGGAATTTGTTGGTGGCGGGCCAGAATGCCTCGAAGAATCTGAACCTCGAAAACGACTATCTGAACTTCGCGCCACGTCTGGGCTTGTCGTATGCGCTGAATGACAAGACCGTGATTCGTTCGGGCTTTGCCATCTTCTACTCGAATTTCTGGGTGGACAACGGCGAGCAGGTCGCTTATCCGGGCTTCACGGCGACGCAGGCGTTTGTGGATCAAGGCACAGGGCGCGCGCAGCCGTTCACCTTCACGCAAGGCTTCCCGGTCGCGCAGGTGCCAGTCGTGACCGATCCGCTCGCGCTTTTTGCGACGGCTTCGGCGGCGCGTCCGTTGCCGGTCGGCGCGGTGACGTACAATCCGCAGGATCAGTTGCCCGCCAATTATCAATGGAATCTGAGCGTACAACGCACGTTCTGGTTCGACACGATTATTGACGCCGCGTATGTCGGCAGCCGCAGCGTTCATCTGGCGCGCACGATCCCGATCAATAACCCAACGCTCGACAAAGCGTCGCAGGTCGTGATTGATCGCGTGCCGATTCAGAATGTGCGCCCGTTCCCGAAGTTCACGGGCTTCAACGCGGTCTTTTACGACGCGACCTCGAACTATCATTCGTTCCAGTTGCGCGCGACGCGGCGCTTCAGCCAAGGCTTGAGCGTGGATGGGAATTACACGTTCTCGAAGAACATTGACACGGCCTCGCGCGAATCTGATTCGTTCCAGATTCCGTGGCAATTCCCGCAACTCGAACGCGCGTTGTCGAGCCTCGACCGCACGCATGTGTTCACAGTCGGCGCGGTGTATGAACTGCCATTCGGCAAAGGCAAGACGTGGCTGCGCGAAGGATTCCTGGCGCACATCGTCGGCGGTTTTCAATTGAACGGCATTGTGTCGACGTCGAGCGGTGTGCCGATGACGATCACGCAAAACAACACCAATACGATCCTGCAAACGCAGCGTCCGAACGTGAAGGATGCGAACAGCACCGACGGGCGCGTGAGTGAGCCGAGCTTTGTGCCGGGCGGACGACGTTGGTTGGTTCCGGCGACCGATCCGGCATTTCCCTTTACGGCGTCGAGCAACATCGGCATTGGCAATCTGGGGCGCAACACGAGCCGCGAGCCGGGCTATGTGAACTTCGATCTATCGCTGTTTCGCAATGTGCCAATTACGGAACGCATCGCGTTGCAATTCCGGTTGGAAGCCTTCAATGCATTCAATCACGTCAACTACCGCGAGCCGTCGAGCACGAATATCGTGAATGCGAATTACGGTTTGATTACCGCCGCCGCGCCGCCGCGTCGAGCGCAGATCAGCGCGCGGCTGTCGTTTTAAGTTAGGAGTCATTTTTTACCGCAAAGGGACAAAGGGGCAAAGACGCAAAGACAGAACGATTATGAAAAGGTTTTCCTTGTTCCTTTGCCTCTTTGCTCCTTTGCCGTAAATGATCTAAAGGAATCCCGAATGAAAATACGTTTTACACTTGCTCTCATGCTGGCGCTGCTGCTCGCTCCTCCGGCAGCAGCGCAATCCGGCAATGAAATCACGATCACCGGCACATCGTTTCAATGGAACGGCAAACCGTTCGCGTGGACGGGCATCAGCTTTTTCAATGCGATCTACAATCCAAACTTCAACAAATCTTCTGCCGAGCGCGTGCAGTGGATGCAGAAGTTTCAGCGGTACGGCATCAACGTGTTGCGCATCTGGGGGCAGTGGGATTCGCGGCGCGGCTATGTGGACACGTGCGAAAGCTGCACGTTGTATTTCCCGGATGGTCGCTTGCGCGAGCCGCACATCGCGCAACTCAAAGCCATTCTCGCCGATGCCGACAAACAGGGAATGGTCGTCGAACTCGCGCTCTTTGCGCTCGAAAGCTGGGGCGACAACATTCGCCTTGCTCCCGAAGCGTCTGACAAAGCCGTCGCCGCACTCACGAAAGAGTTGCTGCCGTATCGCAACCTGACGCTGCAAATTTGGAATGAATTCAACGAGCGCGTGCCGGAAAGCGTCAAGATCATCAGGGCGATTGATCCGAAACGATTGGTCAGCAATTCGCCGAGCGTGCGCTTTGTCCCGACGATTACGAGCAGCTTTGGCGAGGACGCGCATAACAAAATTCTCGACTACCTGACGCCGCATACGTTGCGACAGGGCGAGGGAAGAAAACATTGGGAAGTCGCGCCCCTGGAAATCGCGTACCTGCTGAAGCGTTACAACAAGCCGGTCGTGGATGATGAACCGGCGCGCAATGGCACGCCCAATTTTGGCGGCCCGAAAGTGCCGACGCTGCCCTACGATCACATCTTGCAGATTTATCAGGTGTGGCAGGCGGGCGGCTACATTCTCTATCATCACGACATGTTTCAGACCGGCTACGGCACACCGGCTGTGCCGCCGAGCGGCGTGCC
>CAZWAK010000126.1:0-7956 GCA_964631865.1 uncultured Heliobacteriaceae bacterium | reverse complement strand
ACGACATGTTTCAGACCGGCTACGGCACACCGGCTGTGCCGCCGAGCGGCGTGCCCGATCCGGAATTCAATCCGTATCACAAAGCCGTGCTCGATTTCATCGCCAAACGCGAACGCTATCAACCGCAGCATTGAAAGAAAGAATTGTTATGCGAGAGCGAAGAAAACGAATCGCCTTTCTGTTCATTTATGTCATTGCCTGGGCGTTGCCCGCCTTGGCGCAATCCGCATCAACAGGCGAAGTCTTTGCCGTCACGGAATTGACGTTCACCGGGCCGTTGCAAACCCCGAAAGATACGCCCGCGCGTGACGTGGAATTCTGGGTGCGCGTGCGGCACATGAGCGGTGCGCCGGAATACAAGGTGCAAGGTTTCTGGGATGGCGACGGCAAAGGCGGCAACACAGGCAATGTTTTCAAAGTGCGCTTCACGCCGACCAAAGCGGGGCGCTGGCAATTGATCGAAGTGCATTCCAATGCGAAGGAATTGACACGCCAACGACAGGGCGAAACCATCACCGCCAAAGCGACGAACAAACCGGGCTTTTGGCTGGTGGATGACGCGAGTGCGGGCGGGCGCTGGTACAAACGCTCCGACGGTTCGCATCCGTACATCATCGGCAACACGGAATACAGCTTTCTGTCCGGCTATCGTGACGGCGACCAACCCAGCGGCGTAGACATCGCGGCAGACGTTGCCAACAACGCGAAGGTTTTCAAGAAACTGCGCTTCACCTTTCACGGCGACCGCTACGTGAACCCGCAGGAAAAGCCGTTTCTCGATGACGAAGGCAAGCCGACCGATTCCGGCGATTATTCGCATCGTCCGAATCCGAAGTGGTTTCACGAACGCGGCGATGTGGCGGTGCGCGCGGCGTTCGCGCACGATCTGATTGCCGATTTGATTTTGTGCGGCCCCGACACCGAAGACTCGCGCGCGACGTTGCGCGCCGCTCACAACAAAGGCGATGCGACGCCGTTCCTGAAATACATCGCGGCGCGCTACAGCAGCTATCCGAACGTCTGGATTTGTCTGTGCAACGAATACGAAATCAAGAAGCCGACGTACACCGAAAGCGAGCTGGCAAAAATGGGGCAAACGATGCGCCAATTCCTGCCGTATGCAACACCGCTCAGCGTACATTCGACGCCGCGCACATTGTGGGCGAGCGCGTTCGACGACCTGCCAACCTGGCACGATCACCACATCATTCAGAAAAAGATGCGCACCCTCGCCGATGCCGCCGACACGATTCAGACGGTGTGGAAAGGCAACGCCAAGCCGCGCAACAAACCGACCGTGAATGATGAATTGAGTTATCAGGGCGCGGGCGACAAACACAGCGAAGGCGACACGATTGAATCGCATTTGGGAACGTTTCTTGGCGGCGGTTACGGCACAACCGGATGGAAGCCGGGCAATAAACTGGGGCATTACTTCTGGGGCGGCTTCGATCCGGCGGAGCATACAGCGGCGGACAATTTGCAATATCTACGGCAGGTGATTGATGCCAAC
Organism: uncultured Heliobacteriaceae bacterium; assembly: GCA_964631865.1. Taxonomy (GTDB): domain Bacteria; phylum Acidobacteriota; class Blastocatellia; order RBC074; family RBC074; genus JAFDVL01. The sequence continues at coordinate 6,443 of CAZWAK010000126.1, read as the reverse complement.
ATCAGCTTCTGGCAAATGTCGCCGGACGTGAGTCTGTTCAGTAACCTTGATCCCGGCTTTCGCGGGCTGGCGTGGCTGGGCAAAGAATTCGTGCTGGGAACAAACAAAGCGCATTCCGGCATCGTCGCGCAACTCCCCGCTGGCCGATGGACAGTCACGCAGTATGATGTTATCAATCAAAAAACAACCGTGCTGGCGACGAATGTGACAGGCGGTTTTACTTTTGATGCCCCGGACAGTCGCGCCGTGTTGTTTCACTTTAAGACCTTGCGACAAGCTGCAAAGAGGAAGCAATGATTACAGGAAAACCCAAAAGCCGTGCGGTGGAATTTATCAAAAGCCGCCCCGCGCTCGAACTCAATCAGCGCCGCTCAGATGAAGCCTTGCGCCAGATTCTGGACCTGATTTTTCAAGGCAAACTGCCGCCGGGCGCGCGCCTGCCTGCCGAACGCGAATTGGCCGAATTGATTGGCGTCAGCCGCAACACGCTGCGCGATGCGCTCAACAAGCTTGAGGCGCGCGGTTACATCGAACGCCGTGACCGCAGCGGCAATTATGTTTGCACGGCGATTCCGCAATCCGTGACCGCGCCGCTCGAAGAAATCGTCCAACAGGATGTCGTCGGTTTGCGCGACATCGTGGACATTCGCAAGGCGCTCGAAATCTGGGCCGTGCGCAAAGCAGCGGAAGCGCCAACGGCGGATTTGCTGAAAGAATTAAAGCATTGCCTGCGCACAATGAAGGCGAACATTGGTTTGCGCAGCGATGAACAATTCGCGCGCTTCAGTCAGGCCGATCAGAAGTTTCATGAGGTTTTGGCCGAAATGACGGGCAATCCGGTGTACGTGCATTTGTTTCACTACTTCACCACGCTGCTCAGCCGCTCCATTTCCATCACGCGCGAACTGATGCAGGAACCATTCGCGGCGCATAATCTGAAAGTGCATGAAAACATTCTGAACGCTTTGGCAGCGGCGGATCCAGATGCGGCGGAACGAACGATGAAAGAGCATTTTCAATTTGTGGAAGAGTTGATTGCGCCGAAGCCGCGCCAGCAACAAGCAAAGAAGAGGAGTTGAATTACCTGCATGACGGCCACGTCTGAATTGTTACGCCCACAACGCATCGCCTTACGCGCCGGGCCGTTACGCTTGCAATTTGTCAATGGCGAATTGCGCCACGTGCGACTTGGGGAACGCGAAGTGTTGCGGCGCGTGTATGTCGCGCTACGCGATGTGCATTGGACGACGATTCCCTTTGAAATTTCCAATTTCCAATTCGAGAGGGGAGTTGATTCTTTCGGCCTCAGCTTCGACGCCGCGCACTGCGCAGGCGAAATCGAATTTGTTTGGCGCGGCACGATTCTGGGCGCGGCGGACGGGACGATCACGTTCACAACGGACGGCACAGCACAGCGAGATTTTCGGCGCAATCGCCTTGGGTTCTGTGTATTACATCCGGCGGATTGTGCGGGGCAAGCGTGCCGCATTGAGCATCCCGATGGAACAACGGAAGAAGGCGCATTCCCGCAATTTATCGCGCCGCATCAGCCGTTCCGAAACATCCGCGCCATTACGCACGACGTCGCGCCGGGACTCAAGGCGGAAGTGCGGTTGACGGGCGAGGTGTTTGAAATGGAGGATCAGCGCAATTGGACAGATGGCTCCTTCAAAACCTACAGCACGCCGCTCGCCTTGCCGTTTCCGGTCACCGTGCAACAAGGCGAACGCCTGACACAATCCTGCACGCTGACCTTGCACGGACAGCCTGCAATTACAACTGAGGCGGCATCAACTGTCAGGATTGCATTGGCCGAAGCGCCTGCGCTTCCGCTGCCGCAGATCGGCTTGGGCATGGCGAGTCACGGGCAGCCGCTGACGCAACGGGAAATCCAGTGGTTGCGCTGCTTAAATCTTTCGCACCTGCGCGTAGATTTGCCTTTGTCAGTGCCGGATTGGCCGGACAAACTCGCGGCAGCGGTGCGCGATGCACAGTCCCTCCAGGCCCGGCTCGAAGTCGCGCTCTTTCTTTCCGATAATGCAGCGCAGGAATTAGCTGCGCTGCAACGTGTGACGGCACAACTGAATGCGCCCATCGTCCGTTGGCTTATCTTTCATCAGGCGGAAAAAGTGACGACGGAAAAATGGATCGTGATGGCGCGGGAAGTGTTGGGCACAGCGGCTCCGATTGGCGCAGGCACGAATCACTATTTCACCGAACTCAATCGCCACCGCCCGACGACGACCGCCGATGCGGTTGCGTATTCGCTCAATCCGCAAGTCCACGCATCGGACGAAGACACGTTGATTGAAGCACTCGCCGCCCAAGCTGCAACGGTAGAAAGCGCGCGGCAATTTCTCGGCGAGGTGCCGCTCGTGATTTCGCCCGTCACGCTCAAGCCGCGTTTCAATCCGCATGCACCGACGCAAACAACCGCGCCGGGCGAATTGCCAACGGCGGTGGACGTGCGACAAGCGTCGTTGTTCGCGGCGGCGTGGACGCTCGGCAGTCTGAAATACCTGGCGGAAAGCGGCGTGGCGAGCGTGACGTATTACGAAACGACGGGCTGGCGCGGCGTGCTAGAAACCGAGCAAGGTTCGTTGTTGCCAGAATTGTTTCCGTCGGTTCCCTGCACAGTCTTTCCGCTCTGGCACGTCTTCGCTGATGTTGGTGAATTGGAAGCCGCTACTGTTTTGCCTACGGTTTCCAGCGCGCCGCTGCAAGTCGTGAGTCTGGCGCTGCAACACGCGGGAGGCTTGCGATTACTGCTCGCCAATCTGAGCGATGCTGCGCAAGCCGTGCGCTTGCCACTCTTATTGCAGCGCGTGCAGATGCGGCGGCTCAATGCCGAGAATGAACAATACGCCACGCATTTCCCCGAAACCTTTCGACACCGCGTGCCGACCTGGCTAACGCCAGCCGAAGACGCAGCAGAGCTATTGTTGCAACCTTACGAAATCGTCACGCTTGATACGGTATGACTCAACGCTACCAAATTCTCTACAAATTTCCGGCAGGTGCAGAAGCGCACGCTTTGATGCGCGACGTGCTGCCGCCGGAACTGGAACTGCTCAGGCTGGAAACCACTGAGGTTGCTGAACTGCGGCAGAAACTCGCCGTCGCGGATTTCATCATCACGGCAAAACTGGACGGCGAAATGATTGCAGCGGCGGAAAAGCTGAAGCTCATTCAACTCGCGGGGGTCGGCTGTGATGGAGTGGATGTCGCCGCCGCCACCGCGCGCGGCATTCCCGTAGCGCAAACCGTCGAAGGCACGATCATTGGCGTGGCGGAACATACGCTGCTATTGATTTTGGCGTTGTACAAACAACTGCTCGTGGCGGATGCGGCGCTCAGGCGCGGCGAATGGCTGGTGTGGCAACTGCGCCCGACGAGTTACACGCTTTCCGGCAAGACGGTTGGCATCGCAGGCTTCGGCAAGATAGGACAAGCGGTAGCGCAGCGCTGTCAGGCGTTTGGTGCGCGCGTGATCTATCACGATCTGTTTCGTGCGAATGAAGCGACGGAACGCGAACTCGGCGCGACGCTGGTTTCGCGCGCGGAATTGCTCGCGACGGCGGATGTGGTTTCGGTGCATACGCCGCTCACGCCGGAAACACGCGGGTCGTTTGATGAAGCCGCGTTTCGGCAAATGAAGCCGAGCGCGCTTTTCATCAACACTTCGCGCGGCGAAGTCGTGCATGAAGCGGCATTGCTGCGCGCTTTACAAGAACGCTGGATCGCGGGTGCGGGGCTGGATGTGTTTGAGCAGGAACCGGTGCGCGCCGATCATCCGTTGCTGCAACTGCCGAACGTCGTGCTGACGCCGCACATTGCGACCGGCACACGCGATTCGATCCTTGAGAAAACGCGCGCGGCCTGTGACAACTTCCTGCGCGTGATGCAGGGCGAACGTCCGCTCAATGTCATCAACCAACAAATTTATGAGTGAAAAGAAACCTGCTTTGCTGCGTGTTTTTCGCAACTTCACACGCCCTGCCGCTGAACTTGTCGCGCCTTTCGATAATGTGCCAACGGGCAATGTTTGCGATGCGATGGATCGCTTTGGCGCGCTCGATTATCACATCAAACCGCTCGACCCGGCCTCGCGGCTGTGCGGCACGGCGCTCACGGTACGCACGCGACCGGGCGACAATCTGGCGATTTATCAGGCGCTGGAAGAATCACAGCCCGGTGATGTGATGGTGATTCAAACCTACGATCACACGGTCGGCAGTACGGTCGGCGATCTGGTCGTGAACAATGCCAAGCGGCGCGGCCTCGCGGGGATTGTCTGCGATGGTCTCGTGCGGGATGCGAGCGGCATTCGCGCGCTCGGACTGCCCGTGTTTGCGCGTGGTCTAAGTCCGTCATCGCCCTTCAAAGACGGCCCGGCGGAAATCAACGGCGCGATTTCGTGCGGCGGCATTGCCGTGCATCCGGGCGATTGTGTAGTCGGCGATGAAGACGGCGTTGTCGTCATCCCGCAAAACGATTTGGTTATCGTCGCTGCACGTTTGCAGGAAGTGTTTGCGAAAGAAGCCAAGATGCTGGCAGCGATTGAAGCCGGGCAATTGACGAACCCGGCCCTGCTCGCCCGTTTGGCCGAAGTCGGTGTCGAATTTGTGGAGTAAGCGCATGCGAAACGGATACGGAAAATGGCTGGTCGTGGGATTGCTCTTTTTGGCAACGCTGCTGAACTATCTGGATCGGCAAACCATCGCGGTGTCGGCTTCCGTCATCAGCCAGGAATTCGGCCTCGGCGATGCGCAGTTGGGACAGTTATTTTTCGCCTTTCTCTTCGCGTACGGCCTCGCGCAATTGTTTGCCGGAGCCGTGCTGGATCGCTTTCCCGTGCGGCTTGCATACGCCGGAGCGGTCATCGCGTGGTCAATCGCAGGTGCGGCGGCGGCGTTGGCGACGGGCTTTGTCAGCTTATTGTTGTTGCGCGTGTTGCTCGGCGTATGCGAATGCCCGAATTGGCCGCTCGCGTTGCGTGTGGTGCGGCGCACGATTCCAGCCGAACAACGGGCGCTGGCGAATGGTATTTTTCAAAGCGGAACCAGCGTTGGCGCACTCGTTGCCGCACCGATCATCATTTGGCTGACCACCGCGTATTCGTGGCGCGTGGCGTTTGTTGTGGTGGGCGCGGTGGGGTTGTGGTGGGGCGCGTTGTGGTTGTTTGCTTTTCGAGAGACAGAAGCGATAGACGATTCTGCGCCCACCACCGACGCGGCTCCGGCGACGTTTGCTGAAATCATTCGTTCGCGCGCTTTTCTCGGCTTGCTCATCGCCACCAGCTTTTTGAATCCGCTGCAATATTTTTATGTGACGTGGCTGCCGCGTTACTTCGATAAATACGCCGGCGTAGGCTTTGGCAAAGAACTGGCCGCGCGGTTGGTGACGGTGTATTTCGCGCTGGATTTGGGCTTGTGGTTGGGCGGCGCGTTGGTGTTGCTGCTGGCGCGACGAACGACGGTAACGCGCGCGCGACAAATCGTGACGACGCTCGGAGCCGTGTTGATGGCGGGCATTCCGCTCGCGGGATCACTGCACGAATTGAACGCCATCACGGTGCTGCTGTGCGGTGCGACGTTCGGGCTGGGCTGTTTTATGGTGAATTATCTGGCCTTCACGTCAGAAGTTTCAGACAAGAAAGTTTCGACGGCTGCCGGATTGTTGGGCGGTGCAGGTTCGCTGGCAGGCGCGTTGTTTATGTTGCTGGTCGGCGGCACGGTCGAACAAAGCGGCGGCTTCGCGCTGGCCTTTATTTTTGCGGGTGTGATGCCGTTGATTGCGCTCGGCGGGGTATTCTTTGCGACGCAGAAAAAGGCCGCGTCAATGCCGAAACTCGCGGCGCAACCTGAGTAGAAAAGGGAAGTTAATTTTATGTTCGTCGTTTCAGTGTTGTTTGTCGTGAAGCCGGAAGCGCTGGCTGCATTCAAGCAGAAGGCGAGGCGTGTTACGAAGACGCCTTAACGCGCGGGGCGGCGGCACGTTTTCGCCTGTATCGAGGCGGGCAATTAACGCACGATGAAACGCGCTCGCCGTATGACGATTATGTCGAGAGCTTTTACCTGTTCCAACGCGAGTGCGTAGAGGCTATGCTGAGGGATAGAACGATCACGCAAACCGGCGCGGAAAACCTCAAGACAATGCGCAGTACCTTTGCTGCTTACGAATCTGCTATTAACAGGCAACCGGTAAAAATGTAAGACCCCGCCGATCCTGACCGCCGTTCCCCTTCGCTGCTCAGCCGCAAGTGGAGCGCCTGGCATCCGCGCTTGGCAGTTGAGGTCTGCACGGCGAGAGCATCCCCAAATTTCTTATCGAATGTTTCTGCTAGGGGTATCGGTAGATTTTTTGTATTTTGTATCGCTCAGATTGGCAATACTGTAGCCAGAAATCAGGCGGCTAAAGCGCCGTAAGTCCTGAGTTCTTCG
>CAZWAK010000125.1:0-22667 GCA_964631865.1 uncultured Heliobacteriaceae bacterium | reverse complement strand
AAGCGTAAATTGATGCCGGTTGGATAGGTGATGCGCGTGGGCACATAGACGGTCGTGCTGCTCACGTCCTTGTTGTAAGTCGTGTACGTGGCCGGGTTATAAAACGTCCCGCTCAACGTCACGGGCGAGTAATCAAAGATGGCATATTTGAAAAGCGTGCCATTGCGATCCTGGCGGATTTCGGTCAGGCGGTTGTTGACATAGTAGAAATCAATGCGCCGCCCCAACGTGTCAATGACATAGTCCAGCACCGTGTCGTTGTTGCTGAGTTGTTTGTAGACGATGGTGATGAAATTGCCATTGCGGTCTTTGATCTGCGTCGGCAGGAATTGATAATCGCCGCTCGCCGTCGCGGAGACGCCAAAGGTAATCTGGGTGCCGCTGGCCGTGCGCAGAATCTTGCTCGTGGCGTCAAAGTCGAGATAGGACGAATCATAGCTTTCATATTTGCTGGTCGCACTGTTCCAGGCCAGATCGCGCCGCGTGCCATCGGGTTGGATGTACAGAAAGCTCGCTTTGCCCGTGACCGCGTTGGTGTAGGGGCCGATGTTGCCGCTGTTGTTGAGTCCCTGGATCGCGCCAAAGCCGAGTCGCCAGCCTGGTGCGGGGAAGCCGCGATCCGCGTTGTAGAACATTGTGGTTGTGCCCGGATTCTTCGCCCAGATGTTCGAGTTGTAGCTCAGTCCCAACGCGAGGTTCAGCCCCGCGCGCCCGGCGAGCGAGAGCACGGGCGCGGTGAAGTTGAGATTGCGCGAGAGCAGATTGATTGAGTAGCCGCCGATGGCGCTGCTGCCGACGGTTGGGTCTACCATCTGCAACGCCTTGCCACCAGCCAGCCCCGTATCATTGTTGGACTTGGTCAATTCGGTGAAATAGGCTGGGAAGTTGGCGGTGCTGGTCGGCACGGGATCGTCATAACCGCCGGGTTGTCGCGCATTGACTTTGACGCGACTATCAGGCAACGCCGGGCGATGCTTGCGTGTCAGGTCTAAATCATAAGCCGGGCTTTGTGACGTCTCCCGGTCAGTCACAGCGCGTTGGGCGCGGCGGGACTGGAAGCTTTGTTTGCGTGCTTCCAGCCGTTTGTTGACGGGTGTCTTCTCTTTCTTCGCCTGTTCTGATACGACTGGCTTGGGATTCTGTAATGCGCTCAACGCAGCGCGCGCGTCCACCAACCCCGCACTCACTTTGCCGGTCAGAGCCGGCAGCTTGCGCGCTCCTTGCACCAGACTTTGTTTGATCGCCGCCGCCGAGACCCAGGGCCGCACGGCTTTGAGCCGACTGACCACGCCCGCGACGTAGGCAGCGGCGGCGGACGTGCCGCTGATGCGCGTAAAGCGATTGGGGCGCATCGTCGTGCGGATCTCGACGCCCGGCGCAGCCACGTGCGCGGCTTGGCCATAGTTCGAGAAATCGGCCAGTTCGCGCTGAGCATTGACGGCTGCCACTGTCACCAGATTCGGAGCCTCGAACGCGGCTGGGTATTGCGGCACGCGCGCCAAATCCTGCCCGTCGTTCCCGGCTGCCGTCACGACCACGACGCCCGCGCGTTCGGCGCGTTGAATGGCTTCCAGCAAGGCGTTTGATTTGCCGTCCGTGCCGAAGGCATACAGGATCACGCTGGCGTGTTCAGCGACTGCCCGATCCATCGCCGCAACGACGGCAGAAATTGTGCCGATGCCTTCTGCATCAAGGGCTTTGAGCGGTAGCAAGCGGGCTTGCGGATGAAGGCGCGCAATAATGCCAGCCATCTGCGTGCCGTGCCCGTGATCGTCGGAGGCACTTGCCACATCAGCCACAAAATTCCAACTCCCCGCAGTCGTCACGCGCGCACGCAAACGTGGATGCGTCGCCGCAATTCCCGTGTCAATCACCGCCACCAGCGGCCCAGCAGCAGTGGCTTTGGGCGTGCGTCGCCCACGCAAGCGTGGACGCGCGGCATTCGTTCGACTCTCTGCTTGCACGAGATAATTCGGTTCGACCCATTCCACGACTGCCGTCATCTGTTGCAACTCAGCGAGGACTTGCGCGACCTCGAGACCAGGCTTGAGCGGCAGGCGTTCGACGCCCGCATTGCCAGAGAGAAATTGTGCGGCGGCGGCACTATAGTTCGCGCGCACTTGTTCTTGCAAGGCAACGGGCGCGGTCGCACGGAACTTGACGAGGACTTCCGTCGGGCGATGCGCGGCGGTGATGGCAGGCGCGGGCAGTGGCTTGGGCAAGGGGAGCAAGACATTGGGATGTGACGCAGGCAAGGCCAGGATAGGAAAATAAAGTAAGCTAAATATCAGGACATGGACAACTGTGGCACGGAATTTGTAGGGGGGGGGGAGCGAACATCAACATACCGGTCTCCTGGTCTTCCTCGTGGCGACGCACCCGTCAATGGTTGGGTGGCGCGTGTGTTTGTGACTCTGAAAGAAATTGCTTGCTAAAGACGCGGCGGACTCTACGCCTCGCCATGAAACCTTGTCAAGTTATTTTTTTACGCAAGGTGTAAAGGATAGGCTTATGCGCTTTTCCCACTTCCTGCAACTGGGGGGCAGACGACACGAGGATCAAATCTTTCCCGCCGAGGAAACCACGATTTTCAGAAACTTCAGCTTGCCCACTTGCAACAAAATTTCCGGCGTTACTGTCGTATCCAGTTGCGCCATCACATCACCCACCTTTTCGCCATTCAATTTGACGCCGCCCTGTGAAATTAAACGCCGCGCTTCGGCTTTCGACGGCGCGAGTTCGGTTTGCACAAGCAAGTCTATGAGCTTCACAATTGGCTCCGCGAGTTGGAGTTCGCGCGTTTCGACGTCGGTCGGCGCTTGATGTTCGCGGAAGCGGCGCGTGAATTCGGCTTCGGCGCGATCCGCTTCGGCTGGCGAATGAAAATCCGCCACGAGCTTTTTCGCCAGTTCGGATTTCACATCGCGCGGATGCCGTGCGCCGGATTCGACTGCTGCTTTCAACTGCGCGACTTCGGTCACTGTCATATCCGTCAGCAGTTCGTAATACCGCCACATCATCGCATCCGACACTGACATCGCTTTGCCGTAAATATCGTCGGGCGGCTCGTTGATGCCGATGTAGTTGCCGTAGCTCTTCGACATCTTGTTCACGCCGTCCAAGCCTTCGAGCAGCGGCGTGGTCATAATCACTTGCGGCTCCTGTCCGTACGCGCGTTGAATTTCGCGCGCCATCAGCAGATTGAATTTCTGATCCGTGCCGCCGAGTTCGACATCGGATTGCAACGCGACAGAATCATAGCCTTGCGCGAGCGGGTACAACAATTCATGCACGCTGATCGGAATGCCTGCCTGATGGCGTTTCGTGAAGTCGTCGCGTTCGAGCATTTGCGCCAACGTTGCTTTGGCCATCAGCTTGATGAAGTCACCCGGCGTGAAGGCGTTGAGCCAGCGGGCATTGAATTCGATGATGGTTTTGTCAGGATCGAGCAGCTTGAAGATTTGCGTTTTGTACGTCTCGGCATTCGCGGCGATTTGTTCGGGCGTGAGCGGCGGGCGCGTGGCATTGCGCCCCGTGGGATCGCCGATCAAGCCGGTGAAATCGCCGATCAGAAAAATTACGTCGTGACCGAGTTGCTGAAAATGCCGCATCTTGCGAATCAAGACGGTGTGGCCGACGTGCAAATCGGGCGCGGTCGGATCGAAGCCCGCTTTGACGCGGAGCTTGCGCCCGGTCTTCTCGGCAGCTTCGAGTTTCGCGCGCAAATCTTCGGCGCGGATCACGTCCACTGTGCCTTTGGTTAAGTAGGAAAGCTGCTCGTTGATGGTCATGGTTGGCTTAATGAAGGGGCGATTGTCGGTGCAATTTGCTCGCTACCAATTCTCGAAACTCGTGTTGCGAAGCCTCGTTGGCGAAGGCGCGTTTGGGGATGAAGTTGAAAACGTCTTCCGCCGAAATCAGTAAAAAGCCGAGCGGGCTTTCAGTCCAGCTTTGATAGTAATTCCAATCCAGATTCGATTCGATGTCGTCGAGCAAATAATGAATTCCTTCGGCTTGGAAATTGACGACATGTTCGGCGCGCAACAGCGGTTCGCGCGCCCAGCGACGTTTGAGTCGCAATTGACGAATGAACGGCACGGAGACGACGTCCTGTTGCCGCAGCAAGAACCGCTCGGCGTCAAAATAATCGCGCCACGTCAGCACAAATCGGACTTCGCTCACTGCACTCCTTCCCGATAGCCCAGCCGCGTGCGCGCCGTCAAATCGGCTTGTTCCATTTTGACGCGGATCGTGCGCCAACGTCCGGCACGACGCGCATTCGCTGGCTCGTAAATCATCGTGTATTGCTTGTGCCATTCGTCTATCAGCTCGGTGAAGATTTTTTTCAACTGCCCGCGACTGGTGGTGAAAAAACCGCCCGTCGCCGTGATGTAGCGCCCGCCGGTTTCTTCGGCCAATTGACGCAGCGCCGTGGCTCCGGCCTGTCGTTCAGGCGAGCGTTTGGCTTCGCGTTTTGTGTTCACCAAATCCACCGAGTAAATCGAAACGCCTGCCAGAAACGTCTCGCGGCTTGCTTCGTGCAAGGTTTTCTGGCTCGTCGTGTCCGCGCCATCGGAAATCAAAATCAACGCGCGCCGCCGTTCGGGGCGCTGGCGCAAATCTTCGGTGGCGCGCAACACGGCATCGTAGAGCGGCGTATCGCCTTTGCCTTTGAGTTGTTTGAGCAGCGGCTTGAGATCGCGCACGCTCGACGCATAATCGCGGATTTGCTGCACGCTGCCATCGCCAAAGGCATAAATCGCCAGCACGTCTTCGGGGTGCAGCCGATTGGCCAAATCCAGCACAGATTTGTTGATGCGATCCAGGTCTTTGTCGAGCGTGCTGCCCGAAGTGTCAATCACGACCGCGATGGCGAGCGGCGCGTCTTCGCCTAAAAATTTGGCGACCTCTTGTTCGCGGTCATCTTCGAGCAGCGTGAAGGCTTGCCGATCCAGCCCGGAGACATATTTGTTCTTGGCGTTTTTGACCGTGATATTGATGACCACTTGTTCAGTGGAAAGTTTGATGGTGTCCACCGGCTGTGCCGAGACTTCTTTGTCCGCCGCAGTGAACAAATCGCTGAACACCTCGCGCATTTCGGGCGTGATGGTGTTGTTATTGGCGCGGAAAGAGCGCCCAAAGCTGGTGAGAAAATTCGGATCGGTGCGGCGAGCTTCGGGCGCGTGGCAGATGGCACAATTCGTGCGCAGTTCCGGTTTGGAGCGCGCATCGAGGGCATACAAGTTCATGAAATTGGGATGCCCGATGACGCGCCAACCTGCGATCAGCAGCAAGCTAAGAAGTACAGTAAATTTAAGAGCTGTTCGTTGTCTCATAACGATCTATGTTGGTTATCAGGGGTGAGCCGCCATTTTGCCACAAGGGCGAGGTCTAGGAAAGTCTGGGCCCGGTATGCGGAGTGAGGAAAAAGGTGGCGATGTGTCACGACGCGCAGAAATCTCCGAAATAATCGCGGGATTCGCCGTTTATTGCAGATGGGGTGTAGACGCGGAAGCGACGACCGAATTGCGTCGCATCTGAGGGAAACAAAAATGATTGGCGTGAAGGGGAAACCGAAGTGACAACAGAGCGCGCAGTGGCCCCGGACTGCCGCCGCTGAACAACCCAAGCTAACCACGACGACGGCAGCAACTGAACGCTCCATTGTCGCTGTCGGAGATGCGACTGGCGTGCCACGCGGATGAGAAGCGCGGGGAAAATCAGTAACCGCCGGATTCAATTGACTTTACGCCCAAGCGTGGGGACTGCGGCAGCAGGAGGGAGAAGATTTTCTTTGACGATTCGCGGCAGATGCGCTTGACAGAAAGTGGCAGAAAAATAGATTGCTGGCGGGAACCGAGTTCAACTATACTGTGCGTGCGCACTTCCGGCAACAAATCCTGCAAGAACTTCGGTCGTGTATGGGTGCCTCACAGCCCAACTGCTGATCCACACGCTGTCGTTCCCACAACTGGGCTACCCCCTCACAGCCCAATGATTCAGCGGAAGCGAAAATGCTCTCCGCCGAAAGAGACGAAACGATTTAGGGGCATTTTTTCCCTGCGAGTCAAGCACGAGGGATTCCTCGCAGTGGGTTCAGGACAAGCTCCAACTCGTACCAGGAGAGAACAACATGCAAACCACACACACACGACCCAAGAGGGTTCTTTGCCTCTTCTTTATCATTCTCGCCCTATTTTCCGGCCTCATCGCCGGGCAAACTCCCGCACAAGCCCAATGCGGCCCGATGGATGTCGCCTTTGTGCTGGACGATACGTCCAGCATGCAAGGCTCGCTCGACAACATCAAGGCGGAACTCAATGCCATTCTGAATGACATCCAGCGCGCCTCCGGCAACGATTATCGTTTGGCCCTGGTGACGTTCAAAGATGATGTGACTGTCCGCGTGAATTTTGCCGACCAGAATCGAGAAGCTCTCACGGCGCAATTGGCGGCGCTCGTGGCCGAGGGCGGGACACGCATCCCCGAAGCTTCCGACGAAGCCTTGAATACCGTCATCAATGCGCTGTCGGCGAGCGGACGCCCACAGAATGGCAATTTCTCCCCGGCTTTTCGAGACCGCGCCTTCAAAGTCATCATCCTTTTGACCGATGCCCCGCCTGGCGGCTTCGATGATCGCTACACGGTCGGCGAAGATGACAAAAACGCGCACGCTTTTGCTGAGCAGGCGAAGAGTAAAAACATCAAAATCTCCGCCATCTATGTGCCGACGTTCGCCGACGATACGGCTGTCATCAAGCCGATTATGCAGGACTATGCCAACACGACCTCCGGCTTTTATCTGGAGACCCTGCAAAATGGAACCGGCACGGCGGCAGCGATTCGCTCCATCATTGCGGGCTGCGGCTCGACCACGACCGTCCCGACGGTCGGACAAGGGCTGCCTGGCGATGCCAAACCTGGATCAGTCTTGTTTTATAACCTCTACGCTTCCGATATGGCCAAGCCGAGTTCGGAAAACACGCTCCTCACCATCACAAACACAAATGAAGAGCGCTCCGTCATCGTCCGTATGTTTTTTGTAGAGAGCGTTTCCTGCCTCCCGGAAAGCTTTTTTATTTGCATCCCGCCGGGGCATCACCGCAATCTGCTGGCTTCGGAATATGACCCCGGCAACAAAGGCTTCGTCGTGGCCATCGCGGTGGGAGCCGACGGGCATCCGGTCAAATACAACCACCTGATCGGCAGCGCCAATGTGAAGTTGGCGACTGGACATCAAGCCCAGTTGGCCGCCGTTGGCTTTTCCGCCCACGCGGATACGCCCGGCGAATATGATGATTTTGAGGAAACTTCGACGCTAAAATTCGATGGGCAGAAATATGATTTCTCGCCGCGCGTGTTGAGCATTCAAAACTTTGCCAGCCCTGCCGATGCCAGCACGATTATGGTCGTCAATCGCTTCGGCGGAAATCTGACGCGGACAGAACCTGTCGGCAGTTTTGGCAGCCCCAGCGCCGTTCTCTACAATGACGTCGAACGCGCGCAAAGCGCCAGTTTGACAGGAGGCGGCTGCCAAACCCGCAACGAATTGCGCGATGGCTACCCGCGTTCCATCCCGCGTTTCTCGCAAATCATCACGCCGGGGCGCACCGGTTGGATGCGCTTCAGTTCGCCCGATGGCAAAGGTATCATCGGGGCTTCGCTGACGTATGCCGCCCGGTCGTTGCGCAATGGCGGTACGAACCTGCATCAGGTCGCGCTGTGGGATCGGGAAACCTACGTGATCTCGGTCGTCGCACCGCCTGCGTGTCGTTGATCTCAGTCGTAAGAGCTAGGCCGCGAAAAGGGTCAGGGGATTGAACTCTGACCCTTTTCGTTTTGACAGGCTCTCAATCACTCTCTATGATCTCCCTCTCATCACCAACCTAGGGAGGAATAAAAACTTGAGTGAATTTGACAGTCGGGATTGGCTGACCATCAAAGCGGCAGCCCGCGAGTATGATGTGCCTGCGATCACGCTTGAATTGGCCATTCGCAGCGGAGCCTTGCGCACGCTGACGATGGACGGAACCCCGAAACTGCTGCGCCCGGACGTCGAGCAATTCGTCAAACGCACCATCAAACGCGGCGCAGGCACGCAAATCGTCAGCCGCATTCGTCGCCCGTAATCGAGGCCAGCCTATGAGCTTCATTTCGCACAAAGCCCAACATTTCACCGAATCCATCATCCGCGATATGACGCGCCAGGCCTTGCAGCACGGCGCAGTCAACCTCTCGCAAGGCTTCCCCGATTTCGCCGCGCCCGATGAACTCAAACAAGCCGCGTGCGATGCGATCAACGCGGACATCAATCAATATGCGATTACGTGGGGCGCGAAACGATTCCGCGATGCCATCGCCGCCAAAACCAAATGGCATCTCGGCCTCGACGTTGACCCCGACCGCGAAATCGTCGTGACCTGCGGCTCGACCGAAGCGATGATTGCGACGATGCTCGCCACCGTGAATCCGGGCGAAGAAGTGATTTTGTTCGAGCCGTACTACGAAAACTATGGCCCCGATTCGATCCTGAGCGGAGCTGTCCCGCGCTACGTCACGCTCTACCCGCCCGATTGGACGTTCGATCCCGACGAACTGCGCGCGGCGTTTACCGACAAGACCAAAGCCATCGTCATCACCACGCCGCACAACCCGACGGGCAAGGTCTTCACGCATGACGAACTGCGCTTCATCGCCGACCTCTGCATCGAACGCAACGTGCTCGTGTTCACGGACGAAATCTACGAACACATTTTGTACCCGGATGCGACGCGCGACGTGAAGCACGTGGCGATGGCCACGCTCGACGGCATGCGCGAACGCACCGTGACGATCAACGGGATGTCGAAGACCTATTCCGTCACAGGCTGGCGCGTCGGCTATGCGATTGCGCCGCCGGAAATCACCGACGCGATTCGCAAAGTGCATGACTTCCTGACCGTCGGAGCCGCCGCGCCGTTGCAGGAAGCCGGCGTGACGGCGTTAGGCTTGCCGCAAAGTTATTACGACAAGCTGCAACGCGGCTATCAGCAACGCCGCGACTTTCTGCTCGGCGTGTTGGAAGAGAGTGGCTTTCATTGTTACAAACCCGACGGCGCGTACTACATCATGACGGACATCCGCGAGTTCGGCTTCGCCAACGACATCGAATTCACGAAGCATTTAGTCCGCGACATTGGCGTCGCCGTCGTGCCCGGCAGCAGCTTTTATCATCATCCTGAATTGGGCGCGCAACAGGTTCGCTTCTGTTACTGCAAGCGCGATGAAACGCTGCAAGCGGCGGCGGAACGATTGGTGAAATTGAAATAAAAGAACGGACCCATTTTCCATTTTCCACTTGGCATTTTTCATTTTTCATCGCGGCGGTACGACGCTCAACAAATGACAAATGACAAATATCAAGTGGAAAATGGAAAATGATGAGGAAACAAGATGCCCGCACCACGAACCGGCACTACCACGAGCAATGTCAATTTACGCAAAGGCCCCGGCGCGACCTTTGACGTCGTCATGTTGCTGCCGAATCGCACGAGCGTCACGATCCTGGGCGAGTCTGGCGTGTGGTATCAGATCACGGCCAACAACAAAACGGGCTACGTGCATCGGGATTTTGTTGTGCTGAGTTCGCAACGAATCTCCAGCGGCTTTTTTATTCAACAAGCTGCCCCGAAAACCTGGCCGCTCGCGCCGACGCGACCGAAAACACCGCCGCCCGATGCGGATGCCAAGACCAAACAAGTCGCGCGCATCTGGAACAAATACGGCGGGCTGTTGCAACGCTTGTCCGACCGCTTGCGCATTGAGCCGGGCGTTGCCGTGGCGGTGATCGCAGCGGAATCCAGCGGCAACGGCTTCGTCAACAACCGGATGATTATTCGCTTTGAGAATCATTATTTCTGGCGCTTGTGGGGCAAAGACAATGCCAATAAATTTCGGCAGCATTTCAGCTTCAACGACGCCGAGCCGTGGAAAGAACATCAGTTTCGCAACGACGCCAACGCCAGTTGGGAAGGCTTTCATGGCAATCAGGACAAGGAATGGACAGTTTTCACGAAAGCGCGCAGCTTCCACGACGAAGCCGCGAAAAGCTCGATTAGTATGGGCTTGCCGCAAATTATGGGCGCGAATTGCAAACTGATTGGCTACGAATCCGCCGCGACGATGTTCGCTTCGTTCAGCAAAGACGAACGCAACCAGGTGCTGGGTCTCTTCGATTTCATTCAAGGCCCGGAAACCGTGTCGCGCAAAGTGATCGCGCTGCAAGATCAGGATTTCGTCGCGTTCGCCGAACAGTACAACGGCCCCGGCCAGGCGGCGATGTATGGCGGATTGCTGCGGCTGTATTATGAATTGTTTCGGATGTTGAATTGAGCGGTGTAAAGCGATTTGCTAAATCGCGCAGGTTCGCAGGCCGCGCCCCGCGATTTAGCAAATCGCGTTACGTCTTTGTTTGAAGGAGAAATCATCTTGGCTATCGTCAAACCTTTTCACGCCCAACGCCCGCATCCTGCGCAAGCCGCTGAGGTGTCCGCCGTGCCCTACGATGTCGTCAACACAGCGGAAGCACGCGCGTTGGCGAGCAATAATCCCTTGAGCTTTTTACACGTCTCGCGCCCGGAAATTGATTTGCCGGATGGCACGGACATTTACTCCGATGAAGTCTATGCCCAAGCCAAAAGCAACTTCGATCAGTTGATCGCGCAAGCGCCGCTCGTCATCGAACCGCAGCCGAGCTTTTATCTCTATCGCCTGCGCATGGGCGAGCGCGAACAAACAGGACTCGTGGCGTGTTGTTCCGTAGACGAATACGACCACGACATCATTCGCAAACACGAACGCACGCGCCGCGACAAAGAGGACGACCGCACGCGCCACATCCTGACGATTCGCGCGCAAACTGGGCCGGTGTTCCTGACTTATCGCGCCGACAAACGTATAAATACGTTGCTCGCCTCCGTCGCGCTGGCTGAGCCGTTGTTTGATTTCATCGCCACCGACGGCATTGCACACACGATTTGGCGCGTGCCGAATGAATTGAATGCGCAAGTCGCAGAAGCGTTTGCTGCTGTGCCGTTGCTGTACATTGCCGACGGGCATCATCGCGCCAAAAGCGCCAGCCGCGCGCGCGAAGCCTTGCAAGCGCAAAACCCGCAGCATACGGGCGACGAGGAATACAACTTTTTCCAATGTGTGATTTTCCCCGACGATCAATTGCGCATTCTGCCCTACAACCGCGCGGTCAAAGACCTGCACGACCACACGCCCGAAGCGTTTCTCCAAGCTTTGCAGTACAGCTTTCAGATCACGGAAAACGCTTCGCCTGCGCCGACCGAACGCGGGCATTTCTCGATGTATCTCGGCGGCCAATGGTACGGCTTGAAACTCAAGCCCGAAGCCACGCAGCCGCTGACCGTGATTGACCGCCTCGACGTCAGCATCTTGCAGGATCGTTTGTTGTCGCCGATTTTAGGCATCGCCGACCCGCGCACCGACAAACGCATTGACTTCATCGGCGGCATTCGCGGCACGGAAGAGTTGGAACGCTTAGTCAACAACGGCCAAGCTGCCGTTGCGTTTTCAATGTTTGCGACGACGCTTGAGGAACTGATGGCGGTGTCTGATGCGAATGAAATTATGCCGCCGAAATCTACTTGGTTCGAGCCGAAACTGCGCGATGGATTGTTGAGTCATTTGATTTGATCTTTGCCACGAATTACACGAATTACCACGAATTCTTTTTGCTAAATTGAGATAGTCCCTAAACCGAAAAATAACCCCTTTGCTGGCCAGTAAAAATTCGTGGCAATTCGTGTAATTCGTGGCTGAAAACTTATGAAAGTTCTTATTGCCGACAAATTTGAAGCCTCTGGCATTCATGGTCTCGAAGCCATCGGATGCGAAGTTATCAACGACCCCAGTCTCAAGGACGATGTCTTGACCAAAGCCATCTGCGATTCGCAAGCCGATGTGCTCGTCGTGCGCTCGACGAAAGTCACCGAAGCGATGTTGGCCGTTGGGCAGTTGAGCCTGGTTGTGCGCGCGGGCGCGGGCTACAACACGATTGATGTCAAAGCGGCTTCGGCGCGGGGCATCTATGTGTCCAACTGTCCGGGCAAGAATGCGGTCGCCGTCGCGGAACTCGCGTTCGCATTGATCCTCGCGTTGGATCGGCGCGTCGTGGACAACGTGAATCAATTGCGCGCGGGGCAATGGAACAAGAAAGAATTCAGCCAAGCCAACGGCATCAAAGGCCAAACGCTCGGCTTGATCGGACTCGGTCAAATCGGCTCCGAAATGATCGCGCGCGCCAAAGCCTTCGAGATGAATGTCGTTGGTTGGAGTCGCAGTCTGACGCCGGAAAAAGCTGCTGAAATGGGGATCACGTTTCGCCAGACGATTGCTGAAGTCGCCAACGATTGCGACATTCTGAGCGTTCACATCGCGCTCACGCCTGACACGCGCGGCGTCCTCAACGAACACGTCTTCAACCTGATGCGCGACGGCGCAATGTTCATCAACACCTCGCGCGCCGAAATCGTAGATCAAGCGGCCTTGCTCGATGCGATCAAGACCAAAGGCCTGCGCGTCGGCACGGATGTGTTTGCGAATGAACCCGCAACAGCGACGGGCGAATTCAGCGATGAGCTTGTGCAATTGGCAAATGTTTACGGCACGCATCACATCGGCGCTTCGACCAATCAAGCGCAGGAAGCCATCGCCACCGAAACCGTGCGCATCATTCAAACCTTCAAAGACACAGGCAAAGTGCCGAACGTCGTGAACCTCTCGGAAAGCACGCCCGCCACGCATGTGTTGGTTGTGCGTCACCGCGACCGCCCCGGCGTGCTCGCGCATGTCTTCAATGAAATCAAAGCCGCGAACATCAACGTGCAGGAGATGGAAAACATTGTGTTTGCCGGAGCCGAAGCCGCCATCGCCCGCATCGCGCTCGACGCGCCGCTGGATGACGCGACGCTCAAGCTGATTCAGGCCGGCAACGAAGACGTAATAGCGTTGAGCTTGTTGCGGCTCTGATAGCTCTTTCTCAGCGGCCAATGCTATACTGCACGACTCAATATGAATGACATTCTGACCCAAATTGTCGCGCGCAAACAGGAACGCCTGAGCGAAAGCAAACGAGACAAACCCTTGTCGGTTTTGCAGCGCGAAGTCAAACCGACCCCTGAACCGCATCGCTTCATCGCCGCCTTGCAACGCGACGCCATCAACATCATCGCCGAAATCAAACGCCGCTCGCCGTCCAAAGGCATCATCCGCGCCGACTTCGATCCTGAAAGTATTGCCGCGAATTACACGGCGAATGGCGCGGCGTGCATTTCGGTGCTGACCGAAGAAGATTTCTTTGACGGTTCGTTGGAGCATTTGTGCGCGGTGCGCGTGGTGACGGGTGTGCCGCTGCTGCGCAAAGATTTTGTCTTCGACGAGTATCAAATTTACGAAGCGTTGCAGGCCGGAGCCGATGCGATTCTGTTGATTGCGGCGATGCTCGACGGTGCGCAGTTCAAAGACTTGTTGCAGACCGCGTACGGCTTAGGCTTGGACGTGTTGGTGGAGATTCACGATCAGGCCGAAGCCGACCAAGTGCTGCGCTACGATGTGCAATTGCTGGGCGTGAACAATCGCAACTTGCGCACGTTTGAGACCACGCTCGACACGTCGTTGCAACTCGCGGCTGCCTTGCCAAAGCATCTCACGCTTGTGAGCGAAAGCGGCATCCGCACCCGCGCCGACATTGATGTTTTACGCGCGGCAGGCTTCCACGCCTTTCTGATCGGCGAGGAATTCATGCGGTCGCAAGACGAAGGCGCAGCCTTGCAAGCGGTACTCTCTTAAATTTCAAATTTCAAATTTCAAATCTCCAATCATCATGGTGAAACTGAAAGTTTGCGGGATTACAAATTACGAAGATGCCTGCGCCGCAATTGACGCGGGCGCGGAGTTTTTGGGCTTTAATTTTTATGCGCCGAGTCCGCGCTATCTCGCGCCCGAAGCCGCCCGCGAAATCATCGAACGCTTGCCGCCTGAAATCATCCACGTCGGCGTGTTCGTGAACGAAGCACGGCCCGAACTTGTGCATCAGAAAATGATGATGAGTGGCGTCAGCGTCGCGCAATTGCACGGCGACGAAGACGAAATGTATTGCCGCATCGTCGGTGCGTCGCGTGTGATCAAAGCCTTGCGCATCGGACATAAATTCGACCTCGAAACGCTCACGGGCTATCCCGCGTCGGCGTTTTTGATTGATGCGTTCGACACGAAGCTGTATGGCGGTACGGGCAAGACGAGCAATTGGGAACTCGCGGCAGAGATTGCCAAAACGGCGAATGTATTTTTAGCGGGCGGTTTGACGCCCGAAAACATTGGCGCTGCGATTCGTGCCGTGCGTCCGTTTGCCGTAGATGTGAACAGCGGCGTCGAAAGCTATCCCGGTCGCAAAGACAAAGCCAAATTGCAGGCGTTGCGTTTTGCGCTGAAGATTTAGCCACGAATTTCACGAATGTTCACGAATTGACAAGGCTACACGATTTGAGGTTTTGGGCGAGTAGCCATAGTGGAGCGCCAACTGTAAAGCCATTCGTGAAAATTCGTGTAATTCGTGGCTGAAAACAAATATGAGTCAAACCAATTTTTTTTCATACCCGGATGCCGGGGGGCATTGGGGCGAGTTCGGCGGTTCGTTCGTGCCGGAAACGTTGATGGCGAACCTCGAAGAATTGCGCGCCGCGTATGCCGTCGCGCGCGATGACGAAGCGTTTCAGTCCGAGTTCCATCAACTGCTGAACGAATACGTTGGGCGGCCATCGCCGCTCACGTTTGCGGCGCGACTGACCGAACATTTCGGCGGCGCGAAAATTTATCTCAAGCGCGACGAGTTGAATCACACGGGTGCGCACAAAATCAACAATGCGATTGGGCAAATCCTGCTTGCGAAACGCATGGGCAAAACGCGCATCATTGCCGAAACCGGCGCAGGGCAACACGGCGTGGCGACGGCGACGGTGTGTGCGCTGTTCGGCTTGCAATGCGTCGTGTACATGGGCACGGAAGATATGCGGCGGCAGGCGCTGAACGTGTTTCGGATGCGATTGCTCGGTGCGGAAGTGCGCGGCGTGGATTCGGGCAGCAAGACGCTCAAAGACGCGATCAATGAGGCGTTGCGCGATTGGGTGACGAACCCGGAAGACACGCATTATTTGCTCGGCTCTGTCTTGGGGCCGCATCCGTATCCGATGATGGTGCGCGATTTTCAAAGCGTGATCGGCAAAGAAGCGCGCGCGCAGATTCTGCAAAAAGAAGGCAAGCTGCCCGATTACTTGATCGCCTGCGTCGGCGGCGGCAGCAACGCGATTGGGTTGTTTTATGAGTTCCTGAACGAACCCGACATCAAAATGGTGGGCGTCGAAGCAGGCGGCTTCGGCATGCAAGTCGGCGAACACGCGGCGCGGTTTTTGAGTACAGGTGGCGGGCGCGTCGGCGTGTTGCAAGGCACGCGCAGCTATGTGTTGCAAGACACGCGCGGACAAGTCGCGGCGACGCATTCGATTTCTGCCGGCTTGGATTATCCGAGCATCGGCCCCGAACATTCGTTCCTGCACGATCAAGGCCGCGTCGAATATGTTTCTGTGACCGATGACGAAGCGTTGGAGGCGTTGCAATTGCTCGCGCGGTTGGAAGGCATCATTCCGGCGCTCGAATCGTCGCACGCTTTTGCCTATTTGCCGAAGCTTGCGCCGCAGCTTGCGCGCGATCAAATCATCATCGTCAATTTGTCCGGGCGAGGTGATAAAGACGTCAACACTTTGGTTGAAAAATTAGGACTATAAGAAAGAGCAGGTACATTTTTCATGAAATTACTCAGAACAACACTCACCATTTTTGTTTCCTCGCTGGTGCTTCTCACGGGTTGTCAAAAAGCGGCGGACATTGCTTCCACCGACATCAAAAACACCACGCCCGTCAAAGAGACGACGCCCGTCACCGCAAAGATTGGCGACCGCATCACGATCACGGCGGCCTCCTTGCCCGCACCCTTTGACAGCGGTTCGGCTGACAATCCGCCGAAGTCCGTGGCGGCCCAAGAAGGCACGAAGCCGAATGTGCCCGAAGGCTTTGACGTGGCCGAATTCACCGCAGGCGATTACGAAAATCCGCGCTTGATGATCGAAGGCGCAAACGGCGATCTGTTCCTCGCCGACATGCGCGGCAACAAAGTCTATCTGCTGCGCGACACCAATAAAGACGGCAAGATTGACAACGCTTCCGAACGATTTGTCTTCGCGGAAAACTTGAATCGTCCGTTCGGGCTGGCGCTCAACAACGGCTATTTTTACATCGGCAACACGAACGCAGTCGTGCGCGCGAAATATCAGGCAGGGATGACAAAGCTCGAAGGCACGCCGGAGAAAATTGCGGATTTACCGACGGGCGGCCATTCGACGCGCAATTTATTATTCAACCCCGAAGGCACGAAGCTTTATGTGGCGATTGGTTCAGAAAGCAACGTCAGCGTCGAACCTGCAATTCGCGCGACGATCAGCGAATACAACCCCGATGGTTCGGGGCATCGCATCTTCGCCTCCGGCATTCGCAATCCGGTCGGTCTCGCGCTGAATCCCGTAACGAAAGAAATCTGGACGTGCGTCAACGAACGCGATGGTTTGGGCGACGATCTTGTGCCGGATTACGCGACGTCGGTGAAAGACGGCGGCTTTTATGGCTGGCCGTATTACTACATCGGCAAGAACGTTGACCCGCGCCGCAAAGCCGATTTGGAAAAAGTGAAATTGACTGAACCCATCGTGCCCGATGTGCTGCTCGAAGCGCACGCCGCCGCGACCGGGATGACTTTTTATACCGGCACGATGTTCCCGAAAGAGTATCAGGGCAATGCGTTCGTCGCGTTGCACGGCTCGTGGAATCGCAGCTTGCGACATGGCTACAAAGTCGTGCGCATCCCGATGAAAGACGGTAAACCCGAAGGCGGCTACATCAACTTTATGAACGGCTGGTTGACGAACAGTGCGGACAAAGAAGTGTGGGGACGCCCGTCGAATTTGACGATGATGTCCGACGGCTCGCTGTTGGTGATTGACGACGCCGCCAAAAAAGTTTGGCGCGTGACGTACGCGGGCAAAAAGTAGATAATGGCTGTCTCTTTGAAATGGAAATGAACGATTAGGAGAACAGATTATGAATAAAATCACCAAGAAAAGAACTGTGTCGCCAAGACCGCAGCCGCCAAAGAAACCTACCGGAGCATTCAAATTGCCCAGTGGAAGTCGTGAACACAAACGATCAGTGGCTCCTACTCCTTCAAATTTAGTGAAACCGTCTAATGGCATGACGTCATCGGCGACAACATTGAAGCGGCAAGAAGAGTTTCGACTGTACGAACAACTGAAAGATGAACTCGGTGACTTTTTTCTTCATCCAGGATTATGGCTGGAAGCTCCGCACGAGATGTTAGGTGGACGAACACCACTAGAGATTGCGCGCAGTAGCAGCGAAGGGAAAGAGATAGTATTAGGGCTGATTCAAGCAATGAAAGCTGGGTCATACTATTGATTTCAAATTTATGATTCAACCTCAGCAAATCAAAAAAAAAATTCTTTCCCCGTATTTTCAACCGCACAACGCGGTTTGGTTCCGTGGGGTAAAGCTGCAATATTCCGCGAAGCCGTTACACTATACTCATACGGTGACGGCTCCCAGCCGTTTTAGCCCTGCAACTCCAGCAAAACCTGCCTATCCGCTGCTATATTTTTCGGAAAGTCATGACGTCGCATTGCTCGAAGTTAAAGCAATCGTTAATTTGTCTGGTTATAGTCGAACGATTTCAAATCCCTATGATTCTTGGGCAATCTTTAATCCTAGTGTTCGCCTCAACGCAATTCTTGATTTGACTGATCTTGCTGTCCAGCAACTCTTCGCGACAAATTTTCAGGAATTGACTGGTGATTGGCTTGGCTACTGGGTACGAACGTTATCGAATGGTTCAGTGCGTGGTGTCCCGCAGGCGGCTCCAACGCAAATACTGGGAGAGGCTTTGTATCATATTTCTGAATTGCAAGGATTTCTTACGATTTCGGCGAAAGCTCCTGACCGCAAAAACTTGGTTATTTTCCCTGATAAACTTAAAGCGCCCAGTGACAAGATCGAATTTACTGATCCGGCCACTGGCATCATTCACCAAATTCCATAAATGTCGAGTTGCATCACTCAACGCTTCCAACAACTGAAATCCGAAGGCCGCAAAGCTTTCATTCCGTTTTCTGAATTGCAAGGATTTCTTACGATTTCGGCGAAAGCTCCTGACCGCAAAAACTTGGTTATTTTCCCTGATAAACTTAAAGCGCCCAGTGACAAGATCGAATTTACTGATCCGGCCACTGGCATCATTCACCAAATTCCATAAATGTCGAGTTGCATCACTCAACGCTTCCAACAACTGAAATCCGAAGGCCGCAAAGCTTTCATTCCGTACATCACGGCGGGCGATCCTGATTTGGCAACTACCGAACAGATTCTTGCTGCACTCGCCGAAGCGGGCGCGGACATCATTGAATTGGGCGTGCCGTTTTCCGATCCGATGGCGGACGGCCCGGTGATTCAACGCGCTTCCGAACGCGCGCTCGAACAGCCGATTGGCATTGCCGAAATCCTGCCGCTCGTCACGCGCTTCAAAGCGAAGTATGATGTGCCGGTGATGCTGTTCACTTACTTCAACCCGCTGCTGCAATTCGCGGGCGACCAGATGGGGGACGCCTTGCAAACAGCGGGCGTGGATGGCGTGTTGATTACGGATTTGATCCCCGAAGAAGCCGATGCGTTTGTCGCGCAGATGCGCAGCGCGGGCATTGACACGATTTTTCTAGTTGCGCCGACTTCCACTGACGAACGGATCAAATTGATTGCGAAGTATGCCAGCGGTTTTGTGTACGTCGTGGCGCGCACAGGTGTCACAGGCGTCGGCGCACAGATGTCGCAAAACGTGCAAACGATTGTCGAGCGCGTGCGCCACTACACCGACTTGCCCATTGCAGTTGGCTTCGGCATTTCGACGCACGAGCACGTGCAGGCGGTGTGGAGCTATGCCGATGGCGCGGTCGTGGGTTCGCGGCTGGTGCTGGAAATCGAGAAGCATCTTGGGAAACCAGATTTGGTCGCAAACGTAGCCCTGTTGACGAGGCAGTTGATAAATGGCTAATCCCAAACCTATGAGCGAAGAGAAAACAATTGATGATTGGCGCATCCGCATTGATGAAATTGATCTAGAATTGGTGCGGCTCTTCAACGAACGCACAAACTGCGCGATTGAAATTGGGCACATCAAGAAGCAACTCGGTTTGGAGATTTATTCGCCCACGCGCGAAGCGCAAGTTATCGCCAATGTCACGGGCGCGAATCACGGCCCGCTTGATCACGGTGCGATCAAACGCTTGTTTGAGCGCGTGATTGATGAAGCGCGCCGCATCGAACGCATTCACGCGGAACAACAAGCGGCGCAAAAATTCGATGCGCAGGCAGAAATTGAAAACACCGTAATGAATGGATAACCAATGGGTACGCACGCTTCCAGCGTGCCTGCCGTTTACAGCGGATTTGGTCGGAAACAGCAGCACGCTGGAAGCGTGCGTACCCAGCCTAGAGAAACGTTATGATCGTAATTATGGAAGAAAACGCGACCGAGCAACAAATCAGCAAGGTCGTAGATCGCTTAGTCAACGAAGGCTTCGACATTCATCGCTCGACCGGCGCGCGGCACACGGTGCTCGGCGCAGTCGGCGCAAAACTCACCGACACGCGCGAATATGAATTGCTCGATGGCGTGCATGAAGTCGTGCGCGTCAGTTCGCCGTACAAGCTCGCCGCCCGTGCGTTCAAGCCCGAAGGCACGAAGATCAAAATCAAAGATGTCGTGATCGGCGGCGAAAAAATCGTGATGATGGCGGGCCCCTGTACGCTTGAAAACCGCGAACAGATCGAAGCCGTCGCCGCGTCCGTCTCCAAACAAGGCATTCAAATTATGCGCGGCGGCGCATTCAAACCGCGCACGTCACCGTACAGCTTTCAAGGCTTGGGCGAACAGGGCTTGAAGATGATGCGTGAGGCGGCGGATCGCTACGGCATGCTGACCGTGTCGGAGATTATGGATTCGACGCAGATACCGATGTTCATTCGTTACGTGGACATCCTGCAAGTCGGCGCGCGCAACATGCAAAACTTCAATTTGCTGAAAGACCTCTCGAAACTCGACAAACCGATCCTCCTGAAACGCGGCCCGGCGGCGACGATTGAAGAAACGTTGCTCTCGGCGGAATACGTGATGTCGGGCGGCAATCATCAGGTCATCATTTGCGAGCGCGGCATCAAGACGTTCGAGACCTACACGCGCAACACGATGGACATTGCCGCGATTCCCGTCATCAAGAAGCTTTCGCATTTGCCGATCATCGCCGATCCAAGCCACGCCACCGGACGCCGCGACAAAGTGCCGCCGATGGCGCGCGCCGCTGTTGCTGCCGGAGCCGACGGCTTACTCATTGAAGTTCACAACGAACCCGAACGCGCGTTGTGCGACGGCGCGCAATCACTGCTGCCGGAACAATTCGACAAACTCATGGAACAATTGCGGCTCATTGCCCCTGCCGTCGAACGAACGATTTAGATCGGTCTTCAGCGTATGGTTGAGGAGCGCGAAGCGTTTGGAGTGCGACGGTCTCGACGTCGCTTTAGAATGGCAAGGAAGACAAAAGCTACGTCGAGCCGCAGCACTGAGAAACGCTTCGCGCTCCCGCACACACAATTGAAATCCGCTCGCAGTAAGAACAAGATTCTCACTAACTATGAAGTACTTTGGTTTCTCTCTCCTCTTATTTTTCTCTTTGGGACAAAGTGCCTTCGCCCAAAGCGAGGCCATTTTGCAACAAGCTTTTGAAGGCAAAAGCGTCACTGTCAAAATTGATATGCCCGGCACGCATCAGGGCATTGACCTCTATCCGAACCGCGACCGGCTGATAGATTTCGATTCGTATCAGCGGCGGCTGAAGCAATTCGGCGCGGCGTTGCGCAGCGGCGATTCCGTGTTGATTACCAAAGTGCGCGTCAAAGACAAAAACATCGAATTTCAATTAGGCGGCGGCGGCTACGGCACAGCGGGCGATGACACGGACACGAGCGTCAATTTCTCTTCGGCTCCCAAGTCACGCCGCGAAAAAGAACTCGAAGAAGATTTGAAAAACACGACCGATTCGCAGGCGCGCAAACGGATTCAGGACGATTTGAATTACGAACGACGGCAGCGCGAACGCGAAGACTCGCGCAATCGCGCCCGCGCGGAAGAAGCCGCCGAAGCCAAAAAAGAACGTATCGCGCGTCGTCGCCTGGAAGGCGGTTCGCGCTTCAATATCTGGTACGAGCCGCGCGTGCCTGCCGTGACGCCAAATCAATTGATGGAGTTGTTGGCCGAGTACATTGATTTTGGGACACGCCGCGACGCACAACCACAGCGTCCCGTTGCCAACCCGACGGCTTCGATCAGCGATGAATCGCTGCTGCGTTTGCGCAAAGGGATGACGCGCACCGACGTGTTAGCGTTGTTCGGCCCGCCGCAGCGCACAGCAGAGAAGGGCAGCGGCGACACGAAAATCCTGGTGCTGCTGTATCAGGTTGGCGAGCGCGACGTGCAAATCGAATTGATGTCCGATGTGCTGATTCGCTACGTGATTTCGTCACGTTGAGGGCCATGCTGAATTCCCAACAAATCACGATTGTCGGTTGCGGGCTGCTCGGCGGTTCGTTTGCGCTGGCAATGCGGCGCGCAGGCTTTGCCGGGCGGATTACGGCCTGCGGCGGTTCGCGCAGCGTTAAGCTTGCCGTTGAGCGTGAGATCGTGGACGCGATGGAGACGAGCTTTGACAAGGGCGCGGTTTGCGATGCGGATTTGATCTTCCTCGCCGCGCCGATTGGCGGCATCATTGATTTCCTGAAAACGCATTCACAACACATCAAACCGGGCGCAATCGTCACCGACGCGGGCAGCACGAAAGTCGAAATCTGTCGCGTCGCACAAACCGCCTTGCCCTCGTCCGTCGCCTTTATTGGCGGGCATCCGATGGCCGGCAGCGAGCACACGGGCGTCGAGTATGCACGCGCGGATTTGTTCGAGGGCGCGACGTGGGCGTTGATGAATGATGCGGCGACGAATGAAGTAAGCTTGCAGCAATTGCAATCCTTAATTGAATCGTTCGGCGCGCGGTCGTTGATTACGCAGCCCGAAGCACACGATGCCGCCGTGGCGCTCATCAGTCATTTGCCACAACTCGTTTCGAGTTTGCTCGCGGATTTGCTGAACGAGGAAGATGAACTGGCCCGCCGTTTGGCCGCGACCGGTTGGCGCGATATGACGCGGCTGGCGGCGAGTTCGTGGAGCGTCTGGCGCGACATCTGTTTGACGAATCAGCCCAACATCAGCACGGCGCTCGACACTTTGCTTCTGCAATTGCAACAACTCAAAGAAGCTCTCGACACCCGTGATTTCAACCGGGTGCGAGAGCTTTTTGCTTCAGCCAATCAGTCCGTCGAAACACAGCGCGCGCTGCATTATCAGCCGTTCCAAAAATTGTAGTCGTTTAGACTGGCGTCGC
>CAZWAK010000124.1:0-22836 GCA_964631865.1 uncultured Heliobacteriaceae bacterium | reverse complement strand
GCAAGCTTAGACGAGATGCTCGACTGGGATTGCATCCAGGAAGCGCAAGCGGTCGCTGACCCGACTGTCACGTTAGAGGATGTCCGCAAGGCGCTGTCAAAAATCCCCGGCTCAATGGCTGAAGCTATCATTGCAGAAAGAGAAGAACGCTTCTGATGGCAAGCTACTTTTTCGATACCAGCGCCCTGGTCAAGCATTACCATCCAGAGCAAGGCACAGCCGAAGTGGATCGCATCCTGAACGAACCGGGCAGCCGCTATATCGTCTCTCGGCTGCTCGTCGTGGAAATTCATTCTGCCTTTGCTATGAAAGTCCGCACTCAAGTCATTGCCCTTCAGGATTTTCAGCAGTTCCAAAAACGCTTTGCCAATGATTTGGCTACGCGCCGTTTTCAAGCCATCCGCATGCTGCAAGGTCATTTTCACGAAGCCGCGCAATTGTTGAGCAAGTACGCTCCGACACAAAGCTTTCGCACGTTGGATGCGCTCCAGCTTGCCGTCGCTTTGGATTTGCACCGCAAAGGGCTGATAGATCATTTTGTTTGCGCCGATGATAAGTTTTGCAAGGTAGCCCAAGCCGAAGGGCTGTCGGTAATCAACCCAGCGTGATAGGAAAATGCTGCTCATCAGCTTTGCCATCTGCTAATCATTTTTCACCACAGTGGAAAATTCGTTGCCCTGAACGTTGTCTCCCAACTGATTTGAACGAAGGCTTTTCTTGACCCCTTTCTTTCCCTCCGCCTATAATCGCCCTTTTGTTGCGCCTGCGCGGATCGCGCTGGTGGCGACTGTGAGCGTACATTGATGCAGGAATTCCGCCGACTCATTCAATATCTTCGCCCGTATCGCGGGACTTTTGCTCTTTCGCTCGTGCTGATGCTGGCGACCGGGTTGTTTGAAGCGGCGACCAAGTTGTTGATTATCCCCATCTTTGACAAATTGAGTGGGGCCGAAAAACACAGCAATATTTTGCAGCGGCTGCATCTGGAACAGGTTTTGCCCTCGGCGGAGAGTTCTTTGACAACGGTCGCGCTGCTGCTCGTTGGCTTCACGCTGGCGAAAGGCGTGGCGGAATATTTCTCGTCGTTTTCAATGAGCTACATCGGGCAACACGTCATCGCGGATGTGCGCTCGTCGCTCTACGATCACGTGATGCGGCAGGCGGCGAAGTTCTTTGCCATTCATCCGACGAATGCGTTAACTGCTCATTTGGTGAGCGATGCGGCGTTGATCGAACGTTCTGTCTCGGACACGCTGCGCGATATGCTGCGCGAATCGGTGAGCCTGGTGTTTTGTCTGACGTTGCTGTTCGGCATCAATTGGAAGCTCGCGGCGATGATGTTTTTGATTGCGCCGCCGGTCGCATACCTGACGACGACCTTCAACAAAAAGCTGCGACAGTATGTGAACTCGCGGCAACAGAGCGGCGCGGAAATGCTCGACGTGGCGCAGGAAGCGATTTCGTCGCAGCGTGTCGTCAAAGCCTTCGGGATGGAGCAGTACGAAAGCCAACGTTTTGGCCAAGCTGCGCGCAAGCAAATGCGCGATCAACTGCGCGCGATGCGGATTTACTTCGTCTCGCCGATTGTGCTGGAACTGGTTGGCATCGTCGCGGTCGCAGCGTTGCTGATTTATGTGAATCAGTACATCAAAGCGGGGCAAATGACGCTTGGCGATTTTGCCGGCTTCGTCGTCACGATGTTCAGCGCATACGATCCGATTCGCCGCCTGAGTCGTTTGCAACACGATATGCAACAGGGGCTGACTTCGGCAGCGCGGATTTTCAAAGTGATGGACACCGATTTGGAAATGCGCGACAAGCCCGATGCCAAAGCGTTGCAGCGGTTTCAGGACGCAATCGAATTCCGCGACGTATCGTTCAGCTATGGTGCGGGCTTTGACATTCCAGTGGTCGAAGACGTGAGCTTCACGGTGCGCGCGGGCGAGATGATTGCCATCGTTGGGCAAAGTGGCGCAGGCAAAAGCACGCTGACCAATTTGCTGCCGCGCTTTTACGATGTGACGAAAGGCGCAGTGTTGATTGACGGCTCGGACGTACGCGATTTGCAACTTGCAACGCTGCGCGCGCAGATGGCGATGGTGACGCAGGAGGTGCATCTTTTTAATGATACGGTGCGTGCCAATATTGCTTACGGCGCATTCAATCGCAACGACAGCGACGCGAGCATCCGAGCCGCTGCGCAGGCCGCCTTAGCCGATGAATTCATCCGCAAATTGCCAAACGGCTATGATACTGTGGTGGGCGAGCGCGGCTTGATTTTGTCGGGCGGTCAGCGGCAACGCATCGCCATCGCGCGCGCGATTTTGAAAGATGCGCCGATCCTGATTTTGGACGAAGCGACATCGGCGCTCGACACCGAAAGCGAACTGCTGGTGCAACAGGCGTTGAATAACTTGATGGAAGGCCGCACAACGATTGTGATTGCGCATCGGCTTTCCACTGTGCGCCGCGCAGACACAATCGTCGTGATGGACGCAGGGCGTATCGCCGAAATCGGCAGCCATCCCGAATTGATGGCGCGCAACGGCATTTATCGCAAGCTGTATGATTTGCAGTTTGCGGAAGAAGGACAGGAATTATTAGCCACGAATTTCACGAATTGACACGAATGGAGCAATCGCCTGAAGAGGTCAAAACAAATTGCGACCGCCAGCCGCTTGAAAATAATTCGTGCAGATTCGTGCAATTCGTGGCTGAGAAACACTAATGATTAAAAGCATGACCGGTTATGGGCAAGGGTCTGTAGCCGCTGACAATTTCAAAGTTTCAATTGATTTGCGCTCGGTGAACAATCGCAATCTGGACATTCATTGGCGTGCGCCGCAGGAATTGGTTTCGCTGGAAATTCCGCTCAAAAAACAAATCCAGGCGGCGGTCACGCGCGGGCGCGTGGATGTGAACATCAACTTCACACAAACCGCCGATGCCGAGTACGAAATCAATCGCCCGCTGGTGCGCGGTTATTTGGAAGCACTCAAGACAATGCGCGAAGAATTCGGTTTAGCAGGTGAGGCGACGCTCGACACGATTGCGCGTTTGCCGAACGTCTTGCAGCCGCTGAACAAAGGCGCGCAGTTGCCTGCCGATGTCATGCAGGGCATTGAGACCGCGTTGATGCAGGCGTTGACCGCGCTGGTCGCAATGCGCGCCGTTGAAGGGCACGAATTGCAAAAAGAATTGCTCGCCCGCATTGACCGCATCGAAGCGGCGCTGCGCATCATCGAAGCGAGCGCGCCGGACATCACGACAGCCTATCGAGACAAGCTGAACAAACGGCTGGCAGAGTTGCTGGAAAACGTTTCCGTAGACGAAACGCGGCTCGCGCAGGAAGTCGCGTACTTAGCCGAACGCGCCGACATCAGTGAAGAAATTGCGCGTTTGAATTCGCACTTGGCGCAGTTGCGCGAACTTATTAACTCGGACGGCGAGATCGGCAAGAAACTGGATTTTCTCTTGCAGGAAACGAACCGCGAGGCGAACACAATTTTGTCGAAGGCTTCGGAACTGGCGATTTGCGACGCCGCCATCGAAATCAAAACCGAAGTCGAAAAGCTGCGCGAGCAGGCGAACAACGTGGAATAGCCATTGGCTGTCAGCTATCAGCCATCAGCCCCAAAAGGATGGGCTGAAAGCTAAAAGCTGAAAGCTAAAAGCTGATTATGGCAGGCAATCTCATCATCATTTCTGCTCCTTCCGGCGCAGGCAAAACGACCATCGTGAACAAGGCGTTGACGTGCTTGGAAGGTGTGCGCGATTCGGTGTCGTACACATCGCGTGCGCCGCGTGCGGGTGAAGAACACGGGCGCGATTATCACTTCGTCACGCGCGCGGAATTCGAGGCGATGATTGCGCGTGATGAGTTGCTGGAATGGGCGGAAGTTCACGACAACTTATACGGCACATCGCGCGTGTTTGTGAACGAAGTGTTGGCGTCAGGGCAAGACGTGATTTTGACCATTGATGTGCAAGGCGCGGCGCTCACCCGCGAGTTGTTTCCCGATGCCATCAGCGTCTTTATTTTGCCGCCTTCGTATGAAGCGTTGCTGGAACGATTGCATCTCCGCGATGCTGGGCAAACCGAGGCAGTGCGGTTGCGCAATGCGGAGACGGAATTAGCGCAGTACAACCATTACGATTACCTTATCGTCAACGATGAATTGGACACTGCCGTCCAGGAGTTTACGGCAATCATTGGGGCGGCACGCTGTCGGCGCAGTCAACGCGCCGCCGCCGCTGAATTGATCCTAGATCACTTTCGGAGGAACTTACGACATGCCTGAAAAACAAAACGCGAATCAAGTAGATAGCAAATACCGCAAAATCCTAATTGCTGCCAAACGCAGCAAACAAATTCAAAACGGTGCGCGCCCGCGCGTGCATTTGCCCAACGCCAAAGCGACGCGCGTCGCCCTGGCCGAAATTGATCGCGGCCTGATCAATTTTGAAGTCACGGATCGGTAGGGGGATGGGGGATGGGGAGAAGGGGAGAAAGAGGGAAAGGGAGATTGAGCGAATCCCCATCTCCCTTTCCCCCCATCTCCCTCTCCCCCCATCTCCTTTTCTCTTGTATGAAAATTCTCCTCGGCGTCACCGGTTGCATTGGCGCATACAAAGCGGCGGAAATTCTGCGCGGCTTGCAAAAAGCCGGGGCGAGCGTTCGCGTGATGATGACGCGCTCGGCGACCGAATTCGTGCAGCCGCTCACGTTTGAAGCATTGTCGGGACAACCGGTGATTGTCGAGATGTATGACCGTCCGAACTACGCCGTCATCGAACACATCGCCGTCGCGCGCGAAGCTGAGTTGTTGTTGATTGCGCCCGCGACTGCGAACGTGTTGGCAAAATTTGCACACGGCATCGCCGACGATTTTCTCTCGACCGTGTACCTTTCCAACACGAATCCCGTGCTGATCGCGCCCGCGATGAATGTCGAGATGTGGAACCATCCGGCGACGCAAGCGAACTTGCAAATCCTGCAAGCACGCGGCGTGCAATTCGTTGATCCCGGCAGCGGCTATCAGGCCTGCGGCGAAGTCGGCGTCGGGCGCTTGGCCGAGCCGGAAGACATCGTCAAAAAGGCAATCGAACTCCTCTCAACTCTCAACTCTCAACTCTCAAATGATCTGGCAGGCGAACAGATTGTCATCACGGCTGGCCCGACGGTCGAAGACCTTGACCCCGTGCGTTTCATCACGAATCGCTCATCAGGCAAGATGGGCTATGCGCTTGCCGAAGCGGCAACGTCGCGCGGCGCGAGCGTGACCTTGATTAGCGGCCCGACGAAGTTGACCGCGCCGAGCAATGTTGAATTCGTTGCCGTCCGTTCGACGCGGGAGATGTATGACGCGGTGATGGGCAAAATGAACGGAAGCACTGTTTTTATTGGCTGCGCCGCCGTTGCCGATTATCGTCCGGCGCAACGCGCTGCGCAAAAAATCAAGAAGAACGGACGACAAGGCATCACAATTGAACTCGAAGCGACCGAAGACATCATCGCAGCCGTCGGCGCGGCTTCGCACGGGTCACGCCGCATCGTTGTAGGCTTTGCCGCCGAATCCGAATCGCTATTGAGCAATGCAGCAAGCAAGATCAAGAGCAAAAATTTAGACTTCATCGTCGCCAACGACATTACGCGACGCGACGCCGGCTTTGATGTCGAAACCAACGTCGCGACGGTTTTGCGGCGCGACGGCTCGCAGCTTGCACTGCCGCTGCAAAGCAAACGCGCGCTGGCGGACGCTGTTTTGGATGAAGTTATTAAAACGCGCTCTGCGCAAAAACCATGAATCCACAGGAAGAATTTCAAGCCTTGTTGCGACAGGCAACTGAGCATTTGCGTTATTACCGCGAACTCGGCCTTACGCACTTTGGCGAAAGCTTCGCAACTGAGACCGGAGTTGCCAGACAAGTCGCACCATTGCCGATGGAGCCTCCGGTTGTTGCCAAAACTGAAGGGCCGCTTCCTGTACTTCCAAAGGAAGCTATTATGCCTACCAAGAACACTATGCCTGATTCTGTCTCGTTGTTTGGCGAGACGACCCCATCCGTTCCCGAATTGCAATTCGCGGATGATTCGCTCGACAAAATTCGCGCTGACCTGGGCGATTGCCAACGCTGCAAACTCTGGCAGACGCGCACCAACATTGTCTTCGGCGAAGGCAATCCGAAGGCCGAATTGATGATCGTCGGCGAAGCTCCCGGCGCAGACGAAGACGCGAGCGGACGCCCGTTTGTCGGGCGCGCGGGACAGTTGCTGACGAAGATGATCGAAGCGATAAACTTCAACCGTGAAGACGTCTACATCGCCAACATTTTGAAATCGCGTCCGCCCGACAATCGCAATCCTGAAGCCGACGAAACCAAAGCCTGCATTCCGTTTTTGTATCGGCAAATCGCGGTCGTCCGCCCGAAGCTGATCGTGACGCTCGGCAATCCGGCGACGCAAGGGCTGTTGGATACGAAGGTGGGAATTACGAAATTGCGCGGTGAGTTGCAGGAATATCCGCGCCTGCCGGGCATCAAAGTCTTGCCCACGTTTCACCCCGCGTACTTGCTGCGCTCGCCCGACAAGAAACGCGAGGCGTGGGAGGACTTGAAGAAAGTGAAAGCGTTTTTGCAGGGCTAAGGCTGGTTTGAGCCACGAATTTCACGAATGCTCACGAATTGAAATTAGGCCAAAAGGCTTTGAGGTTCTACTTCAAGTTCTTCTCTCATTCGTGAAAATTCGTGAAATTCGTGGCTAAATTCTCTCAGCGAAATGTGTAGACCATCTCTTTGCTCGCGGGTTGTACGATGGGTTCTTCGACCGTCACCTTCGTCGTCGCCAATGCGGCCAACGCCAAAAACAACTGCGCATTATTCGTCACCTGCAAATTGAACTCGACGAAGCTATGTACCGCGATGCCGAAGCAGCCAGCTAAGGCTCCGAGCGCAATCGAGCGTTGTAACAAATCGCGCGTCTGCATGGCCTTGAAGCTGCGCACGAACAACAACGCCA
The DNA here is from genome assembly GCA_964631865.1 of uncultured Heliobacteriaceae bacterium. Taxonomy (GTDB): domain Bacteria; phylum Acidobacteriota; class Blastocatellia; order RBC074; family RBC074; genus JAFDVL01. The sequence continues at coordinate 15,818 of CAZWAK010000124.1, read as the reverse complement.
AAAACGCCAGCGTGACCAGCCCGCCAATTACGCCCGTGTCCGCCAGGATGTGCAAATAGTCGTTGTGCGCTTGCTCAACGCGCGAAACACCGGAGCCTTGATCGTACCGCGTATAGGCAAACGGATATGCGCCCAAGCCCACGCCGAGCAGCGGATGGTCTTTCACGATTTGCATCGTCGTTTGCCACAACTCGCGGCGATTGTAGCGTTCATCGGCCAATTCACCCATTTGCAAGTTTTCTTCGATTCGCCCGAAGCGTTGTAGCAACTCATCGGAACTCGTCAGAAGCATCGCACCAAACGACATCACGACCAATAAAATCAAAGTTGCGGCTAACCGAAGCTGCAAGCCGCGCCCGCTCGTCACGGTCTCGGATTTGCTGCCCCGCATGGTCAGGGACACCAAGGCCAGAAACACGATGACCGCCGCCAACGACAGATAGCCGCCACGCGACGCCGACAAAATCAGCCCCGAACACACGATGATCAAATAACACACATACAGCACCAGCCGTTCGCGCTTCAGCGTTTGGCTCACGATGCGCGCGCCGATCAAGCCTGCCGCCATTTCCAGAAACCCCGCGAAATGATTGCGATTCACGAACGGCCCATAGTCCGCCAGCGGCCAAATCACTTTGCCGTAGGTTTGCCCAATGCCGATGAGCGCGATGACGACCGACAACAGAATGATGGTCGTCACGGCTTGATGGCGTCGTTCCGGCGTGTGAACGAAGGTGGCGAAGAGCAAAAAGAACAGAATGCAGACAAACAGTTTGAGGGCGGCCTCGCGCGTCGCAAACGAATCATACGTGATCGTGCGCCGCGCGCTTGACAGCAGCGGCAGCAACTGTACGCACGCAATGCCCAGCAGCGCCACCAACGGCCAAACCAGCGGGTTCAATTCCAGGCGCAAACGTTTGTTGACGACGGCATCAATGCCCCACAGCAATGCGAGCAGCAAAATCAATGATTCCCACAGCGCCGTTGACCACACTTCGACCGTTGCGTAGGGCAAGACAGTGATGACCAACAACACGAGCAACGCGATATAAATAATTTTGTCGAGAATACTGTCACCTCCTGAAGCGCGCGATGATACACCGCACCTCTCGCGCTGTGAAGCCCTTTCACAAATTCTTGCTGGCGTGGCCGCACGCGCGTTGACAAACGAGGCAGCTTCGGTAAACTCAGCCCACGCGAAAGCCTTGAAAAGCCCCCAAGCTTAGGCTCGAAAAAACTACTCTCACGTTCGCCCCGCTGAATTGTCCACTGACATGCCGCACTCCACACCTTCGCTCGCGCGTTTGCTGACGCTCCACAACCAAATCAAGGTCGGCACCTTTGTGTTGTTGCTCGCCTTTGTTGGTACGGCCTTCGTTTTTCTGACCGGCTTGCAGCAAATGTTGGCCATTATCAGTTGGAATGCACAAGCCCACGAAGCCACGCAGCGCCTCAATGCGATGGATCGCAAGCTGCTGGACGAAACGCTCAAAGACAAAGCCAATGCGTTGGTGCGGGAAAGCCTGGCAGACGATGCGACCAGGCTGGACAAATTGCTGAGCGAGCCGACGAAGTCACATCTGACGCAATTCCAGAGCTGGTTGGACAATTGGCACGGAGCAGCCGATGACACGGTTGGCAAGCTGCGCGGACAGGTGCGCGACTTGCTGCAAACGCAGGCGCAACTCGTCGCGCAAAAACAAGCCGAGGCCGAACGTCTGCATCAACGTTTGCTCATTACATCGCTTACGCTGTGCGCGCTCATCGTCACGCTGCTGCTCCTTTTCAGCGGGCGTTTGACGCGCCACATCACGGAACCGACGCAACAAATGCTGGTAGCGATGGAGCGCGTAGCAATGGGCGAAATCGCGCCCAAAGTCGAAGAACGTCACGCCGATGAATTCGGGCAATTGGCGCGCGCCTTCAACTATATGGCGCTGAAGCTGTCCGAACGCCAAACGCGCAACCGCGAACTGGACAAGCTGTATTACTTCAACACGATGCTGCAAACCAGCGAATCGGAAACCGAGATTCATCGCGCCTTGTTGCAGCAAATGCGCGCACTGAATCTGTCGCAGGCGTTGATTCTCGATTGGGACAAGGAGTTTGGCGGGCTGATCGTGATGGCGGCATTGTATCCGTTGCCGGAACCCGACGCGAGCGGCTTCAATTCCAATTATCAAATTCCGCTCTGTCGCGTCGTGCGCGCGGGCCGCGAAGTCGTGTTGCCGGATTTGAGCGAGGACATGATTTGCACCAATTGCCACTTCGGGCAAAAGCACGGCTCGGCTTATTGCGTGCCGATCATTTCCGGCGGCAAACCCATCGGCGCACTGCATATGGTCAGCCCGCATCTGGATTATTGGACGGTCGAACGGCAGCGCTTCATCAAAGCGTTTGTGGATCAATCGGCAGCGGCGATCAATAATTTGCGGCTGATGGATCAACTGCGCGGTCGCGCGCTGATGGACGAGCAAACACAGGTTCACAACCGCCGTTACCTGGACGATTATCTGCGTAAACAAGTCGCGGTCGCCGACCGGCAGCGCCGTCATTTAAGTGTGATGATGATTGACATTGATCACTTCAAACGCTTCAACGACACCTACGGACACGAGGCCGGCGACGTTGTCCTGAAGCAGTTTGCGCAGACCTTGAAAGGTGCGTTGCGCGAAGGCGAATTGATTGCGCGCTACGGCGGCGAGGAATTCACGGTCGTGATGCACGGCACTGCGCGCGAGGCGATGACGCTGGCCGAACGGTTGCGCCGCGCAGTGGCGAGCCTGTCGTTTGCACAATTCACGCACAACGGCGAAGACGTCAAAATCACCATGAGCATCGGCATCGCGGAATTTCCGAGCAGCGGGCACACGCTCGAGGAAATCCTGAAAGCCGCGGACGTGGCGTTGTATCAGGCCAAAAACGCCGGTCGCAATTGTGTGAAGGTCGCAACCCGAACGTTGATGCGTGTGCGCGCAGCATTACAATAAAGCAGGACGCCGCACTCGGCACGCCCGCTTCTCGCCAAGCCATCCCCCAGGCGCTGCCCTCACACTTGCAAGCAGGAACTTCGCGCGTTTGGTCATAAGAAAAATCCTGTCGTTAGCGAATAGCCGCGACGACGCGCTTGACGAATTCGGCTTCGTTGCCGGCGTGCCAGCGCCAGACGACAACTAAATCCTGTTCGGGCAAAATCGTCACCGTGTTGCTGCCTGCGCCACGCGCGCCGAACGCGGTTGTCGGCAAACCCGGATAGTTTTTGCCCTTCGTATTCAACCACCACAGATAGCCGTAATCCGGCCCGTTTTTGCTCGGCGTAAGCGCAGCTTTGACATACGCGGGCGGCAGCATTTGTTGACCGTTCCAATTGCCATTGCGCAGCCACAAATACCCGAAGCGCGCCAAATCCCACGCATTGATCCACACGCCGCCGCCCCAGCGTGTGCCGCCGCTCACGGAAGCCATGCGCTTGCCGTCAATTTCGACGTAGCTGTTGTGATACGGAACCCATTTCCACGAACGCGATGCGCCGATGACGTTCATCACTTCGTCGCGGAACACATCGGGCAAGGGCTTTTTGAAGAGGTGCAGGAGCGAGAGCGCAAAGCGATTGATCCGCACGTCGTTGTATTCATAAAACGTACCCGGTTGTTGCAGCGCACGCGGCTTTCGTTCGCCTGCACCAAACGCGGCGCGTCCGACGAAGTCATGCTTTTTGCCCCACATCTCGCCTTCCCATTCGGACTCTTGTTGCAAGTGCATTTGCCACGTCACCTGCGTGTTTTGCGGCGAATCATAGCCGCCGTCTTTGATGAGCTTGGCGACCGGATCATCCAGATTGGTGATCCTGCTATCGCGCACGGCAATCGCCGCAATTGTCGAAAGCATGCTTTTGGCGGCGGAGTAGGTTGGATCAACCGCAGTCGTTTCGCCGAACTCGGCAACGACATAGCCTTTGTAAATCACCACGCCGTTCGTGCGCGCGCGTTCGGTGGGAACGGAACCGAGCAACGAACCGAACGTGCGTTCCTGATCGGAGAAATCCATTGCGCGTTCGGTTTCGCGTGACTGCGCGAATTTGATCGCGGCTTCCAATGCTGCCGCGTCCAGCCCCAATTCCGTAGGCGTGTTTTTCGCCCACGTTCCAGCGGGAGGGAAATATGGTTTCGCTTGTGCGTGGAGCGCGACAGGCAACAACAGGGTTGCCGAGAGAAGGAAGCAAAGATTCAGGCGTAAAATGTATTGTTTCATTTTGTTCGTTTCTTCAGACTAATCAAATTCGCAAACAGCCGATACGCGCCCTCGACGCCCGCTGGCAATTGGCGATAGAACGCATAGCCCGCATAGACCCACGTTCCTTTGCCGTATTCGGCGTACATCATGCCGCCTTTTTGCAGCGGCTGTTCGCGGTCGTGACTTTCGAGCAATGGTTTGTAGCGCGCGTCCCATTCGCCCCACCATTTCGAGCCGCGCTCTTCGACCCAGTGGTCGAAATCCGCAGGCGTGATTTTGTTCGGGAAGTTGAAGATTGGATTTGTTGCGTCGAGGATCGTGACGCGCGAATCTTCTTCGGAAACTTCTTCCGGGTTGCGCCCCATTTTGTACGGGTACGGGCCGTACGCGACTTCGTCAAATTCGGGTGTTTGATATTGCCAGATCACGTTGCCGCCGCGTTCGACGTATTCGAGTAAGCGTTTGTTGTACGCCTTCAAATCCTCGCGCACTGCCGACGCGCGAATGCCAATCACGACCGCATCGAACTGCTCCAGATTGCCCGTTGCCAATTCGTTTGCGCCGAGCATCGTGACTTTGACGCCGATTTGCGCGAGGGCTTCCGGTACTTTGTCGCCCACGCCCATCACATAGCCGACGTGCAAATTCGGCGCGACTGAAACGTCTACGCCGCGCAGTTCCATCGTTGCGTTGCGATACAAATGACGCGGTTCCAAATCACGATGCGCGATGACTTCGTAGCCTTCGGTGTACTCTTTGCCGTTGTATTCAGCGACGGCTTGAATTTTGTAATCCTGCTTCGCGGCGAGTTTCGGAATCGCTACGGTAAAAGTGAAATTACTCTTCTCGCCCTCGCGCGCAAAGCTGAAATTTTGTTCGGCTGGACTCGCAACCCAACCTTCTGGCAAGCGCAATTTTACTTTGCCATCGGCTTTGCTTTTGGCATTGCTGGAAACGCTGACATTGACGGTCGCTTCGGATTTCGTGGCATTGAGCGCAACGATGCCGACACGCGGCGTCATTCGAATGTTGATAGCAGGCGCGACCGCGAGCAGGCGACGTTGTTCGCCGAAGGGGCGAGCGATGAAGGATGTTCGAGCAGGTGCAGTTAAGTTGAAGTAGACATCATTAACTTTATAGGTATATCCAGTTTCTATATCTGAGGCGGGAAATGGAAGTAAGCTATTACTTAGATTGTACTGATGTTCTCGCAATTCATCAGTGCGAGTTTTGTTTGGTTTTGTATACTCTGCGGTTTCACTAACCATTACTACCCATTGAAAGCGGAAGGTCTTATTCTCGTTGGGGTCTCCTTCGCGTTTTCCATCGGCACTACCTCGATATGTTTTTGCTCGTGAGATAAAACCTGACCCCGCTTCGATTATTTTTATTGGGCTGGGATTGACAACTGCCATTGTAAACTTGAATTGTTGACCCGGAATCGCCACAGCAAAGGTTTCACTCGGCTGCATAAAGCCCATTCCGCTTGTTGTTGGTCGTTCGGGATCAACAACTACTTCTATCGCCAGCCCCAACGCTTTGTTCATCGCCTCATTGCATTCGCGTTCTTTGTTGCCGAGCAAAAACAGTAGCTGCTCTTTGGCTGCGACGTTCGAGGCTTTGACCTTTTCCATCGCTTTACGAATGTTCCGCATCCCTGATGCCAATTCTTCAGCAATCGTCCACGGCTCGCGTGCATTGAATTTACTGATCGCCATCTCAATCGCACTCGCGGCTTCGTTCAATTCAGGGCGCAGATCAATTTCGTTTTGGTATGGTTTCGCTAAGCCTGTCAGTGTTGTGTCAATGCCATCAAAAATGCTCGTTTCGTTCTCAACTTTCGGAATTGCGCTTTCGGCCAATTGCACAGTCGAGAAAAAATCGCCCGCCGGAATCTTTGGCTGTCCCATCGCTTGCGAACGGTGCATGCCGTAGCCTTCGCTCGCAATTTGGCGATAGGATTTGCCGAGCAGTGGATCGTATTCGCCTGTGTTGATTTTCAAGGTCGAAGGTTCGTTGCCGCGCGTGCCGAGGTAGAGTTTTTTGACCTGCCACGGCACGCCATCTTCGGGAAACAGTTTCGGATCAGCGGCGGCTTTGAAGACTTCCAAGCTGAGCAATCCGGCGGCTTGATGATTGCCGTGTCCGTCGCGCGCTTTGCCGTGGAAGCGCGAAATAATGATGTCGGGTTTGTACGTTCGCACGGCGCGCACCATATCGCGCAGCACATTCTCTTTACCCCAATGTTCCAGCGTTTCGTCCAGGCGTTTTGAGAATCCAAAATCCGCCATCCGCGTGAACATCAAATCTGCGCCGTAGTAACGACACGCCGCCAGAAATTCTTCGGTGCGCAACACGCCGAGCGCATCGTATTGTTCGGGGCCAATCAGGTTCGCGCCGCCTTCGCCGCGATTGATCGAAAGGATGCCGGTGCGTGCTCCGGCGCGACGTGCGACCCACGTGACTAATCCTGCGTCCTCGTCGTCGGGATGTGCTTGGGTGAACAGCACGGTGGCGGTCGTGCGCAGTTTGATGAGCGCCTGCCACGCGGCGGCGGCACCTTGATTGTAGGGGATATCCTGCACCTGTGCGGACAGGCTGACAGGCAGGCTTGAGAACGTGACACACAACGCGAGTAACACACAACCGATCTTTCGCTTCATTGCTTCCTCCGTGCTGGAACCGTAGACTTGGTACGCGGATGTTAGAGGCTGCACGAAAGCCCGTCAACACTTGAGGAACCCGAATGCTTGAAGTCATCGCTTGCTCGCTCGCTGATGCGATGGCCGCTGAACAAGGCGGCGCTGACCGCATCGAATTGATTACACGATTTGATGTCGGCGGCTTAACGCCGTCGCTCGGTTTGGTGCGCGATGTGCTGCGCTATGTGAAGATTCCTGTGCGCGTGATGCTGCGCGAAAGCGAAGATTTCAACGTCACCGATGAAGCCGAACGACAACGGCTGTGCGAAATCGCGCGGCAACTCGCGGCGCTGCCGCTGGATGGCATTGTGTGCGGCTTTCTGAAAGGCGATGCGATAGATCACGATTTACTGTGGCGCGTGCTGGCAGCGGCTACGCCATTGAAGGTTACGTTTCATCGCGCCTTTGAAGAACTCAGCGATCCGCTCGGCGCAATTCGGGAACTGAAACAATATCCGCAGATTGACACGATTCTGACGAGCGGCGGTCAGGGCAGTGAAGGGGAAAAAGTTGCAGCACTGGGCGTATGCGAACGGTTTGCGCGGCCCGAAATCAAAATTCTGGCAGGCGGGGGAATGACTGCCGATATGATTCAGAAATTGCGCCTGCACACTCATCTCACCGACTTTCACCTCGGCACCTTTGTGCGCGAACCACAAACCATCCACGGACAAGTCAGCGCCGCGCGCGTGCGTGAAATCCTGGCGTTGCTTTCTTGAACCTTGCAAATCTCGGCGGCGTACAGTATTTCTTCTGGCGTCTCGCACTCAGAGTGTCATCACAAATCAACGAAGCAGTATCAGTCATCGGCAGCGTACTTAACCCCGGAGGCACACGCATGCAACTGAAAATCTCGAATCTCTCCAAGACTTATTCCAACGGCGTCAAGGCCATCAGCAATCTCTCGCTCAACGTCAACAAAGGGATGTTCGGACTCGTCGGCCCGAACGGTGCAGGCAAATCCAGCCTGATGCGCACCATCGCGACGTTGCAGGAAGCGGACGAAGGCGAAATCTGGTTGGATGACTTGAACGTGCTACAAAACAAAGACGGCGTGCGACGGCTGCTGGGGTATTTGCCGCAGGAATTCGGCGTCTATCCGAAGATGAGCGCGGCGGATATGCTGGATCACATCGCGGTGATGAAAGGCATCACCGCGCGCGGCGAACGCAAAGACTTGGTCGAAGGCTTGCTGCAACAAACCAACCTCTACGATGTGCGCAAGAAAAAGCTCGGCACGTATTCGGGCGGGATGAAACAACGCTTCGGTATTGCGCAGGCGCTGCTCGGCAATCCGAAACTCATCATCGTGGACGAACCGACGGCGGGGCTTGATCCGACCGAGCGCAATCGGTTTCTGAATCTGCTCGGTTCGATAGGCGAAAACGTGATCGTGATTCTTTCGACGCACATCGTCGCGGACGTACGCGAACTCTGCACGCAAATGGCGATCATCAACAAAGGCGAATTGTTGCTCGAAGGCCATCCGTTGGCGGCACTCGATGCGATTCGCGGCAGGATTTGGAAGAAGGTGATTGGGAAGGAAGAGTTGGCGACATACCAAGCAAGTCATCACGTGGTGTCGTCGCGCCTCGTCGCCGGACGCACCGAAATTCGCGTGTTCAGCGAGACGCAGCCGGATGACAGTTTCACGAGCGTCGAAGCCGATTTGGAAGATGTGTATTTCCTGAAAATTCATCAGTAATTTTGGGTACGCACGCATCCTGCGTGCTGAGGCTACCAGAAGTCATTTGCTTTACGCGATCTGTTCCTCTCATCAGCACGCAGGATGCGTGCGTACCCAGTGGAGCCAATATGTTCCGTGAACTATTCCTGTTTGAAATCAAATATCGCCTGAAACGAATCTCGACGTACTTGTACTTCGCCATCTGGTTTTTCATGGCGTTCTTCACGGTCAGCGCGCGCAACTTCGGCCCCGGCGGCGGCAAGGTCTTGAAGAACGGGCCGTACCTCGACACGTTGATGGCGGTGCAATTTTCGGCGTTCGGCATCGTGATCGTCTCGGCGATTTTCGGCACGGCGATTCTGCGCGACTTTCAGGAAAACACCTATTCGTTTTTCTTCACGACGCCCATCAAAAAGTTCGCGTACTTAGGCGGGCGCTGGCTCGGTTCGTTCGTGATTTGCGTGTTGGTGTTTTCGGGGCTGATCTGGGGTGCGATCATTGGGTATTACATGCCGTGGACGGATCGGGATTTGGTGATGCCGCCGAATCTGTGGTTTCACGTGCAGCCGTTTCTGTTGTTTTCAGTGACGACGATTTTCTTCAGCGGCTCGTTGTTCTTTGCGGTCGGTGCGTTCACGCGCAAGCAGATGGTCGTGTATTTGCAGGGCATTATTCTGTTTGCGATTTACCTGATCGGCGTCGTCTATGTGTTCAATAACCAGGACAATCTGAATCCGTTCTGGCCGTCGGTGCTTGATCCGTTGGGAATGGCGGCGATGCAAACCGCAACGCGCTATTGGACGGTGGTCGAACGCAATTCGCAGTTGCTGCATTTTTCCGGTGTCATCGCGTACAACCGCTTGCTCTGGTGCGGCCTCGGCTTGCTCGCCTTGCTGGTCACGCTGCGCTTCTTCCCGTTTTCGGCGGAAGCGTTGACGATGCGCAAAGCGAAGAAAGTTTTGGTGGACGACGAAGATGACCTCGGCACGGTGGCTGCCCCTACGACGTTCCGCACCGTCGCGCAACGCTTCACGGCTTCGACGACCTTCGCACAATTCGTTTCGCTCACGAAAGCGCGGCTCAACAATGTCGTGCGTGAATTGCCGTTTGTTGCGCTGGTGCTGATTGCGGTTGTGATGTTTGTGCTGAACGGCAAAGATGTTGGGCGCTTCTTTGATGTACCGGTCTATCCTGTGACGTATCTGATGATTTCGATGGTGCGCAGTTCGTACCTGTTTTTCATCATCATTGCGACGTTGTATGCCGGTGAACTGGTGTGGAAAGAGCGCGACATCAAGTTTGCCCAAATCAATGACGCGCTGCCTGCGCCGACGTGGCTGACCTTTGCCAGCCAATTCACGGCGCTGGGGTTGATTCAGTTCGTCCTGCTGCTCGTGCTGATTGCGATTGGCGTGTTTTTACAGGCGGTGCAAGGCTATTACCGCTTTGAGTTGGGCGTCTACGTGAAAGAAATTCTGGTGATAGATTTCCTGAATCTGCTTTGCATGTCGGCGTGGTGTTTGTTCCTGCATAATCTGATTCCCAACAAATACGCCGCGCATACGGTCATCGTGGGCGTCTTTATCTTGACGGGCATTCTCTTCAATTACGGCTTCCAAAATCCGCTCTATCAAATCTGGACGCTGCCGAGTTACACCTATTCCGATATGAACGGCTTCGGGCATTTTGTGAAGCCGATTCTGTGGTTCAGCTTGTACTGGGCGGCGCTCGCGGCGCTGTTATCCATCGTCGCCATCATCCTGACGCGACGCAGCGAAGATTTAAGCTGGCGCGCGCGATTACAACTTGCGAAACAGAGTTTTCGGTTTCCCCTCAACGCGCTCACCGCCCTGTTTTTATTGAGCTTCGTCGCGATTGGCGGTTACATTTACTACAACACGCACGTCGTGAACAAATACCGCGACCGCGAAATGGGATTGGCGTTACAGGCGCGCTACGAAAAGGAATACAAGAAATATGAAAGCCTGCCGCAACCCAAAATCACCGACGTGCAATTGAACGTAGACATCTTTCCCGAACGCCGCGCCTTTGCCAGCACAGGCACATTCACGCTCGTCAACAAAACCGATCAACCCATCCCGGACATCCACATTCTGGACGCGAATCAGTCGCTGCAAAAACTGAGCTTTGATCGTGGCAGCAAAGAAACGCTGACCGACAAAGACATCGGTTTTCACCTCTACCAACTCGCCGAACCGCTCAAGCCGAACGAGACGCTGAAGATGGATTTCACGGTCGGCTGGCAGGCAAAAGGCTTCGAGGCCGGAGCAACCAAACCCGAATTCGCCTACAACGGGACGTTCTTTGATCGCGGCTATTTTCCTGTACTCGGCTACAGCGAGCAGGGCGAAATCGGCGACGAGAACGACCGCAAAGATCAGAAGCTGCCGCCGCAAGCCGAAATGCCTGAACCCGCCGATCCGCAATACATTCGCCGCAATTTGTTTTCCGAAGATGCTGACTGGATTCACTTCAAGGCCACCGTCAGCACATCCGGCGATCAAATCGCCATCGCGCCCGGCTATCTGCAAAAAGAATGGACGGAGAATGGCCGTCGCTATTTCAGCTACGACATGGGCGAGACGAAGATTCAGAATTTCTATTCGTTCGTGTCGGGTCGTTACGCCGTCAAACGCGATCAATGGAACGACGTCAAGATTGAGGTGTATTACGATCCGGCGCACGAATACAACGTGGCGCGGATGATTGATTCGACGAAGAAAGGCTTGGAATATTTCACGAATAACTTCGGGCCGTATCAATTCAAACAGTTCCGCATCCTTGAATTCCCACGCTATCGCAGCTTCGCGCAATCGTTCCCGAACACGGTTCCGTATTCCGAAGGCATCGGCTTCATCGCGCACGGCGACCGCGAAGACGACCTCGACATTCCGTTTTATGTGACCGGCCACGAACTGGCGCATCAATGGTGGGCGCATCAGGTCGTCGGTCATTACGCGCGCGGCTCGAATATGCTGTCGGAATCGCTCGCGCAATACGCCGCGTTGATGGTGATGGAAAAAGAAGTCGGTGCGAGCGCGATTCGCAATTATCTGAAGCACGAACTGAACCGCTATTTGCAGCGCCGCGGCAACGAACGGCGGAAAGAAGAACCGCTGGCGACGGTGCAGCGCGAGACGTATGTTTGGTATGAAAAAGGCAGTCTGGTGTTTTACGCGCTCAAGGATTACCTCGGCGAAGAACGCTTGAACGCGGCGCTCAAGCAATACGTCAGCAAGGTCAAATTTCAGGAGCCGCCGTACACGCACACGACCGAATTCCTGAACGCCTTGCGCGACGCGACGCCGGACGAGATGAAGCATTTGATTACGGATATGTTCGAGACGATCACGCTCTTTGACAACAAAACCGTCGAAGCCACCTACCGCGAAACGCCGGACAAAAAATACATCGTCAAAATCAAAATCAAAGCGCGCAAGTTGCGTGCGGATGGCGTCGGCCAGGAATCCGAAATCGCACTGAACGACTTCGTAGACATCGGCATTTTCACGGGCGAAAAGAAGGATGAGAAAGCGTTGTTCCTGGAAAAACGCAAGCTTACGCAGCCCGAAATGGAGTTTGAAATTACGGTGGATCAATTGCCCACGCGCGCCGGAATTGACCCATACAACAAGTTGATTGATCGCACGCCGGACGACAACGCGATGGTCGTTGCCAAAGCGCCGTAAGTACATTGTAAATTCAGTTTTCTGGCACCGTTGGTTTTCCGAACCCTGCCCTCTCAACTCTTTTGTATAAAAGTTGAGAGGGCAGAGGGCAGAGTGGAAGACCTCAGAACTGAATTTACAGAGTACGCAGGTCTTGCCTGAGCTTATTGCTGCCGAATGGTGGAGGCTGCTGGTTGCTGACTCAAACCGCGATTGAGCAGCATCTTCACTTCCACGCGCCGATTTTGCGAGCGCCCGGCGGCACTGCGGTTATCCGCGACCGCCGCTGTCTTCCCATAGCCCATCGGCGAGACAAACCGGCGCGTAGGAATCTTGTGTTGCACGGCCAGGTATTGCATCACGGCGTCGGCACGCTGTTGGCTCAGCACAAAATTCCGGCCTTCACTGCCGGTCGAATCGGTATGTCCCGCGACTTCGAGCATGTACCACTTCGCCGTCAGCGCCTTTTGCGCCAGCGCATCGAGCCGTTGGCGCGCGTCCATCGAAAGCACCGCGCTGTTGAGCGCGAAGTTCACCGTGACGGTTTCCTGCACGTCGTAATCATCGAGTGCCGAAATGCGTTCGTTCGCCACGCGCACTTCGGTGCGGGCTTCGGCAGCAATCGCGTGTAGTTCATCAATCTGCCCGGAGAGCCGTTCCTGATTGTCTTCGACCGGCTTGACGCGCGTATCGGTCGTGACTGCCGCGCGCATATCGGATTCTTCAAAGCGAACCTTTTCCGCCGCGAGTTGGCCTTGCGGATTGCCACGTCCTTCGACTTCGACAATCAGCCCGCGCAGGATGTCCGCCACCGCGTACTTCTTGCCGAAGCGCAAGAAGCCGCCGTAGGTCTTGATGCTGGTTTGATCGGTTAAGAGCACCTGATAATCGGTGCGATTGCGGTCGCGGACGGTGAACGTATCGGCATCGCGCCCCATCACGACGCCGCGAAACTTCATCTTCGCGCCGCTCGGAATGGATTGGATGTTGCTGCTGCGAATGGTGGTAGATTGTGGGTTCGTACGTTGCGCCCAAACGATTGGCAGGAGCGTCAGCGTCAACCCGCACAGAAAAGTAAAATGATGCAATTTCTTGATTGCGTTAGGACTCATGTTTCCTCCTTGAAATGTGAGAACGGAACGCAAGCGCGCATTCCGCGTGTCTATTCAGGTGAGAGATAACATGGGCAAAGTGGGGAAAGCCTAACGAATCCTGACGGATAAATCAACCGTCGTGATTTTCAGCAATCTTCTTGAGCGCAATCGCATTCATACAATACCGCAACCCGCTCGGCGCTGGCCCATCCGGGAAGACGTGTCCCAGATGCGCGCCGCACGTATTGCAGACCGTTTCCACGCGCATCATTCCGTGCGAATGATCGGCGTGATAGGCAATGGCGTTTTCCGTAATCGGCTGCGTGAACGAAGGCCAGCCCGTGCCGCTGTCAAACTTCTCGCTCGCATCAAACAGCAACGTGTCACAGCACACGCAAGCATATAGCCCCGGCTCAAACAAACTGCACATTGCGGAGCTAAACGGTCGTTCCGTCCCTTTTTGCCGCGTCACGATGTATTGGTTCGGCGTGAGTTGGGCTTGCCATTCGGTTTCGGATTTGACGACTTTTCGCTCCGGTTCCGGGTTGCCATTGCGAGCGAAGCGAAGTACATCAGGCCATTGCAGCATCATACGGTTCTTCCTTTGTTGCCAGTACTGGCAAAGCTTGCGGGTTGCTGGGGGACAGGCTACTCATATTTACCGAGATAGCGCTTGTTTTCATAATCCACCAACCCAAGTTTCAGGTTCCGCAACCAGCCTTGCCGACCAAGAATGTTGCGGGGCAGATGGGGAGGTTTGGCAAAGACACGATGCGCTGAAAGGTAAGGCCAACGGTTTCCAGCCTGGCTTCGTGACCGAAACAGTCAATCGGGCCGCCCAATGAAGACAATCGGTTTGGAATCCCAGTTTCGACATCCAAGCCCAACGCCACGCCTACCGCGCGCCCGAACAGACAGACGGAACCACCCGAATCAACAACGGCTTCGGCTGTAGCGCGCAACTCAGCGTGATTGTTCTGGGTTGGTCGTCATAATTGCCTCCTGCTGGTTGTGCTTTTCCCACGCAGCTTACCGCATCGGCAGACGATCCGCTTGAGTCGCACTTTAAATCACACCCGGAAGAAACATTTCCCTGCAACGATCACAGCCCCCACAAGGCCAAGGTCTTCTCGTCCTTAATCAACAACCGATTGCCCAAGATGACCGGATGCGCCCACGTCGGGCTGTCGGCGACGTCATAACGTTTCAGCAGACCCGGCCCTTTGCTCGACACGCTCGACACCAGCAAATCTGCGCCGTCCGTCAACGAAAACAGCGTGTTGCCGGCCATCACCATCGCTGCGTTTTCGCCTTGTCGTCCGTCGCCTTTCCACAAGGTTTTTCCGGTGTTCAGATCGAGGCAGAAGAATTGTCCTTTTTGCTTGTGCGACATGCCGAACAGCCAATCGCCACTGATGACGGGCGAGTTCATGTACATCGCAACTTCGTTGTTATGCCACACCTTGTCCGTCACCCAAGCGTTGTTGCGCCAGCCGGGACGAATCGCAAATACGCCTTTGTCAATGCCTGAAAAAATGATCGTATCTTTCCACTGCATCGGCGTCACAATGTTTTGCACATACGCGGTGTCGAACGGAATCGTCCAGAGCGGATAGCCATTGTCCGCCCAAATACTGACGATGTGTTTTTGTGATTGTGTGATGATTTGGCGCTTGCCGACGAGGTCAACCACGATGGGCGAAGCATAGCCGGGGCCGTCGCCTGTCCACGCCCATTTCTCTGCCCCGCTCTCGGCATCGAACGCGATCAAGCCGCCGGAGTTGCTGCCGCCGACATGCGCGATGACCAAGCCACGATCCACCAGCGGCGACATCGCCGTGCCGAAGTCGGGCGCAGTTTCTTTGAAGCGTTTGCTGAATTCCTTGCGCCAGCGCAGCTTGCCCGAAGCCGTGTCGTAGCACGACAAAATGCCCGTGATGCCGAGCGTGTAGAGTTTGCCGTTGCTCACCGTCGGCGTAGATTTCGGCCCCTTGCCGTGCCCCGTCGCCGCCGGGTTCATCGTGTACGTTGCGGCGTAGCCGTCTTGCCACAGCGTTTTGCCGCTGTCGAGATCAAGGCACAACACAACTTCGCGTTCGTCTTGTCGCGCGTGCAAATAGATGCGCTTGCCGACGACAACAGGCGAGGCGTGACCAAGGCCGACCGGCACTTTCCATCGCTGCGTCAATTTCTCCGGCCACGCTTTCGGCGCGACGAAGCCTTGCATTTGCCCGTCCCGATTCGCGCCGCGCCATTGCGACCAATCCTGCGCGAGCGCGGGGGACAGAAACAGTACGAAGATTACGAAGTGAAGAATTTTCATTACGATAACTCCTGGACTTTTGTTGTAGCGCAGTGGCGCGAAGCGTTTGGAGTGCTGCGGCTGGACGTAGCTTTAGCATCGCACCGATTT
>CAZWAK010000123.1:0-23150 GCA_964631865.1 uncultured Heliobacteriaceae bacterium | reverse complement strand
CGGCTTGTCAGTGCAACCTGCAAGCTAAAGCTTGAACTCTTGACACCTCTTTCCAAGCACTGATGTTTATTTTCAACTCTGTCCTCTGAGAGCGAATTCCAGTTGCTTCTACCGCGAGATTTTTATGCGTTTTAGATTTCTTGTTCTTACAGCTTTCATTCTTTGCATCGCGTGGCTCGCGTATCACGATTCTTCCGCGCAAACCAAACCAAACTACCGCGACTGGCGGCAGTTCGGCGGCGGCGAAGAAAACATTCACTACACGACGCTCGACCAAATCAACAAGCGCAATGTCCATCAACTGCAAGTCGCGTGGACATACGATTCGGGCGACCAATTCAACGGCTCCGAGATGCAATGCAATCCGATTGTCGTGGACGGCGTATTGTATGCGACGACGCCGAAATTGAAGGTCATCGCGCTCGACGCCGCGACAGGCAAATTGCAATGGAGCTTTGATCCGAATGCCGAAAATCGCACGCTTGGCAAGATGCGCAATCGCGGCGTGACCTATTGGGCAGACGGCAACGACAAGCGCATTTTCTTTGGCTTTCGGCATTGGCTGTTTGCGCTGGACGCGACGACGGGCAAGCCTGTGAACAGCTTTGGCGAGGGCGGCAAAATTGATTTGCGCGAAGGTTTGGGACGCCCGGCAAACGGGCTTTCGCTCTCAAACACGACGCCGGGCATGATTTACAAAGACCTGTTGATTCTCGGCTTTTTGACGAGCGAAGCGCTGCCTTCCTCGCCGGGTGATATTCGGGCTTTTGATGTCCGAACGGGGAAACAAAAATGGAGCTTCCACACGATTCCGCATCCGGGCGAATTCGGCTATGAAACGAATCCGCCGGACGGTTGGAAATATTTGGGCGGCGCGAATAACTGGCCCGGCCTTGTCGTAGATCAAAAGCGCGGTTTAGTCTTTGCGCCGACCGGTTCGATGGCGTTTGATTTTTACGGCGCGAATCGGCACGGCGACAATTTGTTTGCGAACACGTTGCTTTGTCTGGACGCGAACACAGGCGCGCGCAAGTGGCATTTCCAAGCCGTCAAGCACGATGTCTGGGATCGGGATTTTCCCTCCGCGCCGCAACTCGTCACGGTCAAACGCAACGGCAAAACGATTGATGCCGTCGCGCAAATGACGAAGTCGGGGCACGTGTTTTTGTTCGAGCGCGAAACGGGCAAATCGCTGTTTCCGCTCGAAGAAAAAAAATATCCCGCGAGTCCGATTGACGGCGAAAAATTAGCCGAGACGCAAGTGTTGCCAACGTTGCCGCCCGCCTTCGCGCGGCAAAAACTCACCGAAGATTTGCTTACCAATCGCACGCCTGAAGCGCGCAAATACGCGCTCGACATCTTTCGCAAAATTCGCAGCAACGGGCAATTCGAGCCGCCGAGCAAAGAAGGCACGATCATCTTTCCCGGCTACGACGGCGCGGGCGAATGGGGCGGTGCGGCGTTCGATCCTGAGACCGGATTGTTTTATGTGAACTCGAACGAAATGGCGTGGATTCTGCGCATCGTGGATCGCCCGAAAACACAGGCGAATGTGAATGGCCGGACGATTTACGAAGCGAATTGCGCCAGTTGCCACAAGAAAGATTTGACCGGCACGCCGCCCGAATTTCCAACGCTCGTGGACATCGGCAAAAAGCTCAGCGACAGCGAACTCCGCACGATCATTCGCAGCGGCGCGGGTCGTATGCCCGGCTTCCCCGATTTGAGTCGCGGCGAAATGGCTGCGCTCGCGCAATTCCTGCTCACAGGCGAAAACATTCAATCCGGCACGGATCACCGCGACACGCCGAATCCGATGGAGTTGAAGTACACGTCGGATGGCTACAACAAATTTTTGGATCACGAAGGCTATCCCGCAATTGCGCCGCCGTGGGGAACGCTGAACGCGATTGACCTGAACAAAGGCATCATCAAATGGCAGATTCCGTTCGGCGAACATCCGAAGCTGGTGGCGCAAGGTTTGCGCAACACGGGCAGCGAAAATTATGGCGGCGGGATTGTGACGAAAAACGGATTGTTCTTCATCGGCGCGACGAACTTTGATAAGAAGTTTCGTGCGTATGACAAGCTGACAGGCAAATTGCTGTGGGAAACGACACTGCCATCGGCGGGCAACGCGACGCCTGCGACGTACGAGGTCAATGGACGACAATTCATCGTGATCGCGGCGGGCGGCGGCAAAGGTTCACCGCCGGGCGGCAGCTATGTCGCGTTTGCATTGCCTGCCAAATAAACGCCCTTGCAACTTTTATCGAACACGGATGAAACGGATGCGGCGGATTTATACTGAGCTGTTTTTATCGGTCGTATCGGTTTCATCTGTATTCCATTGCCCCTGAATACAATAGAACACGGATGAAACCGATGATACGGATTAGGGCTGATCTGTTTTGATCTGTTGCACCCGTGTTATCCGTATTCCATTCATCGCTTTTCGTAACGAGGCATCTCGATTCTGCGTATGAGAAACCAATGACACGTAGATATTCATTCCAGGCAGTAACGATTGGCTTTCTCTTTTTCGCCATCTTTTTAGCCAGTAATCTGGCGCAAGCTCCCACGCCAACCAAATCTTCTGACAAACCTGCTGAAACCGAAACCAAACCCGCCGAATCCGGCAAACAAAGCGACATCAATCTGCTTGGCAAAGCGGACACGTCTGCGGGCGAAAGTCGGCGCAACGAAAACGTGCAATTCAACCTGATAGACAATTACTCGCTGAAAGAAGCGAATCTGCGGCTGGGCACGACAGCGACGATCATCCGCGAATTTGCGGTAGATCGCGGCTACTTTGGCGCGGAGTTTGGCACGGCTCCGAAAACCGATTTGACGATTCCGGCGGGGCTGAAGTCGGGCTTGCACGGACAATTGCGATACACGCATCTGAACAGCATCTTTTCAGCACGTTCGTTCTTTCAAGTCGGCAACGTCAAGCCCGCGCGCGAAAACGATTATGGCTTTAATTTCGGCGCGAATTTGCCCAAACGCACGAAGCTCTTCGTAGACGCCGGGCAAACCAAAATTCGCGGCAACGTCAATGGCAACGTATTAGTCCCGCGTCCCGACGAGCGCACGCCGCTGACGAACGATCCGGCGACGCGCGCGATTGTGCTGCGCTTTCTCGCGGCCTATCCGTTAATCTTGCCGAACCGCACCGACATCAATCCGCGTGCGCTCAACACGAACTCGCTGCAAATCATCAACAACCATCAGGCGAACTTTCGCCTGGATCACACGATGACCAATAAAGACGGGCTGGCGCTGCAATATCAATTCACGAATCAGAACGTGCAGGCGTTTCAACTCGTCGCCGGACAAAACCCCAACACCGACACGAAATCGCACGTCGCGCGCCTCGCGTGGACGCGGCAATGGTCGCCGAACATGCTCAGCGTCTTGACGGCGAGCTATGATCGCGTGACGTCGGTCTTGTTGCCGGATGACGAAGCGGTGGGGCCGTTCGTCAACATTTCCGGCCTGACCAGCTTGGGGCCGGACGGCAGTATTCCGATTGATCGCGCGCAAAATCAAATGCGCTGGGGCGGACAATTGCGGCGCGTGCAAGGTCGTCACACGCTGACAACGGGCTTCGGCATCATTCGCCGTCACCTCAATGGGCGTGAATCCGACGTGCATCGCGGTTACTTTTCCTTCACGAGCGAATTTGAAAAAGACGCGCAAGGCAAAGAAGTGTTTGTGGATGCCGTCACGAATTTGCGACGCGGGCGCGCGGCCTTGTATTTGGTTTCGCTCGGTCACATTCATCGCGGCTTTCGCAACTGGGATATGCAGTTTTATGGCAGCGATTCGTGGCAAGTGAATCCGCGGCTGACGTTGCAATTCGGCTTGCGCTATCAACCGACGACCGCGCCCATCGAAGTCAACAACTTCAATCAAGTGCCGTACGACAGCGATCTGAACAACGTCGGGCCATCGTTTGGCTTTGCCTATCGAATGCCCAACAGCTTGGGCGTGCTGCGCGGCGCGTTTGGCACGCACTTTGGCGAAATCTTTCCGCCCACGTTTCAGCAAATTCGCTACAGCCCGCCGCTCAATAACAAAATCAACGTCAACACGCCCAACCTTGTGACACCGCTCGCCAGTCTCACGCAAGGCGGACAAGCGGCCATCGCGCGTTCGACGCTCTACACCACCGCGCCGGAACTCGCGTTGCCGTATTCGTACCAATACAACCTCAGTTGGGAACCGGAATTCGGGAAGTCGCTGTCGAAATTCGCACGATTACAATTCGGTTATGTCGGCAGCCGTTCGCATAAGCTGTTTGTGATGTGGTATCTGAACCGCGCGCAGCCGACGCCGAACGTTGCGCAAACGTTGGAGACCATCAATCAACGCCGCGCCAATCCGAATTTTGCGGACATTCGGTACGTCGTGAACACGTCGAACGGCTATTTCGACGCGGGGCGCGTGTCACTCGTGCTGTCGAACTGGCACGGGCTGACGACTGATGTCGCGTACTGGTTCAGCAAAGCGATTGACCTCGGTTCCAACTATCTGAACAATGCTTACGAAAACGATTCGCGCACGTCGCGCAGCCAATCCGAGTTTGAAAATCACCGCGACATGAAAGGCCTGAGCCTCTTCGATCAAACGCATGCGTTTTTGTGGCGCGTGAATTATTTGTTCAAGCCAAACTCGAATTTCAAAGCATTGGATCGCATTACGAATGGCTGGAATTTATCGGCGGTCGTACTCGTCAAAACCGGCATTCCGTTCAATGTCGTCACGGGTTCCGACGCGCCCGGCTTTGGCAATGTGGACGGCAACGGCAATGACCGCCCGAACCTGCTTGATCCTTCGATTTTGGGACGCACGATTGCGAACCCGGATACGTCACGACAGTTGTTGCCGCGTTCTGCTTTCGGATTCATCCTACCCACCGAAAGAGCCGGAAACCTCGGTCGCAATGTGTTTCGCAAAGGCCCGATTCGCAATGTCAACGCATCGCTTGCGCGCACGTGGTCATTCAAAAAAGACCTGCGTCTGACCTTGCGCGCCGAATCCATCAACTTCTTCAACACGCCACAATTCGCCGAGCCGGGCTTTGAATTATCGAATCCGAATTTCGGGCTGATTGCGAACACGCTGAACGACGGACGCACGTTTCGCTTTGGCTTGCAGCTTGGCTGGTGACGCACTTCGCGTTTGCACGACTCGCCCGATTCCACTATCCTTCGTGTTTACTGACGCTACCCCACAGGCAAATTTAATCCCGCTTGAGAGAGGTTTTTTGAATGACACGAGTTGGTGGAAGTTTGACTTCGACGGTCTTGGCAATGTTGTTTTTGTTGATGAGCGCAACCGCGACCCATACGCATGCGCCGGAATTTGAATTGAGCGATCAATACGGCAACTCCGAAACTTATCGTTTTCCAAACGGGCGCGTGAATGTCTTGATTTTTGGCGACCGCAAAGGTGCGGGGCAAATCGAAGCCTGGGTGCGTCCGCTCTATGACCGCTATCAAAATCGTGTGAATATCAAAGGCATCGCGGCGTTGTCGTCTGTGCCTTCGTTTGCGCGTGGCGTTGTGACGCGGATTTTCAAATCGCAAGTGAAATATTCGGTGTTGCTCGATTGGACAGGCGGCGTGACAAAACGCTATGGCTACGAAGCGGGCAAAGCGAATGTCTTTGTCGTGGGACCAAACGGCGAGATTTTGTTGCGCATCAACGGTGCCGCCACGCCACAAGGTTTGGAGCAGGTGAAAGCGCAGGTCAGTCGCGCACTGGGCGAAAAGTAACGAATGACGGAACAACTCGAAACAACTGAACGCCTGCCCACAGTGGCGATTATTGGTCGTCCGAACGTGGGCAAGTCTACGCTCTTCAATCGCATTGTCGGCTCACGTCGCGCGATTGTCGGCGATTTGCCCGGCATCACGCGCGACCGCATTTACGGCACGGCTGAGTGGCAGGAGCGCGGCTTTCAAATCGTGGATACAGGCGGCATCGTACCGGACGACGACGCGATCATTCCGGCCAACATTTTCAAGCAGGCGCGCGCCGCGATTGATGAAGCGAGTTTGTTGTTGTTCGTCGTAGACGTGCGCGCGGGCATTTCGCCGCTTGACGAAGAAATCGCCAAACAAATTCGCACGCTCAACAAACCTGTGTTCATCGTCGCCAACAAAGCTGAGACTGCGCGCACGGCGAACGAAGCGGGCGAATTTCATCAGTTTGGTTTTGAAGACGTGTTTCCAGTTTCTGCCGAGCACGGCTTGGGAATGGCGGATTTGCTCGACGCGATGATGGAGGTGTTGCCCGAAGCTGCGCCGCCGCCGAAACTCCAAACGGAAATCAATGTCGCCATCATCGGTCGTCCAAACACAGGCAAATCGTCGCTCGTGAACAAACTGCTCGGCGAAGAGCGCGTGATTGTTTCGCCGATTGCCGGGACGACGCGCGATGCAGTAGACAGCGTCGTCGCCGCCAAGCAGGACGGCTTGTTGCCGCTGCGCATCATTGACACGGCAGGCATTCGCCGCAAAGGCAAAACCGAATTGATGGAAGAAAAGCTGTCGGTCGTGATGGCGCGCAAACACATCGAACGCGCGGACGTGGCGTTGTTGTTGATTGATGCGGTCGAAGGCGTGACGCATCTGGACGCGAGCATCGCCGGGTACGCACACGACGCAGGCACGTCCGTCATCGTTGTCGTGAACAAATGGGATTTGGTGGAGAAAGACACATACACAGCGAAAGTCTTTGAGGAAAAGGTGCGCGAACAGATGAAGTTTTTGGATTATGCGCCCGTGATTTTCCTGTCCGCGAAATCGGGGCAGCGCGTTCACAAGCTGCACGAAATGATTGCCCACGCGAACGAAGCGCGCAATATGCGCATCGGCACGGGACAACTCAATCAGTTCTATCGCGACTTTCTGGAACAGCCGAAAGCGACGACGGGCAAATCGCGGCTGAAGGTGTTTTACCTGACGCAGGCTTCGGTTGCGCCGCCGACGTTTGTGCTGTTCACAAATGCGCGCAACGGCGCGAAAATGCACTTTTCTTACGACCGTTACCTCATCAATCGGCTGCGCGAGACGTTCGATTTTTACGCGACGCCGATTCGCATTCAACAGCGCGGACGACGCTGAAACCTGACTCGCAGAAAATTCGTTTCTTCCTCGTATGGAAGCCCCTGCAACGCAAACCGCAACGACAAGCCTCGCCGCCTTTCAGCCGCTGGATCCCCGTGCTGTCAATTTGTGGCGGGTCGCATCGCAAATCGGGGCGGCGGTGTTTATGGGGCCGTCGCTGATCGGCGTGCTGATTGCCAGTTATTTTCAACCGCAAGCCGCGATTGGCATGATTGCAGGCTGGGGCTTCCTCACGTCGCTGTGGCTCTGGCACAGCCTGTGGTATCCGCCGCGCTACTATCAAGCGTGGGGCTATCGCCTGGATGAGCGTGTGCTGGAAACGCGCAGCGGGCGATTGTTTCAGACGACGCGCTTGCTGCCGCTGAATCGGTTGCAGCACGTGGATTTGCAGCAAGGCCCGTTAGAACGATATTTCGGGCTGGCGCGGCTGGAATTGCACACCGCAGGCACAGAAAACGCGAGCCTCTCGATTCCCGGTCTCGCGCACGAAGAAGCCGTGCGCTTGCGCGATCATTTGGTTGCGCTCGGAGGCACCGATGCAGACTGAACAACCTCTTGTCGCGTCATCCGCCGCCGCTCTGCTCGAAGGGCGTTTGCATCCGCTGACGTTGGTGCTGGGGCTGATTACGTCGCTGCGCCGTTTGATTATTCCGGCGATTCCGATTCTGCTGTTTGGCAACAAATTTCGCTGGGGCGGGATGGGGCTGTTTGGCTTGCTGTTGATCGGCACAGTCGTGACATTGCTGATTCGATATTTTTGCTTCAGCTATCGCATTCAAGGCCGCGAACTCATCACGCGCGAAGGCTTGCTCGAACGCAAAGAACGGCACATTCCGCTCGAACAAATTCACGAAATCCGCATTGAGCAAAACGTTCTGCATCGTGTCTTTGATGTCGTCGAAGCAGTGATCGAAACGGCGGGTGCAGAAGGCGCAGAGGCCAAGCTGTCGGTGCTCTCGCGCGCCGAAGCCGAACGCTTGCGCGAAGCCGTTGCAGCGCGGTCAGCCGCGAAAAAAGCGGCGACAACGACCGAAACGAATGCGCGCGAAGTGATTCGTAAACTCAGTGTTCGCGATTTGGTGTTGCACGGCTTGACCTCGAATCATTTGTTGTCGGCGCTGGCGGTTCTGGGCGCGATTTGGGCGTTTGCGGATGATATGTTGCCAGATTCGATTTACCAGCGACTAGGTAAATTGCTGAACACGGCGGCGGGCGAAATGGTTCGGCAAGGGTTGCGCGCGGCGTTGCTGTTGTTAGCGATAGGCTTGGGCGCAGCAATGATTGTTGGGCTGATTGTGTCAGTGATTGGTTCGGTCGTGAGGTTTTTCAATTACACGCTGACGCGCAACGGCGACGAATTGCAGCGCAGCTACGGCTTGCTGACACGCCGTGCCAGCAGCCTCCCGCGCCATCGGATTCAAGTGCTGAAAGTTGAAGAAGGAATGATTCGCCGCTGGTTCGGTTTGGCCACGTTGCGCGCGGATATTTCCGGCAGCAAAAAAGAAGATTCCGACGACAACAAAGGCCGCGATGTGCTGTTGCCGATAGCGTGGCGCGCTGAATTGGAGACGTTGCTGGCCGTGTTTTTTCCGAACCTGGCGGGCGCTGGTGGCGAATGGAAAAAGGTTTCGCCGCTGGCGATTCGACGTGGCACGCGCGCGAGCATCATCGTTCTGTTAATTGTCACGACTGCAATTGGCGTAGGAATCAAAAGTTGGTGGGCATTGACATTGTTGCTGCTCGCGCCCGTGCTGTACTGGCTCAACGTCAAAAGTTATCACGTCTTTGGCTACGCGCTCGGCAGCGAGTATTTTCGCACGCGACAAGGTGTGTTCGGACGCGCGACGCATATCGTTCCGATTGCCAAAAGCCAGGTCATCGTCGTGCGCCAATCACCGTTTGATCGTCGTTTTGGTTTGGCCACGCTGAGCGTGGATACGGCAGGGCAAAGCTACACGGGCGGCAGCCCCAGCATTGCCAATTTGCCGCTCGACGAAGCGATGCAGGTGGCACGGGCATTGGCACGAGAGGCGTCGAAAGCAGGCGCGAAATTTTGAGGCCGTTACTTAGATTTTGCTCGTAACTCAGGATGGTTGTCGAAAAAGCGGCCACGGCGAACTCGATACTTGCCGGGCTTCAGCACTTCGTCCTCCGTCAAACCGCGCCGCTTCTGTTCGAGGTAGCGTTCTTCGGTAACGATCAGTGTGTATTCGTTTGCGGGTGGTGAGTCAGGGGGACTTGAAGAAGTTTTGGATATAATTTTTTTCATGGTTTGGTCATTCGGCAGATAATATCGAGCCGACACTATACTGCTCTTCCCAAGGTCATTCAAAAGCAAAATGCTAAGCAACCCTTTCTTTCAAATTCTTCAGCAAGACAAGGACGAGCAAGCGCGCACTGGCCTCATCACCACTGCGCACAGCCAAATCGAAACGCCCGTCTTCATGCCCGTTGGCACGCGCGGTACGGTCAAAGCGTTGACGCAGGAGATGTTGGAAACGCTTGATGCGCGCATCATTCTGGGCAACACGTATCATCTGTTTTTGCGGCCTGGGCACGAGTTGATCGCGGAACTTGGCGGGTTACATAAATTCATTTCCTGGCCGCGTTCGATCTTGACCGACAGTGGCGGCTTTCAGGTCTTCAGCCTCGGCGAGTTGCGCAAGATCAAAGAAGACGGCGTGGAGTTTCGCTCGCATCTGGACGGCTCGCGGCAATTCATCTCGCCCGAAATTTCGATGCAGATTCAGCACGCGCTCGGCTCTGACATCGTGATGGCGTTCGATGAATGTACGCCGTATCCCGCGACGCACGACGAAGCGCGCAAGTCGCTGGAACTGACTTCGCGTTGGGCGCGGCGATCACGCACCGAATTTGATCGGCTGAATCGTGGGCAGCAGCATTTATTCGGCATCGTTCAGGGCAGCGTGTATCACGATTTGCGGCGACAGAGTCTGGAGCAATTGTTGGAAATTGGCTTTGCAGGCTACGCGATTGGGGGCCTCAGCGTCGGCGAGGAAAAGGCGATGATGTACGAAACGACCGAATTCATTGCGCCGCTGCTGCCTGTGGACAAGCCGCGTTATTTGATGGGCGTCGGGACGCCGGAGGATTTGGTGGAATCGGTGGCGCGCGGTGTGGATATGTTCGATTGCGTGATGCCGACGCGCAACGCCCGCAACGGACAGGTCTTCACGGCGCAAGGCAAACTGAACGTACGCAATGCGAGGTATGCGAAAGACGCCAAGCCGATGGATGAGGCTTGTCCCTGTGCGGTTTGTCGGCGCTATTCGCGGGCATATATTCGCCACTTGTACTTGAACGACGAGATGTTGGCGAGCATCCTTTGCTCCTACCACAACCTGGCCTTCTACCTTGACTTGATGCGGCAAATCAGGCAAGCTATCGCGCTTGGCGAATTCCCCGGATTTCGCGCAGGCTTTCTAAGTCAATACCAACGCGCGGAACACGCAACGTAAACTATCGCCAGCGACCCCTAAGATTATCTTGCAAGGAAAGTAGAAACCCGCCCCAGTTATGTCAGTCCAGTTTGCATTGATTTGGTTACAAGGAGGAGCCGGAGCTTTTATCCTGCAATTCCTGCCGATTATCGCGATTTTTGCGCTGTTCTATTTCATGATCATCATGCCGCAACGCCGCAAACAACAGGCGTTGCAGAATCTGCTGAGCAGCTTAAAAGTCGGCGACAAGGTCATCACGACCGGCGGCATTTACGGCACGATTTCGATTGTGCGCGAAAAAGAGCCGAGGATTCAACTCAAGATCGCGGAAAATCCCGCCGTCAAAATTGATGTGACGCAAAGCTCCATCGCAGGCTTGCAGGAAGCGCCCGAAGAGAAGAAGTAAACCTTATGAAAAAGAACCTTCGTACACGCGGTATTGTCATTGCAGTGCTCACCTTGTTCTGCGCCATCGTGATGCTTGGCCCCTGGCACAAGCCGAAAGACTACCAGCGCACGGCGAGCGATTTCTTCAGCCCCGCGCGCTGGAAACAAAACTTTGGCGAAAACATCCGGCTCGGTCTGGATTTGCGCGGCGGCACGCATTTGGTGATGCAGGTGCAAGCCGATGATTACCTCAAAACCTACACCGAAAACGAACGCCAAAAAATCGAGGAATTGCTCAAGAAAGACGGCATCGCCTTCAATACAGTCAAAGCCGAGACGACCGGAAAAGTTGTCGTCGAAACGGCGGACACCAGCAAGCACGGCGACATCACGAGTAAGGTCACGAGCCAAATCCTAGGCCCGGATTGGCCTGCGTCAACCAGCGGCAACCCGGCCACTGTCACGTTCACGCTCAACAATTCCGCCGCGAAGTTCCTCCAGAATCAAGCGACCGAGCAGGCCTTGACGATCATTGAGCAACGTCTCAATGCGTTCGGCGTCGCCGAGCCGACGATTCAACGGCAAGGTAGCGACGAAGATCACCAGATTCTGGTGCAAATGCCCGGCGTAGATAACCCGGAGCGCGTTAAAGACCTGCTCAGAGTCGCCTCGAAACTGGAACTCAAGGCGGTCGTTCCCGGCACGCAATTTCACACGACTAAAGAGGCTGCTGAGGCGGCGATCATGGACAAAAACAATCAGGAAGCCTTGAAGGTGACGGAAGGTCGCTCATCCCTGACGGCAGGCGCGTCAGACGTCCGCACGGGCTATCAAATCGTGGAGAAAACGGCGATTGTCAGCGGCTCGGATTTGCGCAACGCCAACGCCCGTCCCAATGCCCAAGGCATCGGGGGCTACGAAATTGATTTTGAATTGAAGCCCGCCGCCGCCGATAAGTTCGAGCAATGGACGCAGCAGAATATCGGGAACTATTTGGCCATCGTGCTGAACGGCGAGATCAAGAGCGCGCCCGTCATTAAAGGTGCGATTCGAGATCGCGGTTCTATCGAAGGCAGCTTCACGCAAGAGCAAGCTGAGGATTTAGCTTTGACATTGCGCTCAGGGGCATTGCCAGCGAACATCGTGTATTTGCAGGAAAGCACCGTTGGGCCGTCATTGGGCGCGGACTCGATTCGCTCTGGCATCATTGCGTCCATCGTAGGCTTGGGGTTAGTCATCCTGGCAATGCTGTTTTATTACAAGTTTTCCGGCGTCAACGCGGTCGTCGCGTTGTTCTTGAATTTGATTATCCTGCTCGCAGGGCTGGCGCTCTTCAATGCGACGCTGACGCTGCCGGGCATTGCGGGCGTGATTCTGTTGATCGGTATGGCGGTGGATTCGAACGTGCTGATCTTCGAGCGCATCCGCGAAGAATTGCGCGCCGGGAAAATCGTCGCGTCGGCGGTAGACATCGGCTTCAACAAAGCCTTGACCACGATCATTGACACGCACGTCACGACGATTGTGTCTTGTGCGTTTTTGTATGCGTTCGGCACGGGGCCGATTCGCGGCTTTGCCGTCACGCTGGTGATCGGGTTGTTAGCGAATCTGTTCACCGCCGTCTATGTCTCGCGCACGATGTTTATGTGGACTTTGTCGCGGCAGGGCGGACGCGCCGAAACGATCAGTATTTAGAGTAGACGGTAGACGGTAGTTTGAGGAGAACTCGAAACTCGAAACAACTTCCTACCGTCTACCGTCTACCGTCTACTCCCATTCAAACTATATGATTGAGATTTTTAAGGACACGAAATATGACTTTCTCGGCAAGAAATGGTTGTTCATTGGCTTGTCGTGGGTATTGATCCTGGCGGGACTGGTGTCTGTTGTGTGGCGCGCGGCGGACGGCAATCCCAACACGCAGCCGTTCAATATGGGCATTGACTTCGCGGGCGGCAGCATCGTCACAGTGCGGTTTGGCACCGCGCCGGATTTGGGCAAACTCCGCTCGGCGATTGAAGCGCAAGGCATTCCCGGCGCGGCTATCGTCTTGCAGCCCGTCGGCAATACCATCGGGCAAGCGCCGAAAAATGAAGTGCTGGTACGATTGCCGAACCTGGTCGCCGTAGAGCGCAAGGCGGGCGAATCCGAAACCGCTGCGAAAGCCACGCAAGACGTGGACATCGGAAAAAAGAAAGTCGCGGATGCGCTGGGGACGATGAATGACGCTGCCGCAAAAATCGTCGGTGCGGAAGCGGTCGCGCCACAGGTCGGGGCAGACCTGCGCAATCGCGCGATTTATGTGACGCTGATTGCCTGCATCGGGATGTTGGCTTATGTGGCGTTCCGCTTCAAATCGTGGGGCTTTGGCATCGGCGCGGTCATTGCCGTTGTTCACGATGTGTTGGTCACGCTCGGTCTCTTCTCGATCTTTCAGCTCGAAATCAATTTGACGGTGATCGCGGCGTTGTTGACGTTGGTTGGGTATTCGATGAACGACACGATTGTGATCTTTGATCGCATCCGCGAAATGCTGAATTTCCGGCGGCGCGAATCGCTTGATGCGCTCTCGAACGAAGCCATCAATCAAACCTTGTCGCGCACGATTATCACTTCGGGGTTGACGTTTTTGACCGTCGTCGCGCTGGTGATTTTTGGTGGTGAAGTCTTGAAGAGCTTCTCGTGGTGTTTGTTCATCGGCATCATCATCGGCACGTATTCGTCCATTTACATTGCCAGCCCGTTTATGCTGTGGTGGGAAGGGCCGCTGAAAGATTGGTGGAAGAAACGCAAAGGCGAGACCAGCCCGGCGAAAGCGGTTGCCCAAACCGTGAAAACCACTACGACAGCCGTTTCTGATACGGCCCAATCCGTTGGCAATACGGCGGCCAATGTCGCGCGCCCGGTGAAAAAGAAAAAGAAAGGTCGCCCCGCCTCCGCAGGACGATAGCGATTACCGCAGGAGTATTAAGCCGCGCGGAAATCGGGCTTGATACTCCTGTTCCTTCCTTGATCCTCCCGCTTCCATTTCCCCCCGCCATTCTCGCGCCATAGATTTTATTCGCCTCCTGATGGGGGATTTGTGTTCGCCGTAAAATTGCGCGGTGGACGCTTGACTAAGTAGAAGTCAAATAGTAGACTCCACCCCGTTGCTGACCCATCGGTTAATTTCAGGTAGTATCCAAAATCAGAAGCTAAGTTTTGTGCAGCTTGTGAAGACTTAATTGGTCGGGTTTCTTTGACCTGGTCAACGTTACTTAGGGGGATTAGCCCTGAGGCACTGACAACAAAACGCTAACGATGTGGTTACAACTCATCTGATGAGTTGGTCGTGGCAGAGTGGGAACGATTCCGCTTTGCCCTTTCCAGACAGCCAGCTAGCTCACTTCAGATTGCTGTCGGGAGAGTTTAGGTCAAGTTTTATTTCATACGCTTCAAGTTGTTCACTATTTCTTCGGGTGTCCACTCGGAAGGAGTGAACTGAAAATCGTCAAAGTCCAAAGCAAATTTTCATCGCTTTGACCCATCGGCATTCCGTTTACGGAGGTCAAGAAAATAATGTTCGATACACTTGTCGAATCAACCACTGGGAAAAAGAATCATCGCGCGGGCAAGTTTGCCACGTGGATCACTCTTTTTTATGTGCTGGCATTAACCGTCGGAGCTATTTGGAGCATTATGCGGTTCAATGCCTCGCTGGCTGAAACCGCCGACGCCGCGACCTTGCTCGCGCCGCCGCCGCCGCCGCCGCCACCACCGCCCGCCGCAGAAGTTGTGGTCGTGCAAAAAACGACGGAAGTGGCTACGGCTTTCGTTCCCCCCAAAGAACCGCCCAAAGAAATTCCCAAAGCCGTGGACGTGAAACCGAAACCAGTGCAGGCTGCTGCGGTGGTCAGTCAAGGCGTGCCGGGTGGCACGGGCGTGCCCGGAGGCGTGCCGGGCGGTGTACCCGCTGGCACGGGAGATAATGAACCGCCGCCGCCGCCGCCGCCGCCGCCGCCGAAACCGGAACCGACCCCAACCCCAACCCCGAAACCAACGACCCAAAGAGTTTCCGGCGGTGTGTTGCAGGGGAACGCTATTCGTAAAGTGCAACCGCCCTATCCCGCGATTGCGAAAGCGGCGCGGGCACAGGGAGCCGTACAGGTGGCCGTCACAATTTCTGAAGAAGGTCGCGTCATTTCAGCAGAAGCGGTGAGCGGTCATCCGCTGCTGAAAGAAGCCGCTGTCGCGGCGGCGCGGCAATGGACGTTCAAGCCGACGGAGCTTTCAGGTACCCCCGTGAAAGTGCAAGGCATTCTGACGTTCAACTTTACGTTGCAATAACCTTTTCCCAGGCCAAGCGGGAGATGCCGCCAGCGGCATCTCCCGCGGCTGGCCACCAACGATCTTTAGGGTTTGTCTAGGGATCGGTCTTGCTGGATGGAAATGCCCCGCGTAGTTGATTTCAGTTCTTGCGGCATTTGCTTTCCTCATCTGTTACCAAATATTCCACAACAGGAACAAGAAAAGAACTCCTGAATTGTTGGAACCTTTGTCGGGTTTCTCGTGTCTATGAGGGCATAGCACCGAAGAAGTCCGGTTGAATTTCTTACTCTTAGACTTTAACGGAGGATTTCAAAACTTATGACTCTTTTGCTTAGCCATATTTGGATGTTGGCGTGCAACTTCGGCCTCGTTCTTTTGCAAGAAGGCGAAGCCGTAGACTTTTCTTTGATGGGTATGTTACGCAAGATGGGATGGATTGCCTGGGCAGTCGTCATCATCTTGTTGATTATGTCCATCTTCTCGATTGCGGTCGCCGTGGAGCGGTACCTGACTTACAATGCGGCGCGCACGCAATCGCGGGAGTTTGCCCCCAAAGTCGCGCAGGCGCTGAAGAATGCGCGCATTGACGAAGCGATCAGCATTTCCGACAAGTACAAAAAGAGCCATTTGGCGATGGTCGTGAATGCGGGTTTGCAGGAGTTCCAGTCCGGCGATGACGCCGATGTGGACGCTTCCAAGCGCGCATTGCAACGAGCCGAAGCCATTAAGGTCGCGGAATTCCGCCGCGGCTTGTCCGGCTTGGCCACGATTGGTTCGACCGCGCCGTTCGTCGGTTTGTTCGGCACGGTGATCGGCATCATCACGGCCTTCCAGGAAATGCGCAACGCGGAATCTGCCGGTATCGCGGCTATCGCGGGCGGTATTTCAGAAGCTCTCTTTACCACCGCGTTCGGATTGCTCGTGGCCGTGCCCGCCGTGTGGTTCTTCAACTACTTCACCAACAAAGTGGATAACTTTACGGTGGAGATGGATAACTCGTCGGCGGAACTGATTGACTTCTTCGTCAAAAAACGCGGCAAACGCTAACGTTATTCACAAACGAATCCTCCTCAAAGTTACGACACAAGGGTGAGGAAAGGCGGACAGCTCGTCCTTTATTTCCTTGCCCTTGGGGTTCTGACTGCGCTTGGATTTGTTGACCTCCAATTTGTATTCGATAAGGAGAAAATCCTATGGGCATGAGTGGTGGCGGATCAGATAAATATAATTCGGAAATCAACGTCACACCGATGGTAGACATCATGCTGGTGTTGCTGATCATCTTCATGGTTATCACCCCGCTGCTGCAATCGGGGGTGCAACTCACGCTTCCGAAAAATCTGAATCCCGATCTCGACCCCGACATTATCAAGGACAGCGCCATTGTGATCTCGATTCCCGCTGCCGGTAACTATTATTTCAAGAAGGAACTCTACGCTGGCCCAGCCGGAAAAGAACGGCTGATCGAGCGGCTCAAGCGAGCCAAAAAAGAGCAAAAACCCAGCGACCCGCCGGCCATCTACATTCGTGGCGGCATTGATGTGCCTTACAAAGAGATTGTCACGGTAGTGGATTCCATTCGCGAGGCTGGTTTTGAACTGGTCGGCCTAGTCACAGACAAGAAGAAGCCAGGACAATAATTCTTACAACCCTCTTCAGGAGACTTTGTTATGGGGATGTCAGGAGGTGGCGGCGGCGGAAATACAGCCGTCCCATATATCAACGTTACACCGTTAATTGATGTGCTGCTCGTGCTGTTGATTATCTTTATGGTCATCAGCCCGCAAAAGCCGCATAAGTTTGAAACCAAGGCACCGGAAAAACCGCCGGAAAACCAAACTCCACCGCCGCCCGACCCGCTGACGCTGGTCGTTTCGATTAGTAAAGGCGGCGGCTACAAGCTCAATCAAACCGATGCGTCGAGTTTGGGCGATTTGAGCAAATTGCTCCATACGGCGTTGGACGGGCGTCCTTCAGATCGGAAAGCCGTCTTTGTCAAAGCGCCTAACGCCACGCGCTATGGGCAAGTGGTGGACATGATTGACGTCATCAAAGAAGCGGGCGGCTCGCCCATTGGTTTGCAATTAGAAGGGCTGGACGAGTAATGACGTTCGGCTCCTGAACTACTATTTTCTTTCGCCAGGGAGAAGTCCCAATTATGAAAATTTCACGTTCTCTTGCCACTGGTTTGAGTCTCTTCCTCCTCGTCGGGCTTGTCCTTTCGACCTCAAGCTGCGGCTATGTGTATCAGGTTTGGGGGAAAGATAAGCTGAATCAAGGTATCCTGAAATATAACCAGGGGAAGACGGATGAGGCTATGAGATTTTTTGAAGACGCCTCGCAGTTTATTCCCGACAAACCGGATGTCTGGCTGTGCCTGGGAGCGGTTTGGTACAAACGCTCCAAGAGCGGTGACGCTTCGGAAGCGGATCGGAAACAATTTTCCCAGAAAGCCTTGGAGTCCTACACTAAGGCCTTGGATTTGGCGGGCAGTAATTGCAAAGTGCGCGATAACGCCATCGGCTACATTGCCACCATTCACGACGAATTGCAGAATCCCGACGAAAATCGCAATTGGTTGCTCAAACGGGCCGAAGGCGAGTGTGCCGACAATAACATTAAGTCAGGGACGTACTACGCGATTGCCGTCAAATATTGGCAATGCGCCTACGATCAATCCACGCGCTATGCCGATAAAGCCAAACTCGCGACGGAACCCTTCCACGTCCGTAATTTCTATCATCCGCCGGACAAAGCCAAATTCGACGAGTGCTTAGCCAAGGCGTTCGAGTACATCGAAAAGGCACTCGCGGTCAATCCCGACTATGCCGAAGCACATTCCTACAAAAGCTTGCTTTATCGGGAAAAACAGAAATCCACCAGCGCCGAAGCAGATCGCAAGAAATTCAATGAGGACGCCGAAAAAGAGGCGAAGCTTGCGATTGATCTAACCGCCAAGGCGAAAGCCCAAGCCGAAGCCGAAGCCGCTGCCAAAGCGGCGGCGGCAGCAGCCGAGAAAAAATAATCTTTCGGCCTAGTTCATGGTTCCAAACAGCGGCCAGTGTCAGCTCCGACTGATACTGGCTGTTTTTCTTATTCCCCCTAGACGCAAGCCTATCGGAACTTGTTATAATGCCGCGCTATGATTCGCTTCGAGGATGTCTATCGCACGGTCGGACGCTATTACCCTGACGGGGACTTGGAGATGCTGCGTCGGGCCTACATCTTTTCCGCGCGCGAGCATAAAGATCAGGTGCGGCAATCGGGCGAACCCTACCTCATCCATCCGCTTTCGGTCGCGGGCATTCTGGCCGAAATGAAGATGGACGTTGCCACCGTCAGCACGGGGTTTTTGCACGACGTGGTCGAAGACACGCTGACGACGACTGAAACGATCCGGGATTACTTCGGCGAAGAAGTCGCGCATTTGGTAGACGGCGTCACCAAAATCAGCAACCTCGGCAAAGTTTCCAAAGAAGAACAACAAGCAGAAAGCTTGCGCAAGATGGTGCTGGCAATGGTCAAAGACCTGCGCGTGGTGATCGTCAAATTGGCGGATCGCTTGCACAACATGCGCACGCTTGGTCATCTGCCGCCCGAAAAACGCAAACGCATCGCGCAGGAAACCCTGGACGTCTACGCGCCGATTGCGCATCGGCTCGGCATGGGGAAAATCCGCGCCGAACTCGAAGACCTGTCCTTCAAATACCTCGAACCCGATGCGTACAAGAAGTTGCAAGATGCCGTCGAACGTCGCCGCTCCGCATCGGACGCTTTTCTGGAAGAACTCAAGACACGCATCTCCAAATACCTGGGCGACGCGGGCATTGAAATCGTACGCATCGAAGGCCGCATCAAGCGGCTTTACAGTATCTATCTCAAGTTGCGGCGGCAAAAAATCACGCTCGATCAAGTCTACGACCTGATGGCGATTCGCCTCATCACGAAAGAAATGCGCGATTGTTACGCGGCGCTCGGCGTGATTCATCAACATTGGCATCCCGTGCCCGGACGCATCAAAGATTTCATCGCCACGCCGCGCGAAAACCTCTATCAATCGCTGCATACGTCGGTCGTCGGCGATGAAGGGCAACCGTTTGAAGTGCAAATCCGCACCGAAGACATGCACCGCGTCGCCGAAGAAGGCATCGCCGCGCACTGGAAATACAAAGAAGGCAATCTCAAAAACACGAGCGAAGACGAAACGTTCAAATGGCTGCGGCAATTGGTCGAGTGGCAGCAGGAAGTGCCCGACTCGCGCGAGTTCATGGACGGCTTGAAGCTCGATTTATACCCGAAGGAAGTGTACGCCTTCACGCCGAAAGGCAAAGTCATCGAGTTGCCGCAGGGAGCCACGCCGATAGATTTTGCCTACGCCATTCACACCGCCATCGGCAATCAATGCACAGGCGCAAAAGTCAACGGGCGCATCGTGCCGCTGAAATATCAACTGCATAACGGCGAAGTGGTCGAAATCATGACCTCGCCCAATCAGCATCCGAGCCGCGACTGGCTGAACTTCGTCGTCACCTCGCGCGCGCGCAATAAAATCAAGCATTGGCTCACCGAACAACAACGCGCGAAGTCGGTGGATTTGGGACGCAAGCTGTTTGAAAAAGAAGCTTCGCGCTTGCAACTCAAAGCCAAAAAAGTGCTCGATGATGAGCAAATCCCGCGCCTCTTGAGCGATCACGGATTTCACAAAATTGAAGATATGTTCGCGGCCATCGGCTACGGCAAACTTGCGCCACGTACGGTGCTCGTGCGCTTCGTGCCGCCCGAAAAGCTCGCCGCGCTGGAAGAGAACAAACCGTCCCGCTTGCAAAAAGTCGGCGAAGTCGTGCGCCGCGCGCTCAGGCTTGGCGAAGACCGCATCTCGGTCAAAGGCATTGATGACGTGATGGTCTATCGTGCGCGCTGCTGCAACCCGATTCGCGGCGAAATGGTCATCGGCTACATCACGCAAGGCAAGGGCGTCGCGGTGCATGCCAAGCGGTGCAAAAACGCGGCGAACCTGATGATTAACCGCGAGCGCATCGTGGATGTGGATTGGGTCGGCGCAGAGGGCACGACGAGTTCTCATTACGCCGTGAAATTGGCCGTCACGACCGAAGACCGGCAAGGCATGCTGGCCGATTTGACACTCGCCATCGCGGGCATCAAAACCAACATTCGTGACGTTCACACCGAAGTCTTCGCCAACGGCAGCGCGCGCATTGACGTGGTCGTGGACATCGCGGATGTCAAACATCTGGAGCGCGTCATCGGCGCGATCAAAGGCGTGACCGGCGTGATGGATGTCGAACGCGCCAGTTCGCAAACGCAAAGCAGCGCCAGTTGATGGCGGAGGCGAATTTCTTTCCGCGCTGCCCTTACCTCCAACGGTCTTTTCGAGTACAATCACCGCTTATTTTGACCATACCAACGCAAGCGTACAAACATGGAAGCAATTCAAACTGACCAAGCGCCGCTCGCCATCGGCCCGTATTCGCAGGCGATCAAAACCAACGGGTTCGTGTTTTTGTCCGGGCAGATTCCGCTCATGCCCGACACCATGCAAATCATCGCCGACGACATTCAAGCGCAAACCACGCAGGTGTTTGCCAACATCTCCGCCGTGTTAAGTGCCGCCGGATCGTCGCTTGCCCAAGTGGTCAAAACCACCGTATTTCTCGCGGATATGAATGATTTCACCGCGATGAATGAAATCTACGCGCGCTATTTCGGCGACCATCGCCCGGCGCGCTCGACCGTGCAGGCGGCGCGTTTGCCGCGTGATGTGCGTGTCGAAATTGAAGTCATTGCGCTGGCGTGAGCGGTGCTGAGCGCAAACAAAGGCGTACCGCGATTTGCCAAATCGCACTACATTTTTTGAGAGCGTAAACAAAGGCGTAACGCGATTTGCCAAATCGCACTACATTTTTTGAGGAGTAAATTATTGTGTCGAAGTTCAAGACCCCGATCTTAACGCTTTCCCTGATTCTTTCTTCTTTCCTCGTTCTGTCCTGTGGCCAATCCGGTGCCACGTCTTCTTCATCCAGCAGCAAAGGCGAGGCGGCGGCTGTCGTCAACGGCACGAAAATCACCATCGCCGAAGTGGATCGCGTGACCAACGAACAGGCGCAAGGTCAGCAGGGCCAACTTTCGCAACTGGAATTGGCCGCCGCCCGCCTGCGCGTGTTGGAAGGCTTGATTACCAACGAAATCCTGTACCAACAAGCGAAGAAAGATAACCTTATCCCGCCCGACAAAGATGTGGATTCCTTCATTCAGCAAAGCAAAGCGGAAGGCGGCATGACCGAAGAGGCGTTCCAAAAACGGCTCAAAGAAACCAATCAAACCGAAGCGGAATTCAAAGAAGACATCCGCAAACAAATGGCCATCAAAAAGCTCGACGAAAACATCAGCAACCAGATCAAAGTGTCTGATCGCGAAGTCGAAGAGGCGTTCAAGGCCGCTCCACCCGTCGCGCCCGCTGGCATTGCGCTCTCGGACATCGTCGTAGACCCGCAACAGAATTTTCAAGGCAGCGATCCGAACGATGCCAAAGGCGAGGCCGAAGCCAAGAACAAAATTGACGCGGTTTACGCGCAATTGAAGAGCGGCGCTGACTTTGCCACGATTGCGCGCGCCCGCTCTGAAGACCAAAGCGCCTTACGCGCAGGCGATCTGGGTTTCATCCCCAACGAGCAAATCCAACAATCGTTTGGCCCCTTCGCTGCCAAATTGGTGGCGCTGAAAGAAGGCGAGTACACCGAGCCGATCAAAGAAACCAATGGCCGCTGGCACATCTTCAAGATGACGGGCAAGCGCACGGAAACGCGCCAACTCACGCTCGAAGACCCCGAAGTCCGCAAGCAAATCGCCGATCAAATTCGCCAACAACGCGCCAGTTTGTTGTCGCAAGCCTTGATCGCCCAGGCGCGCAACGAAGCGAAGGTTGAGAATTATTTGATCGCAGACTTAATCAAAAACCCGAATAGCTTGGGCGTCTTGCGCCCGGTGAATCCGCAAGCGTCACCCGCCGCTTCTGGCTCACCCGCTGCATCACCTGCGGCCTCGGCGTCGCCCGCTGCGAAACCGAGCGCCACTGCATCGGCTGCGGCAACCGCCGCGCCCAAAGCATCGGCTTCTGCCGCGCCCAAGAAATAAATGCTGTTTCGATTAGCTGAAGTCTCGAAATCCTACGGAGCGCAAGAAGTCTTGCGCTCCCTTAGTTTTCAGGTGAACCCCGGCGAACACGTTGGATTAGTCGGTCGCAACGGCGCGGGCAAAACGACCTTGCTGCGGTTGATTGCGGGCACAGAATCGCCCGACAAAGGAACGATTGAGAGAATGCGTGGCTTCCGCTACGGCGTGCTGGCGCAACACGTTGAATTCAGCGGCGCGACGACGGTGATGGATGCCGCGCTCGAAGTCTTCGCCGAACTGCAACAACTCGAAGCCAAAATGCGCGACCTCGAACACGCGATGACCGAAACCAGCGGCAGCGAGTTGGATCGCGTGATGCACGAGTACAGCGAAGCCCAACACGCTTACGAGCACAACGGTGGCTTCAGTTATCACGCGCGCACCGAATCCGTTCTGCAAGGCTTAGGCTTCACAAAAGACGCCTTCAGCAAACCGGCATCCGCATTGTCCGGCGGCGAAAAAAATCGGCTCGGCCTGGCGCGGATGTTGTTACTTGAACCGGACATTTTGCTGCTCGACGAACCGACGAATCACCTCGACGTGCAAGCCGTCGAATGGCTCGAAGATTTTCTGAGCGAATACAAATCCGCCTACATCATCATCTCGCACGACCGCTTCTTTTTGGATCATACGGTCAACCGCATTCTTGACCTCGAAAACAAAC
>CAZWAK010000122.1:0-23188 GCA_964631865.1 uncultured Heliobacteriaceae bacterium | reverse complement strand
AATATTTCCCCAAAGAACTTTGGCCGAAGCTTGGCGAATTGGGTTTGACCGGCGTGATCTTTCCTGAAGAATACGGCGGCGCGGGGATGGGCTACATTGAATACGCGACCGTCATTGAAGAGCTTTCGCGCGTGGATGGTTCGATTGGCTTGTCCGTCGCGGCACACAATTCGCTCTGCACGAATCATATCTATCAATACGGCACGAAAGAGCAACGCGAACGCTTCGTGACGCCATTGGCGAAAGGCGAAAAGGTCGGCGCGTGGGGCTTGACTGAACCCGGCTCCGGCTCGGATGCGTCAGGATTGAAAACGACGGCGCGCAAGAAAAACGGCGGCTGGGTCATCAACGGCGCGAAGAATTTCATCACGCACGGCATTTCGGGCGACACCTGCGTCGTGCTGGCGTACACCGAACGCGAGATGCGTTCGCGCGGGATTTCGGCCTTCATTGTTGAGCGCGGCACGAAAGGCTTTTTGCCCGGCAAGAAAGAAAACAAGCTCGGCGTGCGTGCGTCGGAAACAGCTTCGATCATTTTTGAAGACTGCTTCGTGCCGAATGAAAACCTGCTCGGCGAACGCGGACGCGGCTTCGTCAACGCGATGCAGATTCTGGACGGCGGGCGCATTTCGATAGCTTCGATGGCACTCGGCATTGCGCAAGGCGCGTACGAGTCGGCGCTGAAATATTCCAAAGAACGCGAGCAGTTCGGCAAACCGATTTTTGAGTTTCAGGCGATTCAGTTCAAGCTCGCCGATATGGCCACGCAAATTGATGCTGCGCGGTTGTTGATTCATCGCGCCGCGTGGCGCAAGGACAACAAAAAACAAACGACGAAGGAATCGGCAATGGCGAAAGTTTACGCTTCGGAAATCGCGGTCAAAGTCTGTGAAGAAGCGATTCAGATTCACGGCGGCTACGGCTACACAAAAGATTATCCGCCCGAAAAACACTGGCGCGATGCCAAACTCTGCACCATTGGCGAAGGCACGAGCGAGGTGCAGCGGCTGGTGATCGCACGACAGTTGTTGTTGAGTTAGGAATCGAACACGGATCAAACGGATAGGACAGATTGACGCAGATTTACTTCATTGGCTTGATCCGCGCCAATCTGTTTCTTCGGTTGAATCCGTGTTCGATTCGCTCAACCGCAATGCTTGCCTTCCGCGCGGCGTTCGCGTTCGTGGCGCTGCACTTCGCTCAGCCGATCCCGAATCCAGTTGCCAATGTCTTCGAGGTTGAAGTCCACGGGGCCGCAACCTCTGCCGACTCCGACGCCAAACACGTGTGGCCCGCCCCAGTCTTTGTGTTTGTGTTCAGTCCGCACTTCGTCCTCGTAGTACGACACGACTTGTCGCGCCGCCATCGCCACGACCGTCAACGTGGAGTCTTCGGGCAGCGGATCGAAGACGCCTTTGAGGTTGGCATCCAGTTCCGACAGGCGCGCGAGCACTTTGTTGTATTGCGTCACCGCAAACCGCGCTTCGTGTTCGCCTGCGCCCATCCATTGCACGCGCGCGGCGGTGCGCGTCATGCGATGCAACACGTTGATGAGTTTGCGAATTTCTTGTTCACGTTCCATAAGTTCTCCTCAGAAAAGTAGCGCGATTTGCCAAATCGCGTTACATCGTACTTTTACTTCCTTGCAAGACCCGCGCCCGTGTTGCTGGCACGGGCGCGGGTGTTAATTTTTCTTTCAATAATTGCTTGGCGCGATGCAAGCGCCATTTCACCGTCGAAAGCGGCAGCGATAAAAAGCTCGCGATGCGTTTGAGTGACATTTCGTCATAAAACCGCAGTTGCAAAATCAGCCGATAGTCAGCCGCCAATTCATCAATCGCAGCCCGCACCCAAGCCGTCTCGAAAGTATCGGAATCAGCAAAAGGCCGAGCCAAAGCTTCACTTTGTACGAGCAATAATTCATCGAGGTCTACCCGGTTTTGATTCTTGCGACTTTCGTGCTGACTCATCCGCAGCGCGGCGTGGCGCGTGATGGCGTACAGCCACGCGGCGAATTTTGTCGGATCATCAATCGTCGGCAATGCTTTGAAGGCAATCAGCAACGCCTCCTGTACGATGTCTTCGGCCAGTTCGGCATGGCCGTAGAGTTGCGCCACACGCAGCACCGCGTTGCGATAGCGCAGCGCCAGCACATCGAACGAACGCAAATCGCCCAGGATCGCCAAACCGACCAGCAAATCATCAGGCAGTTTTTCCGGGACTATGTCTGCGTTCATGCGCGCCTCGTGCGTTCACTTGCCTAGAGACAAGCACTACGAAAAAGGATAGCGGCTGGATGAAAAAAAATCGTATTGAGGAAACCGCGCACGCCGTGCGTACGCATGGCAACTACCGGGACTTTGGAAACCTTACGTTTTGCGGTATCGTAAGGCCTCTCGTGAGACAAAGATCACCGCATCAGGAATCCCGTAGGTAATGAAGAATCTGCTCGATCAAGTGCCAAAACGTATTGACGAAGTTTATGAACAATTTGGGGCAGCGACCCAGCGCGCGGCGAATCAGTTGCGCTGGTGTTTCGCGGCGCTGTTTTTGGTAGCGACGTTGTGGTCGCTCAGCGATGACAGCGCAGCCAAATTCATTTATCCCGCGCTCGCTGTGTTGTGGTTGACTGTCGCCCTGGTGTTTGGCTGGCGCGCGAAAACGCCGCCGCCGCTCCACGCCGGGCTGACGCTCTGGACAGACCTCGCCATCATTAGCACAGGCTTGGCGCTCTGCGCGTCGCAAGGCGTTTTCAACACGAAAGGCTGGATCATCTTTTTCTGTTATTTCCCCGTACTGGCGCTGCTGGCGCGACGACAGAACTTGTGGCTCGTGCTGCAAGCCGCCGCGTTCATCGTCGTGTTTTACACGCTCGTCAGCTTGTTCACGTTGGGATCGCTCGCCCTGCCGCGTTTGTTGACGGTTGGCGCGATGGCTTTTGCCGCGCTGGCGCTCACGCGCAAACCGAAAGACGAACTGGTCGCCGCCACGCAAAACGTTGTGCGCGAATCTTATCAATTGGGCGCAAGCGACAAGGAAGCCGAGATGGTCGCCTTCGTTCACGCGCAATCGTTTCCGCCTGCGCAGTACAGTCTGCCGGGCTTGTACGCGGCTTACAAACACGGCGTGGGCACGACGACGAGTGGCGATTTTTATGCGGCGTTTGAAACCGCGAGCGGCCCGATGATCGTGTTGGGCGATTTGCCCGGCAACGGGTTGGATGCAGCGATGGCGGCGACGCAACTGCAACGACAAATCACGCAAGTGGCGCGCGAAAAAGCGACGCTCACCGAAGTCGCGCAGGAACTCAACGCGAAGCTGTATCGCAAAAACCAACTGGTCAGTTGTGTGTTCGCGCGTTGGGAAGGCGCGTATTTGTATTATCTCAACGCGGGTCATCTGCCTGCGATTCACATCAGCAAACGCGAAGCGAAGCCGCTCTACGTCAATGCGCCGCCGCTCGGAGCCAATGAACACGCGGAGTTTCCCGAAGCGGTCATCGAGTTTCAGAAAGGCGATTTGCTGTTGCTCTACACCGACGGCGCGTACGCGGGGCTGACGAACAATCGGCAGGACGGCGCGGCAGAAATCCTGCGTCTCGCCGATCAATTCAGCGGTGGCGAAGTGAACACGATTTGCCATCGCGTCTTCGATTGCGGCTTGCCCGAATACGCCAAACCGCAAGACGACAGCACCGTCGTGATTGTGCGGCGGCAGGAATTCGCGGGCGAAGTGGCGGCATGAATTTATGTTAGTCCTGGGCATCGAAACTTCGTGCGACGAAACAGCGGCGGCGGTTGTGGCCGAGGGCACGCGCGTGTTGTCGAATGTGGTCTATTCGCAAATCGCCACGCACCAACGCTTCGGCGGCGTCGTGCCGGAACTCGCGTCGCGCGAACATCTCGACAAAATCGAAGAAGTCGTAACCGCAGCTCTGGCACAAGCCAACGTCACTCCCAACGACCTCGACGGCATCGCCGTGACGCAGGGGCCGGGCTTGATCGGGTCCTTGCTCGTC
Source organism: uncultured Heliobacteriaceae bacterium (assembly GCA_964631865.1). GTDB lineage: Bacteria > Acidobacteriota > Blastocatellia > RBC074 > RBC074 > JAFDVL01. The sequence continues at coordinate 19,170 of CAZWAK010000122.1, read as the reverse complement.
GGCATCAATTATGCGAAAGGCATCGCGTTCGCCGCAAACAAACCGTTCGTCGGCGTCAATCACATCGAAGGTCACGTCTATTCCGTCGCGTTTGAATTTCCGCCGCCGGAGTTCCCTGCCCTCGCGTTGATCGTGTCGGGCGGGCATACGAATTTGTTTTTGCTGCCGGAAGCCGAGCAATACAAACTCATCGGTCGTACGCGCGATGATGCGGCGGGCGAGGCGTTCGACAAGGTTTCCAAGCTGCTGGGACTCGGCTATCCCGGCGGGCCGGTGATTGATCGCTTGGCGCGGCGAGGCAACAAACGCGCCATCATTTTTCCGCTCGCCGAGATCAAAGACAATCGGTTGGATTTTTCGTTCAGTGGCTTGAAAACAGCCGTGCTGCGTTATGTGCGCGAGCAGCAGATTGAACCGGTGCGCGATGTGAACGAACCGTCGCCGCAAGTGCTCGACCTCTGCGCCAGCTTTCAAAACGCGGTCGTGCGCGCGCTCGTCCGCAGCGTGCGCAAAGCCGCTGAAGTTCATCAGCCGAAAACATTGATGCTGGCCGGCGGCGTCGCTTGCAATTCAGAACTGCGCGCGGCGATCCAGCAGCTTGCCGATGAACTCAAGATTCCCGCGTACATCCCGTCCCCGATTTACACGACGGACAACGCCGCGATGATTGCCGCCGCAGGCTTTCCGAAGCTTCAGCGCGGCACAAGCGCAAGTTGGGAGATGAGCGCCGATTTAAGTTTGCGCTTGCAAAACATAGACATCGAACCCATTGATCCGCACAAAAAGAAACGCTATCGCTTATAACCAAAGGAGCCCCAATGCACGAGAAGGAAGAACTGTACGAAGATTTCGATTCAGACCCACCGAATCAAGGCCAACTCCCACGTCGCAATTTCACACAGGGGGAATTCGGGCGACGACCGTTTCGTTGGCGGACGTGGCTGGTAGGCGCGTTGATTGCTTTGGTGCTGCTGGTTTGGCCTGCGTGGGCGGGGTTTTACACCGATTGGCTGTGGTTCAATGAACTCGGCTATCAAGCCGTGTTTTCGACGGTGCTGACGACAAAGTTGATTGCGGGCGCGGTCGGCGGCTTGGCGGCGGCGCTGGTGTTCTGGCTCAGTTTGCAAGCCGCGTTGCGCGTGAGCAGACAGGCCGGGGCAACGGGCTATAAGTTTTTCATGATGAACCAGGAGATCGCGATGGCCGATGCGGGCAACCTGATTGCGCGGCTCGCGTTGCCGATTGCGTTGGCGGTGGGCGTATTTTTCGGCGCGCAATGTTGGGGCGTGTGGGACGAGTATCTGCTCTTTCGGCACGGCACGAATTTCAATGAGCAAGACCCCGTCTTGGGCTACGACATTGGCTTTTACTTTTTCAAGTTGCCGTTTCTGGATTTCGTCTCCGGCTCGCTGCTGACCTTGTTGGTCTTGGCCGTGCTAGCCGCCCTCGTAGTGTATTTGGGACGCGCGGCGATTGGCTTCCGCGTGGGCGACGAAGAAGCAAAGCCGAGCGTTTGGGTGACAAGCGGCGCGCGTTCGCATTTGTTGGTGCTGATTGCCGCCGCGTGCGCGGTGTTGGCCTGGCGTTATTACCTTGATTTACCGGCGCTGCTGTTTGGCAGCAGCGGAACCGTGTCGGGCGCGGGCTACACCGACATCAATGCGGATATGCCGATGATTTGGGCCAAGATCGCGGTGCTGTTGTTGCTCGCGTTGGCCGCGCTGGTCAGCATTTTCTTGCAGGGGCTGCGCTTGATTGTCGTGGGCATCACGTTGTTTGTGTTGGTGACGGTGGCGGGCTTTGTCTATCCGATGTTGGTGCAACGTTTTTCAGTCGCGCCGAACGAATTGCAAAAAGAATCGCCGTTCATCGAATACAGCATTGCCGCGACGCGCAAAGCCTATAACCTGAACGGCATCGAAGAACGCGAGTTGACCGGCGCCAGCACGTTGACGGCCAAAGACATTCAGGACAATCGGCGCACCATCAACGGCATACGCCTGTGGGATCAAGACCCTTTGCTGGAAACGTTTAATCAATTGCAGGGCATTCGACCGTACTACGGCTTCAAAGGCGTGGACAATGATCGCTACAAGATCAACGGCGAAGAGCAACAGGTGATGTTGTCGGTGCGCGAACTGGAAAGCGAAAAGCTGCCGAATCGCAATTGGATCAACGAACGCTTGATCTTCACACACGGCTACGGCCTGACGTTGGGGCCGGTGCATCAGATCACGCCGAGCGGCTTGCCCGTGTTGTACATCGAAAACATCCCACCGGTTTCGAGTCTGCCCGAATTGAAGATCGAGCGCCCGGAAATTTATTACGGGGAAACAACCAACGACCAAGTGTACGTGCGCACCAAGCAGCAGGAGTTCAATTACCCCGAAGGTTCGGAAAACAAGTTCACGACCTACGGCGGCACGGGCGGCGTCTCGCTCGGCTCGTACTATCGTAAGCTGCTGTTTTCGACGCGCTTCGGCGAGTTGAAGCTGATGCTGTCGGACGACATCACAGCGGAAAGTCGCGTGCTGTTTCATCGCAACATCAAAGAGCGACTGAGCAAAATCGCGCCGTTTCTGGTGTTAGATCGTGATCCCTATCTCGTGATTTCCGGCGGCAAATGCTACTGGATGTGCGATGCCTACACGACCAGCAATCGCTATCCATACTCGCAGCGCGTGCGCCTCGATGCGCAACCGCTGAACTACATCCGCAACTCGGTCAAAGCCGTTGTGGATGCGTACGACGGCAGCGTGCAACTCTACATCACGGATGAACGCGACCCGGTGCTGCAAACCTACGCGCGGATTTTTCCGGGCATCTTGAAACCACTGACTGAGATGCCCGCCGATTTGCGCGCGCATTTGCGTTACCCCGAAGACATCTTTCGTATTCAAACGCAGGTCTACACCACGTTTCACATGGATCAGCCGCAGGTTTTTTACAACAAAGAAGACCAGTGGGAGATCGCTTCGGCAGGCGACCGCGATGGCCAGCCGGAATTGATGGAACCGTATTACACGATCATGAAATTGCCCGAAACGACCGCGGAGGAATTTCTCGTGATGCTGCCGTTTGTTCCGAAAAACAAACAGAACCTCGCGGCCTGGATGGTGGCGCGCTGTGACCCGGAACATTATGGGCAAATCGTGGCCTATCGGTTTCCCAAACAAAAGCAGGTCTTCGGGCCGCGACAGGTCATCGGGCGCATCAAGCAGGACGCGGAAATCTCCGGGCAATTGACGTTGTGGGATCAACGCGGCTCGAAGGTCAAATTCGGCACGATGCTCGTCATTCCGATCAAAGAGTCGCTGTTGTACGTGCAGCCGCTGTATTTGCAGGCCGAGACGGGCAAGATTCCCGAACTCAAGCGCGTGATCGTGGCGCACGGCGAAGACCGCATCGCGATGGGCGAAACGCTGGAAGAAAGTCTGAACAAGTTGTTTGGCAAGCCCACCACGCAACCACCGCCCGAAGCTTTGGCCAGTGCCGCACAACCCCAAGCGCAGCCCGCTGCGGCGAGCGCCAGTTCTGGCTTGGCCGCACAAGCGTTGCAACAATACGACCGCGCCGAGCAAGCCTTGCGCGAGGGCAATTGGGCCAAGTACGGCGAGGAACTGAAACGCTTGCGCACCACGTTGGAAGAGTTAAGCAAGGGCAAGTGAGGGCAGTAAGAGTAGACGGTAGACGGTGGTCGGTGGTTGGTGGTTGGTGGTCGGTTAAGAGAAGTCGGATGTCGGAATTAATCGGTTGTCGCTGTCGAGCTACCAACCACCAACCACCAACCACCAACCACCGACCACGAACTTTCCCAAAAAAGATAATTGACATTCTCCCTCCAAACTCAGTATAAGAAGTGGTGTCGAGCGTCAGGCTGGCCGATGCGTCGTTCTTCTCACCCGTAGCAGCCTGAACCCGCAAGCAATAGAACTCCTACACGTAAGCTGCACGAACTACCACCACTGCCCTGTTCATAGCGCGAACGCCCCCCAGAATTAAAGGAATCAGTTATGAGCCTGCAAGGTCAAATTCAAACCATGCCGTTGCAAGACCTGTTACAGTGGCTGGAATTAGTGCATAAAACAGGCACCCTCACCGTTGATAACGGTCAAGTCCAGCAGCAATTTTACTTTCGCAATGGAGAGATCGCGAGCGCGTCTTCCAGCAGTTATCATTCCACCGACAGCGAGCAAAGCGTCAAAACCATCATCGCCGACACGCTGCAATGGGAGACGGGAAAATTTTCGCTGGCCGAAGGACATATTCCCGATCAATATGCCAACGTTCACCTGCATCTCAGCCCGCTGCAATTGGTGATGGACACGGCGCGCGAGATGGATGAAGCCGCCGAAGCCGCGCGGCAAGCCGGGCAAACGCCGGGCAAACGAGTGGATGTCGGGCGCGGCTTCACGGCGGCGGAAAACCTGCGGCTGGCCGTCGTCGGGCAACTCTTAAAAGCTGATTTCAAGGTGCCGCTGCTGCCCACCGAAGTGAATAAGATTCTGGAGATCACGCAGCGCGACAACTATTCGCTGCGCGATCTGAGCGAAGTCATCGTCACCGATCAGGTCATCACTGCGCAACTGCTCAAGCACGCTAACTCCGCGCTTTACAGTCGCGGTCATCTCATCGAATCTGTCCCGATGGCCGTGCAGCATTTGGGCGCGCAAACCGTGACCAATCTGGTGCTGACGTTGTCGCTGCAAAGCGTCGTGACGGGGCGCGACATTTTCCTCGAAGACCGCAAACGCATCTGGAAACATTCGCTGGCCTGTGCGTTGCTTGCCAGAGCCATTGCGCCCATCGCGCGCGTCGAACGCGAACAGGCGTTTCTCTGTGGCTTGATGATTGACTTCGGCAAATCCGTGCTGTTGTCGTTGATTCAGGAGTTGATGCACAAACAGCAGGAATACCAAACGACGCCCAAGACGGTGATTGATTATCTGATTGAAACCTATCATCCGAAGGTCGGCAGCGTGGTCGGCGAAAAGTGGAAGCTTCCCGCTTCAGTACTGGAAGCCATCGCGTGTCATCACGGACTGGTCGCCGATTCCAAATACATTCGCTACGTGGCGGTGGCGAGTTTGTCTGATGCCGTGTTGATGGAGATGACGACGGAGCCGACTGCCGAGCCGCAAGAAGACCGCCATCTTCGCACCATTGACGAATGGCTCTGCAACCCGGCGGCGCAGGTGCTGGGACTCAGTGCCGAGCAAATGGAACGCATCCTCGAACTCGTGCCGGAATGTCAGGCGTATGCGTTGCAGATGGCTGGCGAAGGCTAAGAAGTGTTTCAATTCGTTTGGCTCAAGTCCAGGAGCGTCCACTGTGTGGACGCTCCTGGACTTTTTCTTTGGCGGGTCGGGGCGGCAAGTGCGCACAACATTTTCCGCGCCCCAGTCTCTAACTTCTGCGCACTGATATGCTAATATCTCGCTTCTTTCAACTGAACTATTTTGCTCAAGGAGTCAAAGTCATACTATGTCCGAAGAACAAGTCTCTGGATTCAAAGTTAGCGACCGCAGAAAATTCAACCCCGATGGTTCGCCCCGCGAAGGGGCTGCCGAAGCGGAGCCAACGCCCGCGCCTGCTGTGCCCCCACCGTCTGCGACAGCCACGCAAGCCGCCGCTGCGCCACAGGCCCAGGCGTTTCGCCCGGAAGATGTTTTCTCGACGGCAGCCCGCCCTGCGCCCGAACCTGAACCCAGCGCCTATGCCGAGCCGGAAGCGATGGACGAAGAAGCCGAGATGACCGAGTTTATGCAATTCCTCTACAGTCTGGCCTCTTCGACCGCCTTCATTCATCTCGGCTTGATGGAGCATCCGGCGACGGGTCGTGCCGAAGTGAATTTGCCCGCCGCGCAACAAGGCATCGGGATGCTGATGCTGCTGCACGAAAAAACCAAAGGCAATCTGACCCACACCGAAGACGAGTTCTTCACCACACTGCTCTCGGATTTGCAAATGCAGTTTGTGTCGCTCCGAAGACAGTAAATTCAGGGAAGTCTCGTGAAGTCCAGAGAAGTCTGGGAAAGTCCGACTTTCCTGGACTTTCCTAGACTTTCTTAGACTTTCCTGGACTTTCCTAGACTTTATGAAACTCACTTTCCTCGGAACTGGAACTTCGGTCGGCGTGCCGATGATTGGGTGTGAATGCGCGACTTGCCTGTCCGACGATCCGCGCGACAAACGGCTGCGCACCGGCTTGCTGGTCGAACACGAAGGACAGCGGTTGGTGGTGGATGTTTCGACGGACTTTCGGCAACAAGCTTTGCGCGCGGGCATCAAAAAGCTGGACGCGCTGTTGATTACGCATTGCCACGCCGATCACGTCTTTGGGCTGGACGACATTCGCCCGATCAATTTCAAGCACGGCGCGCTGAACACCTATGCGAGCGAACGCACGTGGCACGATCTGCGGCGCGTGTTTCATTACATCTTCGAGGCCAAACATATCGGCGGCGGCTTGCCACAAATTACGCCGCACACAATTCACAACTATCAATCCTTCACGGCTTGCGGTTTGCAAATCACACCGATTCCCGTCATTCACGGCAAAGGCGAGGTGAGCGGCTTTCGCTTCAGTGACGGACAGAAGGAATTCGCGTTCGTCACTGATTGCAACGCGATCTCCGACGAATCGCTCGCGGGGCTGGAAGGCCTGGATTTATTGATCCTCGATGCGCTGCGCCTGAAACCGCATCCCACCCATTTGCACTTGGAACAATCGCTCGCGTACGTCGCACAATTACAACCACGCCGCACGTTGCTGACGCACATGGGACACGACATCAAGCACGCGGACGTCAGCCCACATCTGCCAGCCAATGTCGAGTTGGCGTACGACGAGTTGGGAGTTGAAATGTAGACAGTAGTCAGTAGACGGTAGTTCAATCAACACCGACCACCGACCACCGACCACCACTTCATGAAAATCTTTCACGACCTCCATCACCCCGACATTCAACGCCCGACCGTGCTGACGATTGGCGTCTTCGATGGGTTGCATTTGGGGCATCAAGCCATTGTCAAAACCGTCGTCGAACGCGCCTTGTTGATTGATGCGACGCCGACCCTGCTCACCTTTGATCCCCATCCGCGCCAAGTCTTGACGCCGGATTCCGCGCCGCCGTTGCTGCAAACCTTCGCGCAAAAAATGGAAGGCTTGCGGCTGCTCGGTATGCAACAAGTCATCGTGATGAACTTCACGCCGGAACTCGCCGACATCGCTGCCGAAGATTTCATCGAGCGATTCATGCACGAGGCGCTCGGCGCGCGCGAAGTGCATTTGGGCAAAGGCTTCGCGTTCGGCAAAGGCCGCGCCGGCAACATTGAACTGCTCGAAGCCGAAGGCGAACGCCTGGGCTTTGTCGCCGATGAAGTGCCCGAAGTCCGCATCCGGCATCACCGCATCAGTTCCACGATGGTGCGCCGTTTGTTGCAAGCCGGGCGCGTGAATCTGGCGCGCAAGATGCTCGGTCGCGCGTATGGCGTCGAAGGCATCGTGATCGAAGGCCGCAAATTGGGGCGCACGCTTTCGTTCCCAACCGCCAACATCGAAGTACTCAATCGCGTGCTGCCTGCCGATGGCGTGTATGTCACGCTCGCGTTGATTGACGACGTGTGGTATCGCAGCGTCACCAACATCGGCAAGCGTCCCACGATTGGCCTCGATGTCGAATCAAAGGTCGAGACACACGTGCTTGATTTTGACCGAGACTTGTACGGCAAAACGATTCGCATTCGGTTTTTGCATCGCCTGCGCGGCGAAAAGAAGTTTGCCGGGTTGGACGAATTGAAAGTGCAGATTGCACGCGACCGCGACAAAACGGTGCGCTACTTTGCCTCGGCGGCGGCGCAACGCAACTTTACGTTTGTGTGAAGCGTATGATGGAAGCTGGTGGAGGAAGCCCCGATGAAATACGATACGACGCTGAAAGAATTATTGCAGTACGGCACGCCATAGTTGTGGCAATTGCTCTTTGGACAACAAGTTCATGAAATCCTGACCGTCGAATTGCCGAGCGTGAAGATAGGCAAACCCGATTTCGTGGCGTGGCTGGAAAGCGGTGTGCTGGCGCATGTGGATTTGCAAAGCGACAACGACGACACGATGGAATGGCGTGAGTTGGAGTATTACTTGTTGCTGACTCGACTGTATAAACAGCCGCCGCTCCAATATGTGATTTATTTCGGTGACGCGCCAATGACCATGCGCAACAGCATCGTGCATCAAGCGTTGCAGTTCACTTACCATTTGCTGGACATTAGCTGGTACAACTTAAAAGTTTTGCGGGAGAGTGACTCGTTGGCGGATAATGTCCTGTCCGTGTTTGGCGAGGATATGACGCAAGCCGAAATCATTCGCGCGATTTTGGAAAAATTCAGCACCTTGCCCCAAAATGAGCAACGCGACTGGGTCGAACGATTGATGATCCTGTCCGGCTTACGCGGAGCCGAGCAGATTGTGCAAGAGGAGGCACGTAAAATGGGAATCTCAACCGATATTCGTGACAACAAATTCTTTCAGGAAGCTTATACGTTGGGCAAAGAAGACGGCGTTGGGGAAGGTTTTCTGCAAGGCGAAGCCAAAGCCTTGCGCCGTTACTTAGAACGTCGCTTTGGAGCTTTACCGGAAGCAATAACCCAACAGATCAGCAAGCTCAACGGAGCCGAAATCGAGGCTGCATTTGATCGAGCTTACGACGCCAAACAACTCGAAGACGTCTTCGGTGAACGGCAAAACTAACCGCTCTTTTTTGAGGTGAACTACGATGGCGATTTCCAAATACGAAGCGGAGGCGCTGGCAAACCGCGGGCCGCATGATGTGATTGATTTGGTTCCGGTCGAAGAACCGAAGCCCGTCTCCGTTCCCGCGCCCGCACCGCCTGCGGTCTACAATCCCGACGATGACATCCAAGGGCACGGCTTGCGCGGCTGGCTGCGCGCGGGGCATATCGCTTGGACATTCGCGCTCTATCACCTGTTTGTCTACGCCTATCATCGCGGCTGGTTCATCGGCAAAAAAGACGAATCCGAAGAAAAACATTTGCAATGGCAAGCCGAATGGCTGAGTCGTCAATTGCTCAAGCTTGGCCCGACGTTCATCAAGATTGGGCAAGCCGTCTCGACGCGCGCCGATTTGTTGCCGCTGGCGTACATCCAAGAACTCTCCAAGCTGCAAGACAGCGTCCCGTCGTTTTCCAACGAAACGGCCTTTGAAATTATCGAACGCGAGTTAGGGCATGCGATCCCTGACCTGTTCGCCGAAATCGAAGCCGAACCGATTGCCGCCGCCTCGCTCGGTCAGGTCTATCGTGGTCGTTTGCATTCGGGGCAAACGGTCGCCATCAAAGTCCAGCGCCCGCATCTCGAAGACATCATCAACTTCGACCTAGCCGTGCTGCGCCGCATCGCGCGCTTTATGACGCGCTATCCGCGTTTGACGCGGGGCGTGGATTGGGAAGGCACGATTGGCGAATTCGCAGCCGTGATTTTTGAAGAGATGGATTACGGCAAAGAAGCGAATAACGCCGACACCTTTCGCAACAACTTCCGCAAGTGGCCGAACATTCACGTGCCGGTGATTTACCGTTCGCATTCGGCCACGCGCGTGCTGACGATGGAATTCATCGGCGGCAACAAAGTGCTGGAGTTGGACGAGCTGCGCGAACGTGGCATCAACCCGCCGGATGTCGTCAAACTGATTTCCAAAACCTATCTGAAACAACTGCTCGAAGACGGTTTCTTTCACGCCGACCCGCATCCCGGCAACTTGCGCGTAATGCCCGATGGTCGTTTGGCGTTCTTCGATTTCGGAATGGTCGGACGCATCACCCCCGAATTGCAGAGCAAGATGATTGACGCCTTCTTCCACATCGTCGAACGCGATGTGCATGGCTTGACGGACGATCTCATCAACCTGAATTTCCTCGCGCCGACGGTCAACAAAGACGAAATTCGCCACGTCGTCGAGATGCTGTTTGGCAATTACCTGAACTTGAAACTCGGCGACATTCGCTTCAAGGAATTGACGTATGAACTGGCTGAAGTGATGTACAAGTACCCGTTCCATCTGCCTGCGAATTTCACGTACATCATCCGCGCGATTATGACGCTGGAAGGCATCGGCATTGCGCTCGACCCGAATTTCAGCTTCTTCGATGTGGCCAAACCGTTTGCCAAAGAATTCATGCTCAAACGCGAAGGCCGCTTCTTCCGCGATCAATTGCTGAAGAAAATCATCTACGGCGAAAAGAGCGAAATTCAATGGGACAAGGCGTGGAAGCTGCTCAAGATGGGCGCGAAGATGTATTGGGATTCGTGGTTCGGCACACCGTCGGAAACGAAGTAGGAGAGTGCTATGGCAACACCAAAAGAACGCATTCGCTACAGCGTTGAAGAATACCTGACGATGGAACGCGCTTCGGATATTCGTCACGAATACTTGGACGGTTATGTCTATGCAATGGCAGGTGAGAGCGAAGCGCACGGCATTATCACCAACAACTTCAATGGTTTATTATGGCAAAGTCTGAGGGGGTCTGGCTGCCGCACCTTTGACAAAGACACAAAAGTACAAAGCGGCGAGATTCCCTTGATAAAGCCCAAGTACCCGCCGAAGAACCTCTTCTCATATCCCGATTTATTGGTCGTTTGCGGTGAACGAAAATATCTTGATGACTACAAAGATGTCCTCATCAATCCAACTGTTCTCATCGAAGTGCTTTCACCAACGACCGGTGAATTTGATCGTGGTGAGAAGTTCATTCGCTATCGAACCTATCTCGCCACGCTGCAAGATTATTTAGTCGTGGCTCAAGAAACGCCATTGATTGAGCGATATTCGCGACAGGAAAACGGCTTGTGGGTGATTGCGGAAACGGTGCGCGAGTTAATAGATGTGATTCACATTCCTTCGATCAACTGCGCGATTCCGTTGGCGGAGATTTACGAGGGAGTCGTTTTTCCTGAATCGCCAGAAGAAGATCAATGCTGACTCACCCCATATTCAACGAAGCCGCGCCAATCACGCCTGCTGCTGTTCCCAACTCCGCCCAAGCGATACGTGGCCCGCGTTCTTTCGTGCGCTGTAACAATGCTTCGCCAAACACATCGTGCGCCTGCGCAATCGAACCACCGATGACGATGACTTCGGGATCGAGCAGCGCGCGAATCGTTTCGTAGAGCATTGCGACATCTGCGCCGTACGATTGAAACGCCGCCTGCGCCGCCATATCGCCGCCACGTGCCAATTCCGCAATCTTCGCAGCGTCTGCGTCCTCCAATTCTCCGCCCGCGTTTTTGTACCCCGCTACCAAACCTGTCGTCGAAACGAAATGTTCGAGCCATTTGTCACGCAGCGGAATACTCCAGATTTCGCCCGCATTCGCATGAGCGCCGCGCAGCAGTTTTCCATCCACAATGACGCCGCCGCCTGCACCTGTACCGAGCGTGATGCCGACGACATTGCGTGCGCCGCGCGCCGCACCGAAGCGCGTTTCGGCCAACACAAAACAGCGCGCGTCGTTTTCGATTTTGGCCGCATGGCCGAGCGTTTCTTCGGCTAAGGCAACGATGTTGATTTCGTTCAAGCGCGGCAGAAAATCCGATTCGGAAAGCCTCGTGTCAATCACCAACCCCGTAATGCCGAAGCCAATGGCAGTGATCGTTTGCGCGCCGGTTACTGCTCGCACTTGCGCGTGCAAGGCTTGCAACTGCGCGCGCAGATCATCCGCCGAAAACTCTTTGCCCGTCGGCACAGCAAACATCGGCGTGGCCAGTTGCCCGTCCTCCGTCACGGCGGCCATCCGCATTTGCGTGCCACCCAAATCCACTCCCAAGTAGTACAGTTTCATAGGTTTTATTTAGCCACGAATTCCACAAATTTGCACGAATGGCCGATTCAGTCACCTATGGCCTGCGCTATGCCTGACGCGCCTGATGGTTTATAGTCCTTCGTGTTAATTCGTGGAATTCGTGGCTAAAAAACGGAGATTATTCAGTGAGCAAAGAAACACCCAACAAAATCATTTATTCGATGGTTCGCGTCAGCAAGTTTTATGACAAGAAGCCCGTCCTCAAAGACATTTCGATCTCGTACTTTTACGGCGCAAAAATCGGCGTACTCGGCCTCAACGGTTCCGGCAAAAGTTCGTTGCTGCGCATCTTCGCGGGCGTAGACAAAGACTTCAACGGCGAAACGCATATCTCGCCCGGCTACACGATTGGATTTTTGGAACAGGAACCGCAACTCGACGAATCCAAAACTGTCCGCCAAATCGTCGAAGAAGGCGTGCAGGAGTTGGTTGACCTGCTGAAAGAATACGAAGCGATCAACGAAAAATTCGGCGAGCCGATGGACGATGACGAGATGAACAAGCTCATCGAAAAGCAAGGCGAAGTGCAGGAAAAAATTGATGCCGCCGACGCGTGGGATTTGGACTCGCGCCTGGAAATGGCGATGGATGCGCTGCGCTGTCCGCCGGGCGATGCTGCGATCAAAACGTTGTCGGGCGGTGAAAAACGGCGCGTCGCGTTGTGCCGTCTGCTCCTGAAAAAGCCGGACATTCTATTGCTCGACGAACCGACGAATCACCTCGACGCTGAATCGGTCGCGTGGCTCGAACAGCATCTGCAACGTTACGAAGGCACGGTCATCGCCGTCACGCACGACCGCTATTTTCTCGACAACGTCGCGGGCTGGATTCTCGAATTGGATCGCGGCTACGGCATCCCGTGGGAAGGCAATTACTCATCGTGGCTGGAACAAAAACAGGAACGCTTGCGCCGCGAAGAAAAGTCGGAAAGCCAGCGCCAGAAAACGCTCGAACGCGAATTGGAATGGATTCGGATGGCGCCGAAAGCCCGCCACGCCAAAGGCAAAGCGCGTATCAAAAACTACGAAGCGATGCTGGAACAGGAAAGCGAACGCCGCGCCGAAGAGTTGGAAATCTACATTCCACCGGGGCCGCGCCTCGGCAATATCGTGATCGAAGCCGAGAATTTGAGCAAAGGCTACGGCGACCGATTGCTGTTTGAAGGCTTGACGTTTTCGCTCCCGCCCAACGGCATCGTCGGCGTCATCGGCCCAAACGGCGCAGGCAAGACGACGCTGTTTCGCTTGATCACGGGACAGGAACAAGCGGATGGCGGCACGTTCCGCGTCGGCGAAACCGTGAAGCTCGCATACGTGGATCAAGCCCGCCCGCTCGATCCGAACAAAACGATTTGGGAAGAAATCGCCGACGCGCAGGACACGATCAAACTTGGCAACCGCGATGTCAATTCCCGCGCCTACGTCGCCCGCTTCAACTTCTCCGGCACCGATCAGCAAAAGAAACTCACGATGCTTTCCGGCGGCGAACGCAATCGCGTGCATTTGGCCAAGATGCTGAAAGACGGCGGCAACGTGTTATTGCTGGACGAACCGACGAATGATTTGGATGTGAACACATTGCGCGCGCTGGAAGAAGCATTGGAAAACTTCGCCGGATGCGCCGTCGTCATCAGCCACGACCGCTGGTTTCTGGATCGCATTGCGACGCATATTCTGGCGTTTGAAGGCGACAGCAAAGTGGTGTGGTTTGACGGGAATTATTCAGAGTACGAAGTGGATCGCAAAGCGCGATTAGGGAAAGATGCTGAGCAGCCACATCGGATCAAGTATCGTAGTTTGACGCGGGCGTAATATCTGAACAAATAGTATGACGACGCTACTCAATCAAAACAGTACGTTAACTTAAGGAATTTGGTCATTACTAGGACACAGACAGTTTCTTTTGAAGTTTCTCAAAGCAATCTCTTAATAGGCCTGTGAGTACATTGTTGCCTGCATAAAATTTTACAGCTTCTATAGCTTCTTCTCGAACATTATATCCTCCCGGTTTCCCAGAGATATGATGCTCTTCAATAACCATAGAAGTAAGCATTTCGATAATCTCATCACGGTATCGTGAAGTGCTAATTGTTCCTCTTGTTAAATTATGGAGTTCAACTGATCTAAGACCTATACCACCCTTAATAACAAATTTGTTTATTACACACTGAATATCTGCGCGTAGGTCTTCGGCAGAGTATTTCTTTTTTCCCTCTTTAACGCGAATGCTATTAAATATTGCATTTGCCTCAGCATCCAATCTACAGTCTACTAGTTGCGCGCTTCCAAAACCCGTACATTGCAAAGGTGGTATTCCGCCAATGAACTGACACTGAATAAAATTGGTTGTATCATCAAATTTACAGTTAGCCCAAGTTACCCTATCAAACTTACAGTTTTGGAACGTTATACCAGCAAAATCATAGCGCCCAATTGTACCAGTAAAATTTACATTTAAGATTTTATCTCCTCCATATAGCCTCAGCATCAAATCACTTCTTTCCTTATGTGAACTTCCTTTCGGGAAAAAACGCTCAACAGTCGTCACAGCAATTATCGCAGCCAACCTGCACCCATCATTGGGACGTGTCGGGAGTTCTAAGTTCTGATTTTGTAATGGCGGCATTGATTGAATAATTCGCCTAATCTGTATTATTGCCGCTTCAGAGTCTGTCTCCCTTCTGATAATATCAACAATCATAGCACCGAGATCTTGCCAAGACTCTGGGGCTAGTCTTGCCTTGATTAAGAAGCGTTTTATTTCATAACTCTCCCATTTCACTATTTGATGTGCAAGAAGCAGCATCCTAATCTGCTCTTGCTTAAAATACCATTTATCTTGGCCTATATCCTTTTCAAGTAGTGGGTGACTTTTAAACTTTTCGACAGTAGCTCGCAATGACCCTATATCTAGGCTTGGGTTAGTTATCTCCATTGCAAGGCTCAACAACTCAGTATTAGGTGCTTCACCCATCGCAACCTCAATTGCAAAGGTACGCAGTATCTCAACTTGCTCCTGCGACGTAAATGGTAGTTGTTGTCGTAATTTCTCACGTTCACAGAGCGATTCAATTAGCCAAAATAGCGCTTTAGAACCCTCTATTTGAACCCTATAGTTGTTTTCCTCTTGTTCAGCTAAATCGGCGATTAAACTAAGAACAAATCCTCGGCCCGCAAAATCTTGGTTTCGCTCTTTAACTGCCTTATATACTTGTGTTGCATACTCCACTTTCTTTTGAGTTTTGAGACGGTTTGCAAAATAATTCTTGGCTTGTTCTAAATCAAATGGTGATATCTTAAAGATATATGATTTGCTTGTATTTATGAAATCATCTAACTCATCTTCTGAGATGTTTGTATTCCAGAATGAGGTTCTGGATGTGATTATTATTCTAGTTCCAGTTGTGCTTGCAAGATCAGCTAATGCCTCTAATGTTTCTAATGCCTGTACAGACCCTTTATTTCTCAAAATATACTCATCAAATCCATCAAAAACGATTCTAAATATATCAGCTTTAAGAGTAGCCTCGAGAAATTCCTCTTCATGTCCTTCAAGCCACCCAATGGTTGCTCCATAATGCCTGAATGAATGGGCAATCGTTTTGGCAAGGGAACGTTGATCTTCAATAGTCATTGAGTGCCACTGTGAGGAATCGACCATAAGGGGGACAAGACCTTTGCTACCCTTTGATATTTCGGATACTAGGTAGCGACTCATATATGTTTTGCCTTGTCCCGGCTCCGCAAGCATTACACCAAGGGAGCCTGTGCTTTGTTCAGCCACAGGATCTGTTAAAAATGAAAGCAGCGGGTTCGGCGTTTTGATCGGGAACCCCGAAGGGGTTTGCACTTGAGGGTGAACATAGTAACTAGGAGCCTGATCGCTAAGTTTGCTTAGGTAGGATTGAACCTCATCCTTGATAAAAGATATAAGGTATTCCTTGGGAGTCCAAACCCCCTTTGCCTTATTGAAGTATGAAGAAATATCTGAGTTTTTACGGATCTGCTTCTCAAGAGAGGGAAAGAAAACAACGTGGGTGTTTTCATCCACAATATCTCTTGCTGTGATTTTGAGGTCTTCCTGTGTAGCTGCAGCATAGTAATAAATAACTTTGAAAGGATATGAAGACGTATGTATTTGGAAAGAGCCGCGATAAAGCGCCCAGCGTCCTTCTTTGATCTTAATTGGTGAAAGATCAATAAAAGCAGTTCTGGAATGATTCAACAAACGGGCTATTTCGAGGAATTCTATTCTTTGCATTATTATTTGCCTTCTTCGCAGATTTATATAGAGCCAAACAGTTTAACTGTTGACACGATCAAGCTAAGAATCGCTTGGCTTCTTTGCATCATAATTTACCCAAACCTTTACTTGAACTACTCACACCTATATTGATGTGCCTCGTTGGGCTAGCCATTAGCTTTTTCAGTAGATATGAGGTTGACTACAGGGCAATTACTATACTCCCTCATTACAAGCCCCTGCAACACAAATCTGAACGCAGCCTGAAAACGATTATCCCCAATGTGTCGTGCGGACATTCCGCACCCAAGTGGAACTGTCGCGCATCTCTTCGCGGTCGCGCCACATCCCGACAAACTTTTCCTTCTTCAAATCTGGCAGCGGTTTGTTCTGCGGCGCGGGCGAGGGTTTGTATCGCGTGCGCAGAAAGGCGAGAAAGTCTTGCAGATTGCGTTTGGCTTCGGGCGGCAATGCCTCGAATTCTCGTAATAATTCTTCATTCGTCATAGCATTCTCCGCCTCACATTGCAGCAATACGGCAAGTCATCGCTCGCGGTCAGCCGCAAAGGCTAAGCACGCGCGAATGTCCTCACGAGTCAAATCCGGGAACTCATCTAAGATTTCGTCTTCCGTCATGCCGCCCGCCAAATACTCCAGCACGTCTTGCACGGTCATGCGCAAGCCGTGAATACACGGCTGCCCACTGCGTTTGCCAGGTTCGATGGTAATAATGTCTCGATAATCCATAGCGCAAATCATAACGGCGAAGAGGCAACGTACCAACTCAAATACCGGTCGCTTGGTATCGAGAGTGTGTGCTTGTACCGCAGATGGAATCCGCTGCTACGCCGCGATTGTTAAGCTTTCGCCTTGATTATGCAGCACAATCAATTGTTCTCCGCTAAACGGTTGCGGGACAGCGGTGATATATTACACATTTTGTAGCAAAGGCTTAAAGCCAGCCTGGGCAAAATGCTCATCCGTCGTTAAGGCTTCCGTCAAACCGCGCTCTTGCATCACGACAAAGGAAACACAATCTATCAAGCCCCAATCTTTGTCTGGGCGGTTGCGGAACAATTCCAACGCCTGCTCGTAAAGCGTATCCGAAAGCGCAACGATTTCCACTTGCGAGTCTTGTTCAAGCGCATCAAGAAGTGCAACCGCTGCGGGGCGGTAACGCTGCTTCGACAGGGCATTGCCGATTTCCAATAAAACGGCGCGCGTCGTGATCATGCGCGTCGCATCGGCTTCCAATTGTTCGGCCAACGCGACGGCGCGTTCGTGATGGGCGTCTGAGGCGACCGACAAAGCAATGGCATAGGCGGTGTCAAGAAAAACCTCACTCATCATCATCTGCCGCTCCGCCATAAAGATAATCGTCCAGACGCTCAGACCAGTCCGGTGGCCCTTGCAGTTGCAAAGCTCGCGCGACGCGCAGAAACGATTTTGGCTTTTCTTCCGGCACAGTTTTGATGGTCACCACAAGCTGAACGCGCGTGTCAGGGTCTAACGCAACGGCCTCTGTAGGGCGAAAAACTGTGCCGTCAAACGTGGCTTCTAAAACCTGGCTCATGTTTTACCTCCGGCAGAGATTAACATATTCGTCAATGTGAGAAGGATAACAACCAAAACTTCCGCCATATCCATCATCGGATTTTCTTCGGCGCGCCATACAGATAATGGTCGTGATTTTCCGCGCCATCGGCGGGCAATTGGCTCCATTGCTTAAGTGGTACCTGATTGCTCAATTCTTCAAAGACGGCGGAAATTGATTTCGCGCGCGCAGAATGCCTGGCTTTGTCATGATTCGCGGCAGCATCGGCAGGCAATTGCGCCATCACGTCAGGCGGCACGTCCTGAAAACATTCATCAATCAATTCGCCCAGCGATTGCGGTTGCGGCGCTTGCTGGCGTAAGCGGTGGATGAATTGTAAGACCTGTCGCATTTCTTCTTCAAAGAGCGCGCGCGTTTGCTCTTGTATCGCTTCTTGTAAATTTACCGACATAATTGCTCCTTAAGTGGCCTTCGGCATTTTACCTTGAGACTGCGAAATTTGCATTGCCAGTTTGCCAGCTTGGCGTCGCAGCAATATGCGCTACAGCTATTCGGCCTTGATAACCTCCGGGTTCAATTTCGGCGGTTGTTGCGCTTGCAAAGCGGCGATGCGGGCTTGGCTGCGACGGACTTCTTCTTTGCCGCTCAGAATCGCTACCTCGATGGCAAATTGCCGCGTCTCGTTGGGCTTGAGTTTCGGCACGCGCCCGGCTTTGCGTTCGAGGCTGCGATTGGGCGGAAAGCCTGTGCCGGGTTCTAAGCCGGTCACGTAGCCTTCTTCGAGCGCGGTCGTGTTCTTCCACAGAGAAAAATATGGCAACTGTGTCACGTCGTAGGTCATCGTCACCGCTTTGTCGCCAGTTGCGTTGTGCAGCATTGCGGTGGTTTTGTTGTTCGCATCGCTGAGCGGGATGATGCCGTAGACTTGCTCGACGAAGCCTTTGGTCGGCGCGACGTATTCGGCAAATTGGTTCAGGCTTTTTGCGGCGCGGGCATTAAACGGGCGAATTTCTTTGATGGCGGCGACGAAGCGCGAACCTTGTTCGAGCAGCGGCGGGCCGTAGTTCGCGTGATAGATGATTTGAAATTCCTGGTCGTAGGCGCTGTAGTTTTTGAGCGCGTCTTCAATGCGAAATGTATTCGAGCCGACTTCCGTGGAAATCTCTGTCCACAGTTCGAGCTTCGGGCCATAAAACATACGCTCGTCCACGCGACCACGAATGCGAATGCGACGCGGCGTTTGTTCGTCAATGACGACCTCAACTTCACTCGCCGGGATGTTGCCGATTTTGCCGTGCAGCGTTAAGTCCATTTCGGCTTCGTCGCCTGTGTTGTTGATGAATTTGTCTTTGCCCGGATGCCCCGCCCATTCGACGCCGCAGCGCACCATCCATTCGTTGAAGCCTTCGAGCCAACCAAGTCCGCCGCGTTCCTGTAAGTTGATGAACTTGGGGTGTACGACTTCTTTGACCGGCGAATTCCAGCCGAGC
>CAZWAK010000121.1:0-23365 GCA_964631865.1 uncultured Heliobacteriaceae bacterium | reverse complement strand
CAATCGTGCCGACGTTGACGTGCGGTTTACTGCGGTCGAATTTCTCTTTCGCCATAATGAAAACCTCTAAAGAGTAATCTGTGGATGCGCTTGTTTATGAAAGCTGAAGCCCACAACCGGACTTGAACCGGTGACCTCGTCCTTACCAAGGACGCGCTCTACCTACTGAGCTATGTGGGCGTGGAAAATCCCAATATTCAGATCTCAAGTTTGAGATCATAAAAACTGGAGCGGGCGACGGGACTCGAACCCGCAACACCTAGCTTGGAAGGCTAGTGCGCTACCATTGCGCTACGCCCGCTCACTTCAAAATTTCAAAGCTCGCAGCGGAGCCTAACTGTCAATGCAGGGGGTAGGATTCGAACCTACGTAAGACGTTAGTCTGCCGGGTTTACAGCCCGGTGCCATTAGCCACTCGACCACCCCTGCCAAACCTGCAAAGAACTTCAATAACTTTTGCCGAGTGCGTATCGTTCGCGGCGAACAAATCTGCCGTTGCCTTTGTTGCGGCCTTTGTAGTTTTCCGTCTGCGCGTGGCAATTGGGGCAGATCAAGCGGAGGTTGTGCAATTCGTTATTCGTGGGATCGCCGTCTATGTGATCCAACTCCAACGGCGCAGGTCGTCCCATCCATTCTGTAATCCCGCAGACTTCGCATTTGTGCCCCCGAATATCCAGCAAATAGTTTTTGAGCAAGCGAGGATTTTGCCCACCACTCTCAACTTTGCATTTTCGGAGGCGCTTTTGTTGGCAACTAATGGAACAGAAAACACTCGGATTGCGACTCACAGGCAGTCCACAATTCAGACAAAGATTTCTTGGCTTGCCAGGACTGACCATTCCTTCGGTTTTCAGATTAAATCGCTTGAGCCAATACCGGATGGTCGTATATGAAACCTGCTTGGCAGCAGCAATCTGGTAAATACTGAGATGCTCTTTGATTAACTGCTCTAGTTCTTG
The DNA here is from genome assembly GCA_964631865.1 of uncultured Heliobacteriaceae bacterium. Taxonomy (GTDB): domain Bacteria; phylum Acidobacteriota; class Blastocatellia; order RBC074; family RBC074; genus JAFDVL01. The sequence continues at coordinate 22,406 of CAZWAK010000121.1, read as the reverse complement.
CCGTTCCATTGCCGTAATACTTATCTGGAGCCGGTGGAGGGACTCGAACCCCCGGTATTCTGATTACAAATCAGACGCTTTACCAACTAAGCTACACCGGCTTATCCACGCAATACGCACACAAATTGTAAAAGAGCCACTTTACGAAAACGCGAATACTAGCAACTGGGTTTTTATTTTGCAAGCCAAGACTCGGCGCAAGCGAGACTTTTTCGCGGACTTCTATTTGCGCGCGCGCACCAAGCCTTTGAGTTCGTGCATAAACTCGGTCACGTCTTGAAACTCCAAATAGACCGAAGCAAAGCGCACGTAGGCGACTTTATCGAGGTCTTTGAGGCGGCGCATAATCATCTCGCCGATCTTGCTTGTCTGGCGTTCGCGTTCGGGCGACGATTGCACGTAAGTTTCGACGGCATTGATAATCGCTTCGAGCTTGACGGTCGGAATCGGGCGTTTCTCGCAGGCACGCAGCAGTCCGGTCATCGCTTTGTCGCGACTGAACGGTTCGCGGCGTCCGTCCTTCTTGACGACCATGTACGGGATTTCGTCAATCCGTTCATAGCTGGTGAAGCGTCGTTCGCATTTCAGACATTCGCGGCGGCGACGAATGGAATCGCCTTCGCGGGATTCGCGCGAATCTACCACGCGATCTTCCAGGTGAGCGCAAAAAGGGCATCTCATGACTCAACTCCTGTGGTTGGGTGGCCGGCTAATGATTCAGAAGGTTGGTTCGGCTCCGATTCGGCACCAGACATCATCGTGCGCAACTGATGCAAACTGATGTCTGTTCGCATCAGATAAAACAGGGCAAAGAGAAACGGGGATCCAAAAGAAACGATATGAATGGCAATGGCTGCCGCCGCCGCGAGATTCGGTTCGACGTCGAGAAAAATCAGGCCTTTTTGTGCGGCGGCGTGAAAGGCTCCCGCCGAACCGCCCGGCGTGGGAATCAATGAACCGACCAGTCCCGCGCCCAGCACAAACACCGCCTGGCTCAAGGAAAAGTTCATCCCGAACGCACGCACGACGAACCAATACGCCACCGCGATCAGCCCCCAAACGACTGCCGTTTGCCCGATGGTTTTGAGCAATTCGCGGAGGTTCAGCAACACCGACAGCCCGTCCGACAGATGCGTCAGCAAGCCCAGCACAAAATCCAGCAAGCGTTTGGGCAACCAGCGCAAGCACTTTTCCAGGAACCCGATCAGCCATTGCGCACGCCAGCGCAAAACCACTAACAAAGCGATTCCGACGCCCAACCCGACCAGCATCAACAGGCCGAGAGAGCGCATCTTTTGCAAGTCTGCCGCTTTGCTGCCCGGCAGTTCCAGCAGCAACAAATTCACGGCAAACATCACGGCGACTGCCGTCATATCGTAGATGCGTTCGATCAAAATCGTCGCAATTGTCGCGCTCGCTTTGATCCGCGTGCGCAAGCTCAAGAGCAAAGGCCGCACGACATCGCCCGCCCGCCCGACGACGAAAATGCAGCCGAACCCGATCACCGTCGCCGCCAGCGCGTCCCACAAATTCGTGCGCGTAATCGGCTGCAAAAACGTGACCCAGCGCACCGCCCGCACCAGCATCGTCAAATTGATAAAGAGCGCGCCCAGCAACAATAGGGAGACGTTCGCTTCCTTCCAATACGCTCCGACCGTCGCCCAATCAATGCCGCGCGCGAACCAATAGGCCAGACCGATTCCGAGCGCCAAGACGATCAAAGATTTCAGTTTTTTCGCCACAGTGGAACGCTTCTCCTGCTCGCTCATACAAGATATGGCCAAGCACGCGCACCCTACTACAAAATCTATTGTCTTGCAAGGGTTCAACTTAGCTTCGTTCAGAGGCTGTCGGCGGGGCTTCAGGCGCGACGCAGGCAGGCGAGGGAAAGTTTCGCGGCGGGCGGGCGCAAAAAAGTAGTAAGATAGGCGGGAACTTTGCAACCCAGGCCGGAGTCTAATGGAGATGTCATCAGGAAGTTGATGATCGTGGCCTCGATAAACAAAAGAACCAAAAGTGGGAGCGTGCGCATGCTGGTGAAAGAAAAGGCATGGCTGGCAATTGGCATTGAGACCAACCTCGACGGAGCTGTCGCGGAAGTCTACGAGCCTGCGCAGCCTGCCCCGGCGAGCGAAGCGGCGACGCTCGAACCCCGCGAATTGGCGCTCAGCGAACGGCTGCACGCGGGCGAGATGGAAGCGTTTGCAGAGTTGGTCGCGGAATTTCAACCGCTCGTCTATTCGGTGACGTTGCGCATCGTGCGCGACGCCGAAGAAGCGCGCGATGTCACGCAGGAAACGTTCCTGCGCATCTATCGTCACTTTGACCGCTTTCGTGGCGAAGCGAGTTTGAAAACCTGGGTCTGTCGCATTGCGGTCAATCAGGCGTTGAATTCTGAGCGTTGGTGGAAACGTCGCCATCGTGCCGAAACCTGTTCGTTGGATGAGCCGCTGTCACAGGACGAAGATGACCGCTTGTCACTCGGCGCAACGCTCGTCAGTTCGGCAGAATCGCCCGAAGCCACGACGCTCGCGCACGAACGGCAGCAGCAGTTGGAACGCGCGCTCAGCGCAGTGAAAAAAGATTTTCGGATTGCGGTGGCGCTGCGCGACATTGAAGGCATGTCGTACGAAGAGATCGCCAGCATCCTTGAAATTTCGGTCGGGACAGTGAAGTCCCGCATTGCTCGCGGACGCGAAATGTTGCGCGCCATTTTGAGCGCCAACGGAAACGGACGCTTGAGTTTGTTTTGAGTTCTTTCGGGCCAATCGTCGTGCCGTGCGGTGTGTGCTTTACGACGCAACTGCCGATGGGTCGGCGAACTAAACCAAATCGAGGTCAGCAACAAACCGCTTTTTGGTTTCGCTTTTGGTGCCACCGCACGGCAGGACGATTGCCCCCCGCTTAAAGTTGTACTGATAAAATTTATGAAGTGTCGTGATTATACAACCTTGATTTCCGCGCAACTGGATGGCGAAATTCGCCCGTCCGAACGAGCCTTGCTCAATCATCATTTGAACGAGTGTCCGATGTGCCAGCAATACGTGGCAGAGTTACGCAGTCAAGCAGAAGCCTTGCGCAATGTGGCGACGCTGACCGAAACGCAAGCCCAGGAATTACAAGCGGCGACGATGTGGGCGTTGCAAATCGAAGCGCGCAAACAATTACTGGACGCGCGCTGGCGTGAAGAACGCAGGCTCAATTGGCGCATTCGATTGTTCTCGCGTTCGTTCGCGGCAGTCGTTTCGTGCTTGTTGCTGCTGATGCTCGTCAATGCGATTTTGCGCCCGGCGCATCGCGCGTTTGCGTTCTTCCGCATCGCCGCACAAACGGCGATTCAACCCAATAACGGCGACGAAGAAATTGCGCAACTCAAAGATTTGCTCTTGCCGACCGCGCCGAGTCCGCGCCCGATTCTCGACCCGCACGGCACGCTGATCGGCTTCACGAAAGAAGTGGACGAAGAGCAATTCGCCGTCATTGCATACGTGGAAACCGATGGGCGCGCGTCGGTTAAGCACGTCATCGAAGCGCCTAATGACCCGGCGGTCATCACCAAGCTTTCGACGGCGTTAGCGCGGCAGGCCAACTTCCGACCGGCCTACATTCGCGGCAAGTTTACGCCTGCCGATACCATCTTGATGTTCAGCCGCATCACCATCACCGGGTGATCGCAACCTAACCACTTCGACAGTCAGGCGAAAGCTATCGCGTTGGAATTTCCAGCGGCAGGTCGAAGTGTGTCTTGTGAAATGAACGTAACGCGATTTGGCAAATCGCCCTACCTTTTCCGAGGAGAAACGATTATGAGTGGAGCGTATCGCACCAAACCGAATATCAACGTCACGCCGCTGATTGACGTGTTGCTCGTGTTGCTGATTATTTTTATGGCCATCAGCCCTGTCAAGCCGCACAAGTACGACACCAAAGTGCCGGAAAAAAAGGAGAACAACGAGTTGATAGATCACTCGCTGACGCTGGTCGTCAGCGTCTCGCACGAACAAGGCTATGCGCTCAATCAAACCAAAGCGGAAACGCTCAGCGACCTCAATTCCCTGCTCCACACGGCGCTCGACGGGCGTCCGCCAGATCGCAAGACGGTTTTCATCAAAGGCGCTCCAACCTTGCGCTACAGCGAAGTCACAGCGGTCATTGACACGGTCAAAGAAAGCGGCGCAGGCCCCATCGGCTTGCAATTGGACGGCCTGAATTAATCTCAAATTTCAAATCTCAAATCTCAAATCTCAGCTCGTGAGACCCATCGGCGCAACTTACATCTCACGGAGGCAACTATGTTCGATAAACTCGTAGAATCTACCAAACAGAAACCGCAAGGCCGGAACAGGTTTTACTTGGTCACGAGCCTGATTTACGGCACGGCGCTGTCAGCGCTCGCCGTGCTGACCGTCATTTGGTTCAATCCGGGACTGGCAGAAGCCAACTCTTCCGAGCTAGTTTTTACCGCACCACCAGTGCCAGTCGCTGCGCCGCCGCCTGAGCTTGCGCGGGCCCCGAAGCCTGCGCCGCCGCCTGACTTTGTCGCGCCCAAAGAACCACCCAAAGAAATTGCCGATCCCAAAACCGTAACCCCACTCCCGCCGAAAACTCGTGGCACGGTGATTGTGGGCGCACCACCGATTGGAGCGACGTCTGGCACAGGGGTTCCCTATTCACCCGGTTGCATAACTTGTAACGATAACGTGGAAGCGCCGCCGCCGCCACCTGCTCCAACACCAAAAGCCACCCCCACGCCTGCGCCAACCCCGAAGCCACAGGAAATTGTGACCGTCCCCAGCGTAATTTTGCAGGGCAAGGCCATTCGCAAAGCGCAACCGCCGTACCCGCAAATCGCCAAGCAGGTCAAAGCACACGGCACTGTCCCGGTGCAGATCACGATTTCGGAGGAAGGTCGCGTGGTGAGTGCAACGGCGGTCGGCGGGCATCCGATGTTACAAGATGCGGCGCAAAAAGCCGCGCTGCAATGGGTGTTCTCGCCCACCATGCTGAATGGCAAGCCGGTGAAAGTCGCCGGCGTGATTTCGTTCAATTTCATCCTCAACTGAAGCGGTTTCGCCAACACAAAGCCGATGGGAAACTTCGCGTTTCTCATCGGCTCTTCCTCTGCCTGCGCCTCCCAAACACCGCCAAAAATTTTCCGCTCCGCCTGCTTCGGGCTAGGAAAAACGCCCCGCTTCTACGATAATGTGCGCCTCGCAAAAATGTTCGTAAGGGGGTGACTCTTTCCAAGAGACGCCCCATGAAATGGCCAACGCACAGCCAAATAACAACGGTCAGCAAATAACAAACGAGTTCGCAGCCAAGCCAACTCCCTTTTACGTCAGCAAGGAGGATAGAGTGAAAACCTTAGCCCCGAGATTATTGGTCAATTTATGCCTCGTCATCGGTTTGTTCAGCAGTCTGTCGTTCGCGCAAAAAACTTCATCGCTACGCCGCAACAAATCCGTTGCCACAACTACAGCACGCAAAAAGGTGGTGCAGAAAAAGAGCAGACCGCAGCCACCCACGATCAGTAAGTCGCTGTCGAGTTCCGAAGCCAACAAACTCGCCCAGGCTAAAGTGAAAAACGCGCAACGCTACGATCAGCCGCAGGAGGCGATGGAGTTTTTCCGGCGCAAACGGCTGCCCGCCGACGCGACGGAATTGCCCGTCGAACGCTATTTCGCGGCGCAAAAACAGATCCGCGAGATGCGGCAATACTCCACTGCGCAAGGCCGCACGTTGCCCCCGCGCGCGGAAATGACGGCGGATCAAATGCTGCTGGGGCAATGGACGCCGTTGGGGCCGGGCAATATCGGCGGGCGGACGCGCGCGCTCGTGATTCATCCGACCACGCCGAACGTGATCTATGCCGCAGGCGTGGCCGGGGGCGTGTGGAAGACGACCAACAGCGGGCAGAACTGGACGCCGCTCAGCGATCTGATCGCCAACATTGGCGTCAACTCGCTGGCCCTCGACCCGACCAATCCCAACATCCTTTACGCTGGAACCGGGGAAGGTTTTTTCAATGGCGATGCGGTGCGCGGCGCAGGCATTTTCAAGACGACGGATGGCGGCACGACGTGGACACGATTGGACAGTACGGCAACAGCAGATTTTTACTACGTCAACGACATCGTCGTCAGCCCGGTCAATAATCAGCGGCTCTATGCGGCAACGCGCGCAGGCATCTGGCGCTCAACGGACGGCGGCACAACCTGGACGCTGGCGCACAATCCGACGGGTACGGGGAGCAGCACGGTGTCAGGCGGTTGCCTGGATTTGGCGATTCGCACCGACCAAACGACAGACTATCTATTTGCTTCCTGCGGGACGTTCGCGCAAGCCACAATCTATCGCAACACGGATGCGTCGGGCAGCGGCGTCTGGACATCCGTACACACCGAAACGGGCATGGGACGCACTTCGCTGGCGATTGCGCCGTCGGATCAAAACGTGATCTATGCCCTGGCGTCCAGCATCGCCAGCGGTTCGTACCAGTTCGGGCTGCACGCCGTGTTTCGCTCGACCATGAGCGGCGATTCCGGCACGTGGACGGCGCAGGTGCGCAACTCGAATGCAACGAAACTCAACACGGCGCTGCTGTCGAATCCCTGGGGATTGTTCTTCACAGATTGTGGCTTGAACACGAGCAATGCGTTCATCAATCAGGGTTGGTACGACAACGTCATCGCCGTTGACCCGAATGATGCGAACCGCGTCTGGGCCGGCGGTGTTGACCTCTTCCGTTCGGACGACAGCGGCAGCAATTGGGGGCAGGCGTCGCATTGGTGGGCGAATGGCGGCATCGCGGCGCTCGCACCGCAATACGCGCACGCCGATCAGCACGTGATCGCATTCCATCCGCAGTACAACGGCACGACGAACAAGACGATGTTTGTCGGCGGCGATGGCGGCCTTTTCCGCACGGAGGATGCGCGCGCAGCGGTGGCGACCGGGAGCAGAGCGCCGTGCAGTCCGGCCAACAGCGCCGTGCGTTGGGTTTCGCTCAACAACGGCTATGGTGTCACGCAGTTTTATCACGGCTTGCCCTTCCCCGACGGCAAAAGCTATTTCGGCGGCACGCAGGATAACGGCACGCTGCTCGGCGCAGACGCAAGCGGCGTGAACGGCTGGCGCGAAATCAACGGCGGCGACGGCGGCTACGTCGCGGTCGAGCCGAACGGCACGACGTTGTACGCGAATTTTCCCGGCATCAACTTTCGCAAATCCACCGACGGCGGCGCGACCTTCAGTTCGGCCATCTTCGGCATCGGCGACAGCGGCACGTTTGTGACGCCGTACATCATGGACCCCAGCGATGCGCAACGTTTATGGACAGGCGATGCGTACATCTGGCGCACGACCAACGGCGCAGCGCAATGGTCACGCGCCAGCGCGATCACGGCAGGAGCCGAATATGTGAGCGCGATTACGGTTGCGCCAACCGATGCGAATTACGCGCTGGTCGGCATGGAAGATGGTTACATTTTGCGCACCGACATTGCGCTCTCGTCCGGCCCGACGACCGTGTGGGCAGACACGCGACCGCGTTCGGGCTGGGTGTCATGGGTCACGTTCGATCCGACGAATCGCAACATTGCCTACGCGACGTATTCGACGTTCGGCGGCACACATGTTTGGCGCAGCACGAACGCAGGCGCGAGCTGGACGGGCATTGATGGCAGCGGCACAGGCGCGTTGCCAGACATCCCTGTGCATTGCATCGTCGTGGATCCCTCGAACACGGCGCGGCTCTACATCGGCACAGACCTCGGCGTCTTCACTACGACGGATGGCGGCGCGAATTGGATGCCGGACAACACAGGCTTCGCCAACGTTGTCACCGAATCGCTCAGCCTCAACATCGTAGACGGCGTGACGACGCTCTATGCTTTCACGCACGGGCGCGGCGCGTGGAAAGTGACGGCGAATTTGAGCGGCTGCAACTATTCGATCTCGCCCGCGACGCGCGAAGTCACAGCGGCGGGCGGCGACCTTGCCGTGAACGTGACCGCCGCGCCCAACAACGGCTGCAACTGGCGCGCGGAAAGCAATGCCGCGTGGCTCACGACGACCACGAGCGGCGGCACAGTCAATGTGAAAGTCGCGGCCAACACCTCGTTCCGGCCTCGCTCCGGCACAGTCAGCGTCGCCGGACGCAGCTTCTCCGTCGTGCAGGCAGCACAGCCGGACTTCACCGCGCCGACCATTACGATTACGAATCCGACCGGGCCGGTGACGAATACGACCGGCAGCATCAATGTGAACGGCACGGCGAGCGATGACGATGGCGTGAGCTTTGTGAGTTGGACAACGGATCGCGGCGTAAGCGGCACGGCCACCGGAACTACGACGTGGACGATCACAGGCGTTCCATTAGTGAGCGGGCGCAATGTAATTACCGTCACGGCGCAGGACACAACGGGCAATATCAGCCGCGCTTCAGTGGCAGTCAACGCCGTCCCGCCTTCATTGCTCATCACCGTCGCAGGCACAGGCACGCGCGGTTTCAGCGGCGACAATGGGCAGGCGCAGGCGGCGCAAATCAGTCGCGGCATTCGGCTCGACATTGATAACGCAGGCAACATTTATTTCACCGATTCCGACAATCATCGCATCCGCAAAGTCGCGCCCAACGGCCTCATCACGACCGTCGCAGGCGCGGGCACTGCCGGATTCAGCGGCGACGGGGCGGCGGCGACCGCGGCACAACTCAGTTTCCCCATCGGCATCGCGGTGGACGGCGCGGGCAATCTGTACATCGCGGACAACACGAATCAGCGCGTGCGCAAAGTCACGGCCAGCACGGGCGTCATCACGACAATTGCGGGCACAGGGACAGCAGGCTTCAGCGGTGACGGCGGCCCTGGAACGGCGGCACAACTGAGCAATGTGCAAAATGTAGCGGTAGACAAAGACGGCAACGTCTACATTTCAGACTTCGGCAACAACCGCGTCCGCAAAGTGGCGGCGAGCGATGGCGTCATCAGCACTATCGCAGGCACAGGCACGGCAGGCTTCAGCGGCGACAACGGCCCCGCCAATGCCGCACAGTTGAGTAGCCCGAACAATGTCTCCGTAGACGCGCAGGGAAACATTTATATCTGCGACGCAGGCAATTCTCGCATTCGCAAGATCGTCGCAGCCACAAGCGTCATCAACACCATCGTCGGAACCGGCGTAGCGAGTTTCGGGGGCGATGGCGGGCTGGCCACAGCAGCGCAGGTCAACGTGCCGATTGGCGCAGTCGTGGACGGCGCGGGCAATCTGTATTTCTCGGATCGCAACAATCAGCGCGTGCGTCGCGTCAACGCCTCCGACGGCATCATCAACACGATTGCGGGCAGCGGCACAGCGGGCTTCAATGGCGACGGCGTCGCGGCGCTGGCCGCACGCTTGAATTTTCCGACCGGACTGGCGTTAGACCCGGCGGGCAATTTGTTCATCGGCGACCGCGACAACTCGCGGCTGCGACGATTGGTCGTGGCCCTGACGACGGATGCCGTCGCGCCAACGGTCGCCATCACCGCGCCGACCACAAACCCAACGTTCACGGCCACAAGCGCCGCGCTCAATCTCAGCGGCACAGCGACCGACAACGGCGTCGTGTCGCAAGTGCGTTGGAGCAATGATCGCGGCGGCAGCGGCGTGGCGCTTGGCACTTCGACGTGGGCAATCACGGGCGTCGCGTTGCAAGCAGGGCTGAACAACATCACGGTCACAGCGTGGGACGCGAACGGCAATATGGGCAGCGCGCAACTCGCTGTAACCTTCAATGCCGCACAGATCATTCTGACGCTGGCAGGCACTGGTGTGATCGGCGCAACCGGCGATGGCGCGGCAGCAACCGCAGCACGCCTCTACTTCCCCAGCGCGGTCGCGGTAGATCGGCAGGGCAACACGTACGTCTGCGACACGCAAAATCATCGCGTCCGCAAGATCGCGCCCAACGGCACGGTCACAGCGTTTGCAGGCAGCGGCGCACTCGGTTCGTCCGGCGATGGCGGGCTGGCCACAGCAGCCGCGATGAACGAACCGCTCGGCATCGCGGTGGACGCGGCGGGCAACGTTTACATCGCGGATTCGCAAAACAACCGCGTCCGCATCGTCACGCCCGACGGCAGGATCAATACCTTCGCGGGCAACGGGGAGGATTCGTTTGGCGGCGACGACGGCCCGGCCAAAGATGCGGCCTTGAACTATCCCACGGGCGTTGCGGTGGATGCCACAGGCAACGTCTTCATCGCCGATTTCGGTAACAATCGCGTGCGCCGCGTCAATGCTTCCGACAGCAAAATCACGACGATTGCCGGAAACGGTTCTGTCGGCTTCACACCTGATGGCGCAATGGCCAAAGAGGCGCTGTTGAATGCCCCTGCGGGTGTCGCGGTGGATGGCGCGGGCAACGTGTATTTCACGGATTACGGCAACAGGCGTGTGCGTCGGGTGGCAGCGAGCAATGGCGTGCTCACGACGATTGCCGGAACCGGAACAAATGGCTACAACGGCGACGCCATACCGGCAAGCACGGCGCAACTCAACTTTCCGTTCCACCTCGCCGTAGATGCCGCCGGAGACCTGTATCTGGCGGATCAACTGAATCACCGCATTCGCAAAGTGACGATCAGCACAGGCGTCATCACGACCGTCGCAGGCATCGGCACAGCGGGCGCAAGCGGCGACGGCGGTGCGCCCACCAGCGCACAACTGTCTGTCCCGGCGGCAGTCGCGTTGGATGCGGCGGGCAATTTGTACATCGCTGACGCCAGCAATCATCGCGTCCGCCGCACTCGCCCGGCCTCCGAACTCGGCACCAGCGCGAGTGTGTCGGGGGCGAGTTATGCTCCGGCAGGCGAACTGGCCAGCGACTCCATCGTCTCCGCGTTCGGAACGAATCTGGCCACGACCACACAAGCCGCGCCAGCGATTCCGCTGCCCACTTCGCTCGCGGGCACGACCGTGACTGTGCGCGACAACCTCGGCGTAACGCGACTCGCGCCGCTGTTTTATGTCTCGCCGACACAGATCAACTATCAAATCCCGAACGGCACGGCGAATGGCGTGGCAACCGTGTTGGTCACCAGCAGCACAGGCACAACCTTCAGCAGCACGATCAGCATTACCTCCGTCGCACCGGGGCTGTTCAGCGCCAGCTCCAATGGACAAGGCATCGCCGCCGCGCTGGCGCAGCGCATCCGCGCCAATGGAGACGTGACGTACGAATCCGTGTGGCGCTTCGATACGGCGCAAAACAAACCCGTCGCCGTCCCGATTGATTTGGGGCCGGAAACGGATCAGGTCTTTCTCGTGTTGTTCGGCACAGGCATTCGCCATCGCAGTTCGTTGACAAATGTGAGCGTCACGGTCGGCGGTGAAAATGCACAGGTGTTGTACGCGGGAATCGCGCCCGGCTACATCGGCCTCGATCAAGTCAACGTGCGGCTGAATCGCACGCTGATCGGGCGCGGGGATGTGGAAGTGCGGCTCACCGTAGATGGCAAAGCCGCGAATCTGGTCGGTGTGACAATCAAGTAAGCCCGTCTGCAAAAGAAAGATGTACCGCGATTTGGCAAATCGCGGGGCGGTGGTAGGGAACGCACGCGATTTGCCAAATCGCGGTACATCTATACCTGAAAAACCTGGCGCAGCCGCTTGGCGACGATGTCCACTTCGCCCGGCTGCAATTGCCAGATGCCGATGTGGATTTCCTGCGTGGCTGCCGCACCCGGCGAGGAATTCGGCGCAATTTCAATCGCGGGTTTGCCGTCGCGTAATTGCTTGCGCACTTGATCCGCAGTCAAATTCAGCGTCGCCTTGTCCCAATTGATTTTCACGGTCGGCACGTGATTCGCAATCGGTGGCACGTAGGTTTCCGTCGTGACGGTTTTGACGTCTTTCACACTGTCGCTGACGACTTTCGCGCGGCGTTCATATTCTTTCCATTCGGCTTTGGCATCGCGTTTCAAGTACGTCTCGACCGCCACCATCATGCCGAGGATTTCTTCTTTGTTGACTTTCATCCCGCGCCCGATGGAATCGCTGTTGGGCGAGCAATTCAGCCGTGCGGCTTCAATCAAATCTTTGCGACCAAGCAGCAAGCCCGCGCTCTGCGGCCCGCGGATGCCTTTGCCGCCCGAAAACGTCACGAGGTCAAAGCCCATCTTCGTGTACAGCGACAAGCGATCATTCGGCGGCGTGTCGGCAGCAGCGTCATTGAAGGTCGGGACGTTGTGCTTCTTCCCTAACTCGACAAATTGCTGCGCGTTGATTTTGCCGCGCGGGTCGGCGTCATTGAAGAACAGCATCATCGCGGTCTTTTCATTCACCGCGCGTTCGAGTTCATCCGCCGTTTCAACTTCGATCATCTTGATGCCGCAATTGCGCACGGCGTGATCGTAGCCATACCGATGCGTCTTCTGCACAATCACTTCGCTCTTCATCGCGGTGCCCGACAAATCAGGAATGCGCCTGATCCAGTCCGCGTTCTTGCCCGCGACACAAGCTGCCGTGCCAACCGTCAACGCCGCCGCCGCGCCCGAAGTCACCATCGCGGCTTCGCAGCCAATCAATTCGGCAATGCGCTTGCCCGCCGCTTCCTGCAAATCATTCAGCGGCACGAACACTTTGGAAGCGTAGTTAATTGCTTCGACCGTTTCCGGCCACATCAACGAAGCCGTCAACGTCGTGTACGTGCCCGCCGCATTGATGAACGGGCGCACGCCGAGTTCTTTGAAATAATCCCGACTATTTTCTTTTGTCATAGCGAGCCTTGTAACAGAAAGCAATCCGCCGACAAAGGGAACGCTGGAAAGAGCCTGAATAAAATTACGACGAGTGGACATAGTGAACCTGCCTTGCGTTTGGTGCGCCCGCATCCTGCGGGCAGAAAGATTTGCGCCAGAGCGATTGCCCGCAGGATGCGGGCGCACCGACGTTAGTTCAGCGCCTTGTTTTTCGGCAACGGCACGACCGGCAAAACAATGGCCGACGCGCGCTGTGCCGTATGAAAGATCGTTTGTTTCGCCACGCGCAGTTTGGCCGATTGCCCGAACGCTTCGCCCGTGTTTGGATTGCGATCAAACTGCGGGAAATGGCTGCTCGTGATGTCTATGCGCAGACGATGACCGGGCAGGAAGACATTCGCCGTGCCGACCAGATCAATTTCGTATTCGTAGACTTCGTTTGGTTTGAGCAATTCCATTTTGTCCGTGCCTTTGCGATAGCGCGCCCGAATAATACCCTCGCAAATATTCATCGCAAAACCATTCGGCGCGACATCAATCAACTTCACGACCCAATCCGTGTCGGGGCCATCAGTTGCGGCAAACAGCTTCATCTTCACTGGCCCGGCGATGGCGAGCGGTTCGGTCAACGCGGGACTCGTGTAGACCAAAATATCTTTGCGGTCGGCGAGTGGGCGTTGATCCTTCGGCCCAGCAATCGTCGGCGTGCCGCAGCAATTGTTGCCGCCGAGCGTCGGCACGGGATCGTTCGGATCATAGCTGAATTGATCGCTCGTCGCACTGCTCGGCATCTGCGCGCTCAGCGTGCCGTTGCCGTTCGCCGTATTCGCGCTGCCGTTACTCGCAATGTACCAGGGCGTGAACTTCGTGCCGGGAATCGGCCAGTCCTGTTCGTGCTGCCATTGATTGATGCCCATGTAAAAAATCTCGACGGGCGGTTCGCGGTTGATGCCGTTGTCTTTGCCTTGCAAATAATGATCGAACCAGCGCAATTCGGTCTCGAACTGCACGCGCATATTTTGCGGGCCGAAATCCACGTCGCCGAACTTCTGCGACGGGCCGTGTCCCCACGCGCCGATAATCATTTTGGATTCGCGCCGCGTCTTTTCGTTCGCGCCGTGTTGGCGCACGCCGACGAAGCCGTTGATCGTGCCCGCCACAAAAATATCGAACCAGCCGCCACTCGTATGCACTGGCACATTGATCTTGGAGAAATGCTCTTCGTCGCTGATCGCTTTCCAGTACGCATCGTAACCCGGATGCGCGAGCCAATCGCGGTAATGCTGCACCGTGTAGCCCGCGCTTTCGAGGTCGTGATCCTTGAGCGGCAAATGCTTCAGGATCGTTTCGTATTTCAACTCGTTCGGCGAGTATGCTTCGCTGTGCCAATACTGCGGCAGCATAATTCGATTCGGCATCCGCACGACGCCCCAGCCGTAATTGAACGACAGGCGAAACGCGCCGCCGAACGTGATCCAATTGGCATAAATGTTGGTCGAAGCGACTGCGGGGAACATCGCGACTAAATTCGGCGGCTGCAATTTCCCTGCCGCCCATTGCACGTGACCGAGATACGACCCACCTTGCGTAGCGACGCGACCATTCGACCACGCCTGTTTCGCGGCCCATTGAATCGTGTCGTAGCCGTCGTTGGCCTCGCTGCGAAACGGCTCCCATTTGCCTTCCGATTCATAACGCCCGCGCGTGTCGTTCATCACGACGGCATAGCCGCGCTGCGCAAACTTCATCATCGTCTCGTGAACGCCGTCGCGCTGCACTCCGTATGGCGTGCGCACGACGAGCGTCGGATAGCGGCCTTCCGCACGCGGGCGATAGACGTCAGCATACAGCTTAATGCCATCGCGCATCGGGACGGGTTGGTAGCGCAGAATTTTGATGGGTTCGGCAGTGAGGGAAAGAACGCTGGCTCCGCCCCACCACGTCAGGAGCAAGATCGGCAAGCATAGCAACAAGATTCTGTGTTTCATGGTTTGCGTTGGGAAGGATGATGTTATTGCGAGTTCAAGCCGACTTGGCCGCTTTGCACGTCTGTTTGTAGTGCGGCGGATGCGCTTTCAGCCAATTTGTCAAATCAGTCTTGGATTCGAATTTCAGCAATGCAATTCCGAGTTGTTTCACCTGTTCGAGTGAAAGCAGGTCTATTTGATTCTGTAAGCGGTCGCCCAAGGGCCCGATTTTGGATCTCAACAGTCGGAAAGTCGTATCGAATATTCCCACTGTCACCCCTAGTTCAAATTCGCGTGCCTCTCTTTCTCGCACATAGTCAATTAAAGACGGTAACTGGCTACCCTCTTCAGGGTAGTAAAATTCCGGTGGTTTTGAACGGGACATTGGCATGCTCAAGTCCCCTTCACTGCCTTACGCGCCCGCCCGTTTTGCGGCGGATGCGCTTTCAGCCAATTCGTCAGATCGGTTTTGGATTGGAAGTCGAGCAAGGCGATTCCAAGTTGCTCGACTTGCTCAGTAGAAAGTTTGTCCAGTTGCTTCTGTAGGCGTTCAGCCAAAGCGCCCACCTTGGATTCCAACTGCCGAATAGTTAAACCTCGCATTCGCTCCAATCCTTGTTGCAGCGCTTCACGCTCAAAACTCGCTAAAAACGGCATCTTTTGGCCCTCCTCGTAATCATAAACTTCCTGCCGCAACTGCTGCTCCAACCCTGGCGGCAATGTCATGATCCATTCGATAAAGCGAAAGAGATTGACGATTTGCTCGCGACTGAAGCCGCGCCGATACAGGCTGAAAATCAGCCGCCGCTTCCAATCCATCCGGGTCGCATTATCACCCTTCGTCTGGTGCGCTTTCAACTGCGCCATCACGGCTACCGCAAAGATATTGTGGCTCGCTTCGAGTTCGTCCCAACGCTCAGCATAATCCGCAATGCGGACACAGGGAAACTCGAACGTCGTCTTGCAACCCCAGCGTTGGGCTTCGTAGCGTCCGGTTTTGCTGCGTGCCAGCCCGGTAAGAACGGCGAGGCTCACGACTTCGACGCGATGCTTTTCTTTATCAAGCAGCCGGTAGTTGTAAATGAACAGCCGCCGCGCAAACACCTTCGTAACGCGATCCTGAATCTCGATGTGAATCAGCAACCACGCCGCCTTGCCGTTCTTGAGCCAGACCTTGAACAGCTTATCGGCGATGCGCTTGCCGGTCGCATGTGTGGGACGAATCGCGGCCAATTCCTTGTCGAGCGATTCATAGCCGCGCGTCCAATCTATTTCGGGGTAGATGTGCGGGAAGAAGAACTCGACAAACGCCGGAAAATACGCGCCGATCATCTCCTTCCACGCACTGTCGTGATCGGAGTCCGGTTGCTCCGTCACAGCGGTCATCAGTGGTTGCTTCATTCCATCCTCAGAACAACAGCTTCAACCCGAACTGCATCTGCCGCATCGGTGCGCTGATGCCGGTGCTTGCGCTCGGCCCGCGCGACAGCGTGACTGGCGGCGGGAACGCGCCGCCTGCGGTCGTGGGCAGCAATGCGAGAGTTGGGAACAATAACGCTATTACTTTTGAATGGCGCAACCATACGCCGACGCTGCAACGAGGTCAAGCAACGCGGCGGGAGCGCAGCCGCTGGCAGCAAAAACTCAACCGGCTTGACTAAAGCAACTCCATGAAGATCAAGACGACCTCACGGGGAAGCAGGCTCAATTCTCCCTTCTCAACTCTCCACAGTTGGCAGGGATGCTGGCTAAGAAGATGTCCTCCTGCCAGCAATGGAGAGTGGACAAGGGAGAAGGTTGCCAAGAAAAGTGTTCACAACAACGGCGGCGCGCTACACATCTGGCGTCGCCTTTCTTATAATCCCTGCGCCATGCGAAAACCAATGTTCCTATTCCTGAGCCTCTGCTTGTTGCTCCCGGCGTTCGCACAAGAGCGCAAAGTCATTGTGCCCGTGAACGCTGCCAAACCGGTTGGGCCATACAGCCCCGGCATCTTGGTCAAAGATTATTTGTACGTCTCCGGGCAAGGCGTACGCGACGCCAAAAACAATCTGCCCGACGGCATCACCGCGCAGGCCAAACAATGTCTCGAAAACGTCAAAGCCATCATCGAAGCGGCGGGCTTGACGATGGAACACGTTGTTCACATGCAATTGTATTTGGAGCAAATGAGCGATTTGGCCGAAGTGGACAAAGTTTACGCGAGTTACTTTCCGAACCATCCGCCCGCGCGCATTGTGATCGGCGTGGCGAAGATGCCGACCGACACGACGATTGAGCTGACGGCGGTCGCCGTGCGCGATTTGCAGCAGAAAAAAGTGCTGGCGCTGAAATCGCTTGCACCGCTCGGCCACGCCAGCGCAGCAATTCAAGTCGGTAATCGCACGTATTTTTCGGGCGTCTACGGCAAGTCAGCGAATGAAGCCGAAGCGAATATGAAAAAAGTGCTGGCGGAAGCCAAGCTCAAAAGCAGCCACGTCGTGCTGAGTAATTTCTACGGCGTGACCGCGTCGTCCTTGATTCCAATGCGCGAGTTGCCGAACCAAATGCAAGCCGCGTATTCCGTCATCGCCGCCAAAAAGGTGAAGCGCGTCGCCCGCTCGGCGACGTACTGCGCGGCGGACGGCGACACGGTATTTTGCTCGGTGCAACTCGGCAATGAAGCCGCGAACAAAACGGTCTCGGAGCAAGTCAAAGCCGCGATGCAAAAGCTCTACGCAGGCTTGGAATCACACGGCGCGAAACTCTCGATGGTCACGGCGAGCAATGTGTATTTAGACGACATCAAAGAATTCACGCCGATGAATCAAACTTACGCGACGTTCTTCACGAACGCGCCGCCCACGCGCACCACCGTGCAACCCTTCCCTGTCGCCGACCGCACCCAGGGGAATCCGCCACTGGTGCGCATCGCTGTTGTCGCTGTCAAAGAATAAGGAGAATTATGAATACCCAACGACGCAGACTTCTCAAAACCGCTGCCGCCGCTGCGGTTGTCCCAACCACTGCCGCCGCGCAATCCAAACCCACCAAAAAAGTCCATTACAAAGGCAAAAAGCCCGACAAACCCGGCCTCTTCAACGGCGCGGTTTCCTACGGCAATCTGCTCTTCATCGCGGGCAAAGGCGCGCATTTCGCGGGCGACATCAAAGCCCACACCAAACACGTGCTCGACGAAATCGAAAAGGAACTCGTCAACGCCGGGTCTTCGATGGACAAGGTCTTGAAGTGCAATGTCTATTTGGCGAAAGCCGAAGATTACGCGCCGATGAACGAAGCCTTTCGCGGTCGCTTCGGTGATGAGCCGCCGGTACGAACCACGATTGCCGCCGCGTGGATTCCCGGCGATTCGTTGGTGGAGATTGATGTGATTGCGTACATCTGAATGGTGGTCGGTGGTTGGTGGTTGGTGGTCGGTTGATTCGCTTTTATCGTCGCGGCTCCACCAAACGCTACCGACGGAACAGACAAAGCCGGTGACCGTAAACCGGCCACCGACCACCGACCACCGACCACTAAACTTTCACCACCAACTTCCCCACATTCTCCCCCGTAAACAACTTGTTCAGCGCCTGCGGAGCTTTGTCCAAGCCGTCGGCTTCGTCAATACGGTATTTGATTTTGCCCTGCATCAGCCATTGACCAAGTTCGTTCATCGCTTCCTGCGCGCGGTTGTAATAATCCATCACGATGAAGCCTTCAACGCGGAGACGTTTGGAAATGATGCTGAAAAAGTTGTACGGCCCCGGCACAGGCTCGGTCGAGTTGTAACCCGAAATCGCGCCGCACAACGAAATCCTGCCGTGCAAATTCATCAAGGTCAGGATGTCGTCAAAAATCTTGCCGCCGACATTTTCAAAATCTACGTCAATGCCGTTCGGACAGTGTTTTTTCAAGGCTTCGCGCACATTTTCGGTTTTGTAATTGACCGCCGCATCAAAGCCGAGATCGTCCACAATCCATTTGCATTTTTCATCGCTGCCCGCAATGCCGACGACGTGCATGCCTTTGATCTTGCCGATTTGCCCGACCAGCGAACCGACCGCGCCCGCAGCCCCCGTCACGACCAAAGTTTCGCCTGCTTCCGGATTCGTGATGTCGAGCAAGCCAAAATACGCGGTCAATCCGATGTGCGAAAACAAGCCCATAAACGCCGTCAACGGCACACCCGGCATAGCGGGCAACGTTTGCAATCCCTGCCCATTGCCAACGTAGTAATCCTGCCAGCCGAGCAAGCCCTGCACGTGCGAGCCAACCGTAAACGCCGGATTGCGCGATTCAATCACTTCGCCAATCGCGCCGCCGCGCATCACTTCGCCAATGCCGACCGGAGGCAGGTACGACGGCACATCCGTCACCCACACGCGATTCGTCGGATCGAGGGAAATGTATTTGTTTTGCACGAGGATTTGCCCGTCGCTGAGTTCGGGGACAGCTTCTTCGCCCCAGGTGAAATCCGAGTCTTTGATTAAGCCGACGGGACGCGCCGCCAGCCGCCATTGCCGATTTGTTCTAGTAGTCATTTAAAAGGCTCCTTATGGTTTGGTTGGAATCTCCAGCTTGCTCTGCGAACAACTCACTCTATTCAAGGGGATCGTTGTAATTGCTCAAGGACAGTGCCAAGTTTCTGCCATGTCTACCACCCTCCAAACGGCAAATCATCGTCTGCGGTGATTTGTTGCAAGAGCGGAACCGCTACGCCAGCGGCAACGGCTTCGGCATAGACTTGTTTGCCATCCGTTCCCGCCGCGAGCAACTGATCTCCGTCCAGCGCGACCCATTGCCCCAAATACTGGATTTTGTTTTCTTCGAGCCAGTGCAACGCGCGCTGAAATCGGGCTTCTCGTTCCTCTAAGGTTGAAGGTGTGACTTGGATTGGCGACTCAATCACAGAAGTTCCGTTTGCCTTTGTGTCCAATTGCTCCTGCTGTTTGAACCATTCGTTAAATTGTTTACGGTCTTCGAGGGACAATGCCTCAACCCTCTCGACTGCCTGTTCAAAAGTGGCGTGTTTCATTCTGTAAAATCTAAAATCATTGTCATCCGTGCTTCTCGCTTTGCAATGCCCCATTTCAAAGCCCGACTGTTTCGTTCGGGGTATCAGGAATCCACGTATACTAAACACGAGTACTTGGCTAATTCGCCAGCCAGATATTCGGCCTTTTTATCATCGTAAACTAACCGGTCTTTTAGCTCTTCATAGTTATCTTTTTCCCGATCCTTCTCTCGGCAATCCTCTCTTCGCGGGACGCCAATAATATTTGCGTGATCCTCTTTATCTTTGACAAGTTTCAGGTCAAGGCTTTCTATTTCTACAACCGAAATTTCAGCTATGCCATTCCATTTGAATGGCAATACCTTACGTTTTTGGATGTGCTGATCAATAGAAAACCGAACGGATAACCCATGAAAATCGTTACCAGGGCGGCAATAGTAGGCATCCGGGAATACCTCTTTTGTTTGTGCGTCGAAGAACTGTTTTTTTAGCGCACGGTAAACGTCTTGAACGCTTGGCTGAGTTACTGACTCCATTGAGTGGGGGACCTTTATGATTAAGTTTTAGCCGAGATCAACCAATCAAGCCATTTCTTGAGGTTTTCACTATTTACTTCGTATTCGATATCATAATCGTCATTTTGCTGGTGATAGATGTATGACTTTTTCCTTGATCCATCGTTATATTTAAGTCTAATTTCCTTACTTCCATTAACCCAGCGAAGTCTAACCCCCCCATCACCGTCGGCAGAAACGTGAGGGATAGGATAGAGGTCGCTCTTACTAGCCTTAGAATAGAGCGAGCGTATCAATCTCAGAACTTCAGTAAAATTACTCTCTGTAGGTTTAAGAAAATCTTCGTCATAATCTTCACTTGTGCCAAGACTACCAATTGCAACAAGAACTTGATTGATTGCTTTGGGGCAAAGCACTTGTCCCCAAGGTAGCTCTTTGTGCTTAGCATTTTTTCCCAACCACAAATTTGCGGGCTTTCTCAGATGAGAGGAATGCCCCCACTTGTTCTCTCTTTTGTTTTGGTTAGTTAACATATATTCACTTCTCTGCCTGAATGGATTCAATATCTTTACGAGCCTTCTGCAAGGCCTTTTTTAAGTCAGTAAGTGATTCAATTATCTTATCAACCAATTTTTCGTCAACTGCAACTGTAACAGCCTGACGAGGGGGCCTTGAATTCCAAGGATTTGAGGAGTCGCTTTTGATAAAAGCAAGTGAAATTAACCCATAAACAACGTCAGGTCGAACGTCCACATTTCGCTCATACGCCTTAATAACAACTTCCCAGTCTAGGTCAGTAAAATATGGTACTTTGATCGAGTTTTTGAAGAAAAACTCATGTTTAAATCTCGGCGAAAGGACAAACTCCTGAACAACCGCCGCTTTTTGGTAGAACTCATTTTCGTTAGCTGCGGCTTCCCCAATACGAACTTTACCTGTCAATAGCGCCCTCGTGAATGAACTCAATTCAAAAGGCAAATGAGGATATTGCTGAGTAAGTTCTAAAAATTCGGGGTCAGACAAAGGATCGCTAGATACATCATCTTTCACTCTGACCGATGGAATGACGTCCGCCGTCCAACAAAGCCCCAATTGATCAATCTTCTGCAAAACCGATTTGAATTCCTCAACCGGTATTGACCGAAACTCTTCTGGTTCGTCTACAGTGGAATCATCCTCGGCAACTGAGATTTTCAGAGTAATGGTTTTACCCGAGTCCGGGTCTTGGATCGTAAGATTATCACCCAATCTTCTTATTAGGGCGTTGACAACTTGCCCATCAGATGAGTGTTTCTCCCCATCAATCTCATTTTTCGGCAAATCGGTTTTCGTGTCACTCATGGTTCAACCTTTTAACGCCCCTAACTCTTTCTAAAGCAAAACATACACTACATGAATTGGGGGTTGGTTTGCAATAAATGTTTATAGAGCCAATCAAAGAAACGTTTCTAAACTGAAATGTGGCTTGGAGGGTGTAGTTCCTCAAGCCACACTTCAAAATAACGCATTTCCCCGTCGCTATTGCTTCGGGTACTGCACCTATACCGTCGTCTTCGCAATCGCCGCGCCGCTTTCGTCGGCAATCGCGGCCTGCGCTGCGGCCAGCAACGCAATCGGTACGCGATACGGCGAGCAGCTCACGTAGTTCATGCCGACGCGATGACAGAA
The DNA here is from genome assembly GCA_964631865.1 of uncultured Heliobacteriaceae bacterium. GTDB lineage: Bacteria > Acidobacteriota > Blastocatellia > RBC074 > RBC074 > JAFDVL01. The sequence goes on along the minus strand of CAZWAK010000121.1, from coordinate 517 downwards.
CATCACGGATTCGGGTTCACCGCCATGTTCGCCGCAGATGCCGATTTTCAAGTCGGCTTTCGTTGCGCGGCCTTTCTTGATGCCGATGTCTACGAGTTGGCCGACGCCTTCCTGATCCAGGACCTGGAACGGATCGTCGGCGTAGATTTTCTTCTCGACGTACGCGGGCAGGAATTTGCCGGAATCGTCGCGGCTCAGGCCCATCGTCATTTGCGTCAAATCGTTGGTGCCGAAGCTGAAGAATTCGGCGACTTCGGCGATGCGATTCGCGGTCAACGCGGCGCGCGGGACTTCGATCATTGTGCCGACTAGGTAATCTACCGTCGTGCCTTCTTTGGCGAAGACTTCGGCGGCGACGCGGCGCACAACATCGGCTTGCAGCTTCAATTCGGCGACGTTGCCAACGAGCGGAATCATGATTTCCGGCTTGACGGTGACGCCTTCTTTTTGAACTTTCACGGCAGCCTCGAAAATTGCGCGGGCTTGCATCTCGGTGATTTCGGGGTAAATGATGCCG
>CAZWAK010000120.1:0-23369 GCA_964631865.1 uncultured Heliobacteriaceae bacterium | reverse complement strand
CGGTTTGGTGCTGTACGAAGTGTTCACGGGCAAGCGCGTCTTTGAAGCGGGATCGTTGGACGAATTGCGACGAATGCACGAAAGCTCTGCGCCGACGAATCCGTCGAGTTGGGTGAAAGACCTTGATCCGTTGGTCGAGCGCGTGATCTTGCGGTGTTTGGAAAAAGACCCAGGCAGACGGTTGGCATCAGCGAAGCAAGTAGCGGATGCTTTGCCGGGCGGCGATCCGTTGGCAGCGGCATTGGCGTTGGGCGAAACGCCTTCGCCAGAGGTTGTCGCGGCAGCGGGCGGCGTATCGGCACTGAAACCGAAAGTTGCGCTGGCTTGTTTGGCTGGGGTAATTGCTTTGGTACTGGTCGCGCTTTGGTTGAATCCCAAAGTGTCTCCGCAAAGCAGTGTCCCGTTGGAAATTCCGCCGGAGGCGCTGGCACGTCGGGCGCGGGAATTGTCGGCGCGGTTTGGGTATCCTGACAAACCGCTCGACACCGTTCACAAAATCAGCAAGAACTTTGCATTGCTGTCGTATGTGGGTGAGAATGCGGATCGTCGCCATCTCCTCTCCAAAGAACAACTCGCTACTGGTCGTCCGCCTTACTATGAATTCTGGCATCGGGAAAGCCCGCAATACTTGCTTGGAGAGGTGCAGGGTGGTAACTCAATAGGCGAAGTGGCTTTCAATGACCCGCCCCAAACAGTAGCGGGCATGCTGTCGGTGCGAATGGATACGCTGGGCCGCTTGCGGTATTTCTCTGCTGTGCCGCCGCAACTGGATGAAAGTAAATCAGCGGAACAAAAATCCTTTGACTGGGCGGGACTGTTTGCCGCCGCCGAACTTGATCCATCCAGCTTCGCCTCAACCGAATCGCAATGGACGCCACCAACTGTCTGCGATCAGCGGGCCGCGTGGACAGGGCATTATCCTGATTGGCCGCAGATGCCTGTTCGGTTGGAAGCGGCCACGTATCGGGGCAGGCTGGTTTACTTTCAGGTTATCGAACCCTGGACGAAACCGGAGCGCCAACCGTCGCCACCACCGAGCCGGGTGGCAGGAATTTCCGGTCTGATCGTGAATCTCGTTTTCTGGGCGCTGCGGTTTGCTGCGTTGTGGTTGGCCTACATTCATTATCACAATGGTCGTGGGAATCATGCAGGGTCTTTCCGCTTCGCCTTCTTTTCCGCAGCACTGTTTCTGCTCAACGGGGCGCTCTGGACAGACCACGCTCCGTCCTCTGATGAGTGGTGGAGTTGGATGCGCGCCTTTATATGGGCATTGGGAATCGGGGTATTCAACTATGCCTACAATATGGCGTTGGAACCGTTTCTCCGGCGGCGCATTCCCGAAACACTGATTACCTGGAATCGAATGTTGGCAGGCAATATTCGTGACCCACGTGTGGGGCGTGACATGCTGATTGGATTGTTGATTGGAGTTGGAGTTATCACGCTCATGAATGTCGTCTTCTATTTTTCCGGGGGATCAGGATTACAGCCTCCTTCTGCTTATTTGATAACGGAAGGGCGTAAAGCGTTGGGGGGGACGTTGGCGGCTCCAAGCGTCGCTGTTGCCATAAACCTGACGGTTCTGCTGCTGTATTTCCTGCTGTATATGGTGGTACGCCGTAGATGGTTGGCCTATCTGTTGACCGTTCCAGTAATGTTCTTTTCGTTTTTCTCTATGGTCACACGCAGCGCCACGCCGGTTCTCACGGGCATTGGGTTATTGAGCGCAATGGGATTGGTGGTCTTCCTCGTCACACGGTTCGGGATCGTGGCGGGTTGTTTTATGGCTTTGGGAGCCATGTGGATTAGTGCCGTGACGACCTCCGACCTGACCGCCTGGCATGCGATTTTCGGCTTGTACGGCGTCATCGCCATCCTGGTCGTCGCAGGCTTTGCGTTTTACACATCGCTGGGCGGGCAGAAGGTATTTTCAGGAAAGCTGCTGGAAGAGTGAGGCGGAAATCATATTGTGGGCGGATGCCAACCGGCTCGCACCCAGTTCCGCCGTACCACCAATGCAATTTCGTTATTCAGGTTCAAGGCCATGACGGTTGCGCGTCCGCAGGCGGTTCGGCCAATGATCTCGATGCCATCGTCGCTCCATTTGAAATGACGGTGCCAACGCTGGGTTCGTGGGTTAAATAGTTTGACGCGCCTTCCCGTGAGTGGATCGCGGGCGTGTGTTTGGACGCCTTTGCCGTTATTGCACAGACGACAGGCCAGCCATAAATTCCATTCGGCATCCGTGCCGCCTTTGGCTTTGGCGATGATGTGTTCGATTTCCAGGACGTGCAGTGTGTAGCGTTGTTGGGCCAGGCAGTAGCCGCAACGCTGGCGGGCTGAAGAACGAACGCGCGCTTTGATATCCTCCGGGATTTTGTGGCTCATGGCTCCAAGGGGGGGATCAAGTTTCGTGCAACGGCTTCGGCCAAAGCTCCCGATTGTCGCAGGAGTCCGAGTTCGTAAATGCGCATCAGCGCCGCCAGTTCCGCGCCATCGCGGTCGTCTAGTTCTCCGGCTTGTTGGCGGTCGAGCAGTTCGCTCAAGCGGCGATCCGCCTTCGGTTCCATCCGCAATTTCGTCAGCGCCAGCACCTCAGGATCCGGCAGCTTGGCAATACCATTGAGTTGATTGATGGCAGCCGACGAAGGCAACGCGGTGGCGAGCGTTGCGGCAATGACCTCGGTGAGATCGCGCTTGGCATAGGCGGCGAATTGCGCAGCGCGCCGGTAAGTGTCTTCCGGCAAATTGAGTACGACCTGTGTATTCATGATGAGGCGATTATATGTCCAGCCAGACTGTAGCTCAATGCCAGGCAAAAGAAACTCGCATTTGGCCGATGTCGTGGTGCTGCACGTCATCCAGCTTCAAATCAAGCAGCACGAAGCAACGCAGAATCCGGTGGTAAAACACCAAATCTACGCGGTAATGCGTGTTGTTGATCGTGATGCGGTATTGTCTGCCGACAAACGTGAAGCCTTTGCCGAGTTCCAGCAGGAAGGATTGCAGATGATCGCACAGCAGCGTTTCGAGTTGGTTTTCGGACGTCAGATGCGCTTCCGGGATTTTCAAAAACTCGAAGACATACGGCGTCAAATCACGGCTCAGGTTCGTTATCAAGGCTTTGCCATAAGTGGCCTTGGCCTTGCCACCTTGTTCATATTCCACAATGTCGTGCCCGGTTTTCCAGTAGGTTTCTGTCATCTGCTGATCAATGGCTTGATAAGCACGCAAACGCCCTTTCGTGTAGATTTGCGAGATGCGCCCCAGTAATGCCTGATACTCGTTGTCCTTGCTCAATTTCATAACAATTTTCCCCTGTTCGGAAAATAGGGAACGGTTCGCGCGAGGATGCGGCGAGTGTACCAGAAAAGGGCTGATCGTTCGCCTTCACACTTCTTCTTCCTGCGCCGCGCTGAGTTGTAAGACGTCAGTATGCACGGCGAGCGTTTGCATCTGCCGGAGGGCGTTCAGACGTTGCAGGCGTTTGCCATTTTAATCTCGTCGAATTCGACAGGGTTTGTTAGCCGCGCAACCAGTATTCTGACTCGCCTCGCCATTCTTGTCTGATCTTCGGCGCGTCTGTTACACTGCCGTTTGCGCCCTCAAACCACAAACATCGGAGTCCAAAGCGTTGCTAGATACCATTGCCACAGTTGAGCGCAACGACCTGTTCGCCTCAACGCCACATGATCAAGCCCGAAGCCGCCACTACGGCTTTTTGCGGCTGCGCGTGCCGTCGGCGGAACCGATTTTGCCCGGTCAATTTGCGATGCTGAAAAAGCACGGGATTTATGAACCGTTGCTGCGCCGCGCGATGGCGTACTATCGCGTCGAGCCGCACGGCGACCGCACAAGCGTCGAATTCATTTATCAGATTTTAGGACGCGGCACGGAGGCGCTTTCGACGATGAATGTGGGCGAAGAAGTGGAGTACCTCGGCGCGCTCGGCAACACATACAACCTCGCGGCGGCGCAGGGCAAAGAAGCGTTGCTCGTTGTGGGTGGTGTTGGTTCAGCAGCAGTGTTTATGCTCGCGGAAGAGTTGAAGAGACAAAACACGCCGACGCGGTTGTTTATTGGTGGCGCGAGTCGTGGCGATTTGCTGGGGCTGGATGATTTCATCGAATTGCTCGGCAAAGAAAACTGCATCAGCGCGACGGTGGATGGCAGTGAGGGAGAGAAAGGTTTTGTTACTGCGCCGCTCGAACGACATCTAAAAGCCAATGCAAACAAGCCGATGGTGATGTATTCGTGCGGCCCGGATGCGATGTTGCACGCGACCGCAAAGATTGCCGCAGCGCATCACGTCCCGGCGCAACTCTCGCTCGAAGCACCGATGGCGTGCGGTATTGGCATTTGCGTGGGCTGCGCGGTCGCGGTCAAGCACGATTGTGAAGAAGGGTTCGTCTACAAAAAAGTTTGCACCGATGGCCCGATTTTTTGGAGCGAACAATTGCACTGGTAACGTATGCAACGACGAGAATTTCTTACATCCAGCCTGATGGCAATGGCGGGATCCGCCGCCGGAGCCGCGCCGCGCGCTCACGCAATGACGGTGCGTGGAAACGTGAACGCTTCGTCGCTCGGCACAGTGTTGATGCACGAGCATGTGATGGTGGATTTCATCGGCGCGGACAAGGTGAATCCGAATCGCTACAACCGTGACGAAGTCTTTCGCACCGCGCTGCCGTTCCTACAACAAGCTGCACAGAACGGCGTCAAAACGCTGGTCGAATGCACACCCGCGTGGTTGGGGCGCGATGCGGAATTGCTGCGGCGCTTGTCCGTCGCGAGTAAACTCAACATCATCACGAACACGGGGTATTACGGCGCGGCGAACGATAAATTCGTTCCGGCGCACGCCTATCACGAATCCGCCGAACAATTGGCCGCGCGTTGGATCAGGGAATTCCGCTTCGGCATTGACGGCACAGGAATCAAACCCGGCATCATCAAAATTGGCGTGGACTCCGGCCCGTTGTCGGAGATTGACGCAAAGCTTGTCAAAGCCGCCGCGCTGACGCATTTGCAAACGGGCTTGACGATTGGCGCGCATACGGGCAACGGCATCGCCGCGATGGCGCAATTGGATTTGCTCGAAAGCCTCGGCGTTGATCTCGGCGCGTTCATCTGGATTCACGCGCAGAACGAAAAAGACCCGGCGGTGCATCGGCGCGCGGCGGAACGCGGTTGCTGGGTTGAATTCGACGGCATCAATCCAAACAGTGCAGCGAAACACGCGGAGTATGTGACGAATCTGGCGCGGCAGAATTTGCTCGGTCGCTCGTTGGTTTCGATGGATGCAGGCTGGTATCACGTCGGCGAACCGCAGGGCGGAAAATATCGGGATTACAACAGTCTGTTCACAGACTTTTTGCCGCTGGCGAAAAAGCAATTGAGTGGAACGCAAATCCAACAACTGCTGACCGACAATCCGCAGAAGGCTCTGAGCTTAGAGGTCAAAAAGAAGAAAGCGAAATAATGACGGACTCGCAATTATTAACTATCGAATGCGCAGGCGTGACGTTCCCGAATCCGGTCGGCACGGCGAGCGGCACGTGCGGCTACGGGCTGGATTTGAAAGACCTGCTTGATCTCAACAAGCTCGGCGCAGTGTTTACGAAAGGTTTGTCAGCGAAGCCGATGCGCGGCAACGCGCCGTGGCGCATCGTCGAAACGCACGGCGGAATGCTCAACGCGATTGGTTTGCAAAACATCGGCGCGAAAACTTTTGTTACTGAAAAGCTGCCGGAACTGCGACAATACGCCACGCGCATCATCCCCAATGTTTTCGGCTATTCGATTGACGAATATAGCGAAGCGATTCGCATTCTGGAAGACGGCACGGGCATTCACGCGTACGAATTGAACATCTCGTGTCCGAACGTCAAAGAAGGCGGCAAGTCGTTCGCCAACGATGCGCGACAAGCGGCGGAAGTCACTGCCGCCGTGAAGAAAGCTGCGTCGCGCCCTGTGATCGTGAAGCTGTCGCCAAACGTGACGGACATTGCCGAAATCGCGCGCGCGGTCGAAGATGCTGGAGCCGACGCGCTCTCGCTCATCAACACGGCGGTCGGGATGGCGATTGACATTCACACCCGCAAGCCGCGTTTGGCGAACGTGACGGGCGGCTTGTCCGGCCCCGCGATCAAACCGATTGCCGTGCGCTGCGTGTTTCAAGCGTATCGCGCCGTCAACATTCCGCTCATCGGCATCGGCGGCATCGCGACAACGGAAGACGCTTTGGAGTTCATCATAGCGGGCGCACGATTGGTGCAAGTCGGCACGGCGAATTTTTATGATCCTTCAGCTTCGATGAAGATCATTGACGGCTTGGCGGCATACTGTTGTGAGAAAAACCTACAAAATATCAGCGAATTGGTCGGCACGGTGGAGGTCTAAAGTGGAAAGTCAAAAGTCAAAAGTCAAAAGTCAAAGCGGCAGCAGGAAAATATGGATGTGTGTTGCGCTGATAGTTGGCCTTGCGGTCGTGAGCAATAACGTGCTGGCACAAACTGCCCCAACCGTTTCCTGGTCGCCGGAAAAGCTTATCAATGGTGCGCCCATTGTGTTTCGGCATAAACCGGCGACGTCGCTGAAATCGTTGAGCGGAACGTTTCTGGGCAAGCGCGTGTTCTTCAGCTTCGATCAGGCAAGCGGCGTTTGGTACGGCTTCGCGGGCGTGGATTACGACACGAAGCCGGGCCATTATGATTTGGGCTTGATCGCCGTCACGGCCAACGGGCAAAAAAGCTCGTTCGCGCAAGTGATTCCGATTGCGAAAGGTTTTTATCGCACGACAGCGTTGAGCGTGCCGCGCAAATATGTTGATCCCGACCCGGCAGACGTCCCGCGCATCTTGCAGGAACGCGATTTGAAAAACGAGGTGCTGAACCGCATCACCGAGAAACAATTGTGGACGGGCACGTTCCTTGCGCCTGCGATTTTAGGGACGACTTCGGAATTCGGCTCGCAACGCACCTACAACGGCAAACGGCAAAGCGCGCATCTGGGCTTGGATTATGGCGCAGGCACGGGGACGATGATTCGTGCCATCAACAGCGGCAAGGTGATACTCGCGCGCGACTTGTACTACGAAGGCAACTGCGTCGTGATAGATCACGGACAAGGTTTGCTGTCGCTCTACCTTCATCTGTCGCAATTCAAAATCAAAGAAGGCGACAGCGTCACGAAAGGCCAATTGATTGCGCTCAGCGGCGGCACGGGGCGTGTCACAGGGCCGCATCTGCATTTGGGCGTGCGCTGGCAAGGGAGTTACGTGAATCCGGCAACGCTGTTGGGGTTGAAATTACCGTAGGAGAAATGTATGGGAAGAATTATCACTTCCGTAACGGTCGAAAATGTTGTAGATGCCACGAAAACCTTTCGGTTTGATGCATTGGTGGATACGGGCTGTTCGTATCTGGCCTTACCCAGTGCGTGGAAAGATCGGCTGGGCACGTTGCAAACGGTGGAGACCATAGACCTGAAAACCGCGACGCAGGAAATTGTGCAAGGCGAAATCTGCGGCCCGGTGAAGATTCAACTGGAAGGCTTTCGTCCGATTTATAATGAAGTGCTGTTTGTGGATATGCAACCAGAGGACGGCATCTACGAGCCATTGATTGGCTACATTATTTTGGAGCAATGTCAGGCGGCAGTGGATATGGTCGGGCATCGCTTGATGCATGTGAAACGAATGGATTTGAAGTAATCCTGTATGCAAACCCGAATCGCCACCACCGATGACGCCGCGGCGATGGCCCGCATTTACAATGACGGCATCGCCGACCGCATCGCGACGTTTGAGACCAAGCCTCGCACGGAAGCCGACGTTTGCGCGTGGTTCGATGGCGTGCATCCGATGGTCGTGGTTGAGGACGCGGGGCAAGTCATCGCGTTTGTTTCGACTTCAACCTATCGCCCGCGCGAATGCTACCACGGCATCGCGGAGTTTTCGGTCTACGTCGCACGAGAAGCACGCGGACGCGGCGCGGGCCGGTTGGCGCTGACGAAATTGATTGAAGTCGCGGAGGCGGCGGGTTTCTGGAAACTGGTGTCGCGCATTTTTCCTGAGAACCAAAACAGCCTGAAACTCGTTCGTGCTATGGGCTTTCGAGAAGTGGGCGTGTACGAAAAACACGGGCAATTGGACGGTGTGTGGCGCGATGTCGTGATCGTCGAACGATTGCTTCCGGTCAATTTGCAGAGTTAATTCATGAATTCAATCCAACCCAAAGACAGAATCGTTGTCGCGCTGGATGTCGAAACCGCCGCGCAAGCCTTCACGTTGGTCGAGCAATTGCGCGGCTTCGTCGGGATGTTCAAGATCGGGAAGCAGCTTTTTACCGCCGCCGGGCCGGACATTGTGCGGCAGGTCGTCGGGCTGGGCGAAAAGGTCTTTTTAGACCTGAAATTTCACGATATTCCGAATACCGTCGCCGCTGCCGGAGTCGAAGCCGCACGGCTCGGCGTGAGCATTTTTAATGTGCATTCGTTGGGTGGATCGGCTATGATGCGCGCGACGGTTGATGCAGTAAACGCCGCCGCAGAGCGCGAGAAATTTCCCAAGCCATTGATTTTAGCGGTCACGATTCTGACAAGCCACGATCAAGCTTCGTTGACGGAACTCGGCATCGCACGAGCGATTCCCGAACAGGTCGTTCACTTGGCGCAACTCGCGTCTGCCGCCGGGATTGATGGCGTCGTCGCTTCGCCCCAGGAAATCGCGCCACTCCGACAGGCCATTGACAATCCGAACTTCGTGATTTTGACGCCCGGTGTACGCCCGGCAGGCGCGGCGCTCAACGATCAAAAGCGTGTGATGACGCCCGGCGAAGCGGTCGCAACGGGCGCAGATTATTTGGTCATCGGACGACCCATTACGAGCGCGGACGACCCGGCAGCCGCCGCGCAAAAAATTTGCGAAGAAATCGAACTAGCCGTCGCCTGATGCGTGTAAAGTAGGCATTTGGCGGACGAGCGACTTTCAGCAGCCCTCGGTGATGGTCGCGTAACTCCTGAAAATACAGAGAAAGCAATCATTACATGACTTACCATTTTGTGACTCGCACCATTTCGGGACTGCTGTTGATCGGCGCGTTCAGCCTGTTGGCCCAGCCACGCAAAACCGTTTCCGCTCCGTCCGAATCTGTCCAGGCACAACAACCATCGGGCGGGTCATTGACGCCGCCGTCCAAAGCCGAACCGCCAAAGCCAACGCTCAACGCGCCCGCGTCCGCGCGTCCCTTTCAAATCGGCGAAAAGTTGAGCTTCAATGTGTCGTGGGCGAATTTTGTGACCGCCGCACGATTGGAATTGGAAGTCGCCGGGCAAGGCGCATTTTTCGGGCAGCAAGGCTATCAACTCCGCACCAAAGTTTCTACGCTCGGTTACGTCCGCACGCTGTTCAATGAAATAGATAATCAATACGTTTCCTACGTGGACGCCAAAACGCTGCTGCCGTATCGCACCGACAATACGACGCGGCAGGGCAAAACCAATGACGACGACACGGTCACGCTTGACCAGCAACGTCGTGTCGCGCGGTACGGCGACAATTCGGAACTCGCGCTGCCGTCCGACACCTTCGATTTGCCGTCACTTGTCTACGCGCTGCGGTTGCGCGAATTCAGCGAAGGCGCGAAGCCGACGAAGTTCACGGCGCTGTTTGGCAAAATGCTCGTAGACATCGAAGCCCAAGTCAAAACCCGCGAGCGCGTCACGACGCAGGCCGGGAAATACGAAGCGATCCGCATTGACATCAAAGCCCGTGCCAAAGACAAAACCGAATACAACGTGCGTGTGTGGTTCTCGGACGACAAGCAGCGGCTGCCACTCGTGATGCAGTCCAAAACTTCGTTCGGCGACGTGCGCGCGGAACTGGCGCAAGTCAGCACAAGCTCGCAACTGAACAAAGCGAACATGATCGCGGTCAACACCGCGCCGCCGGAAATCGCTTCGCGCGATCCGAAGATTGCGCTGGAAACCGCCGAAGTCACGCCGTCCGAATTCGAGAGCAGCTTGCCGTTTGCCGTGGGCGAGCGCGTCAGCTATGACGTGGAGTGGCTGAATCTGGGCAACATCGGCAAAGTGAATTTTGCCATTCAACGACGCGGCAAATTGGACAATCGCGTTGTCTTTGAAATGGTCGGGGACATTGCTACGGTTGGCTCCGCGCGTTCGATCATCAATTTGGATGACACGTTCAAAAGCTATGCGCTCGTGGATTCGCTCGTGCCCGTGCGCACCGAAACCAACATTCTGGAAGGCAAACGACGCAAAGACATTGTCGCGATTTACAAAGACGATTCCGTGCGCCTGGACAACGGCACGCATTTCGATGTGAAGCCGCGCACGCTGGATTTGGTGACGCTGTTTTATGCCGTGCGCGCGTCGAACCTGACCGTCGGCTCGAATCAAACCTTTCACTTCATAGACGCGAATCATCGCCCGCGCGCCGTGACCGTCAAAGTTGTCAAGCAGGAAGCCATCAACAGCACGCTCGGCACACGCGACACCGTGCAACTCGACATCATCAATCACGAAGGCAATCAACTGATGGCGCAAGCCTGGGTCACGAACGATGCAAAACGATTGCCGCTCTACATCGTCACGCGCCTGGCGTTCGGCGAAATTCGTCTCAACATCAAAAACGTCATCAATGGCAAGTAACCAAGTCATTCTTCATTCTTCACTCTTCATTCTTCATTCTTTCCGCAGAATAACTACAATTGCCCGCCCAAAAGTAATGAAGAAGGAAAAATAAAGAAGGAAGAATTTATGTCCATTTATTTATGAGCCACGCCACCCCAGAAGCCACCGCCGCCTATCGTCAGCGTTTTGCTGGCACCACCGCTGACCAACATTTCCGCCCGGCACAAGGTTTGTGGATGTCGTCCATCGGGCTGGGATCGTATCTCGGCGACACGGACACCAAGACCGATGCCGGCTATCAAGCCGCCGTCCAACGCGCGGCGGAATTGGGTTGCAACGTCTTCGATACGGCGGCGAATTATCGCCAGGGGCGCAGCGAACTGAGCTTTGGACGCGCGTTGGCCGAATTGATGGCGGACGACAAATGGTCGCGCGCAGAATTCATCGTCACGACCAAAGGCGGTTATTTGCCGTTTGAAACGGGGATGCCGCGCAGCCAGCGCGAGTTTCAGGAATATCTCGAAACCACCTTTGTCCAACCGGGCATCTGCAAATTGGAAGATTTCGTGCAAAGCCAGCATTGTATGACGCCCGGCTATCTGCAAAATCAACTCGACAACAGTTTACGCAAGCTGCAACTCGATTGCATTGACGTCTACTACATTCACAATCCCGAATCGCAGTTCGCCGAAGTCGCACGCGACGAGTTTTACGTGCGTTTGCGCGCCGCGTTTGAATTCCTCGAATCCGCCGTTGCTGACGGCAAAATCGCGCGCTACGGCACGGCCACGTGGAGCGGCTATCGTACGCAATCGAGCAGCCGCGATTACCTCTCGCTCGAACGAGTCGTCGCCACCGCGCAAGCAGTCGCAGGCGAAAACCATCATTGCCAAGTCGTGCAATTGCCGTTCAATCTGGCGATGCCCGAAGCCTTGACGCTCGGCAATCAAACCGTCAATGGACAAGCGATGTCGTTGTTGGAAGCTGCGAATGAATTGGGTGTGACCGTGATGGCGAGTGCTTCAATGTTGCAGGCAAGATTGGCGGCGGGATTACCGGAGACGATTGCAGAAGCATTTCCCGGCTTGCAAACCGATGCCCAACGCGCGATTCAATTTACGCGATCAGCGCCGGGAATCACAACGGCTCTGATTGGGATGAGCCAGGTCGCGCACGTCGAAGAAAACCTCGCGCTCGCGCAGATCAATCCCGCGTCGCAGCAAGAATTTTTGCGACTGTTCGAGCAATAGATTACGAAACACACGAAAATAACGAAACAGACGAAAAGGTTTTGCGCTTCGCTCTTTTTCGTTTCTTTCGTTATTTTCGTGTGTTTCATAATCTCTCTTCTTCATCTTCCTTACCACAACTTCCACCGCATCTTTTCCGGCTTCGGCGTGTTCTCTTCCACGGGCATTTCCACCTGCGGCTTCACATTCTCAACCGATACAACAGGCTTGCCATACGTGAACGGACTCGGCGGCAAATCGTACTTGTCAATCAGCGCGTAGCCTGACGGCACAAACCTGCGGGTCGAGAGTCGTTCCACCGCGGAGCCGTTTAGCGAGGGCGCGCAGGTTGTGGTAAGCTCACGCTTCAATGATCACTGCTTGATTTTCTGAGTTCTTGCTGAAGGCAACCCTGACCGTAAGTGGACAGCTTGCGGTACATCTTTTGGAGGAGACCATGAAGTTTTTTATTGATAGCGCAAACTTAAACGAAATCCGAGAAGCGGCGAGTTTAGGCATTCTCGATGGCGTCACGACGAACCCGTCGTTGGTGGCGAAAGAAGGCGGCGGCGTGGATTTCAAGGAACATATTCGCACCATCTGCGACATTCTGAACAACCCGAACGCCTCGGTCAGCGCCGAAGTCGTGGCGACCGAATACGAAGCGATGGTGGCGGAAGGCCGTGAATTGGCCAAAATCCATCCGTGCGTGTACGTGAAATTGCCGATGACGAAAGCGGGCTTGCAAGCCACGAACACGCTCTCGCACGAAGGCATCCGCATCAACCAAACGTTGATCTTCAATGCGACGCAAGCCTTGATGTCGGCCAAAGCGGGTTCGTCGTTCGTCAGCCCGTTCATTGGGCGTTTGGATGACATCGGGCACGACGGCATGGCATTGATTGAAGAGATTCGGGAGATTTTTGATAACTACCAGATCAAGACGGAGATTCTCGCCGCGAGCATTCGCCATCCGCTGCACGTGATTGAATCGGCGCGCGTCGGCGCAGACATTGCCACGATGCCGCTGAAGGTCATCGAGCAGTTGCTGAAACACCCGCTGACGGACATTGGCTTGGCGAACTTTTTGAAGGATTGGGAAAAGACGAAGAAGGGGTAATGAAGAGGGAGAAGGGGAGAGCGGGAGAAAGAGAATGACGAGATTATTTCTCCTTTTCTCCCCTTCTCCCTTTCTCCTTTTCTCTTCGTCTCCCTACGGTTGCGTAGGCGTCTGGCCATCGCGACGATGCTTGCGAGCGGCCTTCAGTTCCTCGCCGCTCAGCAAGCCATCGCCGTTGCGATCCAACTTGTCAAAGGCTTTGGGCTTGCGGCTCCATTCGTCGCGGGAGAGTTGCTGATCGTTGTTTTTGTCCATCTGCTTGAACATTTTCCCGTCCCGCCGATTGCGTTTGCCTGGTTGTCCGGCTTGTCCCGGCTGTCCTTGTTGCGCTTGGGCGAACGCAGGAACAGTCAGCGCCAACGCGATCAATAACAAAATCATTCGTTTCATTTCGTACTCCTTGGAAATTGTGGCGCGATTTGGCAAATCGCGGTACGTCATACATTCGACGCTGGTTTTCACCTTGCAAAGCACGCACTAAGAGCCGAGTCCAAGTGAATTGGTCGAAATATTTTCGTGGTCAGCCCGACAACCTGTGCTTTAATAAAACAGCCCTCCAACGAAAACCGACATCTAACGACGCGCTATGAGACACACATATTTGTTCTTCCTACTGCTTCTCACCTTTTGTCTTTGCTGTCAGGCACAGGTTCCGATCACGTCGCAAAAACATGCGCAATTGCGCGCCGCACTGGAGCATCACGACCTCGCAACGGCGGAACAAATCCTGCGCGCATTCCAAAGCAAAAGCGCGCCCGCCTTCCTCAAAAACAACTACGATTATTTACTCGCGCGCGTGCTGGATCGGCGCGGCAATGCGAAAGAAGCGATGACGGCGTATCAAAAAGTTGTGAGCCGGAATGCGATCTTGGCGGGTTACGCGCTCGGTCATTTGGCCGAGTTGGCGCGCGCGGCGGGCGATGCCAAAGGCGAGCAGAATTACTTGTCGCAAATGCTCGCGAAGTTTCCCGCGCAGTTGAATGCCGAAGCGGCGCGCAAACGCTTGGGCACGAGCTATTTCAAATCCGGCAACTACGCGCAGGCCATCGCGACGTTGCAACCCATCGCCGGTTTGTCCACACCTTTTGCGCGCGAAAGCACGGCGCGCATTGGCGAAGCGCAATTAGCTTTGAAGCAAAATGCGCAAGCCCGCAGCACCTTTGAATCGTTGCTGAACGGCGGCAAAGACGATGCGTCATTGCGTGCGGTGATCGGCTTGGACAAACTGGATGCCGACGAAAAAACGCTCGTCAGCGAATTGGAACATCTGCGCCGCGCGCGCATTCTGCAATTCAATCGCGCCTTTGCCGAAGCGCGACCGCATTGGCTCGCTGTCATCAACGGCACGCCCACCAATCCGAATCGCGCCGAAGCCGCCTACGAAACCGGGCGCGGGTTTCAATGGGAAGATCAGTTTCGTGATGCCGCCAAATATTTTCAGATGGCCTACGACATCGCGCCGAAATCTGATGAGGGCGAGCAGGGCTTTTATTACGTCGGGCATTGCCATCAATACTTGAACGAAGCCGACAAAGCCATCGCGCGTTATAGCGAATTCATTGCGCAATTTCCGCGCAGCAAATTTTTCGGCTATGCCTATCTGAACGCGATTGATTCTTTGCGCGCCGTGGGCAAAACCGCTGAAGCCTTAACGTGGGCGCAACGCACGCAAACAGAAAACCGCGATCCGTTCATTCAAGTCACGGGGTTATTCCAACAAGCGCGCATTCGCCTATCGCAAAATGATTATGCCGGCGCGTTGGCGGATTTCACGGCGCTCAAATCGCGCAACCTGAGCGCGCGTGGGCTGGTTGCCGGCACGAATTTGAGCGAAGTGAATTTCATGCGCGCTTATTGTTTGGAAAAGCTGGGACGCTACGATGAAGCGATCACCGAATACCTGACGTTTCCCGAAGGTCGCACCAACGCGCACGGCTATTATGGACAACGCGCGACGGCTCGGTTGCAAGCCTTGATGGGCAACAATCGGGCGACGCGCATCCTTGCGACGCGGCTCAGCAGCTTCATCACCACTGCACGCGAAGCTCATCAGCAAGGCAATGCTGCGACAGCGAAAGCCGCGGCGAATCAAGCCTTGCGCTTGGTTTCTGACGATGCCACGCGCAAAGAAATGCTCGACATTCTGCGCGCGGCATACGCCAAGTTACCAAGCTACGCGCGCGTGCCAACCTATTCGCTGACGCCCGCCGGACGCCCGAATGTGTTGGGCGAGCAGGAGCCTGCCGCAGTGGGCAACGACGCGCGCACGTTGGCGAACGAGCTTTTGTTTTTGGGTCTGTATGACGAAGGCGCACCCGCGCTCATCACTTCTGGCTTAGTGAGCGATGCCTATTCGCTCGCCGTGTATGCTGAGCGCGGCGACTATGCCAATCGCGGGCAAAACCTGATCGAACCGCAATTCAACGGCCTCCCCGACGACTATCGCCCGGAACTGATGCCGCGCGCGACCGCCGAATTGCTCTACCCAAATCCGTATCACGACGCGCTGCAAAAACACGCCGTGCCGCGCAATGTGAATCCGTTCTTCGTGCTGTCCATCGCGCGCCAGGAAAGCCGCTTTGATGCGAAGGTCAAAAGCTTCGCCGCTGCGCGCGGACTGTTGCAATTCATCTCGTCAACATCGAGCGCGATTGCGAAAGAACTCAACCTCAACGATTTCGAGCAGGACGATTTGTACAACCCGAACCAAGCCATTCTGATCGGCTCGCAATACATGAAAAACCTCTTCGATGAACTCAAGCATCCCGCCAATGTCGCCGCCGCCTACAATGGCAGCGAACAATCCGTCCGCCGCTGGGTCGCCCGCAGCAAAAGCGACGACGTAGACCGCCACGTCATCGAAGTCGGCAAACGCGAAACGAAAGATTACGTCTACAAAGTGATGAATAACTTGTGGGCCTATCAGGCATTGTATCGGTAAAATTTATCGTTGCTGAGAATTTGGCAAAAATAATTTATGCGTCGGCGACGTGCTTCGAGCTATTGATTGTCAAATTTGATGACCATTGTGACGCGCTGTTCTTGCTTGTCGGCGATGCGAATGCGCTGGCGAACGGTAGCAAAGCGCGGCGTAACCGTCGAGCCACAGCGGAAGGTATATTCCGGGTCTGCGATCAATTCATATTCACCGGGCGGTAAGCGGTCAAAGACAAAACGGCCTTGTGCATCCACATCCGCCGAGTCTCCGTTATAACCAGTATTTTCGCCAGGGCGGCCTATACGGTCGGCAAAGATATTGAAACAAACTCCTGGTGGTTTCTTGCCTTCAACCATCACCTGTCCTTTGACAGAACCTTTTCCGACAGCGAGCACAACGTTGACATCGGTAAGCACTTCACTGGCTGTTATCTTGATCCGTTGATCTACAATCGCACCGTTTTTTTCGAGGCGGAGCAAGCTGTACCGGTCGTCGGCAGAAGAGATCGAGATATGAACCTCACCTGAAACCAATCCCTCCATTTCATAGCTTCCATCTGGGTGAATCTTGGCACCATTGCCGCGATTTGTGCGGTGAACAAGATGATTGATTACAAACACGGAGAGCCTGAGCTTGGTGAAATCAGCCGCTTCTGACCCACCTTCGATGAGAATCCGCCCGCGTATTGTCGCGCCTTTGATTAACTTCAACTCCACGTCCTGCACATCGGTTTGCGTCACGTCAAGCAAGGCTGGATCGCTGTACTTTGGCTCCGTGAAGGAGTCGGCAAAGACAGAGTATTTCCCCGCCGTAACGTCCTTGAAAACGAATTTTCCCTGCGCATCCGTGTGTACCCGATCCGCAGACAATTGTTTGGGATAGGTCTGGTCGCCGGAAGTTATCAACTCGTATTTGGTGTAACGAACCTGAAGGTCGGCGACAGGCCGTTGCGTCTCGGCGTCAAGCACACGTCCCGTCAGCGTATACCCTTTTTCCGGCGCAGGTAACGTGATGTCAACGTCTGCGGTCTCCGCGCCTGCCGCGACTTCTACGACGGAAGCCTGTGCGGCATCTTTGGCCGCAGGATGAAGGACGATATCCTGCTCGCCTTTCGCTTGTCGCGGCCTGACACCAACGAGGTATCGCCCGGCGGGAACGCCGTAAATGCGATAGACACCGCGATCATCCGTTTGGCGCTCGGATTGATTTGGAAAGTATAGGGACGAGGCGATAATCTCCTTCTTTTCGTTCACGACTTTCAGTTCAATACTCGCTTCGATCACGGGTTTGCCTTTGGCGTCTTTGACCGTTCCGGTGATGACGCCGCCCAAGTCAACTGTAAAATCAATATCACGAACGGCGGCTCCATTTTCGATCACAACGGTGTGCCATCGTCTGTCTGTCATAGACCCAGCCAAAGCGTATTGATTGGTCGAGGCAATTTCGAGATTGTAGCTGCCGTCCGCGACCGCGCCGAAATGATACTCGCCGTCCGGGTTCGTTTCGGTCATTTGCGGAGCGTTCGATTGGGAACTCGAAGTCTCAAGGCGAAGGCTGACCGTAACGCCTTTGACGCCTTTTCCGTTGTGCGTCACGCGGCCTGCAATGCTGCCTCTGCCGGATGAAGTTTGGGGCCAGGCTGTCCCCACGAAAAGAAACAATAAGAAGCTGGCTGAAAGAAGTTTCATTGTTTCCCCTTTTGACTGGCTGAAGTCTCACGACCAATTACCGCCCGGAGCAAACAGAAAAAGGGCGAGCCAAGCAGCCCCGCCCTTCTCTGTCGTAATGTTGCGCCAAGCAGCTATTTCTTCTTGGCCGCAACCAGTTTTTTGACCGCAATCATAGTTGGAGTCGCTTCCTCTGCGGTGCCTTCAACCGTCACTTCAACGCCTTTGTCCAATGTGCTTTTTTCCAGGAACGCTTTCGCCAGCGTTTTGCCTGCGTCGTCGAGTTCATAGAATTTTCCATCGGAAAACACGCCCAAGCCACTGGCAACGCATTTTTCCATCAGCGCGCATTTCTTGGTGTGACCGGCGGCGGCTTCCATCGGGTTGTCTTTTTTGGCGACGCCAGCGGAACAGTTTTTGTCAATCAGGAAGCCCGTGACTTTGGCCTTCTTGGGTTTGGCGATGGCGATGACGCCGACGCACAACAACGCAGCGAGAACGAGAACAAGATTTTTCTTCATAACCTCGGTAGTCCTTTCGGGTTGAACTTTGTAGGTGATAACCAAATTGTCAGAGTGGACTCTGACGCCTTAAAAACGAGCGGATGATAGCAGAAAGAAATAGCGGCGACAACCTCACCCGTTGTCGCCGCTATAGATGTCATAAATGCCTTTTCCAGGGTTTTATTAAAGCGCCCGTGGGCTACGATATTGTTCGTACCGGCGCGTTGGCTCGTATTTGCTGGCCACGACCGGTTCTGGTTGCGGCGGCCCTTCGAGCCGGATAATTTCAATCGCCTCTTGATAAACGCGCTCCAGATTTTCTGGCTGGAAGCCGTTGAGCAAACAAGCGCGAATGTGCGCTTGCACGATTTGTTCGACAGCCTGACGTCCCGTCTCATCCATCTGTTGGAGAGAACGCAAAGCATGTGCAGATAGTTTCATGACCAATCCTTTCAGTTTTCAATAGGTAATCTGACCGCTAAAAACTTTACTTAAACACCTTAGTGAGGGAAGGAACAAGGCGGAGGATACCATAAAATTTTTGGCTGTCTACCATTTTTTTCAGAAATGTTGCGAACTGTTGCAATGGCGGGATTTAACACCGGGCGGAGCGCGATGGAAGGGGAAAAGTACGCGGAACGAATCGTTTGCCGACGCGGCGCTTCTTTACGCCAAGCATCGGCAAACGAAGAGTTTAGCCAATTTCAAGCGGCTTGTTTTTGGACGGCATAGCCAATTTTATGAGCCGCCTCACGCTTGAGGGCAAACTCAAAGACGCGGGCTTGTTCAATGGTCAAATTCAGGGTTTTGAGTTGCTGATTGACGCGGTTGCAATAGTCGCTGACCAGCGAATCTGAGACGCCCAATTCTCTGGCCAGTTGCACGTTCGACATCCGGCCCGGTTCCAGATAGCAATGCCACAAAATGTGCAGCATCCGTTCGGACTGTTTCGGTTTCCGGCGCACGGTTTCCGAGAGTTGCTCCAGGAATTTGTTCGCCAAATGCGTGGCACGTTGCGAAAACTCGTGGCTCAGGAATCGGTCTTCCGGGTTTTCGCGCTCATCGGGGATGTCGAATTGAATCGTCGAGTTGGAGTTGTCGTCTTCCGGTTTGCTGATGGGAACCATTTGAATGTTGATGACGGGCAGCCGGGACATCACCAGATTGCGCAAGGTTTTGATGTCGGTCAGCGAATCTACCGTCTGGAACACTTCGATAATCAATTGCAGCAAATCCGCGTTGGAAATCACGATTTGCGCATCAGCGGTACAACCGGCTTCGCGGGTGTTGCGAATCCGCATCGGAACTTGCAGCACCGATTCTTCGAGCATTGCGCGTTCTTTGATTTCCTTGTGATCCGGCCATTCGGCTAGGCCGTACACCTTTTCGGTCAGGCCGCGTCGCCGCGCGGTCGAACCATTGCGTACGTGCAAGAGGTCAAAGCGACGAAAGGCCGCGTTGCTCTGCACCAACGTGCTGATGCGTCGCGCCAGACGATAGGATTCTGGATGCTGGCGACGCAAATGCGCGACCAGGAGGTTCGTCAATTCGATCTGCGAAATTTCATGCTCAATTTCGCGGTCGGTCATTTTCGTGTCAATGTAATGCTCGAAGCGACCTTTCTGAAACAAGGTCAGAAACAATTCCTGCGTGAGGTCGGTGTAGGTGTGCCCGCCGTACTGTTGATGACCGAGCATCCCGGAGTTGCGCGCGGCTTGCACCAGCGGATGCAGATACACCAGGCGATACAATTCGTTCCAAATCTTTGTTACTTCTTCGTCAAGTAAGGACTGTCGCCAACCGAAACGCTTGTTACTCATGGATGCTTCACCTCAGTAGTAGTCTTGCTTTTGGTCATAGCGGGGCAGTTATGCTTTAATGTCGCGCGTCACGGAGAGCGATACATGCCACCCAATCCACGCTTTGAAAAATCTGTCGTCTGTCCGACCAACGAATCGTTGTGGGCATTTCTGCAAACTGACCGAAACCATTTGTCTGTCGAAGAAATGCACATTGTCGAACATCTTGGCGTTTGCGAGTTTTGTGAACTGACGTTGGAATTGCTGCGCGCCGCGCCAACAATTCCCGATCCCGTGTCACCTCCTCCTGTGCCCGAATCGCTACGGCAAATCTTTCACACCAACCGCGTTCACAAATAACTCCGCCTACACGTCCTCATTCTAGGGATTCACTTAACAGAACCGTTGCACTGGTCTGATAAAACGAAGGCGCGAATGAAAAGGCGGCGTAACGCGATTTGCCAAATCGCGCCACATTTTCTGAAGGCGTAACGCGATTTGCCAAATCGCGCCACATTTTCTGAAGGCGTAACGCGATTTGCCAAATCGCGCCACATTTTCTGAAGATTATTTGATGGGTAGTTTTTCCCCCAACACGACGGGCGGCGGAGAAAAATGAATATTGAAGAAGGCTTTCAGCGAGGCTCCGACTTCGCGCAATTGCTGATACGACGTTTCGCCCCCGTAATTTTGCTGGTCCGCGATCACGCCCACGCCGTCGAGGCCGAGGTTCTGCGCCAGATACAACGCGCGCGAAATATGGGTTCGTTGGGTAATCAACACGGCTTGCGACACGACAAAAATTTCTTTGGCGCGTTTGCAGGTTTCGTAGGTCGAACGCCCGGCATAGTCAATCACGACGTCTTTCGGGTCTACCGCGTGACTAATCAGATATTCGGCCATCGCTTTGGGTTCGTTGTATTCGGGCGTGCGGTTGTCGCCGGAGACGAGGATGCGATCCACTTTGCCCGCTTTGTAGAGCGCAATCGCCATTTTGACGCGGTCTTCCAGCACGCGCGACAAATCGTCCTGATAGACCGCCGCGCCAAACACGATGGCCACACGCGGGCGCGACCAGGTTTCGGTATTGATTTCATCAGGCTGGACGATGAGGTGGTCGTAGCGGTGAATGCTGGCGCGGACAAACCACAACCCGGCAAGCACAGCCAGCCAACCAATGGCAACAGCGATGAGGAACTTCCGACGTTTCGACATCTCAAGGGCAAAGTAATTCTTGTTATCACCGACAAACCTAGATATAACACTACTCGCCGCAAGGTAAGTCAAGATTGTCATGCACGATATGAGCCGTAGTTATCGTCCGAAATGGTTATTGATTCCGCTGCTTTGTTTCCTCCTCAACGCTTGCACCATCCTGAATGCCAGCAAGCCCAACTTGCCACGCATCTACACCGCCCCCGAAATGCCGCGCCCGACCGGCAAGAACCCCATCATCGTCGTGCCCGGCGTATTGGGGTCGCGCCTCGTCAACAGCAAAACGGGCGAAGTGGCGTGGCCGAAATTCACGGGCACGAACAGCCAGTTGCTC
Organism: uncultured Heliobacteriaceae bacterium; assembly: GCA_964631865.1. Classification (GTDB taxonomy): domain Bacteria; phylum Acidobacteriota; class Blastocatellia; order RBC074; family RBC074; genus JAFDVL01. The sequence goes on along the minus strand of CAZWAK010000120.1, from coordinate 1,905 downwards.
GCCTTGCCGATCACGTCCACGAATTTCGCCGACAATCGCGACGATTTGATGGCGACCGAAATCGTGGATCGCGCGAAGTTCTTTCGGCTCGCGCCCGAAATCAGTTTTTACGATTCCCTGCTCACTGCGCTCGAACAGTCGGGCGGCTATCAACGCGGCAGCCTTGACACGCCGCCGAGCAATGGCGACCGCGACACGTACTATGTGTTTCCGTACGATTGGCGGCGCGACAACGTCGAATCGGCGCGGCTACTTACGCAAAAAATCGTGGCGCTCAAGCAAAAGCTCAACCGCCCGGATTTGCGCTTCGACATCATCGCGCATTCGATGGGCGGCCTCGTCGCGCGCTATGCTGCGATGTACGGCGACGCGGATGTGCTCGAGCAAACAACGCCGCAACCCGATTGGACGGGCGCACAGCACATCGCGCGCCTGATGATGTTCGGCACGCCGAATTCCGGTTCGATGGACGCGCTCAGCACCTTGCTCAACGGCTATTCCGTTCTGGGCACGAATTGGCCGCAGTTGCGTTTGCTCGATGCGCTCGACAAAGACGCCGTGTTTACGACGCCGTCCGCCTATCAACTGCTGCCGCACGCAGGCTACGCGCGGTTTTACGATGAACAATTGAATCCGTTGACGCTGGATATTTACGACGTCGCGACGTGGCAAAAATATGGCTGGTCCATCGCGCACGACGCGGAATTCAAAGCCGCAGAGCAAAAGAAATTCGAGAAGGCGCGACAAAAACTGAAGAAGAAAAAAACGCCCGAAGCTGAGACTCAACTCGCAGAATTGGAAATCGCGCGCGAGCAAATGCTCGCCACCCGGGCCCCGTTTTTGCAAGCCGCCTTGGCGCGCGCCGTGCAATTCCATCGCGCGTTGGACGTGACGAGCGCACCGCCCGCTACATTGCGGTTTTATTTGTTCGGTGGCGATTGCGAACCGACGCTCGAAGCCGCGATTGTCGGCAACATCAAAGGCCAGATCAAAACCGTGTTCCGCGTGCGTCGCGCATTGGGCAACGGCGAGTTGCGGCGACGCGCTTCGGCCTTGCTCTTCGCGCCCGGCGACAGTCGCGTGACGCGCCGCAGCTTGTTCGGCTTGCAACTCAATGGACAAGGCTTGGCTTCGATTTTGCCGCGCCCCGCACAAGCAACATTTCACTGCGAAGGGCACGGCGACTTGCCTCTGAACCCCACCTTGCAAAATAATCTACTGACCGTTTTGATGGGCAATAGTTTTTAGAAAGAGTAGACGGTAGACGGTAGTCGGTAGTCGGTAGTCGGTAGTCGGTAGTTTTCTTGAAACGTGCAACTCGAAACTCGAAACGATTTCCTACCGTCTACTGTCTACCGTCTACCGTCTACTCATCGGAGGCCCCTATGAATCCACGCCGCATATCTGTTTGCTTGTTCTGCCTGTGCGCGCTCGCCGCAGCCTCTCTCTTCCCCCTGCAACCCAGCGCCCAAAAAGATGCGCGCTATCTTTATGTCGCGTCGCCCGGCATTCGCAACTACACGGAATTCGGCGGCGTCGGCATTCTCGTCTTCGACATCAACAACAATCACAAGTTCGTGAAGCGCATTCCGACGTGGGATTGGAAGCCGGGCGACACGGCGGAAAACGTCAAAGGCATCGAAGCCAGCGCCGCCACCGCGAAGATTTATGTCAGCACGCCCAAACGTGTCGCGTGCTTTGATCTGCTGACGGAAAAGAAAGTCTGGGAAAAAGAATACGAAGGTGGTGCAGACCGTATGTCGCTCTCACCCGACGGCAGGATTTTGTATGTGCCTTCGTTTGAAAAAGAGCATTGGCACGCAGTAGATGCGTTGACCGGCGAAGTCTTGAAAAAGATCGTCACCAACTCTGGCGCGCACAACACGATCTACGGCGCGAACGGCA
>CAZWAK010000119.1:2936-23430 GCA_964631865.1 uncultured Heliobacteriaceae bacterium | reverse complement strand
CGTGACGTTGGATTTGAATTCGTTGATTACGGAAGAGCCGGATCGCGCGGCGGCCTATCAACTCTTCACCGAACTGGAATTCAATCAACTCGCGCGCGAATTCGCCGACGCGGCGAAGCCTGTGACAGCAGTTGCAGCGGCTCCGACGACCCAACAATATCGGCACATCAAATTTGTTGATGAATTGAAGAAGCTCTCGAATTCCCTGCTCGCCAAAGATCGGTTTGCGTTTGCCTTCGCGGTCGGCGAAGCGAAGAAGGAAGCGGCGGAAAATCTGCTTGAGTTAGCGGAAGACAACGCGCCGCAACTCGTCGGCGTAGCGATTTCAACGGCAGCGGGTGCGGCGGATTACGTGGATTTGGCCGCGATGGATGATCGCGCGGCGGCGCTCGCCTTGCTCAGGGATTTGCTCGACAACGGCTTGTTGGAAAAATCAGTTCACGGCTTCAAGCAAGCGTTGGCGACGGCTGCGAACGCGGGTTTGTCGCTCGAAGCGGTGGCCGATGACACGGAATTGGAAGCCTATTTGCTTGAACCGGAACGTGCACAATACGACTTGCCGCAACTGGCGCGCGAATATCTCGGCGCGGAAATCACGTTGCCCGAAGAGGTCGCGGAACGCGCGATGTTGAGGGCGGATGTGACCGGACAACTCGCCAATATTTTCGCGGCCAAGCTGGACGAAGCAGGTTTGCGCCAAGTCTATGACGAAATCGAATTGCCGCTCGTCTCACTGCTTCTGAAAATGGAGCAGGCGGGTTTTCGAGTTGACCCGAACGCGCTCAGCGATTTGGCGGTCGAGATGCAAAAAGAAATCGAACGGCTGACGCAGCAAATTTACGAACTCGCAGGCAAGCCGTTCAATATCAATTCGCCGCAGCAACTCGGCGAGATTTTTGAAGAACTGAATTTTGAAGTCTCGAAGCGCACCAAAACTGGCCAAATCCAAACCAACCGCGAAGTGCTCGAAGAACTGGCAGAGAAGTATGAATTGCCGCGTTTGATTATCGAGTACCGCGAAGTCACGAAGCTGAAAAGCACGTATGTGGACGCGCTGCCGAGTTTGATTAGCCCGCGCGATGGCCGCGTTCACACGACGCTGAATCAAACCGTCGCGGCAACGGGACGGCTGTCGAGCGAAAATCCGAATTTGCAAAACATTCCGATTCGCACCGAACTCGGTCGTCGCATACGCCGCGCGTTTGTTCCGGCGGAAGGGTGTGTGTTGCTCTCAGCGGATTACTCGCAAATCGAATTGCGCCTGCTCGCGCACATCACGGAAGACGCGGAAATGCTGGATGCGTTTTTGCACGGCGAAGACATTCACGCGCGCACAGCCCGCAAAGTTTTCGGCGCGCAAACGGAAGCGGAACTCAAAGAAAAACGGCGTGTAGCAAAAATTGTCAACTTTGCGATTGCGTATGCGGTCGGCGCGTTTGGCCTGGCTCCGCGCGTCGGCATTACTCGCACGGAAGCGAAGAAAGTGATTGAGGATTATTACAGCACCTTCAAAGGCGTGCGGCGGTATATGGAAGAAATGCCGGACAGGGTGCGGGAGGCGAATGGTGTGGTGCGGTCATTGCTTGGACGCTGGCGCAAGTTGCCGGACATCAGCAACAAGAATCACAACCTGCGCGCGCGCGCCGAACGCGAAGCCATCAATATGCCGATGCAAGGTTCGGCGTCTGACATTGTGAAGCTGGCAATGTTGCGCACGGACGAAGCATTGTGCCGCGCGCATCTGCGCACGCAAATGATTTTGCAAGTGCATGACGAGTTGGTGTTTGAAGTGCCCGCAAGCGAAATTGAGACGGCCAGCGCAATCATCAAAGATGCGATGGAGACAGCATTTCAGTTGTCCGTGCCGCTGCTGGTCGAAATTGGCTGGGGCGCGAATTGGATGGCGGCTAAACCATAAGGTGAAGGGATTTCAGGTAAGTCATAGGCTTACTTACGAATTCGTAAGCAGTGACTTTAGCTTACGGCGGCTAACACTCAGTGAATTAAAGTGTTGACACAATACAGGCTATCGTATAGATTCTCGCGGAAAGTTTTATCGTAGATTCGTTACATTTGCGGTAACTTGAGTTTTCAGACTTTGAATCAATTTCGTAGTAACAAATAATGAGCGAAACGACCTGCGCGAGACGGGATTGATTGTGAAGAGTTCACGCTGTACAGAATTTCCTGTTAACCGTCTCCCAACCGTTCAAACAGCAATCGTCATTATTGTGGTCTCAACGTACATGGTCATTTCGTTCTCTTGCAAACAATGCACTGCGAGAAACACCTATTTTCAATCAATAACACTTCCAGGAGGACAAATATGAATTCCGCGAGAAGAATCCTGAGTTTGCTGCTGATGCTGACGCTAGGAACAGCCTTGATGGCGCAGACTCCTCGTTCGGAAGACGACCCTCGCAACTTAGCGCCGACCGTCACGGGCGGAACCGGTCTGTTTACCGTCTACGATGCGCAGACATTACGGCGGGGCGAGTTCAATTTTGGTTTTTTTGCCAACTACTTTCATCGGGACGCCGGGGACGCACGGTTCCAGGTGTATCCGGCCAACTTTCAAGTGGGATTCAACGATTATTTTGAATTCTTCGTCAACTTCGAGACCCAGAGAGTTATCTCGGTCGGGCAGCCGGCTTTGCTCAGCGGTTATTATCTGCCCGATGTCAGAACCAGAACATTAGCCGCTGGACGTGTAGTCATTCGTCCGGGCACGAACGTGATCGGTGTCGTCGCGGGTGATCCGTGCGGCAACGGCGGCTTTGCTGGCCCGTGTGCGCCGTTTGGCGCGTTCGGAGCGCAGCCGACCGGCAACAACACGGCCTTGTACCCCGGTTTGGGCGCACCCGTCGGCGGCATTTTGCCCGCCATTCCGGCAGGCGTCGTGCCGAGCTATTTGCCCAGCGCGCCGTTCCTGTCGCGCTTCACGGGCACGGGCGTCGGCGACATCACGTTGGGCGCGAAAATTCGCTTCACGCCGCCGAACAACGCTTTTGGCGCAGCCTTCATTCCGATTTTTAAGATTCCCACCACCCGCACGCTCAACACGGGCTTGCAGCGTGGACGCGGCACGGGCGCTTTTGATTACGGCTTGCTGCTGGCGCTCGATGGGCGTTTGCACAAGCACGTCAACCTGAGCGCCAACGTCGGCTTCATCAAACGCGGCGACCCGCGTGCCGAAGATATGCGGCTTGGGCCGTTGGCCGGGACAGCCGGTGTGATTGGCGGCTTTGGGCGCAGCGAACGCGCGTTGGATTTGCCCAACGAATTTCGCAGCGGCATTGGCGTAGACTTCCCGCTCAGCCAATATCTGGCCTTCGCAGCGGAAATCACCGGCACGCGCTATGTCGGTTCCCGCACACCGATGCTGTTGACCAACAACCCGGTTGATTTAGTCGCGGGCGCACGCATCTTCCCAACGCGCTGGATGTCCATTACTGCCGCGTATCAACGCCACCTGAACTGGCTGTCCGAGTTTGACCGCAACACGGGCAGCCCGGATGGCTTTATCGCTGGCTTCTCCATCGGACACGTGAACAAGCGCGAACCGGCAATTCTGCCGAACAACGCGCCGACGATTGCGTTGTCGCTGGGCGCTGTCACCAACAACACCAGAGACCTCGTCCACGCCAATGCCAGCACGGTTTGCATCGGCGATGCCGTCGCAATTAACGCGACTGCTTCCGACCCGGACGGCGACACTTTGACGTACAAGTGGACGACGACGGGTGGGCGCATCGTGGGCGATGGGCCGAACGTGAGCTTTGATTCCACCGGACTCGCGCCGGGCGAATACACGGTCACGTGCGAAGTGGATGACGGCTGCGGTTGCGTAGCCTTCGACACGAAGACGATCCGCGTCGAATCCTGCCCGCCGATCCTGGTTTGCTTCACGACCACGACTTTGGACGTGACGCCCGCTTCGACGAGCGACGTCAGTCCGGGTGAGGCGGTGAGCTTCTCGACTTCCGGCGTCTCCGGCGGCAGAGCCTACGGCAATGTTACGTACACGTGGACATCGTCCGCAGGCACGATCACCAGCAACGGTACGAGCGCACGGCTCGACACGACGGGCGTGCCAGAAGGCACGACGATCAACGTCAGCGTGACGGCGAACAGTTCGTTGGGCAACTGCTCAGCGAGCGGAAGCGCCAGCGTACGCATGAAGGTGACACCGCCACCGCCTGTGCGGCCACCGGTAACTGAATTGTCCTCTTGCACCAGCTTCAAGAATAACAACGCGCGCGTTGACAATGCTTGCAAAGCAATCCTGCAAGATGCGATTCGTCAGTTGCAAGGCGATCCGCAGGCGCAACTCGTCATTTACTCCTACAAGGGTGAACGCGAGAGACCAGCGAACCTCGATCTGCAACGTGGTAAGAACGTCCGCGACCGCTTGGCCGATGGCGGCTTAGGTGCAGCCATTGACGTCAACCGTCTCGTTGTTCGTCCGAGCGGCGTCCATACGGATGGTCGTCAGGTACGTCTCTTCTTTGTACCCGCAGGCGCAGACACATCTGGCCTGCCGCAAGGCGCGGATGCCACGTTAGGTGACGTGACACCTGAAAGACGAGCCGCTCCGGTCCGTCGTTCACGTCGTCGCTAAGAACCTGTCGTAGTTCTACGACGTTAACAATCCAGGCAGGTGGTCAACCGATCACCTGCCTTTTTAGTTTTCGCCACGAATTACACGAATTAACACGAAAATAGACCGTTGCTTGTGAGAACGTTCGAGGGAGCTTTTCCACTTATCCAACCCCAAAGAAATTCGTGTTGCTTCGTGTAATTCGTGGCTAAAAAACCATGCTCATCACCAGCCCCGTCAATCCGCAACTCAAATTTGCCCGCCGCGTGCGCGAAGGCAAAGAGCCGGACGCGATCTTTGTCGAAGGCGAACGCCTGTGCGAAGAACTGCTGAAATCCGGCTTGCCCTTGACCGTCGCGTTTCACACGCCTGATCCCACGCCGCGCGCCGCCGCCGTCATGGCCGAACTTTGGCGTCGCCAGTGCCACGTCTACGAAACCGCGCCCGAAGCCTTTGCCGTCGTCAGCGACACCGTGCATCCGCAAGGCATCATCGTCATCGCCGCGCATCCCGTTTGGGAGATAGAAACGATCATCACGCCGCAGTCGCACTTGCTGCTCGCCTTCGATGCCGTGCAAGACCCCGGCAACGTCGGCACGATTTTGCGCACGGCGGAAGCCGCAGGCGTCGAAGGCGTCGTCGCGCTCAAAGGCACGGTAGATTGTTTTGCGCCGAAAACGTTGCGCAGTGCGATGGGCGCGGCCTTTCGCCTGCCGATCATCACCGAAGTTGAACCGGAGGAGTTGCGCGCGCGCTGTCAAGCTGCGAAAATCACGCTGGCCGCCACGACTGCACGCGCTTCATTGATGTACAGCGATTATGATTGGCGGCAACCGACGATGTTGGTCTTTGGCAACGAAGCGAAGGGCGTGCAAGCGGAGTTGTTGGCAAGCTGTGACGTGCAAATGCGCATCCCGCTCGCCTCGCCCGTCGAATCCATCAACGTTTCCGCCGCGGCGGCGGCGATCCTGTTTGAAGCCGCGCGGCAACGAAGAAGCAACATTCCGTTTTGATTTTGCGTATAGTGCCTGCGATGAGTAATAGCGATCTTCCCAAAGACGAAGCCATTACCAACCGCGTCGAAGGTGGCGTGCGCAAGTTCTTTGAGCGACTCGGCGGCGCGTTGGATTTTGCCTTGCGGCGTCCGCTGAATCCGCAACCGCGCACCGACATCACCGCGTTGATTCCGCCGCTCGAACGCGCGATTGAAGCCAAGCTCAAACACGAAGGTGAAAAAGTCTTCGCGCCAAACCTGATCGAACTGCGCTACGATTACGAAACCTATCAGCAACTCACGAACAAGCGCATCGAATTTCTCGAACGCGAACTGCGGCTGTCGGTCTACGAATACATTCACAACCGCCGCTACACGACGCGCGGCGACGTGCAGGTCAAAATTGCGTTTGATATGTTCACGCGCAAGCTGACGATCAAAGCCGAGTTCCCCGACGAAGCGCCAAAGCCGCTTGCCGCGCAGACTGAATCCGCCGCACAAGCGCCCGCGGCGCAAGCCGAACTCGCGCTCAAGAGCAAACGCTTCGACCTCCGCACGAAAGCATCGAGCGGCGCGCGCATCAGTCTCGGTCGCGGTCACGACAATGTGTTAGTGATTGAAGATTCGACCGTGTCGAGCGTTCACGCCGCGTTCACGCTCGCCGCCAACGGCACGCTTTACATCACTGATCTCGGCAGCAGCAACGGCACGTTCGTCAACGGCGTGCAGATTGCGATGGGCGACAAAACCATTGTGCGCGCGGGCGATGCGCTGCGGTTTGGCGATGTCGAAGTGATGCTGGAATTTCGCACAGGTTAAGGCTTTCGGTCATGTTTGGCTGACTCATTTTCCATATATCATTTTTCAATTTTCATTTGTCATCGCTTTTTTACGGCTCCCTTTCCAATGACAAATTTCAAATCTCAAATGGAAAATGAAAAATTTCTTGCCCTATGAACTTTCCTTTCATCGCCACGCTTGTTTTCATCGGCGGCATTGTTTTTCTGCTGCTGTCGTTGTTCCTCTCGACCTATCGCTTTGCGCGCAAGCCTGCCGTGAACGACACCAGCGATTTGCCGGATGATTTTGGGCCGCGCCTGACCAGCAATCGCCTGCGCTACGTGCGTTGGGCGTTTGCGGTATTGGTCGTCGCGGCGTTCGGCTTTCACGTCTATTGGGGCTTGTTCGCGGCGGGGCCGGTCAGCGAGAACAAGGATTTTGCGCATCTGAAAAATACGCGCGACCAACGCAATCGCCGTGATGCCGAAGCCAATTTGCGCGGCTGGATTTTTGATCGCCACAAAGACTATCGCCGCTGTCTGGCGAAATATCGCTACCTGAACGGCAAGATCATCCGCGACTATCCGCTCGGCGCAGCCGCGTCGCACATCATCGGTTACAGCGGTCTCGCGCGCGGCGATGCCGAGTTGGAACGCGCCGTCGTCCATCAACCGCCGCCCAAAGAAGCCGAGCCGAGTTGGTGGCAAAAATGGTTTTCGTTCGATTCGGGCGAGCCGAAAATCGAAGCCGGGCGAGATCTGCAATTGACGATTGATTACGATCTGCAAAAGGCCGCGTTCGACCAGCTCAATGCCAAAGGTCATAAAGGCGCAGTCGTGATGGTCAATCCGCAAACCGGCGAAATCCTCGCGCTCGCCAGCAATCCGAGCTTTGATCCCGACGACATCAACAACGACGTGCGGTGGGGCGAAATCAGCCGCGATTTGAAAAATCGTCCGCTGCTGAATCGCGCGCTGAACGAATACTATCCGCCGGGTTCGACCTTGAAAACATTGACTGCGGCGGCGGCGTTGGACGTTCGCATCAGCGACACAAAAACGTTTATCTGCCAAGGCGGAGGTTGGACGCCGCCTGGTTCTGGTCGCCCGATTCAGGATGACGAAGGCCACGTTCACGGCCAGATCGCGCTGGAAGAAGCATACGTCAAATCGTGCAATCAATACTTCGCGCAACTCGGCGTCGAAGTCGAGCGGCAACGCATGGGCGAAGCCGCCGCACGTTTTGGCTTGAAGGTATTCGCTGACCCCGCCGATTCGATTGGCACAGGCGCGACGCGCGGGCTTTGGAACAGCGAAAACAAAATCCTCAACGACGTGCTCGCACCGTTGAATTCGACGTTTGTGAACGGCAACAAAGTGACGAAGTACGATCTTGCGCTTGAATCCATCGGACAAGGCTATGTGCAATTGACGCCGTTTCAGATGGCCTTCGTCGCGGCGGCGGCGGCGAATAATCAAGGCAACGTGATGCGCCCGCTGATCGAAATGGGGCGACAGCCTGCGGTGCTGAGTCAGGCGATGACGGCTGAGACCGCCAAGCGATTGCGCGTTCTGATGGCAGGCGTGGTCGAACGCGGGACAGCAGCAGGCGTGTTTGGCACAACCGTGCGCCAAGCAGGTTTGACCGCAGGCGGCAAGACCGGAACCGCACAACGCGAAGTGGATGTGATTGATCCGAAGACGGGGCAAAAAGCCACGTACAAAGATTCGCGCGGCAAATTGCGCACCAAAAAAGAAAACCGCATTGATTCATGGTTCATCGGCTTCGCGCCCGTCAACAATCCGACGATTGCGTGGGCCGTGATGGTCGAAGGCGGCGGCTACGGCTCGAAGATTGCCGCGCCGATTGCCGCGCAGTTATTGGTCAAAGCGAAGGATTTGGGATTGCTGAAAGTGGACGGAACCGCAACGCCATCGGCCTCGCCGACGGTTGCCGCTTCCCCACGCGCGAGTCGAGCGGCACGACAAAGGTAAATGAAGACGTTGATAGGAGGCGTCAAGAGTTCAAGCTTTAGCTTGATTTTACGCGCCATCACGATAAAGCCAAGCTGAAGCTTGAACTCTTGACGCTCCTCATCAATCCCGTTCGTCTCCCCAAGTTTATGCAACAGAAACGGCGTTTCATTCTGGGGCTATTGATTTTCGCCGCGCTGTTTTTTTACCTCGGCGTGCGGACGTACTTTGTCTTCATTCACGAAGGTAGTTACGACGGCTGGACATCGCGGCAGAACCGAAATGATGGGCGTTGGTACATCACTGACGTTGATCCGAAAGGCCCTGCGACGGCATTGCAAGTCGGCGACGAATTCCTCGCCATCAACGGCATCACGCGCGCGCAGGATGCGAACATCGGTGATTACAACCGCCGCGTGCCGCCCGGCACAAACTATCAAATGACCGTGCGGCGCAATGGACAAGTACAAAGCATTCCGCTGCAAACGGTCGAAGTCACACAACGCCGCAACAACTTCGGCGAGCGCGCGTACATCTTCATCAACGCAATTTTTCTATTCACCGCGCTGGTCATCTTTCTACTGAAATCAGACAGCAAACAGGCGTGGTTGCTGGCGTTGGGGCTGGGGACGTTCATCGGGGTGAATACCTGGACGATGCCGGTGGAAATGTGGGGACGCGGCGCGGAATTGCTCGTCGGGATCATCAAGGTTCTTTGCCTCTGGTCGGTGCCGCTGCTGGTGCATTTTTTCCTGATCTTCCCGGAACGCTCGCCCTTGCTCAAACGTTGGCCGAAGTTGGAACGCTGGCTGTACTGGCCATATTTGTTGATTGAGTTGCCGTCGTTCGGCGCGATGCGCTTGCCGGGGTTTCTGCGCGCGCCGTACTTCGATTTTCCGCCCATTCGCTGGCTCGACGCGCATTCGTGGTTCAATCTGCCGCTGCCGACGATTGTCGTCTATCTGGTCTTGATGGTGGTATTTCTCGTCATCAATTATCGCGCCGCCCAGCAGGATGCACGACGGCGTTTGCGGGTGATTTTGTTCGGCAGCGGAGCCGGTCTGCTGACGTTGGCAGCGATCATTCTGTCGGAATTCACCGGTCTGCGGTTTCAATTGCCCGGCGTCTACGGCTTCTTGGAAATCATGATGCTGGTAACGCCGCCGTTGATTCCGCTGTCATTCGCTTACGCCATCATTCGCCACAAAGTCATTCCGGTCAGCCTCATCATTCGGCGCGGCGTGCGCTATTTGCTGGTGTCGCGCGGCGCGGTCATTCTGGAATTTCTGACGGTTGTGATTGTGCTGACCGTTGTTTTGCGCACAGTTATGATTCGTTTTCAGGCCTCGCATCTGGTGGTCGGAATCGTGTCGGGCGTCGTGAGCATCGCGGTCTGGCAAATCACGCGCGTCGTTCACAACCGTTACCTCGCGCCGCTGATTGATCGTCACTTTTTCCGCCAATCGTACAACGCGCAACAAATCATGGCGGAGTTGTCAGAATCGCTGCGCACCTCGACCAACCGGACGCAATTGCCTCAACTCGTCGCCACCAAAATCCAAGCCGCGTTGCAAACCGAGCGCGTCACCATCTTGCTGCAAGACGAAGCGACGAAGGCCTACACTTGCGCCTATTCGTGCGACTACGACCCACGCAGCAGTCATTCGACCACAAGCGTCAACGGGCATCAATTCATTGCCAACACCGATCTCACCAATCGCCTGCGCACCTCGGCGAATCCGCTTGAAGTGAATTGGGAAGGCGAAACCGCGCTGGTCGAAGAAGTCGCAACGTTAACCGAATCCGAATCCGCAACGTTGCGTGCCTTGAACTCCGCATTGCTCTTGCCGCTGAAAGGCAAAGACGAAATGTCGGGCATCATCTCGCTCGGCGCGCGGCTCGGTGATCTTCCCTTCTCGAACGAAGACAAACGGCTGCTGCTTTCCGTCAGCGCACCGATGTCGTTTGCGCTCGAAAACACGCGGCTCATCGAGCAAATGATCGAAGACGCGCGCCGCCGCGAAGAGTTGGAAGCCGAAAACGAACAACGCGCGAAAGAGTTGGAAGAAGCCCGTCAATTACAGCTTTCGATGTTGCCGAAACAAGTGCCAGACTTGCCGCACGTCGAAATCGCCGCGTACATGAAAACCGCGACCGAAGTGGGCGGCGATTACTACGACTTTCACGTTTCCTCCGACGACACGTTGACGATTGCGGTCGGTGATGCGACGGGACACGGCTTGAAAGCAGGCACGGTCGTCACGGCGATGAAAGGTTTATTCCACACGCACGCGCACAATGACGAATTGCTGTCGGTGCTCACGCAATCTTCGCACGCGCTCAAGGCAATGAATTTGCGTTCGCTGTTTATGGCGTTGACGTTGGTGAAATTGCACGGCAACGAATTGCAAATCGCGTCCGCCGGGATGCCGCCGACCTTGATCTATCACGCCCACACGAACGCTGTCGAGGAAGTGTTGATGCGCACGATGCCGCTCGGCAGTTTGCGCAATTATCCGTACCGGGACGAGCAATTCCGCCTGCAAGTCGGCGATGTGGTGGTGCTGCTCAGCGATGGCTTCCCCGAACGCTTCAATGCAGAAGGCGAAATGCTGGGCTTTGACAAAGCGCCGGAAGTCTTGCAAGCGACGGCGCAACTTTCCGCGCAACAAATCGTCGAACGGTTCATTCGCACCGAAGAGCAATGGGCGCAGGGGTTCGCGCAAAACGATGACATCACGTTTGTCGTGCTGAAAGTGAAAGAATGAAGAACAAAGGGCGCTTCATTTTCGGCCTCGTGATTTTCGCCGCGCTGTTTTTTTATCTCGGCGAGCGAGTGTTGAGTAACAGGGAGTTTCCATCGAACTTATGACACGCAAACAAGTTCGATTCATTTTGGGGATCGCATTCTTCGCCCTGCTGCTGGTCTTTAGTGCGGGCAGCTTCTACGTCTGGCTTTACCCGCACGGCAGCGATGCGGGATGGTACATGTCAGACTACGTGTCAAACAGATATGGTGAGTTTCGGGTCAAACAGATTGACCCACAAGGCCCTGCTCAGGAGTTGCGACGGGGCGACAAAATCATCGCTGTCAACGGCGTGAAAGTAGCGGAACATCCGAGTGCGGTATTTGCTGAGAATTTCCTGCCGCCGCAATCACGTTATGCGATGACCATCGAGCGCAACGGACAGGAAATGACGTTCGCCTGGCAAACCATTCCACGTCCGCGCGGCGCTTTTCCGTGGGATAAGTTGATCCCGCTTTTATTTTGGCTCATCGGGCTGATCGTATTGTTGCTCAAAGCGGAGGATCAACAGGCGTGGCTGTTGGCGTTGATGCTCGGCAGCTTTTCGGCAGGACTGGACACCCGTTGGCAGCATGAGATAGCGACTGTGTGGCTTGCGCTGCCGGTTGCTTTAGCGCATATCGGCGGGCTTTTCGCAGCCCCGCTGCTGTTTCATTTATTCCTTTACTTTCCTCAACCTTCGCCCTGGTTGCGGCGCTGGCCGCAGTTGACGCGGTGGCTCTATGTGCCGCTCTGCCTGTTTGTACTGCCGACTGGTGGCGTCATGCGGTTGCCTTTTGAGTGGGCTGCCTCAATCGTCAATTGGCCGCCCCTGCGTTGGCTATGGGATCACGGGTTGCTGCTGGCCTCCAATCTTACGCTGTTCGGCTACCTTTTGGCAGCGCTCGTCTGTTTGTGGCTGAGTTATCGTACGGCTGATGTGGCAGGGCGGCGGCGGTTGCGCGTCGTGATGTGGGGCAGCCTGATCGGCTTCAGCAGTCTTTCTCTAGTGCTCGCGATAGATGCGACAAACACGCAGGATCAGTGGCGTAGCAGCAGGAATTGGTTGTGGTTTTCGATGCGCTTTACGCTGCCACTCGTCCCGCTCAGTTTCGCTTATGCCATCGTGCGGCATCGCGTCATTCCGATCAGCCTGATGCTGCGGCGTGGCGTGCGTTATCTGCTGGTCTCGCGCGGCTCAATGTTATTGGTGATGATTGGAGTTGGTGCGGCGGGTTGGTTTTTGCTGGATGCTCTGTTCCGCAATCTCCACATCAACAATGGGCGCATCGTCGGAACGCTTTCCGCCATCACAGCCATCCTCGGTTGGCATTATACGTGGGCATTGCATCAGCGTTTGATTGCGCCCGCGATTGATCGGCGGTTCTTTCGGCAAGCCTACGACGCGCAGCAAATCATGGCGGAGTTGGCGGATTCAATGCGCGCGACGACGAATCGCGCTGAGCTGCTCGAACTCGGCGCAACAAAAATTCAAGCCGCACTGCAAACCGAACACGTCACGATTTTGCTGCCGGACGAGGCGAGCAAAGAATATACCAGCGCCTATTCACACAGTTACAACGGCACGCCGGACATTCACCTTGCGCAGAACGACGCAATCGTGCAGTGGCTGCAACAGTCCAATCAACCGCTGGAACTGGACGAAGAAACAAACACGTTGCCCGCTTCCCTGCTGCTGCCGCTGAAAGGCAAAGACAATTTGTCCGGCATCGTAGCTTTAGGCGCGCGGCGCGGCGATCTGCCATTCTCGAACGAAGACAAGCAACTGCTATTGTCGGTCGGTGCGCCAATGTCCTTCGCGCTCGAAAACACGCGCTTGATTGAGCAAATGATCGAAGACGCGCGACGCCGCGAAGAACTCGAAGCAGAGAATGAACAACGCGCGAAAGAGTTGGAGGAAGCCCGGCAATTGCAGCTTTCGATGCTGCCGAAGAAATTGCCGGAATTGCCGAACGTGGAAGTTGCAGCGTATATGAAAACCGCGACCGAAGTCGGCGGCGATTACTACGACTTTCACGTCGCGGACGATGGCACGCTGACGATTGCGATTGGCGATGCGACGGGACACGGCTTGAAAGCAGGCACAGTCGTGACCGCGACGAAAAGTCTCTTCAATGAACTTGCGAATGAAGCAGACTTGCCGTTGATGCTCAAACGATTTTCGCATTCGCTCAAGAAGATGAATCTGCGTTCGTTGTTTATGGCGATGACCGTCGCGCGGCTCAAAAATAACAGCCTCACGATCACCGCCGCCGGAATGCCGCCGATCCTGATTTATCGCGCGTCGCAACAACGCATCGAAGAAGTCTTCATCAAGGCGATGCCGCTCGGTTGCATATCGAATTACAGCTACAAACAGGAAGAAGTCGCGCTTGCTTCCAGCGACATCGTCGTGTTGATGAGCGACGGCTTCCCTGAACGCTTCAATCCCGCGAACGAAATGCTCGGCTACGATCAGGCGAAACAAACGCTGGCAAGCAACGCACATTTATCATCACAGGAAATCCTCGCGCGCCTCGTGCAAATCGGCGACGAATGGGGGCAGAGCCGCTTGGCCGATGATGATGTCACGTTCGTCGTGCTGAAAATTCGATAACGATGCCACAACGATTCGACCTGCCTGACGGCGCAGTCACGTATTACCCCGCTTGTTTCAGCCCGCAGGAAAGCGATCACTATTTGCAAGCGTTGACCGACCACATCGCGTGGCGGCAGGAATCCCTTCAACTCTTCAACCGGCACATCCCGCAACCGCGTTTGACCGCGTGGTATGGCGATGAAGGCGCAATTTACACCTACTCAAATCTCACGAATCATCCGTTGGCGTGGACGCCTGCGCTAATCGAAATCAAAACGCGCGTGGAAGAAGTTGCAACGACAAACTTCAATGCTGTCTTGCTAAATTACTATCGCAACGGTCAGGACAGTATGGGCTGGCATCAGGACAACGAACTGGAATTAGGCGAGAATCCCACGATTGCTTCGGTGAGCTTTGGTGCAACACGACGCTTTCAATTGCGCCACAAGAAGCGCAAAGACTTGGATACAATTACGATTGAGTTGAAACACGGCTCGCTCCTCCTGATGCAAGGCACGACGCAAACCTATTGGAAACATCAAGTCCCGAAAACCGCACAACCCATCGGCGCACGCATCAATCTGACGTTCCGTTTCATTCATCCCGAAAACTCGCTATGACACGCATCCCTCTATCGTTCTTGCTCTTCTTCGCATTCGCGCTCCCGCCCCACGCGCAAACCAAAACCGTCGTCAAAGACAACACGGCCAAAGCCAAACTACTCGGCAAACACAAACTCTCGTTGCAATGGATTAGTTGGGATTATTTCGGCACGGCGACTGTGACTGAAAAGAACGGCGTGCTGTATTTGAAAGGCGAACAGAAAAGTCGGGAAGGCAACGACTTCGTCAAAGTGGATGGCACGATCACATCCGTCGAAGCCAAATCTTTCACCTTCACCGGCACGATCATCACCCAAGTCAGCCACAACAACGACGGCAAACCTTGCACGCGCGCTGGCGAGATGACGTTTGCGATCACTGGCAAACGCAAGTATTGGCGCTTGCAGCAAATGCAGAGCTTGTGCGGCGGCGAGACGGATTATGTGGACATTTATTTTTAGCAGGACTCGAAGGAGGCTGTCTTTGCGATTTTGCACCTCTCACGTATACTTTCGCTTTGCAAGTCAGCCGGTTAAGAAAGCCGAATCACTATTAGAAATCAGCTATGTTGGATTACGCTCGCAGACTCAATGAGACTTTAAAACCACATCAGTCACTGAGCATTACAGTTCTTGACTTATTTGCAGGATGCGGCGGATTAGCGCTCGGTTTTGAATCCGTTGGGTTTACGACAATTGGTTTTGAAAAAGATCAAGATGCGGTAGAAACGTACGCACGCAACCTTGCAGGAAATTGTTGCCAAACTGAATTAAGTCCTAGCAGTGACTATCCAAGTGCGCAAGTGATTATTGGCGGCCCACCTTGTCAACCATTCAGTGTCGGCGGTTATCAGCGCGGCACTGAAGACCCGCGCAATGGCTTTCCAAGTTTTCTTGCAGCCGTTCAGAAAGTAGCTCCGGCCCTCTGTATCTTTGAGAATGTGCGTGGCTTGTTGTACACCAACAAGTGGTATTTTGAGGAAATTCTCAGATCGCTTGCTAAGCTGGGCTATGTGGTTGAGCATCGCCTGCTCAATGCCGTTGATTATGGTGTACCGCAGAATCGAGAGCGGCTGTTTGTCGTTGCGCATCGCGGTCGGTTTAACTTCCCACGCCCAGAGGCCAAGCGTTGTATAGTAATGGAAGCAATAGGTGATCTAATGGCAACGGCACCACCAGAGTCCAAGTTCCTTACTCCTTCGATGGACGAATATGTCAAAAAGTACGAGATTGCTTCGAAGTGTATTACGCCGCGCGACCTTCATCCTGACAAGCCTGCACGCACGCTCACTTGCCGCAACATTGCGGCTCCGACAGGGGACATGCATCGGGTAAAACTACCCGACGGGCGCAGACGCAGACTGTTATTAAGAGAAGCATCGAGACTGCAAAGCTTTCCCGATTGGTTTGAATTTGCAGGGAACGAAACCAGTCAGTTCTATCAAGTAGGCAATGCTGTCCCTCCCTTATTAGCACAGCATATGGCCCAAAGCGTGAAAGAATACTTCGCCTGCAATGACGCTGTTTCTGGGCAGCGGCTGCTGACTTCCCCCATTAGCATTAACAACCAATTGAGCCTCTTTCCAGCATGAATGACCATTTCCCAAACAGCCGCAAATCAGAGCAAATCAAAAAGTTGCTCAATGAGGCTGTTGAAGTCCTCAGTAGCTTGGGAATTCCCATAGATGGGCTAACTCAACGGCGATTGGAAAAAATGGCAATGAGCTTTCTGGCAGTCGCGGGAGTAACGCAAACCTGGTCGCAAGCACAAGGCTTAGAAGATGGTCGAGACCTTACAAGCAGAGAGATCATCAAATTTATTAATCAGCACTTTGAGGAAAACATTGCAGCCGGCTCTTACGATGATATTCGGCGAAAGGATTTGAAGCTACCTGTTATGGCCAACCTCGTTATTAACAGCGGACACAACTTCGAAGCTTCTAAAAATGACTCGACTCGTGGCTATTCGCTTCCATCGGATGTCAAAGCACTTGTGAGAACATTCCGAACAAAAAACTGGTCAGAGGAATTACAGATATTTCTCGCCGAGAGGGAGATATTGGCAGAGACACTGGCACGCAGACGAGCGATTATAAAAGTGCCTGTTAGATTACCAGATGGCACAGTTCTTGAGCTTTCTTCTGGCGATCACAATGTCCTTCAGAAGCAAATTATTGAAGAGTTCTTACCCCGATTTGGTCAGAACTGTGAGGTGCTTTATCTAGGCGATACGGCTCGAAGGATTTTACACATCAACGCCCCCCTATTGAAGGAACTACACTTTTTTGAGTTATTACACGACAAGCTGCCGGATGTTTTGGCCTACAACCAAGAACAAAACTGGCTTTACCTGATCGAAGCCGTTCACAGCAGCGGCCCACTTAGTGAAATCCGCTTGTTGGAACTAAAGCGTATGGCAAAAGGCTGCAAGGCCAATTTAATTTTCGTCACAGCCTTTCTCACTAAACGAGATTTCAGAAAATGGATGTTGGACATCGCGTGGGAAACGGAAGTCTGGATCGCCGAATCCCCCGATCATCTGATTCATTTTGACGGAGAAAAATACCTCAGCCCATACTGATCCTCGTCACTGATTCGCAGCCTTCTCATCTTTATTTTCCTTCTTCGGCAATTCTGGCTTCGCAAACTCCGGCTTGGCATCGCCGAAAATATAGTGATTGAACCACGCCAGATTGTGTTGCATCACCGCGCGCATGGATTTCGGCTTCGTGATGCCGTGACCGTAGCCTTTGTAGACGATCAGTTCGACCGGCACGCCGCGATCTTCCAGGCCTTGCCGCAATTCATAGGCATTCGGAATCGGCACACGCTTGTCGAATTCGCCGTGCTGAATCAGCGTGGGGGTTTTGGCTTTTTTCACATACGTCATCGGCGAGGTCTTCGCGTAGATTTCGGGATCGTCCGCCGGGTCTTCGTTCAGATATTGAATCGTGAATGGGGTGATGTCGGTGTTGTAGTAATACGTCGCCCAATTGGAAATGCCTGCGCCGACCGAAATCGCGGCGAAGCGCGTGGTCGAAGTCGTCAGGAACGCCGAAATGTAACCGCCCTGACTCCAGCCCATGCAACCGACTTTGTTCGCATCTACCCAGCCTTTGCCGATCAAGTAATCAACGCCGGAGAGCACGTCCCACGCATCGCCGACGCCGAGGTTGCGAACATTCAGTTGACGAAACTTTTCGCCGTAGCCTGCGCTGCCGCGATAGTTGACCTTCAGCACTAACGCGCCGCGCGCCGTCCAGATATCGCTTGGATAGTGACGCGCGTCCAGCAACGTCGGGCGATCAATGCCCGTCGGGCCACCGTGAATCACGCAGAGCAGCGGATATTTCTTTGCGGGATCAAAGTCAGCCGGTTTGATGAGGATGCCTTCGATAGTAGCGCCGTCCTGACTCTTCCACGAAATGACTTCGCGCGTGGCAAGTTTGAGGTCTTTGACTTGATCGGTCATCGCGGTCAGTTTGCGTGGCGCGAAATTCGCTGCGTCCGTCACATAAATTTCATTCAGCGACGTTGCCGACGGTGCAGCAAACGCCATTCGCTTGCCGTCGCGCGTGAAGCTGAAGCCGCTTGCCATCAGATTATCGGGATTCGTCAGGCGCGTGATTTTGGCTGCGGCGGGATCAACGCGGAAGAGATGCGAAGCGGTTTTTTGCAACGCCGAAAAATAGATTCCATCCTCGCGCCAATCAATCAAACCGGGCTGTTCGTCGAAGCTGTCCGTGATCGAACGCGGCGGGCCGCCATCCGCAGCAACGACGGCGAGCTTGGAATTGGCGTGAAAATATCTCGCATTGCCCATCGCGGACGAAAAGACAATTTGTTTGCCATCGGGCGACCAACGCGGATTGTTGTCTGGCCCGGCTTGCGCCACGATTTTCTTGACGCTGTTGTCCGCCAGCGTCAGCACATAAATATCTGCCGTGCCGCCATTGATGAGGTCGGGATTGATCGTCGCGCTGAACGCGATGCGCGAACCATCGGGCGACCACGATGCGCCGCCGACCGTGAAGTCTTTGCCTTTTGTGCGCTGCGTGCCGGTCACTGGCTCTTTCAGCGCGTCTGCCACCGCGAACGTCCATAAGTGATTGAAGTTGTATTCCTTGCGCACGACTTCAAAATCGCCGAGATGATCTTTGCGTTCTTTCGTAGCCTTCGCATCGGCATCGCTCGTTGAATAGGCGATGTGCTTGCCATCCGGCGACCACACATAACCGCCGACTCCGTTTTCGGCCTTCGTCAATTGCACGGCTTCGCCGCCGTCGGGATGAATCGCAAACAATTGATTCTTGCCCCCGACACGATCACTCGTGAACGTCAGCCACGCGCCGTCGGGCGACCATTGCGCGTTGCTGGCGGATTTCTCGCCGCGCGTGAGTTGATAGCTACGTCCGCTGTTTACGTCCGCGATCCAAAGCTGCGCGACGAACGCATCCTGTTTCCAAGCGGTTTCGTTCACGCTGTAGACAACGCGAGTGCCGTCGGGCGAGATTTGCGCGCCGCCTGCGGATTTGACGTTGATGAGCTCGTCAACGGTCGGAACACGTTGGGCAAAGGCAAAGGAAAGGATCAGGGGGAGAAACAGAAATGCTCGCTTCATCATAGGGACTCCAGGTTATAGCGTGTGAATCAAGTGAAATTCGCCGAATAGAATACAGATCAGACGGATAGGGCGGAGCAAAACGGATAAATCTGTCACAATCCGTCGCATCTGCTTGATCGGTGTTCCATTCGATTCGGACAAATAGAATACGGATTCAACCGATACAACAGATGAAGACCGCTTGAATCCGCTTCGATCTGCATCATCCGTTCAATCCATGTTCTATCCAACTTCTGTCGGGCAGATTACCCGCCCGACACAGGCGGAAAGATCGCTAAGGTGTCGCCGTCGTTGATGGCATCGTCCAACCGCGAATGCTCTTCGTTGACGGCGAACAACAAGCTGTTGCCGAAATGTTCAAGGAAGGGAAAGCGTGCTTGCAAAGCAGAAAACGCCATCGCCACATTCGCAGGCGCGTCCAACGTCAATGCCAATTCGCTCGTGTTGATCGCCTCGCGGCACGCGCCGAAAAATAACACTTGAATATTCATGCGTTACCAACCAGATTGCTTGATATCGTCGGGCGTAGCATCGCCGTCTGCTGCGGTTTCCTCCGCCAATTTCTTCAGCTTAGCTATGCGTTCGGAATCCGACGAGAAGATTTCATCGTCCGTTTTGCCGAGAAAGCGCAGGGCTTCGATCATAAAATTCTCGAAGATCATGCGCCCGTCGCGGCTTTCGACGCGGTGCGCCCAATAATTGTCCAATTGAAAATCCTGAAACGATTTTTCGATGTGGAATTGCACGCCGTAAATCAATTGCGCGTCCGTGCGCCGCACCATCATTTGCTGCTCCGACAAATACCCGCGCGCCAAATGCTTGAAGCCCGCAGGCAAACGATCCAACTGCAAGCCGTGATTCTGCCACACGCGCAACACCTTCGAGTATTTGTGCCAGCGGTCGAATTCCGGTTGATCGTTGATGTTCGCAAAAATCGGATCGCTCTCGTCCGTGATCGTCACAAAGCGATATTGATATTCGACTTGCCGATTCGTGCGTCGTTCGCTCGGCAGCTTTTCGTCCAACGTGATGATGTTCGCGCCGAACGCCTGCCCAACCATCTGATGCCCGCCGCAAATCGCCAGAATCGGAACCGATGTTGTCCGCACGAATTCGTTGAAGGCGGCAAACAAATGCGGCTCGTAAAAATCAAAGTCGCGCAACGTGCCGCTCAGCACAATCGCTTCGGCCCCGAACTCGCGCGTCCGTTCGTGCGTGAGTTCCGTGAAATGCACGCGCTGAATGACGGGATTCACAACGAGCCGTTCGATGTTGCTTTCGATGTTCGCCAGCGCGAGGCCCGCGATCTTGCGTTCGAGCTTGCACCATTTCTCCGCGTCGAAGTCCGGCGTGCTGCGGGCGACGTCCGAATATTGGTCTTCGGTCTTCACCAGCGAATCAATCGTCAGCACGCGAATCGTGCGGATTTCCGGCACGATGGGTTCATAAAAACAGAAGTTTTTGTGGACTGTAATCGGCGTTGATTTGTCCACCAGTTGTTTCGATTTTCCGTCCATGCAAGGTGACCATCCTGTCT
>CAZWAK010000119.1:0-2836 GCA_964631865.1 uncultured Heliobacteriaceae bacterium | reverse complement strand
GTCCACAACTTGAAAAATATCCAGTTTGAAATCCCGCTCAATTCGCTGACGGTCGTTACGGGCGTCAGCGGTTCGGGGAAATCGTCGCTCGCGTTCGACACCGTCTATGCCGAAGGCCAACGCCGCTATGTCGAATCGCTCTCGGCTTACGCGCGCCAATTCCTCGAACGAATGGAGAAACCCGACGTAGACGAAGTGCTCGGCATCTGCCCCGCCGTTGCGATCAGTCAAAAAAATTCCACGCGCAACCCGCGTTCGACCGTCGGCACACAAACCGAAATTTACGATTACCTGCGCTTGCTGTTCGCCCGCGCCGGCACGACGATTTGCTACAACTGTGGGCAGGAAGTGAAGCGCGATACGCCGCAAGCCATTGCTGAACGAGTCTTGCAGGAAGCCGATGGCACGCGCTTTTACGTGCTCTTCCCTGCCGAGGCCGGCTTGATGGAGAAGCTCGAAGAAAGCGGCAAGAAAGCAACCAAGAAAAAAGTTTCCGAACACGTGCGCTTGAGCCTCAACGCGCATTTGATGAGCCTGATGCAGCGCGGTTTTATTCGCCTCTACGATGCCATCAAAAACGAAGTCATCGAATTGCAATCGCCCGACAGCTTCACCGGCAACAGCTTTGAAGACATTTACGTTTTAGTAGATCGCATGACGGTGCGGCACGGCGATGAGACGGTGCGTTCGCGGCTCGTGGATTCGTTGGAGACTTGCTACATCGAAGGGCACGGGCAAGCCGTGATTCAATTGCTCACGCCGGACGGCAATCGGTTGCTGCGTTTCTCCGAAAAGTTTTCCTGCAAGACTTGCGACATTGATTACGTGTTGCCGGAGCCGCAACTCTTCAGCTTCAACAATCCGTTCGGCGCGTGTCCGACCTGCCAGGGCTTTGGCAACACGATTGGGCTGGATTTGGATTTGGTCATCCCGAACAAAGATTTGTCGCTGGCGGAAGGCGCGGTTGAAGCGTTCACGAAACCGCAGTTCGAGTGGTGGCTGCCGAAGCTGAAAGAGTTTGCCGAGCGCGTTGGCATTCCGATGGACAAGCCGTATTGGTCGCTGACCGAAGCGCAGCAACAACTCATCATCAACGGCAAAGGCGGTTTTTGGGGCATTCGCAAAGTCTTCGATCAGCTTGAAGAGAAAAAATACAAGATGCACGTCCGCGTGTTTTTGGCGAAGTATCGCGGCTACACGCGCTGCGGCGAATGCAACGGCGGGCGGCTCCGACGCGAAGCGCAATGCGTCAAAATTGGTGGCAAATCTCTGCCCGAAGTTTGCGCAATGGCGATTAAAGACGCGAAGGTCTTTTTCGACGAATTGCAGTTGACGGCGGAGCAGCACGCCATCGCAGATCGCTTGCTCAAAGAAATCAAGCAGCGGCTGAAGTTTTTAGTAGATGTTGGATTGGATTATTTAGCGTTGGATCGTTTGGCTTCGACGTTGTCCGGCGGCGAGGCGCAGCGCATTCAACTCGCCACGAACCTCGGCGCGTCGTTGGTCGGCGCGTTGTACGTGCTCGACGAACCAAGCATTGGCCTGCATCCGCGCGATTCGGATCGGTTGATTAAGCTGCTCGAAAACCTGCGCGACATCGGCAACACGGTGCTCGTCGTCGAACACGAAGCCGAAATGATGCGCGCCGCCGATCACGTCATTGACATCGGCCCCGGCGCAGGCGAGCTTGGCGGACAGGTCGTCTATCAAGGCAACTTCGGTGGTTTGCTCGCACACGCGACCTCGCTGACAGGCCGCTATTTACGGGGCGAAATGCAAATCAAGACGCCGAACGGTCATCGTCCGCCTGCCGCTCCAACCGCTGCGAAAAAGCAAATCGAACTCAAAGGCTTGCGGCAAAACAATCTGAAAAACATTGATGTCACGCTCCCGCTCGGCAAGCTCGTCTGCATCACGGGCGTCAGCGGTTCGGGCAAATCCACCTTGGTTCACGATTGCTTGTACGCGGGGTTGAAGCACGAACGCGGCGATTGGCGCGGCGCGGTCGGCGCGTTTCGTTTGCTCGACGGCGGGCATTTCGTGGACGACATCGTGCTCGTAGATCAATCGCCCATCGGTCGCACGCCGCGCTCGAATCCGGTCACGTACATCAAAGTGTACGATTCGATTCGGGAAGCTTTTGCGGACACGAGCGAGGCCAAAAAACGCGGCTACAACGCGAGCCATTTTTCGTTCAATGTGCCCGGCGGACGCTGCGATGCGTGCGAAGGCGACGGCACGGTGACGGTCGAAATGCAGTTCCTCGCCGATGTCGAATTGGTCTGCGAAGAATGTCGCGGCACACGCTTCAAATCGTCTGTGCTCGACATCAAATATCGTGGCAAAAATATTTTTGAAGTACTGAACATGACCGTGCGCGAGGCGTTGCACTTCTTCTCGCACGTCAATCGCATTGCGAGCAAGTTGCGGGTGCTCGAAGAGGTCGGCTTGGGCTATTTGCGGCTCGGTCAATCGGCCACGACGTTGTCCGGCGGCGAAGCCCAGCGCGTGAAACTTGCGTCGTATTTGTCGAAGAGAACTGGCGACCGTTCGTTGTACATCTTCGACGAACCGACGACTGGTTTGCACTTCGACGACATCAACAAATTGCTGAGCGCGTTTCGGCGCTTGATCGAAGCGGGCGGCTCGCTCGTGGTGATCGAGCATAATCTGGACGTCATCAAAACGGCGGATTGGATCATTGATTTAGGGCCGGAAGGCGGCGATCAAGGTGGCGAGATTGTCGCGGTCGGAACGCCCGAAGAATTGATGCAGGATGATCGTTCGCACACCGGACGATTTTTACGTGCGCATTTACAACTTTAATTGGAGGTAA
>CAZWAK010000118.1:0-23733 GCA_964631865.1 uncultured Heliobacteriaceae bacterium | reverse complement strand
CACTTCCGACAATCTCAAGCTGCGCAAACAAGCGATCATCGCAGCGAACACGGTGCGCGATCAGGCATTGGATTCGCTGCCGCTGCTGGTGCTGCAACAACTGAACGACGGCAATGCCGAGATTCGCAACGCGGCGCAGGAAACGTATCGGCTGCTGCCGCTCACCGTGCGCGAGCAAAACAAACAAACGGCGATTGGCATTTTGAAAGCATTGCTGGCAAGCTCGTATCCAGCCGCGCAGACCGCTGGCCTCGAACGATTGAAAGTCTTCAGCAATGCAGAAGCGCGCGCCGAAAAGCTGGATGCGGCGGTGCGCGATTTCGCACTGAAAGCTGAACGACAAGTCGCGCCTGCTGCGTTAATGGCGCTGGCGGAGTTTCCACATTTGGCAAGCGACGGCGAATTACAAACGCGCGTGACAACGGCTTTGCAAACGAACGATGAAGGCTTGCAGCGCGCGGCAGTAACGCTGGCAATGAACAAAGCCGAATGGCGCGCAGCCCCGTCAATACAGGCTGCGCTTGATGTCTTGCTGAAAGCGAAAGAAGCGGCGAAACGTCGTTTAGTGCTTGGACTCGTGACGGATGCGACGGCGGCGCAGGCGGAGTTGTCGTTGCCCAAACTCGTCGCCGAATCGTGCTACGACACGAACGATCAAGTCCGCGCCGCCGCGCTCAGTGCCGCGCGTCGCGCGCCTTCCCTGCTCAAAAACGCTGCGGTCAAAGCAGGCTTAGCGAAATTGATGGTGGACAAAAACGCTTCGTTGCAAGAACAAGCCGTCGCCTTTGTGCAAGGCCAGGGCGATGCGTATTTGGACGGTGCAGCGGCAATCGCCAAAGCCACCGCGAACGTCGGCAAAGCGGCGACAACGAATCTGGATTACGATTTCTTCGTGCGTCGCGTGATGCCGCTCCTGGCTGCGAAAGGCCGTGATGGCAATGCGTGCATGGATTGCCATTACAACCACACGGTCTTGAAACTGAATACCCCGGATGCCGCTGGCAATTGGACAGACGCCCAGATGCGCGAAAACTTCACCTCCGCGTTGCGCGTCGTAGATCGCACCATTCCCGAAAACAGCCTGCTGCTGCGCAAGCCCGTCGGCAACGCCGAAGTCGAAGGCACGGTCGGCGCGAAGAAGATTCCGCACGGCGGCGGCCAACGCTGGACAGGCACAGAAGACGCGGCGTATCGCACCATTCTGGAATGGATCAATGGGGCGCAGTTGACGGGCAAGTAATTCAAACTGTGCTAGAATTTGCACCACAAAGGAGCATTTTATGGAAAGCGTACAAGAGATTTATAGTGAAACGGTTTCGCATTGGTCGTCGGATGATCAGTTGCAATTGGCAACGATGATTCTCGAAGGCATGACAAAAACAAAAGCCCCTACCAATAGTGATTCAACGCGCCGATCAATGATTGATTTATTGGCGGAGTGGGAAGGGCAGCGGCTTTTCAAAACCTCAGCCGAAGCCGATGCGTACTTGCGAGAGGAGCGTGATTCGTGGGAGCGCTGACGTTGCCGACAAGCGGTGTGATTTATCTTGATACTGCGCCGATCATTTATACGGTGGAGAAGCATCCTGATTATTACCCGCTGCTTGAACCTTTATGGATAGCGGCCAAGACTACGCCTATTGAAATTGTGACCAGTGCCTTAGCCCTGCTGGAAACCTTCACTGGCCCGCTCAAAAATAACGATCAGATTTTGCTCAGCCGATACGAACAGACGCTCAAAGCCTCTGACACTGCCTTGATTCCAATTACAGAGCAAATCTTACGAGAAGCGGCAGCGCTGCGCGCACAGTTCAATCTCAAAACTCCTGATGCCATCCACGCCGCATCGGGCTTGTCTTCCGGCTGCGTGCAATTCATTACGAATGACAGTATCTTTCGGCGCGTGCCGGGGCTGACTGTCGCGCTGTTGCACGAACTTCTTTGATGAATTGTATGCGCGACCAAGCCATCACCGAATATCACAACCTCCTCGCCAACGATGAAAGCCTATCCGCAGAACTCTTCGCGCGGTTGAAAGCGAAGATGCGCGCGTATCGAATGCTGTATGGTGAACGCGAATTGGGCGTGTCGCTGCGCCCGCATTTTCTAACGCGACAGCAATACGACAATCTAGCGAACAAAGCGGAGTTGTTAGCTTCCGCAATGGACATCGTTGCGGCGGCGGCATTGGCGGAGCCGACTTGGCTCGACCGGCTTGGCCTGACGGAAGAAGAGAAGCGTTGGGCCAGCGCCGATCCGGGCTATTCGCTTCCCGCGATCAACACGCGCGCAGATGGTTTTACGACTGGCGATGAAATCCGTTTTGTTGAGTACAACGCCGAAAATCCTTCGAGTTTGACGGATCAGCCGGGACTGAACGAAATTCTGTTTGAGCTGCGCGCGATGCACGCGCTTGCGGAGCGGTATCGCTTGCGCCAATTCACGCCGGTTGTCAGTTTGCTGCAAAGCCTGATGGAAACGTGGCGCGAATGGGGCGGGGCGGG
Source organism: uncultured Heliobacteriaceae bacterium (assembly GCA_964631865.1). GTDB lineage: Bacteria > Acidobacteriota > Blastocatellia > RBC074 > RBC074 > JAFDVL01. Next base: position 21,229 of record CAZWAK010000118.1, on the reverse strand, counting down.
TGCGCCGCACATCGCGATTCTGGATTGGGCGAATTTGCCGACCGAGCACGAATTCCTCTTGCTGCGGAATTTCTTTTCGGGCAGCGGCTTGCCAACCATCATTTGCACGCCGGACGAATTGGAATACCGCGACGGCAAGCTGCGACGTGGCGATTTTGTGATTGACCTCGTCTACAAACGCATCGTCATCGGCGAGTTTATGGCGTGCTACGACGACTCGCATCCGCTCGTGCAAGCGTACTTCAATCACGATGTCTGCTTGATCAATCCGTTTCGCTGCAAAATCCTGCACAAAAAAGCGAGCTTTGAATTGCTGACGGAAGACGCTTGCCAGCCCTGGTTCAGTGCCGCACAACGCGCAATGATTCACGCCTGCATTCCCTGGACACGGATGGTGCGTGAGCGCAAGACGACGTATCGCGGCAACGACATTGATCTGCTCGAATTCGTGCGGCGCAACCGCGAGCAATTCATCCTGAAACCCAACGACGATTACGGCGGCAGAGGCGTGCAGTTCGGGCAGCGTTTGTCCGCATCGGAATGGGACGCGGCATTGACCGAAGCATTGCAAAGCAATTTCGTCGTGCAGGAGTTGATCGCTCTGCATACGGAAGAGTTCCCTATCTTCAACGACCGCGAATGGCGTTTGCAGCCGATGTATGTGGACACGAATCCGTTTTTGTTTCGCGGCCAAGTGGACGGCGTGATGGTGCGCCTGTCCGATTCACCTGTGGTGAACGTGACTTCGGGCGGCGGCGAAACCGGTTTTTTTGTGCTGGAAGAAGACTGAAGCCAATTTTTTCTGCAAATTATTGTTAGAAAGTTGCCGAGCATCGTTTTGCTGATGGCGGGATTGACGGTAATATTGGTTTGACCGAATCATCGCTGGTACAACGACAACCATGAAACATCAACCACGACGCGAATTTTTGAAATCGTCCGCTGCCTCTGCGGCTGGCTTGACCTTCACCCCAATTTTTTCTCAAGCTATGAATGCTCGTATTCGCTTTTCGGTCATCGGACTGAATCACGGCCACATCAACGGCCAAACCAATGCGGTGCTGCGCGGCGGCGGCGAATTGGTGTCGTTTTATGCCAAAGAGCCGGACTTGATTGCCAAGTTTCAGAAGGATTTTCCGCAAGCCAAGCTCGCACGCAGCGAAGCGGAAATCCTCGAAGACAAAACGATTCAACTCGTCGTGAGTGCTTCGATTCCGAACGAACGCGCGCCGCTCGGTATTCGCGTGATGCAGCACGGCAAAGATTTTATGGTGGACAAGCCGGGCGTCACTTCGCTCGAACAGATGGCCGAGGTGCGCCAGGTGCAAGCCGCGACGAAACGCATTTATTCGATTCTGTTTAGCGAGCGACTGGAAAACCGGGCGACCATCAAGGCCAGCGAACTGGTCAAGGCCGGAGCCATTGGCAAAGTGATCCAGACTGTGAGTCTGGGGCCGCACCGCGTGAATCCGAAGTCGCGCCCGGCGTGGTTTTGGGACACGAAATACTACGGCGGCATCATCACCGACATCGCCTCGCATCAGTTCGAGCAGTTTTTGTACTTCACGGGTTCGACCAGCGCCGAAATCGCGGCTTCGCAAGTGCGCAACGTGAATCATCCCCAGCATCCGAACTTCGAGGATTTCGGCGATACGCTGATTCGCGGCAATGGCGGCACGGGCTACATTCGCGTGGATTGGTTCACGCCCGACGGCTTGAGCACGTGGGGCGATGGTCGTTTGACCGTGATCGGCACGGAAGGCTTTCTGGAAGTCCGCAAAAACGTAGACATCGGCGGACGCAACGGCGGCAACCATTTGTTTTTAGTAGATCAAAAAGAAACCCGTTACATTGATTGTAAAGAGGTGCCGCTCCCGTACGGCACACAGCTTGTGGACGACGTGCTGCATCGTACCGATACGGCCTTACCACAAGCGCATTGCTTTCTGGCGATGGAATTAGCGATTAGAGCGCAAACTATCGCGCGCAAACTTTAGCTTTGCTGGCACTGGCGTCGTTCCCCTTCTGCGTTCGCCACAACACCCGTTTGTGCCAGAACGTGTCTCACCTAACCAGGTGCAAGCTTGATCTATCAGGAGTAAATATGCGAAACCCCAACTTTTACCCGAAAATTCTCTGGGGCTGTGGCCTGCTGTTTCTGTTGAGCAGCTTCGTATTCGCGCAGGAAACCCGCAGCACCATTCTCGGCACGGTCAAAGACCCCACGGGCGCAGTCGTCGCGGGAGCAACGGTAGATGTCGTCAACAACGACACCAATACATCGTCGAAAGTGGCCACCAATGACAGCGGCTATTTTGAAGCGCCGTATTTATTGCCTGGCACGTATACGATCACCGTCACGGCGGCAGGCTTCAAAAAATATGTGCAAGCGGGCTATGTCTTGACGGTGAACAGTCGCCAGAACGTGAACATTGCCCTCGAAGTCGGCGGCACGGAGGAAACCGTCACCGTCACGGCCAATGCCGCCATGCTGGAAACCACCTCCGGCAGCGGTACAGCGTCGCTCGAATCACGCCAGATTATGGACTTGCCGGTGATGGGCAACAGCGCGATGTTGCTGGCGCGCAGCGTGCCCGGCATGCAATGGACGGCACAGCCTAATTATCTGAGCTTGCACTCGAACGTCGGGGCTTCGCAGGTGAGCGCAGCGGGCGGCGTCGGCGGCAACGAATTCTCACTCGACGGCGTGCCGAATCTCGCGGGCGGACGGCGTTCCGGGTATTTGCCCTACACCGACACGGTCGCGGAATTCAAAGTCGAAACGGCGCCGTTCGATGCCAGCAAAGGCCACACCACCAGCGCGACAATTTCGCTTTCGACCAAGAGCGGCACGAACGATTATCACGGTGCGTTGACCTGGCAGCATTGGCAACAACGCTATAACGCGACGCAAAGCACGACCAATGCGGGGTACTGGGGCCGCATCCGGCAAGCCGAAGCGGCGGGCAATACGGCGCTGGCGCAACAATTGCGCGAAACCGAACGCCAACCCACCGGACGCTCCAACAACTGGGCCGGTTCGGTCGGTGGCCCGGTGCGCGTGCCGTGGTTGTTCAATGGCCGCGACAAGCTGTTTTTCTTTTTCAGCTACAACGCCTTCAAGGATGTGAAGACCGAAGAGGCCACCAACATCAATCGTACCGTGCCATCAGACGCACATCGGCGCGGTGATTTCTCCGATTTGCTGAGACTCGATCCTGTGCGCTATCAAATCTACGATCCACGCACCGCGCGTTTGGTCAATGGCGTCGTCACGCGCGATCCGTTCCCCAACAATCAGGTGCCGATTCTGAATCCGATGTACAAATTTTATGAAGCCTTGTATCCCAAAGCCAACAATGTGCCCGGTGTGGTTTCGGCGGAAGGCTTCAATAACTATCTGGCTTCGGCGACGGCTTTCAACTGGGACTACAAAGCGTTCACCAATCGCATGGACCTGCAATTGACGCCCAAGCAACGCATGTTCGGCAAATGGAGCTACAGCAACTTTCAACCCGAAGATCGCGGCGATTGGGTGTATGAAACGGCGCGTGGCTTGCTGATTGCGGGCCTCGTGCGCAAAAACGTTGCGGTGGCGTTCGACCACGTGTACACCTTTAACTCCACAACGATTTTCAACTGGTCAGTTTCGTGGAATCGCTTTATCGAAGGCAATGCCTCCAACGCAGTACAAAAGAGTTTCCCGCCTAGCAAGGTTGGACTGCCGAGCTATCTGGATCAAAAAGCCGGCGACAACATTCACCTGCCGAGCGTGGATTTCGGAGCCTACAGCGACTTCACGCGCGGTTTTCCCGGCTTCACACGCTTCAGCGTAGGCACGTTACGCGGCGAGTTGTCGAAGTACATCGGCACGCACAGCTTGCGTATCGGCACGGATCTGCGCAATCAATGGCGCGCTTCAAACGGGCCGGGGCAAAGCGCCAGCACGTACACCTACAACAACGCTTTCGTGCGGCAAGCACAAAACACCACCAACGCGGCGGCCATTGGGTTGGAGTGGGCAGCGTTTATGTTGGGCACGCCGAGTTCCATTTCGATTGCGACCAATGACAGCCTGTATATGACGAATAAATTCTATTCGGGCTACATCCAGGACGATTGGAAAATCAGCCAGAAGCTGACCCTCAATCTGGGCTTGCGTTACGAATTGGAAGGCGGTTTCAGCGAGCGGTACAATCGCGGTCTGACAGGCTTCGATCTGGAAGCGAAGTTGCCGATTTCCGATGCGGCACAGGCGGCGTATGGCCGTTTGCCCGCGTCCATTTTGGCCTTGCGCCCGGTGAGTGATTTTATCGTCAAGGGCGGCACACAGTATTTGGGCAAAGACGGTGCGCCGACTACCGTAAATCAGGCACAGCCAGGCTGGATGCCGCGTGTGGGCTTTGCGTATCAACTCAATGACAAGACCGTACTGCGCGGTGGTTGGGGCATGTTCTTCGACACCAACAACGTGCTCAACGAAGGCTTGAATCAAACCGGCTACAACCGCAATACCAACACCGTTGTCACCAACGACAACGGTTTGACTTTCAACGGAACGAATCTGACCTCGGCGGAATGCCGCGCCAACATTGCGAACTGCCGCACGATTCTGGCCGACCCGTTCCCGGTTCGCACGGACGGCACGCGCTTCGACTTGCCGCTGGCGAATTCGCTGGGGCTGATGGCGTTGCAAGGACGTGGCATCACCTTTTTGGATCGTGCCTGGGAACGCGCCCGGCAACATCGGTGGCGCATCGGCTTGCAACGGCAACTCGGTTCGTCGTGGGTCACGGAAGTGGCCTATCTCGGCTCGCGGACAGACAACATTCAGGTCGGTCTGCGGCTGGATGCACTGCCCGAAAAATATTGGGCGTCGGGCTTGCTCCGCAATAATGCCCTGACCAATGATCTGAACTCATTGTTGGTCAATCCATTCAACATCAGCAACTTTGCCGCGCTGCAAACCTCGCATCCGGTCATTTATGCCGATATGCGCACGAATGGCTTCTTCACCGGAGCCAATATGAGCAAAGCGCAATTGTTGCGTCCGTATCCGAACATGAACGGTTTGACCAACGGTCGTGATCCGGGCGGCGAGCAGGTCTACAACCACCTCGAATTTTCCGTCACAAAGCGCATGTCGAAGGGCTACAGCATTATGGCTTCGTACATGTGGACATCGAATTTGAATCGCACCACGCGCGAAAACGAATTCGATAATTTCCTCGTGTGGACGCCGAGCAACAACTCCGTCCCGCACAACCTGAACGTGAACTTCATCTATGAATTTCCGTTCGGCAAAGGCCGCAAGTGGTTGGCGGATGTGCCCGTGCTGTCGGCCCTCTTGGGCGGTTGGCAAGTGGGCGGCATCTACAACAAACAAAGCGGGCGCGTCTACGGCACAGGCAACTGGTTCTACTTCGGCGGCGATTTGCGCAAGATTGCCAAACCGACGGGCGACCAAACCGTAGCGGAGTGGTTCAACTGGCAACTGTTCCCCGGCGCGGCGCGCGATTTCAGCAACGCGAATCGGGCGGCGTATGAAGCCCGCATCCGCTCCATTGTGCCGCAGGAAGTCTTAACCCAAATGGGCAATATTTGTGGTTCCGCGCAGAATCAGGCTTGCACCTATGCGAACGTGATTCCGACCAACTTCCAACCCAATCAGTTTCATCGCCGCATCTTCCCCACTTCCCTGAATTGGCTGCGCGGGCACGGCAAGAATCAACTGGATGCCAACATCAAACGGCGCTTCCAAGTGCTGGAAAAAACGACCGTGGAGTTCTCGCTGGACTTGCTGAATGCGTTCAATCACGTGCTGTGGGATAACCCCAACACGGACATCAACAGCACGAACTTCGGACGTGTGACAACGCAGTGGAACACACCGCGCTTCATCCAATTCCAGTTCCGGTTGACGTTCTAATCTGAACTGTATTTTCGCTTTCAGCCCGGCGGCTTTCGTAGTCGCCGGGCTTTGTTATTTGACGGGGATACGGTACTCTGACGCTCGCAAACATCATTACTTCACAGGAAAACGTGGATGAAAACATTCATTGCCCAGGTTCACGGGTTCTTCTTGCTGCTGTCGGTTTGTCTGACTTCCACATTGGCGCAAACGCCGCCGCAACCGTACGGCGTACTGCCTTCAGAACGCCAATTGCGCTGGCACGAGATGGAGATGTATTCGCTCATCCATTTTGGCCTGAACACGTATCAGGACAAGGAATGGGGCTATGGCGACGCTGATCCACAGCTTTTCCATCCGGTCGAGTTCAACGCCGAACAAATTGTGAAAGCGGCGAAGGCAGGCGGATTGCGCGGTTTGATCTTAGTCGCCAAACATCACGACGGCTTTTGCCTCTGGCCGACGAAAACGACCGATTACAACATTACAAAAAGCCCATTCCGCAACGGCAAAGGCGATATAGTGCGCGAGTTCGAGCAGGCCTGTCGCAAACACGGATTGAAATTTGGTCTCTACAATTCGCCGTGGGATCGCAACGCGAAAGATTACGGCAAGCCCGAATACATTGACTTGTATCGTGCGCAGTGGCGCGAACTCTACACAAACTATGGCGAACTGTTTGCCTCGTGGCACGACGGCGCGAACGGCGGCGATGGTTATTACGGCGGCGCAAAGGAAACGCGCAAGATTGATCGCACGACGTACTATGGTTGGGATGTGTTTTGGCGCGAGTTCACACGCAAGCTGCAACCGAACGCCGTAATCTTCAGCGACATCGGCCTCGATATTCGTTGGGTCGGCAATGAAAAAGGCTTTGCCGCCGAAACGCATTGGGCCACCTTCACGCCGACCGGCCCGAAAGGCGAACCGAATCCCGGCCCTGGCTTTGCCAACGATCACGAATCCCCGACCGGACATCGCAACGGCAAGTATTGGATTCCCGCCGAATGTGATGTGCCGCTCAGACCAGGCTGGTTCTATCACGCCAATCAAGACGACAAAGTGAAAACGCTCGCGCAGTTGCAGGACATTTATTTCAAGAGCGTCGGGCGCGGCGCAGATTTGGACTTGGGCTTAGCGCCCGATAAACGCGGGCTGCTGCACGAAAACGATGTGCGCGCGTTGCAGGCGTTCGGCGCTTGGCAGCGCAAAACGTTTGCGACAAACTTAGCGGCAGGCGCGTCAATACAGGCTTCCAACACACGCGGCAAACAATTCGCAGCGAAAAACCTGCTCGACCAGGATCGCTATTCGTATTGGGCGACGAACGACAACGTGACGACGCCCGAAGTCGTATTTGATCTCAAGCAAGCTAAGAACTTCAGCGTCATTCGCCTGCGCGAAAACATCAAGCTCGGTCAGCGCGTCGAAGCGTTTGCGATTGATGTTTGGGACAACGGCGCGTGGAAAGAAATCGCGGCAGCGACGAGCATTGGCGCGAATCGGTTGCTGCGATTGCCTGCGAACGTGACGACGACCAAAGTTCGGCTGCGCATCACGAAAGCGCCGGTTTGCGTGGCGCTGAGTGATTTTGGATTGTTCGCGGAATAGAACACGGATGGGACGGATAGCACGGATAAGGACGGATTCAATCTGTGGCAATCCGTCATATTCGTGTCATCCGTGTTTGATTGCTGGCTGCGAGAGATAGAACACGGATGGAACGGATAGCACGGATGAAGACAGATCAGTTTGAATCGGTAGCCTCTGTTGCATCCGTATTCGATCACAATTTCTGGAGAAAACGTCATGCTTGAATTCACCCGACAAGCCCCTGCCTCAACCGTTTTACTTGAGCCAACGAAAGAAGCCGAAGTCGTCAAACCAATCGCGTCCGAACGCCTGTTATCATTGGATGTTTTTCGCGGCATCACGATTGCCGCGATGGTGCTCGTCAACAACGCAGGCAATTGGAATCACGTCTATCCGCCGCTGAAACACGCCGAATGGCACGGCTGGACGCCGACCGATTTGATCTTTCCGTTTTTCGTCTTCATCGTCGGTGTCGCAATTCCGCTTGCGTTCCAGCGACGAGTCGAACAAGGCGGCACGCAGCGCGATTTGTATTGGAAGATCACGCGCCGCAGCTTACTGATCTTCTTCATCAGTCTGATCGTGCTGCACGGCTTTCCGTACACGCTCGACAAGTTTGCCCACATCCGCATTCCCGGCGTGTTGCAACGCATTGCGGTTTGTTATTTCGTCGCCGCGCTGCTCTTCCTCAAAACCACCATTCGCACACAGGCTATCGTCGCCGGAGCCTTATTGTTGTTGTATTGGGCAGCGATGAAGCTGATCCCCGCACCCGGCTTTGCCGCAGGTGATTTGACGATGGACGGCAGCCTCGCCTCGTGGATTGATCGCACGCTGCTGCCGGGTCACATCTACAAACCAAACTACGACCCCGAAGGTATTTTCAGCACGATTCCTGCCATCTCGACTTGTATCGCAGGCGTGTTGACCGGGCGTTGGTTGCAACAAAAACGCGAGCCGCTTGACAAGGTCGCCGGAATGTTTGGCGTCGGCGCACTGTGCATCGTCGTTGGTTACATTTGGGATTGGGTCTTCCCGATTAACAAACCGCTGTGGACAAGTTCGTATGTTGTTTTCACTGCCGGAATGGCGCTGCAATTACTCGCGCTCTGTATGTGGGCGATTGATCTGAAGGGCTACCAACGCTGGGCGAAACCGTTTGTGATCTTCGGCGTGAATGCGTTGGCGTTGTATGTATTTTCGGGCTTGCTGGCACGAGTGCTGAGCGTGATTCCGACGACGAAGCTGGACGGCACGAAAGGTGATTTGACGACGTGGCTTTCGCCGATCAATGCGTCGCTCGGTTTTGCGCTGGCGTATGTGTTGTTGTGGCTGGGGCTGATGACGATTCTCTATCGCCGCAAAATCTTCATCAAAGTTTGAGCGCGATCAGGCGGCAAAGGGAAGCGAAACTTGCTCGCTGACCTTGCGAGCAACCGTCTGGTTTTCAGGCCCGGCAACAAGTGGATTGAGGACGTGGCGCGCGATCCAGTCAATCGCCGGAACGCAAACGGCATCGGCAAAGCCCGTCAAGGTTTGGATGCGTGGCTGGCAAATCCTAAAGTCGGGCGCTCCCTGCAAGCGCGCATATTCGACGGGGGACATCCAACGCATCTTCAATTGCCCTTCATCTATCACAACGACAATTTGTTTGCCGCTGCCACCTTTCGCTGTGCGCAAACAGCCCGCCAAGCCGTCAAATCGCACTTCGGCTCTGGTTGTGCCTGCGCGAATGCGGCGAAACATGGCACCAATCCAACGCGGCTTTGATTGCAGCAATTGTTCGACGCGCCGCCGATGCAGGTCGCTCATGCGGTCGAAATGCTTTTGCACTTCCGCTTCCGACCACCATTCCTGTGCTTCATCCAGATCAATCACCGAAGCCAATTGCCGCTGCTCTGGCGGTAGCTCCGGCAAATCAAAAGCAATCCAATCGGTAGGCAAGAGAAGCGTGCGCATCGCTTCATAAAGACGCGCGGAACTGGTGGCCTTTCGTAATTTGTTTCGCTCGTGCCACAGCGGATGTTGCCGCGTGGGAAGCTGGGATGGCAACTGTGATTCTGTGACGCCGACGATAAACAGCCGAGGCCGACTTTGCGGCGTAAAATGTTTGGCGTCCAAAATAAACGAATCCAGATAAAAGCCTAGTTCAGCGACAGCCTGACACGTCTCCGCAAAGTCCTGGCCTTGATTGCCAGTCAACAATCCCGTCACATTTTCCAACATCACGAGCGGCGGCATGCGCCCTTGTTCCCGCAATCGTTTCATCACAGCGAGAAACCCAAAAAGCGTGGAGGAATGTTCTCCACGCAATCCTTTCTGATGGCCGGCCAATGACAGATCTATGCAGGGAAACGATGCGGTCGCCAACAACGCAGGTTCCGTGATGCGCTCGACAATGCGGTCGGTTTGCCAGATGTCTTCGCGGTGAAAATACGTTGCGGCGGGAAACTCGTCTAAATACATGGCCTGCTTTTTCTCGCAGATGTCATTGGCATAGACGCAGCGCCAGCCTGAACGCTGCAAGCCGCGATGCACCAATCCAATGCCCGCAAAGAATTCCAGGAAGTTTTTTTCGGTCGTCATTGCTCGCCAATGTAACCGCGCGGAGCGGGTTTCGTCAACTTTCACTCAGCGCCACATGGTAGTTATACCCTGTGGACATAAAGTCCTCAGATGGCTCACTCTATGCCCGCTGTGAAAAGCAAACCAAATCCTAAAGTTCAATTTGGGCAACGATTGCGCGAGTTGCGGAAAGAAGCTGGACTGTCGCAGGAAGCTTTGGCGTATGCCGCCGAACTCGACCGCAGTTATGTCGGGGGCGTCGAGCGCGGCGAATACAACATCTCGCTCGTTAATATCTGCATTCTGGCGCGCGCGCTCGGCGTGTTCCCGCACGAGTTGCTCAAATTCCCGGAAGACGTAAAACCGGCAACGAAAGCGCCCGGCAATGCAAGACCTAAAAAATAAAGTGCGCGCTCACGTCTTCTCACAAATTGAGAACGACGCCATTGCTTTGTCGGAACTTGCGCCCGCCATTGGCTGGCGGCAGCGAGTCGAACAGGCTGCCGATGATTTCCTGCCGCAGTTGATTGCGTTTGCGCCAGCCTTGATGCAGGAAGTGGCAGCGATCTTGAACAGTCCGAACCGGATTCGAGAAAGTTGGCAAACGATCCGACGCTCGCTCGTGGGAACAATTGCTTCGGAAGAAATTCAGCAAGCCGTTCGCACGCTCGATGATGAACTCAGGCACGAATCCAACCTCTTGACGGTGATTACGGGAGAAACGGTTTCTGGACTGCTCACCGATTTTCTTTGTCGGGGAATTGCGACGCTCAGGAAAAATAAGCGCAGCACTTATCCCGATCTTTATTTTGCGGGCTTTGATTACAGCCGCTTGCCGCAACGTCGTCGTGGGCAAGCGATTGGCCCTGCGCGCAAAGGCGACGCGCCATCTTCGGTTCCTGACGGTATCGAAATCAAGTCGCAGCGCGGGCAGCGGATTCGCGTGGATTGTCATCATCCTCATCAAGGATTGCATCTTGTGATGACCTTCGATCAGCAGCAAGAGGATTGGGTCGTCTTCGATGTGTTAGTCGCTTATCTGACAAAAGCGGATTATCGGCGCGCGACCCGCAATACAACCGCGACGACCGAGAAATTTTCGTTTTCACACGCCCCGTTCATCTCGGTGATTACGGGAATTGCGGCGGGAGATGGAACGTAGGCAATTCGTTCCGACTCTTCTTTCGGAAAGGATCGTTCATGACTAATTTCAATTGGTTGTTGGATGGCAGCATCGTCGGCGTCTATTTGCTCATCACGATGATCGCGGGTCTGTGGGTGCGCAAGTATGTTGGCAAGGTCGAACACTTCCTTGTCGCGGGGCGCGAGATGGATATGTACCTCGGCATTGCGTCATTGGCCGCGACCGAGTTCGGCATCGTGACCTGTATGTACACGGCGCAGAACGGTTACAACTATGGCTTTGCCGGAGCGACGCCGGGCATCTTGATGGCGGCGGCGATGCTGGTGATTGGGCTGACGGGCTTTTGCATTAAGCCGTTGCGCGATTCGGGCGTGATGACGCTGCCGGAAATGATTGATAAAAAATTCGGCCCGCGCATTCGTTGGGCAGCGGGCGTCGTCATCGTGCTCGGCGGCTTGCTGAATATGGGCGTGTTCCTGCGCGTGGGCGGACAGTTTCTGGTGAAAGTCGCGGGGATGGATGTCGGCTATTTGGAAGTGATGATGACGGCACTGTTGATTGGCGTCGCGGTGTACACGATCCTCGGCGGCATGCTGTCGGTGCTGGTGACAGACTTCTTGCAATTCGTCGTGATGAGTTTAGGCTTGATCGCGGTGACGATTTTGATTTTGGTGAATGTGGGCTGGGATAAATTGGTCACGACGGTCGAAATGAATTACGGCGCAGGCGGCTTCAATCCGTTCGTCAATCCCAATTTGGGCTTTGGGTTTGTGTTGTTTCAATTGCTGCTGAATACGGCGGCGGTGCTGACGTGGCAAACGACGATTGCGCGCGTGCTGGCGGCGAAAGATACCGAAACGGGCCGGAAGATTTACACGCGCACAAGCTTCTTTTTCGTCTGCCGCTTTTTGATTCCCGGCATCTGGGGCATCGCGGCGTTGGCGACGTTTGGCAAAGTCGGCGACTCGCTCGAAGCGATGCCTTCGTATTTGTCCGTAGCGGTTCCGGCGGGCTTGATGGGGTTGTTGATTGCGGCGATGCTGGCGGCGGATATGTCTACGGATTCGTCGTACATGCTGACGTGGGGTAGCGTGATTTATAACGACATTCTCGCGCCGTTTCACAAAGGCCAATGGTCGGAGAAAAAAGGGCTGCTCATCAATCGCTTTATTGTGGCGATCATTGGCGTGTTCCTGCTGATTTACGGCTTGTGGTACAAGCTCGAAGGCGGCTTGTGGGATTACCTGACGCTGACCGGGACGATTTATCTGGCGAGCATTTCAGTGCTGCTGATTGCGTGTTGTTATTGGGATCGGGCAAATGATTGGGGTGCGGCGGCGGCAATCTTTGTGAGCGCGGTGATCCCGGTCGCGTATTTGGTCATGGAAAAAACGGATGCGACGCGCGCCTTCGCCAAGAGCATTGGCCCGCATTATTCCGGTATCGCCGCGTTTGTCGGCACAGCACTAGCAATGGTCATCGGCTCGTTGCTGAAACCCACACGAAAGGAGGTTGCATGAAAACAGTTTGGTTTCTCATCACAATGGCCTGTGTCATCTGGTATTCGACCATCACAGTTTATGTTGCCATCAAAGGCGCAGCCGACATTAAGGGGATGTTGGCGCGATTATCCGCGAATTATGAAGGCAAGGATTAAGACGCACGGTTCCTGTTTGTCAGTCTAAAAAGGCGTAGAAAGAACGCGGCTGCCCGCACTCTTTCGCGCCTTTTCTGTCACTCCCATCTTTCCAAGTGAGGTCATTTATGCCGAAGCCAAAAAAGCCTGAAATCCTGCTCAATGTCCAGGAGGCGTTGGACAATCGCACCGTTGATGAATTGAAAAAGCTGGCGGCGTTGCTGCCTAACAAATCCAGCGTCACGCGCAAAGGCGAGTTGCTGGGATTGATTGACAAAAGCTTAACCGGCGCGACGCTCCAAATTCTTTGGAGCCAGCTCAACGACATTCAGCAAAAAGCTGTCAGCGAAGCGGTGTGGGACACAGAAGGCCGCTTCCAATCCGAACGCTTCAAAGCGAAATACAATGCGCTGCCCGCCTTCTCCATCAAGACCGAAAATCGTTGGGGCTATTCTTCCGGCACGCCGACGACACTGTGCTTGTTTATTTACAGCTTGGATCGTTACAACAACCCGTGGCGCGGTTGGATAGTACCCAAAGAATTGCAAACGCGCCTGCGCACGTTCGTGCCACAGCCCGCTGCAATCAGGCTCAAGACAACCGAAGCGTTGCCAGAATTGATTGAGCAGGAAGAAAAGGAGTGGGAGCTGGCCGAAGGCGACGAAGGCACGAAGATCATTGCTCGACACGGCGTCTACGTGATGCCGCGCAAGCCGCCCAAAATCACGACCACCGTCCGCCAAACGCCCGTGACGCAACGCTCGACCGAACGCGCCGCCGCGCAGGAATTGAATGCACTGTTGCGCCTGATCGAAAAAGGCCGCATCGCCGTCAGCGACAAAACGAATCAAGCTTCCGGCGCGACGATGGAAGACATCGCCACGATTTTGCGCGACGGCGATTACTACGAAATCCAGCCAAAGAAAAATAAATGGGACACGGAAATCGGGTTTGTCAAAGCCTTCGCGTGGCCGCTGCTGGTGCAAGCCGGGAAGCTCGCCGAACTCAGCGGCAAAAAACTGGCCCTCACCAAAGCCGGACGCGCCGCGCTCTCCACGCCAGCCGCCGAAACGCTGCGGTTGATTTGGCAACGCTGGCTGAAAACCAAACTCGTTGATGAATTCAATCGCATTGATGAAGTCAAAGGCCAATACAGCAAAGGCGCACAAATGACCGCCACGGAAGGCCGCCGCGCCGTGATTGCCGAAGCCCTGAAGCAATGTCCCGTCGGCAGTTGGGTGGCCGTAGATGATTTCTTCCGTTTTATGCAAGCCGCCGCGTATGACTTCCAGGTCACGCGCAACCCGTGGGAGTTGTACATTTCTGACAAGGAATACGGCAGCCTCGGCTACGACGGTCACAACGATTTCGAGATCATTCAGGGGCGCTACATTTTGTGTTTGTTGTTTGAATACGCCGCGACATTGGGGCTGTTGGATGTCGCGTACATTGACCCCAAACGCGCGCGCAAAGATTTCCGCAAATTATGGGGCGCGGACGATCTGGATTTCTTCAGCCGCTACGATGGCCTACTGTATTTTCGCTTGAATCCGTTGGGTGCATATTGTTTGGGTTTGACCGACAGCTACACGCCGCAAGCCGTCGAAGAGCGCGCCTCATTGACCGTGTTGCCAAGCCTGCGCATTCAGGTCGGCGGCGCAGGGTTGTCGCTCGACGAAGCCTTATTACTGGAAACGTGGGCCGAAAAAGAAAGCGATGAAGCGTGGAAGCTGAGCCAGGAAAAATCCATCGCCGCCATCGAAAACGGTTCGCAGATCGCCGAATTGCGCGAATTTTTGCAAAAGCGCGACGAACAGGAATTGCCCGACACCGTGCTGAGTTTCATCACCAAAACCGAACGCAATGCCCGCGCTCTGAAACACAAAGGCGCAGCCATTTTGATCGAATGCCGCGACGCCGAAACCGCCGAAGCCATTGCCAATCACGACCGCCTGAAAAAGCTCTGCCAACGCGCCGGCGACAAGCATTTGGTTGTACTGGCGGACGAAGAAACGGCGTTTCGGAAATTGCTGCACGTGGTAGGATATGGGATGCCGCGTGTATGAAAGGACGTACAAATCGAGGTTGTAGATTTCAAGACTGATTTGCAAACCTTGATGAGTTGGCCGAAACTCTGAGGTGGGTTGTGAGGTAAAATGATTGTTTGGTAGGGCTTCGAAGAAATTATTGGGAGAGTTGAGATGCGTACACTTACTGTTAATCGAAACCAAATTGATTACGTTGGAACATTTGAGCGACCAGCCTTCAGCTTGGTAGGAAACACGCGAATCATGGAGGGGTTATATGATGCCTTCTCTGTTTATCAAGTCGCACTCGCTGATTTCCGACTTGATACCGGAGCTACGGTGGCAACGGATTTTGGAGTTAACGTTTTTCTGAAGTCGTTAGGACAATACAGGCTTCGGTTTGATCGAGTAGAGTGGACAGTAATCAACTTTGTAGATGAAGATTTTCCTCGTTTACCTGAAGTATTGATGCGCAGTGAGGAATGGCTTCGTTCTGCTGAGACTAATTTATCTTTCAAGTCTCACACCTTTGTTTATGGCGCACACTGTCTCTTATCTGACGGAACTGCAAAAGATTTTCTACTCAGTCTGCCAACCAAGTTCAATTTAAGTTTCGGGGAAAGCCTCGGAAATGGCCTGATAATTAACTGGCAAGACGCAAGAGTTGGGGGCAGATTTAATTTAATAATAGATCATTCCCTGTCTGTGAAAGACGCTATTTTTATTCAGCTTGCATACGTTGGTGAAAGTGACCGTGTTGATTACTCTCAGATTCTAAGCATCGGACAGCAATCGCTAAACGAAGCTTTAGGTAAAATTGGACTTCAGTTTGAGCAAGAAGAGGAGATCAGTTTATGAATTTACAATTACAGAACACCAGCCTTAATCAGAGAGAGTTGCCTGAGTATTTGACCAGAGGAGTTTCTTCCTGGCAGAAACCCGTCAACAATTTACCTCAATCCGGTATATCGCGGGAGACGGCGGCACTTCCGACTTATTCAAGGCCAACCACCATTAGCACTCGTCTCGCTGAAGCCATTAAGGCATCACGTTACATCCTTGATCTGGAAGATGATTGGGACGAAGAGGGAAGCCCCCGCTTCAAGGAGGCGACTTGGATGCGGGCAACACATTTTGTTAGGCAAGTTGCCTTATCATTCCGCCAGCAGCCTACTGGATTTTGGATTGAACCGCCTCGCATACTGCCAGGTCCGAAAGGAAGTATTGATATTCATTGGAAAACCTCAAAACGAGAGCTACTAATCAATGTCCCAGAAGACGATACTGTCCCCGCTGATTATTATGGCTCGGGCGGCGCGACGGACATTATTAAGGGTAAATTAGAAACTACTGCGAAGAACGAATGGATTTTGGCGTGGCTAACGAGATAATTTCACCTTGGGAAATAGAACCTATCCCAGATGATGCTTTACTTTACATGCGGGTTCACAAAAACAATCTTGATTCTGATGGCAAGCCAATCCCTGGCGCTTTTCGGAATCAACCAACTCGTGCAGATGGGATGTCCACTGATTGGGACAAGCATTCAACTCCTAAAGAATGTCAGGCA
The DNA here is from genome assembly GCA_964631865.1 of uncultured Heliobacteriaceae bacterium. Classification (GTDB taxonomy): domain Bacteria; phylum Acidobacteriota; class Blastocatellia; order RBC074; family RBC074; genus JAFDVL01. The sequence goes on along the minus strand of CAZWAK010000118.1, from coordinate 4,783 downwards.
CGAGCGAGAACCCCAGAGGACAATGCGATCATCGTTTTACCTGTTGCAGAAGTTCGCAAAATAGCCGATAAGCAGGTGGTAGAGCATACTCCCATCTACAAGCCGTTATCTGAGCCACCTGAATTTAACCGCGCCCATACCGATGTGTTTGGTGAAAAAACAACGGAGGCGAGGTTTCATTTCATGAGAATTTATAGCTTCGCCATTAGACTGGAAAAGCAATCATAGTAACGTCCCCATTTATTCACGCCCTGCTAAACTCTTCAGGTTGTATTATTCGTCTTGCTTATGACATCTCACTCATCAATTTTATCCACTCTAAAAAAACTCCTCGCCGAACGCATCGTCATCATTGACGGCGCGATGGGGACGACACTGCAACGCTACAACCTGGACGAAGCCGCCTATCGCGGCGACCGCTTTGCCGATTGGCCGCAGGATTTGAAAGGCAATCACGATGTGCTGTGCCTGACACAACCGCAAGTCGTCGAAGATGTGCATCGCGCCTATCTGGAAGCGGGCGCAGAGATCATCGAAACCAACACCTTCAATGCGCAATCGGTTTCGCTGGCGGAATTCAAGATGGAATCGCTCGCGTATGAAATTAACGTCGCTGCCGCGCAATTGGCGAAACAGGCGAAGGAAAAGTTTTTGGCCGAACATCCCGACCGCGTAGCGTTTGTGGCTGGCGCGTTGGGGCCGATGAACAAAACGACTTCGCTCTCGCCCGATGTCAACGATCCGGCGTTTCGCGCTGTGACGTTTGATGAAGTTGCTGCGTCGTATTACGAACAGGCGAAAGGCTTGGTAGACGGCGGCGCAGACATTCTGATGGTCGAAACGGTCTTTGATTCGCTCAACTCCAAAGCCGCGTTGTTTGCGATTCAAAAGTTGTATCAGGACATCGGTTATTCGTTGCCGTTGATGCTGTCGTTCACGATCACGGATTTGAGCGGACGCACGTTGTCAGGCCAAACCGTCGAAGCGTATTTGAACGCCACCGCACACGCGCCAATTCTGAGCATCGGCATCAACTGTGCATTGGGGCCGAAAGAAATGCGGCCTTACATTGAAGAGCTTTCCACCCTCGCGCCGGTTTATGTCAGCGCGTATCCGAACGCTGGATTGCCGAATCCATTGTTGCCGACGGGCTTCCCGGAAACACCGGAAACACTCGCACCACAACTGGCCGAATGGGCGAAAAATGGTTGGCTGAATTTTGTCGGCGGCTGCTGCGGCACGACGCCGGATCACATCAAATTGATTGCCGAAGCTGTGCAAGGAATTGCGCCGCGCACACCTGCGAATCCGCCTTCATACTTGCGTCTGAGCGGACTCGAAGCTCTCACGATTCGTCCCGAAACCAATTTCGTCAACATCGGCGAACGCACGAACGTCACCGGCTCGCCCAGATTCGCCAAGCTGATTCTCAACAACCAATACGAAGAAGCGCTCGCCGTCGCGCGCCAACAAGTCGAAAACGGCGCGCAGATGATTGACGTGAACATGGATGAAGGGATGCTCGATTCCGAAAAGGCGATGGTGCATTTTCTGAATTTGATCGCGTCGGAACCCGACATCGCGCGCGTGCCCGTAGTGATTGATTCGTCGAAGTGGTCAGTCATCGAAGCGGGCTTGAAATGCACCCAGGGCAAAGCCGTCGTCAATTCGATTTCACTCAAGGAAGGCGAAGAGAAATTTTTAGAGCAGGCGCGTTTGATTCGACAATATGGCGCAGCGGTGATCGTGATGGCGTTTGATGAAAAAGGACAAGCCGACAATTACGAACGCCGCATTGAGATTTGTTCACGCGCTTACAATTTACTGGTGAACGAAGTCGGTTTTCCGCCGCAGGACATCATCTTTGACCCAAACATTCTGACGGTTGCGACCGGCATCGAAGAACACAACAACTACGCCGTAGACTTCATCGAAGCGACGCGCTGGATCAAACAAAATCTGCCCGGCGCAAAGGTGAGCGGCGGCGTCAGCAACATTTCGTTTTCCTTCCGAGGCAACAACCACGTCCGCGAAGCGATGCACTCCGCGTTTTTGTATCACGCGATCAAAGCCGGGTTGGATATGGGCATCGTCAATGCCGGTCAGCTTGCGGTGTACAACGACATCGAAAAAGACCTGCTCGAACGGGTCGAAGATGTGTTGCTAAATCGTCGCCCCGACGCGACCGAACGTTTGGTGACGTTCGCCGAATCCGTCAAGCAAGCCGACAAAGCCGAAGTCGTCGCCGACGAATGGCGCAGCCGTACAGTCGAAGAACGCCTCTCACACGCGCTCGTCAAAGGCATTGTGGATTTCATCGAAGCCGACACCGAAGAAGCGCGGCAAAAATATGGTCGCCCGTTGCGCGTCATCGAAGGCCCGCTGATGGACGGCATGAACGTCGTTGGCGATCTGTTCGGCGCGGGCAAAATGTTCCTGCCGCAAGTCGTCAAATCTGCGCGTGTGATGAAAAAAGCCGTCGCGTATTTGCAGCCGTTTATGGAAGCCGAAAAGGCTGCGAGCGGCAATCGGCAGGCACAAGGCAAAGTGCTGATGGCGACCGTCAAAGGCGATGTGCATGACATCGGCAAAAACATCGTCGGCGTCGTACTCGGCTGCAACAATTACGAAGTCATTGACCTCGGCGTCATGGTTCCGGCGGACAAAATTCTCGCCGCCGCGCGCGAACATAACGTAGACATCATCGGCTTGTCAGGCTTGATTACGCCGTCGCTCGACGAAATGCAGCACGTCGCGCGCGAAATGCAACGCGAAGGCTTTACCGTTCCACTGTTGATTGGCGGCGCAACGACGAGCCGCGTGCATACAGCAGTGAAAATCGCGCATCACTACGAACCGCCCGTCATTCACGTGCTCGATGCCTCGCGCGCTGTGCCCGTAGTCGGTGCGCTCATCAATCCCGAAACGCGCGGCGAGTTTGCGCTGAAAAATCAGGCGCAGCAAAACAAAGACCGCGAAATTTATCTAGCGAACCGCGAGCAGAAAAAAGGCTTGCCGATTGAAGAAGCGCGTGCGAACAAAACGCCGATTGATTGGGCGACGAGCGAGATTGCGAAGCCGGAATTTTTAGGCGTCAAATCGTTCGATGATTTCCCGCTCGAACAAATCGCGCCGTTCATTGATTGGACGCCGTTTTTCAATACGTGGGAACTCGCGGGCAGCTTCCCGAAAATCCTGAAAGATGAAGTCGTGGGCGAACAGGCTACGAAGCTGTTTGAAGACGCACAAAAACTCCTCGCGCAAATCATCAAAGACAAATCCATACGCGCGCGTGCGGTGTTTGGCTTCTTCCCCGCAAATTCGGTCGGAGATGATATTGAACTCTACACCGATGAATCGCGCTCGAAAGTGCTGACGACGCTTTGCACGCTGCGCCAGCAACAGGAAAAACGCGCCGGGCAACACAACCAGGCGTTGTCCGATTTCATCGCGCCGAAAGACAGCCGACGCCCTGATTTTATTGGTGCTTTCGCCGTCACCGCTGGCATTGGTGTGGACGAGCTTGTCGCCAAATTCAAAGCTGACCACGACGATTACAACGCGATTATGTCGCAAGCTTTAGCGGATCGTTTAGCCGAAGCCTTCGCCGAATTGCTGCACAAAAAAGCGCGCGCAGTGTACGGCTACGGCCACGCCGAAACCTTCAGCGTCGAAGAACTCATCAAAGAAAAATATCGCGGCATCCGTCCCGCCCCCGGCTACCCCGCGTGTCCCGATCACACCGAAAAACGCAAACTCTTCGACCTGCTCCAAGCCGAAGAACGCGCGGGCGTGCATCTGACCGAAAGCTTTGCGATGTATCCCGCAAGTTCCGTCAGCGGCTGGTATTTCGCGCACCCGGAAGCGAAGTATTTTGCGGTCGGTAAGATTGAGCGCGATCAGGTGGAAGAGTATGCCGAGCGGAAAGGAATTGAGGTTGCAGAAGCGGAACGCTGGCTTGCGCCCAATTTGAATTATGGAGCATAATCACAATATTTCGTATGGAAAGGCGAATATCCCTGAATGACAACTTTCCTTTTTTGGAATATAAAAAATCGCCCAATACATCAAACAATAGCATCTCTAGTAGCAGAGCAAGATGTTGATATAGTTATCCTTGCAGAATGTGAGATTCAGGTCGGGGACATGCTAAAAGCTCTTAATACGGGAAACAGCGGCGCGTTATATGACAAACCTATGAGTCAATGTGAAAGGGTGATTGTATATACTCGATTTCCTGCAAATTTTCTTGTAGCTAAGCGAGAAGCCGCATTCTATTCGATCTATGAGTTGGAGCTCCCTGGTCAAACTAAAATTATTCTTGCCGTTACACATTTGGAGAGTAAGTTATATGTGAAAAGTTACGATCAAGAACGGGAGGCTAGATTTTTAGCTGAGGATATCGCCGAGGTCGAAAATCAAGTTGGACACGCGAACACAATTCTTGTTGGGGATTTAAATATGAACCCTTTTGAAACCGGAGTTGTGGCTGAAGATAACTTGAGAGGAGTGATGACGAAAGATCTAGCAAGAAAGCAGTCTGGCAAAGGAAACCGCCCATTTTATAATCCAATGTGGGGGCATTTTGGCGATAGAACATTTGGGCCAGCAGGTACCTACTATTACAAAGAAGCTGGACAAGTTAGACTTTTCTGGCACATGTTTGATCAGGTTTTATTGCGCCCTGATATTATCCCGCTTTTTCAAGATAAGGATTTGAGTATTTTGACTAAGTCAGGCCCGCAGAATAACTTGAGCGATTTATTCTGCGGGCGAGATAGTG
>CAZWAK010000117.1:0-23797 GCA_964631865.1 uncultured Heliobacteriaceae bacterium | reverse complement strand
TCTGGCGGGCATCAACAATCAGAACTTCATTATGCGCGACGACGAAACCGGCACGTGGTGGCAACAGGTGTCCGGCGAAGCCATTCAAGGCGCGATGAAAGGCCGTCAGTTGGCAAGTGTGTTCACGGACGAGGTCACGTTCGCCGTGTGGAAGCGCGAACATCCGAATGGTCGCGTGCTGCGTCCCGACGAGCGCGTCAGCCAAAATTACGAAGCCGCGAATTGGGAAGAGGAATACGAAAAGCTGCGCGTCGTTGTGCCGGTGGAGGCGAACGACAAATTGAAGCCGCGCGCCTTAATCGTCGGCCTCGTCGTCAACGGCAAAGCTATCGCGTACCCGATGGACGCCCTGCGACAACAACGCCTCATCATCAACGTGATTGACGGCACGCCGATTTTTATTGTGCTTGGCGACGACAACAAATCTGTCCGCGCGTTTGAGCGCAATGTTGACGGGCGCGCGCTGGAATTCTTTGTGAAAGCCGATCAATTCGTAGATGCCGAGACGGGTTCGACGTGGGATTTCAGCGGCAAAGCGATCAGCGGCGCGCTCGCGGGAAAGCAACTCAAGAAGATTTCGGTGCTGAAAGATTACTGGTTCGACTGGAAGATTTACCACCCCGACACCAGCGTGTACACCACAAACAAATAGGCTTATTTGCGCCTGGTTCCGGCGTTGGCCAACAAGCGTTCGACGTTGCGATACAAAATCTTCTCGCGGTCGTCCGGCGTCAAAAACGCATTGCGCACGCGCGCAAGCACGGCGGACGGTTCGTTGATCGTGAAGTCCGAACCATACAATACGCGGTCTGCACCAATGTCTTTGACCGCTTTTTCCAGAATGCCGACGCGCTCGATGCCGCTGCCCGAAAGTTCGATGCAGGTGTTCGGATGTTGGGCGACGAGTTCGATGCGCGCAAAGATGTCTTCGCGGCTGCTGCCCAGATGCGGAAAGACGATTTTCGTGTCGGGAAAGGTTTCGGCCAAATAGCGCATCTCGCGCGTGGTCGTGTGAATTTGCATGACCAGATTCAGCTTTGTCGCCAGCTTCATCACCTCGGCCCATTCCGGCGTGTCGTATTTGTAGCCGGTCATGTAATTGCAAAATTCGCCGAGCCAGACGAAGCCGAATTGCTGGTGGCAATCCTCAATCTCCCGCAACGCCTCGTCCACGCGAAACGGCGTGATGACGCAACTGCCGCGAAAGCGCCCTTTGTATCGCTCAACGTATTTGGCGACTTCGCGGTTGCCGTTGCGATAATCGTCCGGCGTGTTGGCTTTGTTGCTCCACGACGACGAAATTACACCGCGCCGCACGCCGCATTTTTCCAGATACGCGACAAACTCCGGCATGTTGCGCGTGACCAGGTTCCATTGAAAGTTTTCGCCGTTGTCGCTGGGGATGTGCAAATGCGCATCGAAAATGCCGCGCCGCGTTTCGGCTTGCACTTCACGCGAGAGCGGTTCGCCGCTGACGAAGTTCGCCAACGCGACGACGCCTGCTTGTAAGAATTGGCGGCGATGATAATGTGACATGGCTGTCCTCCGAAAATGTAGCGCGATTTGCCAAATCGCGTTACGCTCATTTGCTTTTGCCGCCTTGCGTCAGGCAATTCCACATCGCAGCGGCGCTGCCCGTCAAGCGACGGTCTTTGCGCTTCACCAAATAAAACTTGCGCGTTTGCCGGAAGCGCGCGTCTTTGACCGGCTGCAACAACCCGGCAGATTCTTCGAGCTTCGTCGTCCATGACGAAAGCACCGCGACACCCAAGCCTGCCGCGACGGATTGTTTGATGGCTTCGGTGCTGGTGAGTTCAACCGTACGCGCAAACGATTTCTGTAAATCGCCCAACAATTCCATCGTTCCGAGGCGTGTGCTGGAACCGGGTTCGCGCAGCAACAGCGTGCGACTTTGCAAGTGCTCCGGTTTGATGTGCCGCGTGCGCGCCAACGCATCGTTTGCGCTCACGACCAGTTGCAATTTGTCCGCGCCAAGTTCCACGCGCTCCAAATCGTCGGTGATTGCCATTTCCCCAATCACGCCCATCGGCACGCGATAATCGTGCAACCACGCCAGGACTTCGCCGCTGTCGCCGACTTTGAGCACGGGTTGCGCGGCGGGATAGCGTTGCTGAAAGGCTTGCAGCAAACCGGGCACAAAATACGCGCCGGGCGTGCTGGACGCGGCCACGACGATTTCGCCGCGCACTTCGCCGCGCATATCCGCAATCGCGGTCGTCACGCCTTCGTACAAAGCAAACACGCGCCCCGCCTGTTCGTGCAACGCTGCGCCCGCCGGCGTCAGCTTCATCCCGCGCGGCGTGCGTTCAAATAACGCCTCGCCATATTTCGCCTCAACGGTTTTGAGATGCGCGGAGACGGCAGGTTGCGAGATGAACAGTTCCTGCGCCGCGCGCGTGACACTGCCAAACTGCGCGACGAGCCGAAAGACGTGAAGCGGGTAGAGGTTGTAATCTTCAGCCATAATGTTTTCCTGATGAGATGCTTTGCAAAAATACGATTTGAATTATAACGGCGGCACTCCTAATCTCCTAGCCCGGAGGTGAAAGCATGCCCGACTGGTTCCAATCGTCAAAATTCCTCATCGTGCTCGCGTTTGTTTTGCTGTGGGTGCTGGAAAGCCTGTTTCCGGCGGTGCAAGGCCGTGCGCATCGTCTCCGCCATGCCTTCCGCAACTTGACGCTCGGTGCTGGTAATGCGCTGTTGAGTGCGTTGCTGATGGCGTTTTTATTGCTCGCGGTGGCCAGTTGGGCGGAGCAAGCGCACATGGGGCTGCTGCGTTTTTCTACGCTTCCCGCTTGGCTGACGACATTGCTGGCGATACTGCTGCTCGATGCGTGGATGTATGTTTGGCATCGCGCCAATCACGAAGTGCCGCTTTTATGGCGCTTTCATCGCGTGCATCACAGCGACACGGACATGGATGTGACGTCGGCGGTGCGCTTTCACGCGGGCGAGATATTCATTTCAGGCTTGCTGCGTGCAGCAGTGATTCCGCTGCTTGGGTTGTCAATCAATCACATCTTGCTTTACGACGCGCTGTTGTTGCCGGTGATTCTGTTCCATCACAGCAACGTCCATCTGCCGGAATTTCTGGATCGAATCTTGCGCGTCGTCGTGACAACGCCTGCGTTGCACCGCGTGCATCATTCGCGGCTGATGAGTGAAGCCAACAGCAATTACGGCAGCATCTTTTCGTGGTGGGATCGCATGGCGCGAACGTTTCAATTGCGGCGCGACGGCACGCGCGTGGAGTTTGGCGTGAACGGCTGGGGCGCGTATCAAAGCTTGTGGGGCTTGCTGCGCACGCCCTTCATCGCTGCGTCTGCCACAGCGCGTTCGTGGCACGCTGCACCCGTTCGCGCAACGCAACCCAAGCTTCGCTGAACCGTTGCTTCTCTTCTGCTGTTAAGGCTTGCGTGCCGTTGCAAACGTGACTGCTCGCAATTACGCCGTCCAACTCCAACGCATATTTCAAACACGCCAGCATCTTGCCGACATATTGCCCGCGCGCTGCGCCGAACTCTGTCATCCGCTCAAATCGCTCGCATAAATCCGCATACCTATCCATCAATTCCTCATCGCCCGCCCAGCACACGCGCCAGGCTTTTTGCCATTCGCGCGGCAGCACATTGCCGGGGCCAGACACGACGCCAATCGGCAGCGCATCGTTCAGTAACCATTCGTTCACGCCCGCTTGTCCGCGCCCAATTACGCCACGACGCGGACGAAACCAATCAAAAATCAGCATCGCGTTGCCGATGTAAATGCCGAACTCGCCCGGTTGTTTGAAGTGCAACGCGGCTTTCGTGTAATTGCCGAGCACGCGGCGCGAGGCTGAAACCTTGATGCCGCAAATCCACGGCAAACGGCTCAGGTCTTTGACGATGTGCGTGCGAATATGGGCCGCGCGCGGCTTGTTGTATTGCGGCGCGTTGATGTCCGCGTTGTCGTACAAAAACACCGGCAGATCGCGGCGCGACGCTTCGAGCAGATCATTCAAATCGCGCAGAAAAAACCGCACGATGTCGCCTTCGTCCAAATCGTTGATGGCCAGCGGCGCGATCACTGCCGCATCCGCGCCCAATTGAATTGCCGCATCGAAGTTCGTCAGCACTTCATTTTTCGTCGTGCCATTCACACCAATCCAGGCTTCGACGTTTTGCCGACCACCGACCACCGACCACCGACCACTCTGCCGCACTTCATCAATCGTGATTTCAATGAGGCGGAGGCGTTCGGCATTCGTTAGCCGATTCCATTCGCCGGTTGTGCCGTTGCCGAAAATCACGTCGGCTCCGAGACCATCCTGTATCACGTGACGGATGACTTGGCGTTGTTCGTCGGCAAGAATTCTGCCCGTGTCGTCTACAATCGTTACGGTCGGAACATTCAACCCTTTGCGTGGCGTGTAATTCATTTCTGGTGGTGGACTCTCCTGAAAATTCGCTTACAATGCAAAGGCTCTCGCACCACGACTCTTGAAACTTTGAGGGGTACTATGAACCTGTACAAATCGCTTTTGCTTGTTGCGGTGTTTATCTGCGCAACGTTCTGCGGAACCGCCGCCACGATAGCACAAACCAAGCCCGCGCCCACAACGCCGCTGCCAGAGAAATTATCTATCACCGAATTTACGCGGCTGATTCGCGAATTTTCAGAAGCGGGCGGCGAGTTTCATTCGGACAATTTGATCTCGAACGAAACGTCGTATTTGCACATTGTGGACAAGCTCAAAGAACTTGGCGCAATGGGCGGCGCGTACATCGGCGTCGGGCCGGAACAGAACTTCACCTACATCGCCAGGACGCGCCCGCGCATCGCGTTCATCATTGACATTCGTCGTTTGGCGGTCGTGCAGCATCTGCTTTACAAAGCGATGTTTCAGCTCGCGCCCACGCGTGCGGAATTTCTGTCGCGGTTGCTGAGCGTGCCGCTCGTCAAAGGCAAAGCCCCGGCGGCGAACGCTTCGATCAATGAATTGGTCGCGTACTTCACAACGACACCGGCAGACGAAAAGTTGTATGCGGCGAACCTCGCCGAGTTTCGCAAATTGATTCAGAAGGAGTTTCAATTCGCGTTCACCGAGCAGGAAAATCAAGGCTTGGACTATGTCCTCGGCAGCTTCAAGGAAGACGGCCTGGCGATCAGTTATCAACTGCGCAACGGCTTTCGCGGAATGTATTTTCCGACGCTAAAAGAAATCATCGCGGCCACTGATTTGAACGGCAAACAAGGCGGTTTTTTGGCGAGCGACGACGATTACAACTACGTGCGCAACCTGCATCTGAAAAACCTGATCGTCCCCGTCACCGGCAATTTCGCGGGCACAAAAGCGTTCGCCGCCGTCGGCGATTATGTGCGCAAACACGGCCTGATCGTGAACACGATTTACTGCTCGAACGTCGAGCAATATTTGTTCGAGTATCAAGTCTTCGATGGCTTCGCGGCGAACATCAAGAAGCTGCCGACCAACGACCAAAGTCTCTTCATTCGCACACTGAGTTCACGCGGCAGACATCCGGCGCGCGTGAACGGCCACATGTTCACGACGCTGATGCAGCGCGTCGCGGTGTTTCTGAAAGATTACGGCGCGGGCGAGTACACGTACTATCAAAAGCTCGTGAACACGAATTACATTGCGGCAGAACAGAGATAACAAAAACCTCCAATTCTGTACCGCAAAACATCAAATCCTACAAGTTTGTACAATCCATATTTTTGCGGCAAAAGCTCTCGGTGATCTCCGAATCAGGGGCCTCCCACAGGAGAGTTTTCGGCGTTGCTCGCCCCTGCTTATTCCTCACATTTTTGTAGTTCGGAAAATTTTTCGCAACTTTTTTGTAGCCATTTTTCCGGGCGCGACGAGCGTCGTGACAGCCCTTCGGGTGAGGTCTCGGCCACGCTCAAGACCCCATATTTTCAGGGGTTTGAGCCTCATCGGCGCAGCCAGGCCAGCGATGGCGGCGGCGCTTGGCATACCAGATGCAAGAACGAGAGCGCCATACGTGGCACTGAATGGTTCTTCATGGATTGTGGTGATCTGAAGCGCGACTTCAGATGTTTCGGAGGATAGATGAGGATCGGCTGGGCACAGGAAATCACCTGAGAGATGTCCAGCCGACCATTTTAGATTTGCTGTTTGAGGAAATTCACGAAAAGACGATAGCAGAAAAGCCTGGCTTAGGTTTGCGACGCTTCAGCCAGGCTCTTGATCTCCACTTCACTTGATATGAAAGGAGTGAGCGCGATGTTAACAAAAAAAGCGTTTACTGACAAAAGGTCTCTCCCGCAATTACTTTTCAAACTCTTCGCCCGATTCTTAGGACATACGAACCCCACGCCCACGATCCGGCCTGTCAATCCGCCGGATTTCCCTCCGGCGCGGCAAATTTTAGGGCTGCTGCTGGCGCTGGTCATCACAGGACTCAGCACGCAGGCACAGTCGTTTCAAGGCACGCTGCGCGGCGGCGTCAAAGATAAGGAAGGTCAAATGTTGCCCGGCGCAACGTTGACGCTGACACATCAGGCGACCAACGTCAGCCGCACAACCGTCACCAACGCTGCTGGGGAATATGTCTTCGACAGAGTTGATCCCGGCAAATACAAACTCAGTGCAAATCTGAATGGCTTCAAGAAAGCCGATATGCCGGACGTGCTGGTGGAAACGCAGCAGTTCATCACGCTGGACGTAACGATGGAAGTCGGCAGTGTGGTCGAAACCGTGACGATCACGGGCGACGTGCCGCTGATGGAAACGGGGACGGCTTCGACGGGAACCGTGCTCAGCAAACAGGTGCTTGACGATCTGCCGAATTCCGGGCGCAATCCGTTCATGCTGTCCGCCGTCACGCCGAACGTGATTCCGGCAGGCAATCCGACCTTCAATCGGCAACAAGACCAGAGCGGTTCTTCACAGATTTCATTGGCGGGTGGGCCGGTGCGCGGCAACAACTACATCATTGACGGCGTGCCGATCACCGACCTGGTCAATCGCGCCGTCGTCATTCCTTCGCTCGAAGCTGTGCAGGAAGTCAAAGTGCAGGTCAACACCTACGACGCCGAAGCAGGACGCACGGGCGGCGGCTTTTTCAATACGCTCGCGCGCTCCGGCAACAATGATTGGCACGGCAGTCTGTTCGGCTTCTTGCGCCCGTCAGCGTTGCAGGCGAACAACTTTTTCAATAACCGCAACGGCATCAAGAAGCCCGATGCGCCGTACAAACTGTATGGCGGCAGCTTCGGCGGGCCGGTGAAATTGCCCTGGCTCTACAACGGCAAAGACCGCACGTTTTTCTGGGCGGCGTTTGAAGGCTATCGGATGGACACGTTTCTGAGCGAAAGCTTCAATGTGCCGACTGCGCTCGAACGCAAAGGCGATTTTTCGCAAAGCGCCGTGAATGTGATTGATCCCACGACGGGGCAGCCGTTCGCTAACAAAATCATTCCTGAAAATCGGCGCGATGTGGTGGGCTACAACCTGGCGCAATACTTCCCGCTGCCGAATGGCACGGGCAACAGATACACTGCAACCTCGACACTCAGTGATCGCGCCGATCAGCAAACATTGAAGTTCGATCACGAGGTCACGAAGAACTTCAAGACCTCCGCCTTTTACGCACATTATGGCAGCCGCGAGCCGGAAGCCGATTACTACAAAAACATCGCCAATCCCGGCGGCACACTGCTCTTCCGCAACGTTCACGCGCTGGCGTGGAATAACCTTGTCACCCTCAGCCCGACGACGTTGTTGAGTTTGCGTTACGGCTACAACACCTTCAATGACAGCCCGATCACGGTCAGTGATGGCTTTGACATTGCAAGTCTCGGCTTTGCGCCGAGCTTTACCAAAGACATCATCTGGAAAAAATTCCCGCGCATCATCATCGCGGGCGCGGCATACGGCTCGGCCTCGCAAGCCGCGCTCGGTTCCGGCGCACCTTCGCAACGTCGCTACTATTCGCACAACGGTATGGCAAGCCTGTCGAAATTGATGGGACGGCACAGCTTGAAATTCGGCGCGGATTATCGTCGCTTGAATGCCGATTTTATCGCGTATGGTCAGGCCAGCGGACAGTTCTATTTCAATAACGCAGGCACAGGCGATGCGATTGCGAATTTGATTTTAGGCCGGTTGGATTTCGCCAATAACAGCACGGCGCAGATTGCGAAGCCGTTGGCGGCGTTCGTCAATTATTACGGCGCTTACGCACACGATGATTTTCGTGTTTCGTCGAAACTCACCGTCAACATCGGCTTACGTTATGAATACGAACAAGGCATGCAGGAAGCCGCCAATCAATTGACCGTCGGCTTTGATCGCAATGCCGTCAGCCCGTTGGTCGTGCCGGGAATGAATCTGCGCGGAGGCTTGCTTTACGCAGGCGTGAACGGCGCACCGACACAACAATCCACGCCGGTCAAAACGAAGTTCGGGCCACGCATCGGCTTTGCGTATTCGCTCAATGACAAGACGACGATTCGCGGCGGCTACGGCATTTTCTGGGCCCCGCAGGTCTTCACTTTCTCCGTCACAGGACTCGGCGCGTTGGGCTTCTCTTCGGTCTCAACCGTTGCTTCGGGCGCGACGTTGTCGAATCCGTTTCCGAACGGTTTGACGCAACCAAGTGGCAGTTCGCGCGGGCTGCTCACGAACGTGGGAACGGTCGTGGACTTCGTTGACTCGGATCGCAAAGCGCCGTATGTGCAGCAATATTCGCTTGATATTCAACGCGAATTGCCGGGCGGCATCACGACGACGCTGAGCTATGTTGGCAGTCGCGGCACATCGCTGAACATCGGCAGCATCAACGACTCAACCGTCAACCTCAACCAGCTTTCGCCGCAAGTGATGAGTCAATACACAACGGCGCAATTGACCGAGCGCGTCGCCAATCCGTTCTTTGGCATTGCGGCAGCGGGCAGTCTCGCGTCGTCGAGCACGATTGAACGGCGGCAATTGCTGCGTCCGTTCCCGCAATTCACCGACATCCTGATGCACGGCGCAGGCGGCGGCAATTCGTATTACAACTCGGTCACGATCAAAGCCCAGAAGCGCATGAGCAAAGGCATGAGCTTTCTGACTTCGTACACGTTCAGCAAGATGCTCGACAGCGTGTTCGGACAGGCCAACTACTACGCCAGCGGTGTCGGCGGCGCGCTGAACACGTACAACCTCGCGGGCGAATACGGGCTGTCGAGCTTCGACACGCCGCATCGCTTCAACATCAGCGGCAGTTATGAATTGCCGTTCGGCAAAGGCAAGAAACTCCTGGGCGGCGCGAACGGTTTTGTGGATCGCTTGGTCGGCGGATGGCAAATCAACGCCATCGGCATTTATCAAAGCGGTTTCCCCATCGCGGTTGTCCAGGCCACGAACAACACGTTGGCGTACAGCCGTCTGCAACGTCCGAACCTGGTGTCGGGCGCGAGCATCGCGACTGCGGGCGACATCACGTCGCGCATTGATGGCTACCTGAATCCGGCAGCGTTTACGGCAGCGGCGGCGGGTACGTTCGGCAACGCGCCGCGCACGCTCGGTGTGCGTGGCCCGGCTCCGCAAAAAACGTGGGACATCGGCGTGCTGAAAAACGTCGTCATCCTGGAAAGCCTGAAAGGACAGTTCCGCGTCGAAGCGATCAATGCGTTCAATACGCCGATCTTCCGGTTGACAAACACCTCGTTCGGCAGTTCGACGTTTGGCAAGATCACGTCGCAAGCGAATTTCGCCCGCGTGATTCAGTTGAGCGTGCGCTTGTTGTGGTAAGCAAGAAAGTGCCGCAAGCAAGAGCGAATTTGTTCGCGCAAGGATAAGGCTCCTGTTGCAACGACAAACGCGCTCCTGCTTGCGGTTCTGCCCCCAAGGTCAACGAGAATGCAGGGCTATTCACTCACATCACACCTCACGACGTTGCGGCTCAATTTCGCGCAACTGAGAAACCGTCCTGATTTGGGAGCCAAATTGCGCGGTGATGTCTTCGGCGGCACTGCCGCAGCATTGATCGCCGTGCCCTACGGAATGGCGCTTTCAGTGGCGATGGGAATGCGCCCGGAAGCTGGATTATACACTTCGATCATCGGCGGTTTGGTCGCCGGATTTTTATCAAGTTCACCCGTTTTGATTAGTGGTTTGTCGGCGACTGCCGTGCCGATTCTAGGGGCAGTCACGAAAAGCTATGGCGTCGGCGCGGCTTTATTTACCGGCCTCTTGTGCGGTTTGACGATGTTGCTGATTGGCGTGTTGAAGTTCGGACGCTTTGCGAATTATCTGCCGCCGTCCATCGTCAGCGCGTTTACGAGCGGTCTCGGCCTGACGATTTTTGCGACGCAATTGAAAGCGTTTCTCGGCGTGCAACCGCCACCGATGAGTTTCAATTTCGGCGTGCTCGACGATTTACTGGCGGCGGGAATAATGCTGCCGACAGTGCAACCGCAATCGTTGTTGACCGGCGGCATTGTGATTGCCGCCATCGTGTTGCTGCCGAAGTGGAATGAAAACATTCCGGCTTCGATCATCGGCGTATTGCTCGCCACGTTCATCGCGCACATCTTCGGCTTCGACATCAAGCGTGTTGGCGCGTTGCCGAGCGGCTTTCCGTTGCCGCAACTGATGCAATTTGATTTCGCCATCTTGCCCGAATTGATTCATCCCGCGTTGACGCTCGCGGGTTTGTTCACGATCAATCAGGCGTTGACGGCGCTCGCCGTGAATCGTTCGATCAATGTTTACAGCCCGGAAAAATGCGACCGCGAATTGATTGCGCAAGGCACGGCGAATTTGATTACGCCATTCTTTGGCGCACCGCCCGGCGTAGCGATGCTGGCGCGCACGATGGCGAGCAAACGCGCAGGCGCGATGAGTCGTCTGTCCGTGATTTCGCACAGTTTGATTTTGGTTTTGTTCCTGCTGCCGTTGCGCGGGCTAATCGCGCAAATCCCCTTGTCGGCATTAGCAGCGGTGACGGTGATGGTCGGCTTGCAGTTGACCGATTGGAAACGCTTCGCGGCGCTACGACGCATGGCGCGCATAGATGTCGCGTTGTTTCTCCTCACGTTTTTGATGGTCGTGTGCGCCGATTTGGTGACAGGCGTCGGCATCGGCTTTTTGATTGCGATGATGCTGTTCGTCGAACGTGCCGCCGAATCCACACGGCTCGAAGCGGTCGCCACCACGCTGCCGTATTTCACGAACGTCAACGAATCCGGCGTGCGCGCGTTTCGTTTGACTGGCCCGTTGTTCTTTGCCACGAGCGAGCGCGTGCTGAATCAATTGCAAGCCGAGCCGCCGATTGAAGTGTTGGTGCTCGATTTGACCGCAACGGGCACAGCGGATTCGTCGGCGATTGTGTTGCTGCGCGCGGTGTTTGCGATGCAACAGGAACGCGGCGGCGATTTATTCATCACAGGCGTTGACGCGCACTTATATCAACTTTTCGCCGACAGCGGTTTGATCGCCGAACTCGGCGCACAACGCTTCACGCTGAAATCCGAAGCAACGAAAGAAAGCGAGCGGTTTTACGCGCTTTTTGGCAGTTTGCTGCGATCACAAAACAGTTGAGCAATATGTTTTTCAGATTTTTTTCACCGCAGAGGCGCGGAGGAACCGCAGAGATTTCGCAGAGAAGAACGAGAGAAAATCTTCCTTCCGAATTCTCCGCGAAACTCTGCGCGATCTCTGTGCCTCTGCGGTGAAGCAGTCTTTCGTCAACCAACCATCAGAAAGGAACCTATGACCACTCAATCAACCAACTCACAACTTATATCGCGCCGCAACTTCGCGCGGATGACCACACTGCTTGCCGCAGGTGCAGCGTTGCCCTTCTACGGCGAACAGCAACTCGCCTTCGCACAGCTTTCCAAGCTCGGCCCGTTGCCGCCGGATGCGGTCAAAATCAATGCCAACGAAAACCCGCTCGGCCCGTGCCCCGAAGCGTTGGAAGCGATGGCGAAAGTCTTGGCGAAAGGCGGTCGCTACGAATATGAAATGACCGACACCTTCGCCAAAACCTTAGCCGATCTCGAACAGTTGGACGCGGAATATGTGCTGCCGTTCCCTGGTTCCAGCGACCCATTGCACCGCGCGATTCTGGCCTACACGTCGAAAGACAAACCGCTGGTGATGGCCGATCCCGGCTACGAAGCAGGCGCACGCGCGGCGCAATTCATCGGGGCGAAAGTCATCAAAGTGCCGCTGACCAAAACCTACGCGCACGATGTGAAAGCAATGGTGGACGCGGCGAAAGCCAAGAACGCAGGCGTCATTTACATCTGCAATCCGAACAACCCGACCGGCACGCTCACGCCGCGTAGCGACATTGAATACGTGCTTGCCAACAAACCTGAAGATTCCATTCTGCTGCTCGATGAAGCGTACATTCATTTGACCGATGATCCGGTCGCGTCGGATTTGGTTTCGATGGACAAGGACGTGATTATCCTGCGCACGTTCTCGAAGTTGTATGGCATGGCAGGCTTGCGCGCCGGGGCCGCCATCGCGCGTCCCGACTTGTTGGCAAAGCTACGGAACTACGGCGCAGGCGCATTGCCATTGACTGGAATGGTCGGCGCGACGGCGAGCCTGAAAGTGAAAACGCTCGTGCCCGAACGCCGCAAAATCATCAAAGACATCCGCGAAGACGTGTTCAGCTTTTTAGAGAAAAACAACATCGGCTTTGTGCCGTCGGTCAGCAATTGTTTCATGCTCGACGTGAAGCGCCCGGCGAAACCGTTTGTCAAAGCGATGCAGAAAGAAAAGATTTATGTCGGTCGCGTCTGGCCCGCGTGGCCAATGCACGCCCGCATCAGCATCGGCACAAAAGACGAGATGGCGAAATTCAAAACGGCGGTGCTGAAAGTGATGAACGAAGCGAGCGTGCAAAGCGCGAAGAATGGCTAAGCGATTTTGTACAAGCAAATAGGCAGGAGAGAAATAAAAGCCGCATCTGCGTCGGATGCGGCTTTGTGATTTCGTTGTTCGCTACATTTACGCGGCAATCTTTTGCGGCGTTCGGGCGGCAAGCTGTGCGTAATACGCTTCGATTTCTTCTGGTATCCAGATGCGTCCTGTGTGCTTATCTACGGTGACGAACATCCCGCCCGGCGCGTGTGAAGCATCAATGAGCGTTTGACTGCGCGCGAAAAACACCCAAAAATCCGCCGTCTCTCTGACCAGGCGTGCTTCCGATAAGTCTTCGACCTGCTGCCAAAAATTCGACGTTTGGTGGCGGCGCTCGACTTCTTGCGTGGCGATTTGTTGGGCGTCTTCAACTTTCATCATAGCCGCACTCTACCACAATCATTGCGCGTCCCCAATCCGAATTCGGGAGCACCCAAAACTTGGGAAAATCCTGTTGATGGACTTGATACCCGCGCCCTTCGCCTATCGGTAATGGATCGCGCACCGTCACGAGTTCCTCCGCAATGGCCTCAGCCACAACAGCGTGTCCGCCCGTCACCGGCTTTTCCAAATAGACAACCGCCGCGCCCGCCTGTAACGCTTGTTGTAAAGCTGCCAGCGTCACATCGCGCCGATATTCATACCGAGTTGGAACGCCGATGGTTTGCAAAGTGGCGGGCAAATCGCTGAGATAACCGCCTTCCTCAATCTTCAGCAGATCGCGCAAGTATGATTCGGGGAAATCCAATCCCACATCCGCCGCCAGCATTCGCGCACAGGCCGCCACACAAGAATCATCGTGCATTTGCCCCATCACGATTCCGCGCGGAGTCATCAGAATGGTTTCTACCTCGTGAAAGAACCATCCTCTGGCTTTGCCTTTGGCACGGGGAATATATTTCGGGAAGTTCTTCGGCACACGCGCGAGTCTAGCAGCTTTGCCGTGCTTTTCAATCTCCGTGCGACTCCGCTCAATCGGACGAAATGGCGAAGTTCAAAACGGCGTTATTGAAGGTGATGAGTGAAGCAAGTGTGCAGAGCGCGATGAATGGATAATCGAACACGCTGGCGGTAGGGGAAAATCGTATGGCGGGCGTCTCTTGTACGAATCACAGATGAGTCGCCCGTTATACCTCTACCATCGGCCTGTAGCCGACGCCTTCCAGCCTCCGCTCGTGCCTCGCTCCGGCTTTCAGGCGCGGCTGAGGCACAGCGTTAGGCTATGCGGCCTAGTACTTTTCAAAGCTGCTTTCCCAGTCCGGAGCCAAGCTGCCAACTGTGCCCGAGATCTGCATCAACGCCAAAATGAGCGAGCTTGAGCGTGAATTGAAGATGTCGTTGTGGTCCTTGACGATCTCGGGCGGCAACTGAAAGTTCCAGACCCGCCGGTCCTCCTCCACCGATCGCTTCGGGTCAAGCCGGTAGCGCCGATGAGGCGGTTTGTCATTCACATCCTTGCGGTCTCGGACCGGAAGATCGATCCTCATCCTGGGCGTTTTCGAGTGAGGCGGATCCGGCAGCCGAAGAACGTGAAAATTCTGTCCGAAGTCGGGAACGCCGTTCCGTGTCTTGCACTCCACCGTTCCCATCTCGCCAACGAAGTCATGGGTGAGAAGGTCTTTGTCGTGTCCCGTTGTCTTGCGGAATGGTCGCATCAGACGCCACGCGATCCTGGTCGCGTAATCCGCCGTCGAAGTAGCAGAGATGAGCAGCGGCGGTGAGTAACTCACTTCTGTCGAATGCGCCATCTTTCTCACCTCTTTCTCGGCAAGAACACTTTCGATTTTCCGCCAGACCCTGGAGTCGGCGGCTGAATTCAAGCTAATTGCCGCATCGGGGAAGACAATCGGTTGTTCGGCAATCTGTGTCTTGACCGGCCAGTTGTCAGCCGCCTGGCCTGCCTGCAACATTTCGCCTCGCTCCATCAAATGTTGAAGAGCGGACTCCAGGATTAGCCCTCCCATTGAGTGCCCCACTAAGATGAGCTGACCAGGAGTGCTTCCCGAAAAAGGTTCCTTGGTCTGGTTAGTAATCGTCTGCACCGTGCAGTGCAGATCGCTGCTCTCGCTGATTTGTCTCGCGGTGCTGTAGCGGTTGTAGAAAGAGAGATGTTGCAACACAAGAGTCTCACGGAACCAGTACCTACGGGGGTCGCCGTTCCAGCCCACGTAAATCCCAATGACCCGGCGCGACACATTCCGCTCCATTTCTCGAAGGGAAAGCGCGCCCAGAATACGCCGAAAAGCGCGGAAATGACTGTCTTCCCAGTCGGCACCATGATGCCATCCATGGATAAACACCACGACAATCACGCCCTTGTCGCGGAACTCACCCCCACGGGATTGTGTGATCCAGTTGGCGGCAGCTTCGAGCTGCTTCTTGTTTGCGAAGCATCCCTCATCGCCAAACTCCACAACGGCCACATCAAAAGACTGATCGCGGGGGCCGCGTTTTTCGCCCCCCGGGATGGGCTTGCCCTCTTCTTTAACTAAGTCAAAGTCGACAGTGAAAACGGACGCTTCCGGGTAGTGAGCGCTCATGATCAGTCCTCCCAGCGGTGCGGCGGCGAGTCCTTCGCCTGCCGACTGATCGCAATAAGCTTTAGGCACCTCGTAGACACTATCTCTTGACCTCATATAGCGGTTTTCAGATGGGTGCGCCTGCGCCCTCGCAGGCACCGCATGGCGAGGGATCACTTTCAACCGGAGATGCACTACACGAGGCAATGCCTGCGGGGGCGCAGGCGCACCACACGGGACGCTCGCACTTGAAAACCGCTATAAACCGGTTCTTCGCAGCAAGGCCTGAAGCACCAGTCGGTCGGTCCAGTATCTAGTGTGAGGCAGAGTACGAACTTTGCGAATGCAAAGTTCTGTACCGCGAAATAAATTCAACATGAATTAGACGGATAGAAGCAGCTTTCTATCTTCAGATATTTATTCCCAATACTAGCTAGTTCTTCCTAGCACTAGCCATCCATCATCCGTTGAATCACTGCTTCTTAGGTGCGAGACGGTGGGGAGTATACGCCTGCGGTTGTGAAGGAAACAAGAAGTTTTTCAGGCTTTTTCACCGCAGAGACGCAGAGGTTCACAGAGATTTCTCTGCGAGTCTCTGCGAGACCTCCGCGCCTCTGCGGTGAAAAGCTCTTCGCCCTCAATTCCCTTTTCGCAACCAAACAAACGTCCGATTCGCTTCCACGGCGTTCACCGCCATTACCACTTCCACACGGCTCGGCACGTTCGATAACTGCTCCGCCAACGCCGCAGGCGTACACCAGCCACTCTCAGTTTGAGCCTAAGGAAAAAGGAAGAAGGAGGAGGGAAGAATGTGCTCCTTGCGCTGTCTGTTTTTTTCCAATTGAGAACTGCTGATAAGAAATGAACTGCCGCGCCTTTTCAAAGGGCTGATCGCTTTGGGCGGGCACGATGCAAATTTCGTCACGCGCCTTTTTCCGGCGTTTTCAGCATATACCCGACGCCGCGAATCGTGTGAATCAGCCTCGGTTCGCGGTTGCGATCTACTTTGTTGCGCAGGTAGTTGATGTACACGTCAATCACGTTCGTCAGCGCATCGAACGTCTCGTGCCAGACTTTTTCGGAGAGCGTCTCGCGCGACAGAATTTCATCCGGGTGGCGCAGGAAAAATTCGAGCAGATTGAATTCCTTGCCCGTCAATTGCACTTCCTCGCCGCCGCGCGTGACTTTGCGATGAATCAAATCCAGCACGAGGTCGCCCATTTGCAACTTGGTGATGTCTTCGGCGCGGCGCAGCAAGGCCCGGATGCGCGCGAGCAGTTCGGCAAACGCGAACGGCTTGGTGACGTAATCGTCTGCGCCGCTATCTAACCCTTGCACTTTCATGTCGGTCGAATCGCGCGCCGTCAACATCAAAATGGGCGTCTTGATTTTGGCCGCACGGAGTTCGCGCGCGACCGCAAAGCCGTCCAAACCGGGCAACGTCACATCAAGCAGGATGATATCGAACTTGTGTTCTTTGCCCGTCTTGAGACCGGTGTCTCCGTCGTACGCGACTTCCACGACGAAGCCTTCTTCTTCCTCCAACCCACGCTTGAGCAGGTCGGCCATTTTGGGTTCATCTTCGATTACTAAAACGCGCATACGCTTCCCTACGTTTGAATTTTCCGGCTGTGGGGAGGTGCCGCTAATGTACCACAAGGCAGGCAGGTTTGGCTTACGTTTTGAGGGAATTGGCTAACCAAGTCAGATAATCGGCAGAACCCGTTTCGACAGGCAGCGCGATGATTTCCGGCGTTTGATAGGGATGATGGGCTTGGATCGTGGTTTCGAGCGCAGGATAAACATCGCGGGTGGTTTTGATGAGCAGCAATGTTTCGGTGGCTGCTTCGACTTTGCCTTGCCAGCGATAAATCGAAGTCATCGGCGGCAGGATTTGCACGCAGGCGGCGAGTTCCGCCTCCACCAGCAACTGCGCAAGCTGCTCGGCCTGCTGCGGCGTTTCGGTCGTGGTCAAAACAACGAGTGCGGAGTGCGGAGTGCGGGGTGCGGAATGTTTAGATGAGTCGTTATTTACTGCTGAAGGTTCTTGAGATACCAATGCCATAGGACAGAATGTCTTCCGCAATGCGAATTCCGCACTCCGCCTTCACCTGATCCATTCGCCAGAGAAAACAGCGCGCGCTTCGCCGGTTTGCGTCACGACATCATCGCTGCGCCATTCGACCGCCATCGCCCCTTTGACGGTGACGACCTTGACTTTGCGTTCGACCAAGCCGTTGAGCATTGCGGCCAGCGCCGCGCCACACGCGCCCGTGCCTGAAGCCAATGTCTCGCCGACGCCACGCTCCCAAAAGCGCACCTCGATTTCGTCGCGATTGACGACGCGCACAAACTCCACATTGGTGCGGTCAGGGAACGCTGCGTGTGTTTCCATTGCCGCGCCCAATTTGCGCCAGTCGAGCGCGTCAAAATCGTCCACCAAAATGCTGCAATGCGGA
This sequence comes from uncultured Heliobacteriaceae bacterium, assembly GCA_964631865.1. Lineage (GTDB taxonomy): Bacteria > Acidobacteriota > Blastocatellia > RBC074 > RBC074 > JAFDVL01. Next base: position 5,903 of record CAZWAK010000117.1, on the reverse strand, counting down.
TTGCCCATCGAAGTCGCCGTGAATTCAATGTCCTGCCCGTCTACGTTGAGTTTTTGCCGAATGACTTGTGCCAGCGGCGGATCAAGATTGACGGGGATTTCGGGGCTGGCAAATTTCGGCGTGCCGACTTCCATGCGGAATTCGCAGTAGCCGCCTTCGCGATCAATCAGCGTCAAGGTTTTCACGCCCGCTGCCGTCGCAATGCGCACTTTGGGTTTCAGCCAGCGTTCGGCCACGTACAAATACGCCGCGACGCACCGTGTGCCGTTGCCGGAGATCGGTGTTTCTCCACCATCGGCGTTGTAGAGGCGAATTTCGTAATCGGCCTCGTCGGCTTTTTTGCGTTCCAGCACGACTTCCATGCCGTCCGCGCCTGCACCGAAATGACGATCACATAAGCGCTTGGCAAACTCGCCGTAATCCGTCGTCACGGTGCGCAGTTCCGCTTCCCGAATCACGATGAAGTCATTGCCGAGAGCTTGGTATTTGTGGAATTGCATAATGATTGGTGGTCGGTGGTCGGTGGTTGGTGGCTGGTGGTCGGTTATTTTCTTGCTACCGACTACCGACTACTGACTACCGTCTACTCGCTAAAAATGTGTGAACTTCCGAAACTCCTCCACCCGATGCGCGATTTCCGGGCGCGTCAAGCGGCGCAGGCGATCACAACTGAACTCTTCAACATTGAACGACGCCATCACTGAGCCGTGAATGATAGCGCGGCGAATCGTGCCTTCGTCCAAATTATCGTGCTTGGCGATGTAGCCCATAAACCCGCCGGCGAAGCTATCGCCCGCGCCCGTCGGATCAAATACGCTTTCGAGTGGAAAGGCTACGGTAGCAAAATAGGAATCTTTCGTAAACAACGCCGCGCCGTATTCGCCGCGTTTGACGATCAACATTTGCGGGCCGAACGTGAGAATCTTTTTGGCCGCTCGGATCAGGTTCGATTCGCCCGCCAATTCGCGTGCCTCGGCGTCGTTGATGATGACGGCATCCACGACCGCGAGCGTTTTCAGCAGTTCTTCACGCGCGCTGGCAATCCAATAATTCATCGTGTCCATCGCCACGAATTTGCAATCTACCTGCTCGCGCACTTCGCGTTGCAACGACGGTTGAATGTTGGCCAGAAACAGATACGGCGATTTTTTCGCGGCGGCGGAAAGCTGCGGCTTGAAGTCGCCAAAGACATTGAGCTGCGTGTCGAGCGTCTTCGCCGTATTCAAATCGAACCCGTATTCGCCCGCCCAGAAAAACGTTTTGCCGCCCGCGATGCGCTGCAAATTTTCCGTATTGACGTTGCGCTCGCGGAAAACCGACATATCGTCTTCGGTGTAATCTTCGCCGACCACGCCGACCACCCCGACCTCGCTGAAATACGACGCCGACACCGAAAAGTGCATGGCCGCGCCGCCGAGACTGCGCTCGCGCACACCAAACGGCGTCTTGATCGAATCAATCGCTACCGAACCAACAACCAATAATGACATTAGCTTTTTTCTTTCCCTTCTTTGCTGGGGGCCGAAGCTTGTAACTCGTCCAATCGCTTTTTAGCGTCTTTGACATACTTACTATCGGGCGAATCTTTCACCACAAGACTTAGATAATGAATCGCTTTGTCTTTCTCATTCATGCGATTGTAAACCTCGCCGAGCAGGTAATTGACCTCATCCATTTTCGAGAAGGTCGGATTAGTATCTAAAATCTCAAGCAAGCGATCCGCAATCTTTTGGGCGCGGCGGACGGTCCCCTCTGGCTCAGATTTGTCCACTTTCTTTTTGAAGTATTGCCACGCCACGTCCAGATGATGCAGCGATTCTTTTTCAAGCAGCGGATCGCGCTTCGGCGCAACGGGGCCGCGATTGACTTGGGCATAGACGCTGCTCACGGTGCAAAAGCCAGCGGCGCAATCATTGCCCACGTACGCGCTCGCTCCGGCAAAGACCAGTGTCAGCCCGGCTAAAAAACTAACATTCGATTTATTCGTCATAACTACCTCCGACGGAAATCAATAAATCAAAAGGCAAATCTCAAATTTCAAATCTCAAATTTCAAATCTCAACTGCTTACTCAAAATACTTGCCCACAATCGCCGCCAACCGTTGTTTAGCCTCGGCAGAAATCGCGCCCGGCTGCGTCAGCACCGCGTGTTTGAGCGCCGCGCCACATTTGCAGGTGCGTTCCTGCGTGGCGACGACGCGCACGGCCTCGCGAATCAATTGCTGGGCGTTCTTGGAGTTTTTGTTCAGATACTCAATCACCATCTCCACCGTCACCGCATCGTGATCGGGATGCCAGCAATCGTAATCGGTCACGAGCGCCATCGTCGCATAACAAATCTCGGCCTCGCGTGCGAGCTTGGCTTCCTGCAAATTCGTCATACCGATGACATCCATCCCCCACGAACGATAGAGCCGCGATTCGGCTAACGTCGAAAACGCCGGGCCTTCCATACAACAATACGTCCCGCCGCGATGAATCGTGATGTTCGATGTTGCCGCCTTGCCCGCCGCTTCCAACACGTCGCACAAGGCATCACACACCGGATGCGCAAACGTGATGTGCGCGACAATGCCGTCGCCAAAGAAGGTCGAGACTCGTCCGCGCGTGCGATCAAAAAACTGATCGGGGATCAAAATGTCGGTCGGCGCGTATTGCTCCTGCAACGAACCGACCGCCGAGGCCGAAATGATGCGCTCGACGCCGAGCAGTTTCATCCCGTAGATGTTGGCGCGAAATGGCAATTCCGACGGCTGCAATTTATGCCCGCGTCCGTGCCGCGCTAAAAATGCTACGCTCTGACCTTCAAGCGTGCCGAGAATGTAATTGTCCGACGGCTTACCGAACGGCGTGTCGAGACTGACTTCGCGAACATCGCTGAGGCCGTCCATTTGATAAAGGCCGCTGCCGCCGATGATGCCGATTTTTGCTTGTTCCATGCTGATTTGGAGAAAAGGTAGCGCGATTTGCCAAATCGCGCTACACCGTCTTTTCGTTATGCTTCTTTGCTACTTCTTCTCTGTCGGCGACGCGCTCGCGCTTGGCTCTGGCAGTTTCAAGCTCGGCGTCTCTGGCGCACGCAGACCTTTGACGTTGATGACAAAATCGGGCGGCGCGTTGACGGGATATTTCAAAACCGCGTCATCCACGGCGCTCTGCATTTTCTTCTGTTGGATTTTCTTTTCGGCTTCGGTCACGCCATTGGTGCTGATGAGAATATGCCGTGCCAACACGAGTTCCTGCTCTTTGTCGTCCATGACGTCATCTTTGCCCTTTTCGGGTTTGCGCGTCGCTTTGTCATCCACCTTGATGATGTGATAGCCGAATTGCGTTTTGACCAGATCGCTGATTTGTCCTTTGGGCAACGAATACGCTGCTTCCTCAAATTCTTTCACCATACGACCTTTGCCGAACCAGCGCATCAACCCGCCATTTTGCGCGGAGCCATCGGAAGAAAATTGCTTGGCCAACTCGGCAAAATCCTCGCCCGCTTTGACGCGCTTGAGCACATCGTCGGCTTTCGCTTTGACCTTTTCGGGGTCAGCGTCCGGATTGGCTTGATAGTAGTCTTTCAATTCTTCCGGCGTGGGTTTGAGTTTTTCAAGCAAGGATTCCTGATACGCCCCGGCCAGTGATTGCGCGCGTTGCAATTTCAATTGCAATTGGATGGCGGGGTCTTTGTCCAACCCTGCTTTGCGGGCCCGTTCGGCGCGAATTTTAATTTCGGCCCAACTCTTTTTCCGGGCCTCCAACTCTTCTTTGCTAGGTTGTTCTTTCTGGCCTTCCGTCATCGTTTTGATGAGTGCGTCATACGCCTGGGCGTGTGCCGTACCGTAGGCCGTAAGCTCGGCTTCGGTCACTTCGGATGGCTTTTGATTTTCGCCCTCGCTGGATTTTCTGGCCTCGGCTTCGGCTAAGACCTGATCGGTTTGAATGTCGAGTAGCTGCTTGAACTTCTCGGTTTTATCTACGCCAGCAGCCTGTCCGGCTTGCGCCAGCGCGAAGATTTCCTTGACCTTCTTGATGATGTCCTGGCGCTGTTTTTCATTCTCGGCTAATTGCCGCTGCGCCATCGGCGGCATGGAATCGGCCAGCAGCGTCAATTCCGCGCCGGTAATTTCTTTGTAGGGATTGCGGCAGGCGCTCAGCCCCGCCGCCAATAGCGCCACCGTGAGAATCATTGCAATTCGTGTTTTCATGCTCAAAATAAAACTCCTGTCTCAGATTTCAAATTTCGGGTTTGGAACTTTCCACCAGTTCCACTAAGACGCCGCCCGTGCTGGCCGGATGCACAAAGGCCACGAGCATGCCGCCCGCGCCGCGTCGGGGCTGTTCGTCAATCAACCGGATGCCTTGTGCCTGCAATTGCGCCAGCTTCGCCGCAATGTCTGCGACTTCAATACAAACGTGGTGAATGCCGGGGCCGCGCTTGGCTAAAAATTTGCCGACCGGCGTGTCGTCGCCTGTCGCTTCCAACAATTCAATGCGGCTTTCGCCGAGCGGCAGCATCGCCGTGCGCACGCCTTGCTCGGCGACGACTTCGATTTCGTGCAGTTCCAAGCCCAACCCATCGCGCCAAAACTTGAGCGCGTCGTCAATTGCCGAGACGGCTACTCCGAGGTGATTGATTTTGCGCGGTGCGTCAAGTGATGATGAAGGTGATGAATGTGCCATTGAGGTTGGTGTTGCAGCAGAAATAATCTCGTCCACGATGCTGTACGGATCGCGCTGTCGCGTGGCAACGAACGCGGCGAAGGCTTTCAATTGGTCGGCGCTGACCGCTTGCAACGCGCGTCGCAGCAATCGTTCGCGCAAAATTTCCAGAATGCGATTTTCAGCAACTGCCGTGCGCCGCGCCTGCGACGACGCGCCGTTCCGCGTGAACTCGCCGTACCGTTCAATCGCCGCCGCCAGTTCCGCCAGGCCGCGATTTTCAGTGGCGACCGTGCGCACAATCGGCGGCGTCCAACCATCCGCGCGATGCGTCATTTCCAACAAGCCGATCAACTCGCGTTCGGTTTGCTCCACGCCATCGCGCTCCGCTTTGTTGATGACGAAGACATCGCCGATTTCCATGATCCCAGCTTTGATCGCCTGAATGCTGTCGCCCATGCCCGGAACCAGCACCACAACGCAGACATCCGCCGTTTTCACGATGTCCACTTCGTCTTGTCCGACGCCGACGGTTTCGACAAGCGTCCTATCGTATCCGGCAGCCTCCAAAACCGCAACCGCATCCACTGTCGCCCGCGCCAGTCCGCCGAGATTTCCGCGCGTCGCCATCGAACGAATGAACACATTCGGGTCAGTCGCCAACGCCTGCATCCGAATGCGATCACCGAGCAACGCGCCGCCGGAAAACGGACTGGACGGATCCACCGCGATGATGCCGACGGTTTTCTCCTCGCCGCGATAATGCAATGCAAGCTTATCTACGAGCGACGACTTCCCTGCCCCCGGCGCACCCGTCACGCCCACGACCAAGCCGCGCCCCGTGTGTGCGAACAACGCTTTGAGCAATTCGGTTGCGGCGGGCGATTCGTTTTCGATAGCGGAAATTGCGCGCGCCACCGCGCGGGGATCGCGTTCGAGGATGCGTTCGAGTTGCGTGGATGCGTTGGTCATCAAAGCCGAATTTCAGGGCGGAGGTCGTTGGGAAGCAGAAAAGAACTATAAACAGAAAGCCGAGGAATTTCCACCCGCAGAAAAATTTCCGCCCTGCTACAAACTTCGCATCGCTCTATCACAACTTCACCACAGAACCAGGCTATGCTCCGACCTGTTCAAGAGAAGGCGTTGCAAGGGCAAACGCGGATTTTTGGTTTTCTATCCTCACCCCAATTCAACAGCAAGAACAGTCAGCCTCTTCCTGACTGTTCTTGATTTTTTTCCGATGGCAACGT
>CAZWAK010000116.1:14452-24004 GCA_964631865.1 uncultured Heliobacteriaceae bacterium | reverse complement strand
AGAGCAAGACATGTCCAGATGGCACTTCAGCCTCAATAAGCTTTTGGGCTTCTTCTAGCGAATCTCCTTTCACTACGATGCGGCGCTTCTTCATCAGGGTCTTCTTGGATGCAATAAAGTTTGCCATCAATTCAGACTTGGCGAAACTTGCTAGTGGTTGCCCTAAAACCCCTGGCTTGTTGCGGTCAGCCCCGTGCATAAGCAAAATCTCAACAAGTCGAAAGTCATTATTTTGAACGGCATATCCTAGCGCAGTCCCGCCAATCATATCCGCCTCATTTACGTCATCCTCGCCTCTCTTAAGAATAGACAATACAAGGTCATAGTCTTTGGCGTTTCCCGCGTCTGCTAAAGGGGTACTCATCCTTACTTGTCCAGCTCTGAGTTTTCCAGATAAATCATCAAAGAAATTCAAATTCATTGTCTCTCCTGTGGTAGTCAGAGATGGCGAAAGAATCTTGATGCTACAGAAAGAAATTGACGAATAAACTTCTTGAGGATACGCCTCTTCTTGACTGCCTGCGCCCACCTCGGACCGTGTCTGTAGTAAAACTCGACTAACTTCCTGCCAATGGGATTGCTCAACAACCTTCTGTCCCGGAAAGCCCTCAATTCCTTTACTTCCAGACATTGATTATCGTCAAAGACGGCTGTCGCGACGAAACAACCACTACTGGCGCTGCTCGGAGAGTTACTGTAGGAGGTGCTGCTGCTAATATAGACCACCGAGCCGCACTTCGGACACCTGTGCCCATGATTGATAAAAGCGCTTTTGACATCTGTGTGACCGCACCCCTGACACCTGACGCCCGACAGAATGGCGCGGCAGGAAGGACAGCTATCTTGCGGATAGCTCATCGTCGCACCGCAATTGGAACACTGATACATAGCCTATATTCCCCCCTGAAAAAACGACTGATTGACATCTTGTGACTTCTGGCCCCGCATTGTGCCGGGGCCTCAATTAATTGAGAAGGGTGCATCTGCCCAGCGAAATTTCTTTCGAATTACTGATTGTGTGTTCACTCGGCTGACAACCTGATGCAACCTTCATTATGGATGGGCGTTTTTGCCACACGATGAACATTCCTTCCCAAAATCAGACGGCCTTCCACAATACCAACAATATTGTCGCAAATTAGCGGCTTGTCTTCGACCTTCGGCTACTAAGTCGCCGATGCCACTAGAGGTACCATCAATAAATACAGAATTCTCTCCGAATATAGCTGCTGTAATTCCTGCCTTGCTGTGTTTTTCGCTACAATTGGGGGAGCAAAAGATAACCCCCCTATCTGTGTTCGCAACGGTTGTCATGATTTTCTTCCCACACATTTGGCAATATACCAGTGGGGCTGAGCCAAATAATTTTTTTAGAAATTTCATAAGCAATTCTTCTTAATAAATTATTTAATCGGGTAAGGAGGCTGACATTGCCTCCTCCCCTCTGAACCGTGCGTGAGGTAGAGTAGGCGGCCGGCGAGTTACCTTTGCAGGCACTTTTCCCACAGCAACCTAGATAAAGCAGCGCCAAATAATTCGCGTTCGGTAGTAACCCAATTGTTACCAAGTCATTTTCAAATTTTTCCTTTCAGTCGCGCTTTGATCCTCCCGACTCCACGGAAATGTAACTTGATCTAATTTCTTCTTGGCGTTGGAATCGGAAGGGGTAACCGATTTTCCTAAAATAGCTGCATAAGCGAGCAGTTTATGGGCAGCCGTACAGCTTGCGCTTACTCGTCGCGCCTCGGCCAATCGCCCTTGCGCGCCATAAACATAAGCAATCGCTGCCAGCACCAGGGAGTCAGAAGTGTCCGCTTCAATGGAGCGCCCCGATAAAAGGGGCTCCTTAAAATCACCACCGCGCGAGGAATGGCTAGCGTCGGCTAACTCCGCCACCAATTTTGCGGTTACCAAGGTGCATGTCCCCGCATCAGGAATATTCCGAGCGATTTTGACCGCCTCCATCAGTTTGCCGATCTTGAGAGCTTCTTGAGCGGTTTCTTGCCAGAGAAACCACCGCTCCTCGGCTGGCTCAGGAACCAATCGTGCAGACATAATCGCGTCTTCGCCTCGCCCAGCCTTCCCCAATTCTTTGGTAACGCTTTTCAGCGCCTTGAGACGCTTGTCTTCATCTTCAATCTGCTTCGCTACCTCTACCGCCCGTTGTGCCTGACCGTGTGCGGCTAAGGCAATTGCCAATTTGGTCAGTGCTTCTGGGCGTTCATCTTTGGGAAGTTTGCTAATCGCAGGCAACAGCTTCTCTTGCCTGTCGGCGCGTACCAGCTTGCTGGCAATCGCTCCTAAAAGTTCCGCGCGATCTGACCCGCCCCGGACGTTCTCCGTCTCAGTTAAAGCGGTGTCCAGTTTCGCAGGTTCCTGGTCTGCCTCGGAGATAAGCACAGCGGCTTTGGTGCGTGTCGTCGAAGGCTCCAATGCGCGCAACTCTGTCAAAGCTTCGTGTCGCACTTTTACCCCCTCGGTGTCAGAGGCAGCGTTGGCTAAGTTGAGGGCAATTTTGAAAAACGCATCCGTGCGGTCAGACCTGCTCTTAAGGGATCGTGCAACAGAAAGACTCTCCTGTAATTTGCCCCGTTCAGCTAACGTTTCGGCAACGCTAGCCAATGTGGGTTGCTGGAAAGCATAAATTGGAATGCCTTGTGCCACGCTGGCTGCACTTTGGTAATGCTGCGAACTTGCAAAAAGAATCGCTGCAGTCATACCCGCCAGAATGCGATTTTCGAGCGGCAGCTTTTTCGCTGCTGACAAAACGGTCTCGGCCTGCCCCGCAAAGATCCCTTGGCTAACAATTTCAGTATAGGCCTCAACACGCTTTTCCCGATCAGGTATCTTTTCAGCACAGGATATGGCTTCGTTAAAAACCTGCCTTGCTTGCTCACTTAGTTCGGCGCTCGCCAAGTCTCCGGCTATCTCTTCCAACTGGTCGCACCGAGTGTGCAAAGGGGATATTTCTTTGGCGCTTGTAAGAGCAGCATCGAAGAAGCGTTGTGGGAAGGCTTCAACCTTGGCTGTGGCGAGTGACGCGGCGGCAGAAGACAACGCTTTCGTTCGCAATTTGAGATCGGAAATCTCGCTCGCGGCTTTGAGCGCAGCCTCGAAAACAGTATTTTGCGCAGAGGGCGCGTCGCCCAACCAGAGCTGCTTCCCAGCTTCAGCCAGGCTTTGTAAACGCAGATCCGGGTCAGGAATATTTGTGGCTAATGCTAAAAGCTCTTGTATGATCTTTTGCGCATCAGCTTGTTTTCCCGCTCGCTCCAACCCGGCTGCCATGCTGGCCAAACCAGGGACTCGCTGCCGGGCATCAGAGAGATGGTTGGTGGCAGCTTGTGCCTCGTCAAATTTTCCAGCGGCGGCCAGCGTGTACACCCACACCTTAATTGCTTCCTGACCTTCGGGCGAATTGGCGGCTTCTGCTACAGGCGCATCCGCGACCAGTCTTCTAAGGTGGTAGCCATTCGTGCGTGTCCACCACCACCAGCCGCCACCAATACCGAGCGAAAACAGGCTGAGGACGCCAATCGTCAAATATACTTTTTTTGAGTGGAGGCCAAATAGTCTCATTTTACGTTGCTCATTTTATCTTGCTTGTGCCGGACCACTCTTGGTAGCGAGTCACTTCGTGAAGGCGCTCAAGATGGCACCAATGACGGCGAATAAAAGCGCGACGACAAAGAGGGCGGCATAGATTGCGAGAACTGCCGATAGGTTGTGGCCTAATACCGCAAAGGCGCGTAACCAGAACTTGCGGTTGAGCAAATTGCTGTTCGGTAGGCTAGCCTCAAGTGCTGCCACCCTAGCCGCGAGCCTTTCCATCTCGTGCTGGATTGAAGCGGTTGTGGCCGCCTCCGCTTGTGTAGGTGCCTCGGAAGGATTTCCGCCACAGCGAGAGCAATAGACTTCGCCTTCGCTAAGGCTTACTCCGCATTGAGGACAATTCACAATCCCTCTCCTGATTACCTTGGTTGCCGGTGTCGTCAATCAGCCCGCTATTTGATCTTGATCTTTTTGGATTCCAAGAATTTGAGGTAGCGGTCGCCGATTTCCGGCTCAACAAAAAACAACTTGATCTCGCTCTTGCTCCACGGATTGCCGCGATAGCCTTTGACCGGCTGCTTGAAGACGAGCTTCAGGTCTACGCGTGATTCATCTTCAGCCGCAGGCCGCCGACGCGCACCACTCAAATTCGTCAGCAGGGTAATGACCGAATAATCGCTACTCAGTTCCCCTTTTTTCCGATCCACTTCGACTTGCTCGAGGTTTGAAAGCGGAGACTCGAAGGAATCATCGTTGCCCCGGCCTAATCCGCTAACCACGATATAGGCGACATAATGCAGTTTCTGATCGTCAATATAGAGCCGCCCAGAACAAGAGTTGGCACCCCGATGGTCGTGTACGACGGGGATGTAGATAGCATTGAACTCGGCGTCATAGCGCCCGCCACCGGTATTGACCAGCACTGGATCGAGTGCTATAGCCTGACGATACGCGGTCAGTGCTTTGGCTAATTCAAACTGCTGTTCATAGGCGACTGCCAAGGCGTTCTGCAATCTGGCAGAGAGCGGGAACTTCGCGACGCCTTCCTCATAAGTAGCAATCGCCTTGTCACTTTTCTGTTGCTTCGCATAAGCGTTGCCAAGATAGAAATAGACCAACTCATCGTCAGTCCCTTGTTTCAATCGCTCAAGTATTTCAACGGCCTTCTCCGGCTGACCCTGTGCCAAGTGAGTGATGGCTTGAGTTAAATCTGCTGCTTGCTCTGGTGGTGTCGCCCCGCTAAAAACGGCAGTTATAATCAACCAGCTAATAATCACGAGGACCAAACAAGTCTTGTTGCATTTCATCATTCACACACCTTTGGAAAGAATCCGTTTGCTGTGTCCCAATTCAAGGTGACAGAATGCTGGAAATGCCCCGCCCGAATCGGAATCATTTTTTCTCTAAAAGTGCGATGCCCTCTCTTCAGGCTGCAAACCACCCCTACTCTGACTCTGATCGAAACCACGAGTCAGACCGAATTGCGAATCTGGTTTTTGCTGTATCCTGAATTGCCCAACCCATACCAGTAAACCTTTGACTTTTATCCAACAGTCCGTAGGTCTGAAGAGTGCGCCCTGGAACACACACCCGCACTTACATGGGGATAGTGCAGCGAAGGGCTGAATTATCTCATTTTATTTTCAGATTTTTTTTTGCTGACGCGGAAAGGGTAGCTGGCAATCGTGACTGGCGGGTTGGATGGAGAGATTCCTTCGAGTGTAAGCAGGTAATCGCCAGGGCGGAAATAGCGGGAAGGAAAGCTGATCGTCAGCGTATCATCGGCGTTGGGGTGCAGGCCGCTCTGCTGCCAGATAGGGTTGCCGCCGGCGGTCGTAATTGTGGCGCGGCAAGCAGGGGAAGCAATTGCTTCTTCCAGTTCCAGCGAAAAAATCATCAGGCCAGGAGAATCAGGAATACGGATTTCATGGATGAGGTCTGACGGATGATTTGCACCACGTTTTGCAGCACTTAAATCGAAGATCGGAATGTTAATTTGAGGCTGGAATCGCTTACTTACCTGGTCTTGTTCATCCAGAAGCTGGGTTTTCGAGGGCGGAGGCGAAGCAGTCAGTCGGGATTCTTCTGCTGGCAAGGGCTTTTCTCCAACCGTCGGCGACTCTCCTGCAGAGGATGCAGGGGAAGGCTGAATCGAAGCTATTTTCGACTGCTCTGATGCCTGTTGCGCGCGACGCTGCGTCAGCCAAACTAACAGCGGTAACCCGATGAGCAAGCCCACCGTTGCAATTAGAACAGGTGGTTGCCACCAGGAACGAGTCCATCGTCCGAGAGGCCAGAACCGCGTGTGCGCGATGGTGGTGGGGGATGGCTCGGCGGCAACGATTTGCAGTTCACGCCAGCATGCTTCGGTCACTTCCAGCCGGTCGAGGCAGGCGGCACAATCAATGTAATGTTCCTCGAACCGGATACGCTCCGCAGCCGATAACTTCCCCATCAGGTAACGAGCAATGATCTGGTGTTCCGCAAGATAATGATGATCCATACAACGCCATCCCCTTTAGTAAAGTGCGAGCAAGTGCCCGATTATTTCATTTCAGGGGAAGTGGACGAGCTTTTTTTCTCAGTTCGCCTGGCGACCGCCTCCTAATAGAAGAAAGTCTTTCAAAGATAATCCGAAATCGTTCCCGCGCCCGGAAGATCACCTGATTAAACTGGTGATCAGTCAGCCCCATATCCTCGCAAATTTGTTCCTTCTCCTCTTCCTGAAGAAGGATGCGTGCGAGTATCTGGCGATCACGAGGCCGGCTCAGTTGCGCAAGTGCCTGCCGGGTGAGTTCAAGCAGTTCCTGTTGGAGCATTTGATCCAGTGCATTCGGCAGAGGGCTGACTTCTGATTCCGCTGATTCGATATCAACCTTTTTCTGCGCAGCTACCCGGCGGGTATAGGCAAGCGCCAGGAAACGCGCAATGTGACAGATGAACCCGGATAATTTTTCCGGCTCACGCAACTTTCCGGCGCGAATCTTTTTCAGTGCAATGACAAATGTATCCTGGCACAGGTCTTCTGCGTTTTGCCCACCACCATTATTTCGAATAATGCTCTGCACACCTCGACGGTAACGCTCAATGAGTTCCGCTTCTGCCTCTGTGTCGCCAGATTGAATTCGTTTGACCAGTTCAACTGCATTCATTGCTTCGTTGTCTCCCGGCTGCATCCATCGAAGCCTTTGCGGATTGAAATGTAGAAACAATAATCACAACTGCGGCTCAGCCTCGACAGTCAATGCTGACACCATCCTGAATTGTATTGCCATCAGTGGAAATGCTCCGACAGGATACTGCGGTTACGACTTCCCGACAAGGACGAACGAAGCCCAATAGTAAGGATGACGCGACGCTTTCCCGCGCTTGATCATATCCAGTTTGGCCTGGCGCAACGCGGCTGCCGGGTCGAGTTGCGCATTTAGATGCTGGTAGAAATCCGTCATCAAGCGCGCCGTCGAAAGGTCGCTTACATTCCATAAACTGACCGTGATGCGCCGCGCACCAGCATAGAGAAACGCGCGAGTCAGCCCGACGATGCCTTCGCCGCTGACCAATTGGCCGCGTCCCGACTGGCAGGCGCTGAGAACAACCAAATCGCAATTCAACTTCAAATCAGTAATCTCCGTCACGTCCAAGAATCCATCCTCTGTTGCGGCTTGGGCCAGCGACAGCACAACGCCCGAACGGGAGGGAAGTTGCTCATCAATCAGGCTGTGAGTGGCAAAATGAAGACGACGATAGCGGTCGAGCGGTTCGCGTCTGAAGGCTTCCTCTGTCATTGCCGCACCAAGGTAGAGGCGTTGCCGTTCAGGCGGGAAAAATGCGCTGATAGCCAGCACTTCATTTCGCGTATTGGGCAAGGGGGGAAAACGGAAATTGCTGGCTGACCAGGATTCTCTCATTACGTCCTCCCTCCCCCTTGTCTTGCGACCTTTTGTTTGCTGTGGTAGCCCGGAAATCGGATCGCCAAACGCCAGCAATTCCATTTGGCCTTGTGCCTCTGAAACGTCGCGGGCTTGTCGCAGCAAACCTAGCACACTGGCGGATGGCACATAGTTGACGGGATGCGACTCAAGCAAATAACGACCATCATGGACAAGCGACTCAAAAGGCAGATACGAGAGCAAGCCATCGGGCACAATAATGAGTTGCTGTCCCGCTTCCAACCGCCCGGAGAACGGCCCCAGCAACAGGCGGAAAAGTTCATCCCCCAACTTTTTCTGTCTGACCACTTCTCGCTCGATCTGACGATTTTGTGGTTTCGCTGTCAGGGCGGTGAGATAAAGATGGAGTTTTTCTTCTATTTCCTTCTGATTGGGTAAGAGCGCGCCAGTAACATCATTCTGCGTGATCCGCCAAACATAAGATTGCGGCTTGCCTAAAACAAAATTGAGCAGCACTTCCTTCGGTTGCAGCAACTTTTGCGTCTGCTTTAAATCAAGCGGCGTCGTATAGGGTTTGTGTCGCTCCATTTCCCAACGAACCTCTTCCAGTCGTTGCATCGCTTCCGTCAGCTCCGCTTGTTGCGCGGCGAGTTTCGGCCCCGATGAGGTTGATGACCGTAATTCAGCGCGCAGGCGATTGACCTGCTCTGTAAGGACTCGCAAGGTTGCCTCTGATACAGGTTCCAGCGGCGCAGCTTCGCGCTGCTGCGCCAGTGCATCAAGAGTAGCGCGGGCGCGGGTGCGTTCGATGATGAAGAAGGCTTCATCAATGCGTCCGCGTTCGATCCATAGCGCAGCAAGTTCACGGTAGGGGGTCTGTCGTTCAGCCAGCAGCGCCACTTTGAACGCATCGGCAGAGAAATGCGCCAGCCGCTGCTTCTCAACCATACTGTAGGAACGATAATACGATTTTATGGCTTCTTCGACCTGCCCAAGTGCGTGCCGCGCCTTTGCCACCGCCAAATGCGCACGCCATTGCGTTTCGCCGGTTTTGAGCAGGTCTGCCAATTGCACGGCTTGTGCTGCCTGCTCCAAAGCGGCTTGTGGTCGGCCCATGGCAAGATTCAGGCCGCTCAGCAAACATAGCAATGGAACTTGTTGTTCCCGCTCTCCCATCTTTTCATAAAGCCCCAGCGCCTGCTCAATCGCCCGATATGCTTTTTCATTCTGCCCCTGCAATTGGAAAACACGCCCGGCGAGAAAAAGTGTTATAGCCGTCGTTTTCTGATCCTTCATCTGTTGCGCGAGCAGTTGCGCTTTATCAAGAAATGTACGTGCTGATGTGAGTTGCCTCTGCTCAAGATAGACAGCCGCTAGTCCCGCCAAAGCTGTTACTTCATTCGTCCGGTCTTTGATTTGATAAGCGAGTTTGAGGGATCGTTGGTAATATTCCTGCGCTAAATGAAACTGGTTTAGAGAAGTATACAGCGAGGCTACCGAGTTGAGCGCAGCGGCTTTGGGGCTACCCCGAAGCGATGAGAACTGAAGCGCGGCACGGTAACACTTGAGCGCATCCTGCCAGCGACCAGCCCTCTGGTCAACCTCAGCCAGATGTGTAAGCGACTGCACGGCTCGCGCAGTTCGATGCGCCTGCTGCCAAAGCGGGACGGCCTCAAAAAGCCGCTGGTGAGCGAGGGGAAAGGATTTGTCCTCGACGAACTTCATCGCTTGTTGATAAAGCAATTCTGCCTTCTTTTCAGGGGCGCTCGTTGCTATTGGAGTGAGTTCTATCGGATCGGTTTGATAGGGGAACGCCAACAACGGGGCATTCAGAAAGAAGACCAGTAAAGCATTACAGGCAAAGCGACGAGACACGGCGATAGTTCCTTATATGGGTGGGGTTATAACATCCATCGTCTAGCCTGTCAAAAAATCTTCTGAGCGTACTGCTCTGTCGTTTCCTGTTGTTTGGAAATGAGTCTTGCGGGACAACGTTATAAGCACTTCGGCAGAAATAATGCGGGAGAAAGACGTAGCGCGATTTGGTAAAAACCGGGGGGTGTCAAGGGATGCCCCCGAATTATCAAAAAGCGCAACACCACAGAAATTT
>CAZWAK010000116.1:0-14442 GCA_964631865.1 uncultured Heliobacteriaceae bacterium | reverse complement strand
CTGGGGGGGGTTTCCCACGGGCTCCCCCCTTTTTACCAAATCGCGCTACACCTCAGAATTTGTGCGCAGGTGCTTACTTCCAGAAGCTCTTTCAACGAGCCGTGTCGCGCCCCAAAGTTTCGGACTTGAAGTGGTCGGCAGAAAAGGATGGATTCAGGTCTATCGCTGAAAACACCAGTTCATAGATGAGGCGGTCACCGACGGATACACGCTCAATATAAGGGAGTCGTAGCCCATTGACAGTGCGGTAGTCAGCGAACGCGAAGGTTTTATCTTCTATCTCCAGTTTGCGAATCAAATGCGACGAATCAGCATAAACACGCCACTCTCCCGTCGGGGTTCTGACCTGGAATTTGTTGAGTGAACCAGGAGCGCGCCCTGCAAAGATAGCTTCCGTAGCAGAATCAGCGCATTGTCGGAGTAGTGGCAGCAAGCCGAAGGTCTCGATACTGAATTTCACCGCTCGCAAGCGACCATTGTCCATCGGGCGCATCAGGGAATCTCCATTTCCTGGCTCGGCTCGGCTTGAGGTCGTGTGAAATCCTGCCTGCCCGTCAAATAATTCCTCCTGTTCGCTCAGCCCCAGCGGATGAATGATATGTCGCCGGAACTTCGTGCCGTTTACTGAAACACGCAGTTGTCGCTCAAAGAACGCCGATGGTTGCGTTGATGTCAACCTTACGGCTTGTGCCTGGAACGCAACCGTCGAACCAAGAGCTTCCTGACCACCATGCGCTTGCAGCACAGCTTGAAATAACGGCTGTACTGAACGCGAGGATGCGCTGCTGGAAAGCCAAATCCATCCTATACTAAACAAACTTGCGACCACTACCGCACTAATCAATCTCTTCATGATATTTCCCCCCTGTAGCATTCATTGCCAGCCCGATAACTACCTTATTGATTAGGATCGGCGGCATTACGAGTTGAGCAATGAAATTGAGTTGCGAACGAAAGCGGTTATGGTGAACATAACCCAGACCAGACAACGAGTGGAGTGCATTACTTTAGCCCTCACTCAGGCAACTTTCGACGCAGGCATCGTAGGCATCTTCACAGTTTCCTTCAGGCTCCCGCTGGGTCAGACAATGGTTTAGTTGTACAAGACAGTTCTCAAGGCAGGCACTCTGACCTAAGGCCGTCAGCGCAGTGAAGGTAAGCGCCAGCATTAGTGCCAGCACCGTAAATCCTGAACGAAGCGAAAACAATGATTTCATTTTTTCTTACCTCCGAATTGACATAGTTTTTGTCGTTACCAAAAGCAATAAACGCCCGGCTGTACTCCCGCCTAACTGCCGCTTCCCACTGCGGCGCGACGGTCGTCATTTCGCAGGCATAAGCAATAAGACAGACCTCCGGCAGGGCAGGCAATTTCCTGGTTTCCGGCATTGCCTTTCTGTTTCTGTGGCCTTACTGCTCTGGTGGTAAGTGACGATTGAGCGAAAATGCCCCGCTTCACTCAGTCAGATTGTTGTCGGGATGATGTGATAAGAGAGGAAATGGCGAAATGGTAGGTGGGATGCTATACGGCAGGTGAGCAAAGACGTGTGCTAATAGATCGTCGTCACCGATTCACAATAGTGAAATAATAACTAGCGGGCGGCGTGGGTACGCTCGTTTTTATGAGTTCCAGGGTCAGTTTGTAATCGCGTTCCGTAAGCAGGCGGGCTGGTAAGCGAAGAGGCAGTACATGGACGATTCTGACAGGTTGTTTCATTTTCTGTTCCCAGACAATTTGCCCCTTCTCTGTCTGCAAGGTTGCATTGTACCCCTGATACCTTCCACTCTCTTCAACCTGCGCCTGAATGGCAATAGTTCGGGTGTTTTTCTTCAATGCTACGGTCTGGTAGACAGGCGGGCTTCCGCGCTCGGAAGTGGGAAGCAGAGACCAGGTCATGAGAGATGAATCGGCTATTTCGATCTCGGCCATGAGTTGAGTCTGAGCTTTGTATTGCTGTTGCAACCGCTCCAGTTCACTTTGTACTTGTTCAGCGCGTGTACGTTCGTTGTTGTATTGTTGGTCTAAGGTCTGGAGTCTTTGCTGAAGCGACTCCTGCTCGGCTGTCTGCTGCTCCACTTTCGCGCGCAGTTGCCCGTTTTCCGTTCGTAGTGGCTGCATCAACAGCCAGGTCATCGCAGCTCCTAATAAGATCAGAAGCGCCGCCAGAGCTGGTTGCCGAATCATCATCCACACCGCCTGCCACCACGAGACTGGCGCGCGCTCGGCTTCAGGCCGCGACGGTTGCCCTGATGGAAGATGAACAGTTGCTGCCTCTGTAGCGGCCTGTGGTCTGACTGCCTCTATCAGCGTCTTTGTGAAGGCCAGCCGCTCACGGCCATCGGGCAGACGGTTGAGATATTCCGCAAATGCCGCGTGATCTTCTGGCGACAACTCACCGCGCAGATATTGGCCCATCAGTTCATTTTCCGTCTCGAGCAGATCCTCGAACGCCTCGTCATCTTCAAAGTAGCACTCGACCGTTTCCCGCTCGGTCTGCCGCGCCGGGTCGTTCAGTTGGCCCAGCAAATACTGCCGCAGCCATTGACGATCAACTGTTGATTCCACGTTCTATAACCTCCTCTGAGGATAAGTGACCCGCTGGGTTTTTACCTCGAAGCGTCGGAATTGAGACAGTCTTTGATGCATCGCCTGAGGTCATTTTTACGCCTTTCCGCCCGGGCGCGCAATGCCTTCTTGGTAACGTTCAATTGATGGGCCAACTCAATCAGGTTTTTCTTGCGCTCTCCTTCTTCGCCCCGCGGCAGATATTTTTCTACCAGTTCCCGCTCTGGTTCCGATAAATTATTGAGGCAGCGCCGGAGACATTCTACTGCATTCTCGTGTTCCCAGATGGAAGGCTCCTGTCGGTCTGGGTCTGATATGACCACCGCCAGCTTTTCTTGTATTTCCGGTTCGAGCGATTCCGTTTTCGTCTCCTTTGGATCCCGGTAACTCTCAAGAGCAACCTTTCTGGCTACTCCATGAAAATAAGCCCCTGGCGTTTCTTTGATGATTTCGCCCTCCATCAATCTCCGTGCGACCCGATTGAAGGTTTCATCAGCCAGTCTCGCAACATCTGCGTGACAGCGAGCGGCAAAGAATGTGATCAGTCTCAGTCGAATTTCTTCGTATCGCTGAGCCGCTCGTTGACGATCCTGGTCAAGCCACGTCAGCAGCGTGTCAAACGCCTCCGAGGTCAACCCCCAGTCTTTTTGCTTCGTTCGTACCTGTTCCATACGGTCTGCGCGAGGAGATCGTCTGTCCTGCTCTGGGCTTCGCTGCTTACTTCCATTCTCCCTGTAGGATAAACGCGCCCCAATAATAAGGCGCGCGCGTCTTGGGGTTGCGCCACAACTCCATCTGTGCGGCACGCAACGCGGCAGCGGGTGGTAATCTCTGTGCGCCCAGCATCTTTGTGTAGAACCGCTGCATCAGTTCCGCTGTCGCCTTATCATTCACATTCCAGAGACTGGCCATCACGCGCGCTGCGCCAGCATGCATAAACCCACGTGTCAGCCCCACCAACCCTTCTCCACTGACCTGCTGGCCCAGCGCCGTCTGACAGGCGCTCAGCACGACCAATTCCGCGGGCAGCCGGAGGTTGTAAATTTCGCCCAGCCGCAGAATCCCGTTCGCTTGTGGACGCCCCTGCTCATCCACCAGCGAAAGCAGCACTCCGCTCAATTCGGGCTGCTTGCTATTAAGCAGTCCGTGGGTGGCAAAGTGAACGATCCGATAATTCCCCAGTTCAGGGTCGGTGGCTGCTTTGTAGTTCGCGGCAAACCCCAGCATCAATCTGCGCTGCGAGTCCGGCACAAGGGCTTTGATGACGGCGGCTTCCTGCTGTGACCAGGGCAAGCGCGGAATTGGCTGTCCGGCTTTAGTGATGCCCGTCTCTGTCAGCGCGCGGGTAGTTCTGGACGACGCAAAGTTTGCTCCATAATCCGCCGGATTTTTTTCCTCCCCTTCCTTGCGTCCAGCCGCTTCATTTCGCAGGACACGCAGATCGCCTGCTTCAAAAACCGGATCGGCCAGCACCGCCGCAATCTTCGGGGCAAGCTTACGACCAGCCAATTCGCGGCGCAGCACAGCCAGGGTTGAGGCCGACGGCAGATGCACAATTTCGTGTTTCACAATCAGTGGCTGGTGGTTGGTGGCTGGTGGCTGGTTTTGTTTTTTACCGACCACCGACCACCGACCACCGATCACCGGTTCCGGCAGCGCCGCAAAGGGAACGTAATGCAACGCGCCGTCACTGACGATGACCAATCGTTTCGTTTTCAACTCCGCTGCTACAGGGCCCAGCAGCATCCGACTCAGAGCCGCGGCAGCAGCCCCATATTGGCTGTCGGCTTGGGCAATGCGCGCCTGACGTTGTTTGAATGACTCGCCCTCGACCGACTGACTGCGTGCCGTCAGCAACTCATAGACGCGCTTGGCGGCGGTTTCCACTTCGGCACGTCGGGGCAGTTCATAGTGCTTGAGCGTGGTCGGCGTTACCGCCCAGAGAAAGCTGCGTTGATCGCCAAGGGAATATTCCAGCAGCAACGAATCAGCGTCCAATACTTGTTGCTGAATCTCTACAGACGAGAGTGACGGCGGCGGCGTCAGAGCGGCATAAGCTGGATGGGTGCTGCGAATACGGGCTTCCACCTGTTGCACTTCCCCTCTCAACTCCTCGATTTCTTTGTTGATGGCCTCAACCTGTTCCTGTGTATGGGGCCCATTGAGGAGGCGAAGCCGTTGGTTGGTTTTGACCGTGAGTTGTTGCTGCAATTCGCGATCACGCATCAACAGTTCCTGATTGACACTCGCTCGAAGATCCGCAAACGCCTCCCCCAACAGTTCGAGTAAGCTGCGAGCGCGGGCGCGTTCGTTAACCTGTAATGCGGCAGCATCATTTCCCGCCATGGGGTGCTTTTGATCTAACCGCATAAGTACGTCAATGTAGAGACGGTAATATTGATGTTTTGAGCCGAGATAAGACGCTCTCAAGCTCTGGATTGCTACATTGCTGCGTAATGATTCAACGATCTTAATCGCTGCTTCGATTCTGGCGCGAGACTCTTCCAGGCGATCTCGATCCCGTTCCAACTCTGCAATTCCTCTGAGCGCGGATGCTTCCTCATCCGATGCTCCACTGGCGCGATGGAGTGCAAGCGCCTGCTCCATGTGAGACCGCGCTTTCTCAAATTCCCCCATATTTTTATATGCGCCTCCAAGAGATTCGAGCGCATCAGCCTCGTTCCTGCGATCATTAACTTCTCGACTGAGTTTCAGCGCCTTTTCCGAACTGTCGAGCGCTTTATGATGCTCTTTCAACTTATTATACAACCCCCCCATACTTAAGAGTATGGATGATTCGCCAGAACGATTTCCGACAGCCTTCATTAGGGGGAGGGATTTCTGCCACAAATCAAGCGCTATCTGTGATTCTCCGAGCCTCGCGTAATGAGTAGCGAGACTGGCCATTGCGATAGCTTCCTGCCTACGGTTGCCCATCTCTTTATGAATGAGAAGAGCTTGATTTTGATGATCGAGTGCGTTCTGATAATTACCTAACATATCGTAAAGGTCAGCGATCAGAGCAAGCGTAGAGGCTTCGCCCGCACGGTCTTTTAAGTTGCGTCTGAGAGACAAAGCCTGTTGTAGGCGATCAATCGCCCTTTGCCTTTCGCCTAAGTTAGAATCTACTGCCCCAAGATTGCTAAGCGAAGTGGCTTCCCCTCGGCCATTACCTGCTTTTCGATAGAGGGCGAGGGCTTGCGCGAAATATTCGCCCGCTCTTTGATAATCGCCAAGAGCATAATACCTCACACCGATATCGTTTAGAGCAATGGCCTCCTGATTAGGGATACCCAGGGTGCGCCTGAGTGGTAGTGCTGCAAGGCTATATTCAAGCCCTTTCTTTGTCTCACCAAGGTTGGTATAAATGCTGCCAAGCCTGGCATATGTGTCCGCCTCCCCCCCTTTATCGTTTGCTGCCCGCCAAAGGGAAAGTGCTTGCTGGAATTTCTCGACGGCCTTGTTCAAAGCTTCCTTGGTCTGTTGCGACCGTAGGACGTCACCTTCTATAAACAGATTGTAAGCAGCTATGCGCTCCTTATCCTGCGCCGTCGCCGCTCTCAGTTCATCAATTTTTACTTCATAGCGTCCTACTGCGGCATTCTTTTCCAGTGAACGTACCGCTAACCGGTAATTGCCCGTTGTCTCCACTATGATGAGTATTGGCTCTGGGACGTGCGCACCGTTTGGGCTGTTAACTTCGGTCAGCTTGTTACCATCCGGCCCAAATAGCGTTGCGGCAACATCAACCCCTCGTTGATAGACTACTACAATCAGAAACTGGCCTGCGCTCAGTGTGAGTTGATAGGAATGGGCTTGCCCGCCGCCTAATTCACGTTCGATTAGTTTTCCAGGCTCCAATACTTGAGAATCTGTTTGCGGGATGTTCCTGGATCCCGGATGTCGAACAGCAGCAAAGCGAGTCGCTGTCGGCAGGATTGCGTTCCCCACGGTTAGAGGCTCCGCCCAGACTTCCAGTGGGAAGACGAGCAGCAGGCTTGTTATAAATGTGGTAATCCAGGATGAGATGGTTGCTGAGATGCTCTTTAGCGGCATGGTTTTCTCCTTTGCACGACCCGCGATCAAAGAATGGTAGGGGCCATAATGCTGCGCTGGGCCGAGCCATTTTGGCTACTGTTTGGGACCAGCTTCCCAGCCGTAACGTAGTAGGAATGGGTTGTGACTCTGCCTTGCGCCGTATTTCTTTTCCACCTCGGCGAAGGTGTGATTTCCGAGATTGAGGCAGCCCGGACAACCAAGCGAAGAGTCCTGTACACAGAGAACCGTCCCTTGTCCCGCCACCTGAACGCAGAAGTGGGAGGGCAACGGGTGGACACGTAATCGCAAATTTTCTTTGTCCATAGCACAGACTCCTGCGAGTGTGATAAGGATGGGCAATTCGGTTCCCAGAGTAAGAACTGTAAAAATATATGATTGCTGTCGTCCAACTTAATACTGCTGAGGCTCGGAAAATGCAAGCCACAGGGGGAGCTTTGGCGCTATGTACCACATAGCTGTCAATGGGCGGGGAAAACCATTCGGGTCAAGTCGTCTTTGGTTTGGCGGCGTTGTTGCTCCGCTGCCGCAAGCTGCGCCTGCAATTCCTCTTGTGTGAGCCAGAGTTGCCACATCATTTCGGTGCTGCTTTCGCCGAGCCGATAGGTCGCTTCAGCCAGTTGCAGCCGCGCCTGATGTGTCGTCAACCGGGATTTGGCCTGCGCGTGTTGTGTGACTGCCCGTTCGTATGCGACTAACGCTGGGGCAATGGATTGGCGCAGCGCGGTTGCGAGTTCGGCGTGCCGCAATTCCAGCCGTGCGACTTCTAGCTTGAGTGCCGCGCGATCCCCGCCCCCGGCGGTGTTCCGGGCGATTCGCAACCCAATGGCAATGGGGTTCAACCCTTCTGCGTGCAACCAACTCGTCCAGAGCTTTTTCTTTTGCAGTTTGATTGCTTGGACTAAAACGGCCATCTCACGATTGTTCCTGACGGCCAAATCGCCAAGTCGTTGGAGGCAGGCGGGGAAAGCGTCTGCACAAGGCAGGTGGTCGGTGGCCGGTTTGCAGTTCTTGGTAAACTTGGGGGGGACGCCGTGCGCCGTTTGATTGCCTGGTTGCGAATGCACTCGTACCGACCACCGACCACTGACCACCGACTACCAATGGCGTGCTACCGACTACCAGTAGCCAAATACACCACCACAGAAATTTTCTCATCATTCATATCCTCCCATTCGATGCGTTTGATTGTGCCGGCAAAAGGGGCGCGGACGGCGGCGAGTTGCGCCAGTTGTAATTCGATTTCGGCAAGCTGGGCCGTGAGGCGAGCGGCTTCGATGGCAGCCTGTTGTTGCTGACTGCGCGCCGCGAGCAATTGGCGTGTGATCTCCACGCGATGTTTCTGTTCTTCCCAAATACGCACGTCGCGCGCTGTCGTAAGTTTGGCTTTGTGCCACTCAATCTCGGACGAGGCGAGCAATTGTTTGTCTTGGGCTTGGGCGAGTTTGGCGGCTTCGTGCTGTTGGATCAGGGAAAGGTGGTCGGTGGTCAGTGGTCGGTGATCGGTCGCTGGCGCATTGGTCGTTGGTGCTGTTTCCTGGGGATGCGAAACATCAATGCTGGGTATGGTTGTATTTCCGGCCACCGGCCACCGGTCAGCGATCACCATTGCCTCACTGAGTACCGCTAACTTTTGCTTCTGCACTTCAACCGCCCGTCGTGTGGCGATGGCTTCCGTTTCCGCCCGCTTAATGGCTGTTTGCTCGGTGGCAAAGGTGGTCGGCGGTAAGTCCAGACCAAGCGATTGCAGTTGGCGCAACGACTGCTCCGCGAGTTGCTGCTGGGTTTGCAAATGCTGTTGCGCTGCTTGCACTGCGGCATGTTGCACCAGCAGGCGTTGGCGGGCCGTTTTTCGATCACTGAGCAACGTACCGACGGCGATCTGTTGTCCGACCTTGACCTGCAATTCGTGCGGTGCATTGAGCGTCAACTTGATTCGTAGCAGGCGCGGGTGGGTCGGAGAGGAAGGGGAAAAGGGAATATTAGAAATGCTTGGCGCTTCGCTCGGTGCGGGCGAAATCGTGATTTCCGTAGGCAATGCGGGTGGGGGCAGGGGCGTTGTTGTTGCGCAACTATTGAGGCATAAACAGCACAGCAAGCCCAAGACACCACATCTCTTTTTCGCCCCGTCTCCGTGTCGCCCCGTCTCCGCGTCGCGGCATTGCTCCTGCCGCCATTGGGTAATCAATTTCTCGCTGCAACCAATGCCAGTGACGGAGCGCACGTGCGCGATCAGTTGGCGGCGTGTCAACCCGGCGGGAGCGACATTGAGCGCAGCGAACACGGCTTGGCGACGTTGTTGGTGCGGACGTTGCGGAAACGGTTTGTGCCGCGTGGGTTGTAAGGGCGGTTGGATTATTACAGGCGGTTGCCACAGCCGTTGCCAGCCTTGCTGGAACCACGCTTTCACCGTCTGCCACCAGGAACATTGCGTCCGCACCGGCAAGAGAAACGGCACGACTGCACGAGACGCCCGGCGCAAGGTTTTCTCTTTCATCGTTCCCCCTTGCGGATGAGTTTGACAATCAAATGCCCCGCACCGAAATACGACTGTAACGGAGCCAAATCCTGCCACCTGGCAGCGCGCACACGCACGGTGCGGAAGCGCGACCCTTCGTCCGCGTTGCCCACAAGTTCGACCGGATTGAAATGCTGCAAGGACGTCGGCAGACGTAAGCTATCAGCATCGTGTAGCAGGAGTTCGCCACTGAAGAGAACGGTGGTCAGTGGTCGGTGGCCGGTGGCCGGTTGGTGGGAATCTGTGATTGGCGGTTGAGCATTGGTGGCTGGCGATTGGTTTGTATTCTGGCCGATCACCAACCACCGACCACCGACCACCGTTGTTTCTCCGACCACTGACCACCGACCACCGACCACCTTACCAACCTCCTCTTCCTGCCAGCGCAGTTCGTGCGTTTCGATAATGACAGATGCACCCAGCCGCGCTTGGACGCGATGAATGGCGAGATGGCAAGTCGGACAACTCGTTTCCTGCCCTGCCCAATACAAGAAGCCATTCGCGGCGCGTACCAGCAGGCGTTCGCCTTCGACTTCGAGGACTTCAAATTCGGCATTCACAGTCGTTGCCGATGCGATGAAGCGACCTTCAATCTGTGCGAAGATTTGATGCCGTGTGCTTTCGCGCGCAAAGAGCGCGACGACGCCTTCCGGCTGTGCGAGCCACGCATTGAAACGACGCAACAGCCCGCCGTTGGTGTTCAGATAAAGCGAAAAGACGAAGCTCAGGCACAACAGCAACAGCAGGACAGATTCGGCGCGCGATCCGGTCGCCAGGCGCAAACGCGGGTTCGCCGGAATTACAAGCCGTGCGGAACTCAGCGGATAAAACGCCGCCACGCCGGATTTCGTGAAGGCGTCGCTAAACCAGCCGCCGAAATACCCCAGAATCCCGGCCTCCCAAAGCTGTGCGTGCTGCCAGCGCAACGGCCAGGCCAGTAACGCAATGATCGTCGTGGCTAAAAACGAATGCGTCACGGTGCGATGCGGCCAGCGCTTTTCCAGCCCGCGCGACAGCGGCCACAACACGCGTCCTGCTAACGAAGCCGAAGTGTCAACGTCCGGCAATTGTGATGCGAACGCCGCGATGAGCAGCGGCTTCCAGTCTGCCGTTTCCAGCGCGAAGGCCGTGAGTGTGATGGCGAATAAACAATGCGTTTGGGCCAACATAAATTCCTGGTAGTCGGTGGTCGGTGATCGGTGGTCGGTTATGGGGCATTGGTAGTTGGTGGCTGGTGGCCAGTTGTTCTTTCCTACCGACCACCGATCACCGACCACCGACCACTGACCACCACTTCACTTTCCCAACCGTTTTGACTGGCGCGGCAACGACGCGAGCAACAAGCGCGCAATGCCAACGGCCACCGCCAGAAACCCACCGAGCAAATACAAGTCGGTTTGGTGCAACCCGCGCCCTAAAAAGCGGACTGCCGAAAAAATCAACAACACCGCGAGCAACAGCGGCGTGCCGTCAATCCATTCGGTGTGATCCGGCGCGGTGGTGTCCAAGCCCAGCCGCTCTTCGTCCAACACGCGCCGCGCGAGCATCGGATTGCCGCCCGTGCGCTCCTGCAACGTGGCGAGTTGCGCGGGCGAGAGCGCGAGGTGTTGAGCGGCAGCAGCTTCCTGCATCAACTCCCGAATCTGCGCGTGGGCGAGCGGTTTGAGTTCCAGGCGCGGCAGCTTCAGAAAAATGTCCTTGCGCGGCGGCTGCGTCGCAAAGAGCACCATCGGCTGTCTGCGCATCAGCAATTGTTCGAGCCACACACGCAAACTCACCGGCAAGCGATGCGCGTCATCCAGGAGCAAGGCGGCGCGCTGCTTGGCAAGTGTCTCCGCGATCTCCGTTTGCAATTGCATTTGCGTTAAGGGCCGACCTTCATCTGTGACGACCGGGACGCCCAGTTGCACGGCGATGTCCACGACGGTTTGTTTCGGCGTGCTGGGCGTGACGAGGGCAACGGGAAGGGACGCGGCGCACAACACTTCGGCCACGCTGCGTGCCAGGTGCGACTTGCCCAAGCCGGCCTCCGCGACCACCAGCAACGACGCGCCTTGCTGCAGCGCCGCCAACAGGCAATCTGTTTCTGTACGTCTATAGCACCGCACAGAATCGGCACCAGCCACGACGACCGCCTTTCGGTTCCTTCGCCGCGCCTCAACGCCGCCACTCCGTTCGCTGCCACCAGACCCAGCGCCACGACCAACTCAACGCCTGCCAGATGACCACAGGCCACACCTCGGCGTCTGCGACCGCATCATCGAGAATCGGGTCGGAATCCGGGGCCAGAGCTTCGCTTAAAGGGGCGTGAGCGTGTACGGGAGCTTGAGCCACACACGGAACCTGACTGACAGCGAGCGCGAGGACGACGAGCACGCCAAACAAAAAACGACCAAACAAAAAACGATGGATCATACCAACTGCTTTCTGGTGACTCGGCAGGAACACCTGAGGCGGACGCTTGTGCCGAGTCACCGGAAACCCAAACATCCGTCCCAGGTGTGTGGTTGTGGAAGGCCAGCAAGGGATGCAGACAACAAAAAAAGTCACCGCCCGGAACAGCTTCCGGTGGTGACTCTGGGGCGGATGATGCCAGCGTGAAAACCCACTGTCAAATGATTTTTGTGGAAAATTTGCGAACCACAAAAACGATTTATCAAAGCGAAATCACTTGATAGCGAATGGCGGTGTATTGTCTTGCCTCGCTCGTCTCCGCGTTCGTCAACCATCTACTGCAAACCGCTCCGCACTGGTGCCAGCACGCGCAACAAATACTGCTCGGCTTCGCTCTGACTGAAGCAGTCCATCCGCCGTGCCGTGGCGTCGGTGTTGTCCCATTCGACGACCAGCAGCAATTGGTTGTGCGTCACTTCGAGTGTGCCGACGACGTGACCATTCGTGCCTGCGGCGAGGCCGAGGAAATACTTGCGCGTTTGTACCTGCGCGCCCATCCAGTCGCGCACCCCGTAGCGATCAAACAACGTGCCCGTCGGTAACATCCAGCCCGTGAATTGGTACATCGTGTTCCTCCTCGCATTCGTCGGCAAAGACGGCAATGATTTCGCGCTCCCATTCCGCCAAGGGCTCGCTGCGTGCGCGCAACTCGATGGCCAGCGCACGCAATTCAGCGCGCTCTTGTTCGGCTTCTTCGGCTTGGCGTGCTGCAATCTCAGCCTGGCGTTGCTGGAACTGTGCGATCTCTTCGTCCATCTCGCCTGACCGCCAGTACACGACCGCCAAGCCGCCCGGATTGCGAATGCCTTTGAGCGATTTCGCGTAGGCCAAGACTTCGTCGTAGCGATAGCGCGAAGCGCACAGCGGCCTCGCACGCGCGCGCGGGAAAGAGAACCCGTTGTGTGTGTGTTCACACAATTCTTGTGTATGGTCTTGAATTACTTCTTTAGGCGCGCGCAAATCGCTATTTTCTCCATCACTTATCGTGGACAGGCAGCCCGAATTTCGGGCGGGGGGTAGCCCGGAATTCGGGCGGGTACTGGCCTGAAAATCGGGCGGCTCTGGCCTGCTTTCCGGGCTGGTGCTGGCCTGAAAATCGGGCGGGTTTGGGCTGATTTCCGGGCGGGTCGAAGTTGGAACATCAGACGTTTGCGCCTCATCGTCGTGCTCCAGAGGCGAGTTTACCTCGTCGTGCCAAACAGGCTGCGCGAGCGATTGTCGCAGGGATGTCCACGGAAACGGCGTGGTGCCATCGGGTGCTCTCAGGCGATAGGCAAAGCTCTGTTGATACGGCACGCGCTCGATCACTTGTTCTTCCAGCGCATCTTTGATGCCCTCCTGCACCGACGACCGCGCGAGGCCGCTGAGCCGCATAAAATCGGCATTGCTCAGGATCACCGCCTCCACGCCCCAACCCACCGATTCAGCCAGAATCACCATTGTCACGCGCATCCCGGCAGGCGAGAGTTCCGGCAAGCGCAGAAACAACCAGTTCGGCATTTTGGTGAAGCCGTGGAGGGAAGGTTTCATAGTTAGTCAGTCTGGAGAAGTCTGGAAAAGTCCAGGAAAGTCCAGGAAAGTCTGACTTCACGAGACTTTTCTGGACTTCCTCAAGGCAGCGGATCAAACGGCAAGCGCGGCATTTCGGGTTGTGCTTCCGTCAGGCTTTCGTTGGCATTTAAGGCGTTCAGTTGCAATTGATTTCGGGCGCGCAACTCGCGCATGGTTTGGACAATCAATTCCGGCACCGAGCGATAGCCAAACGCCGCGGCATACGCGATCAGCCAATCATCCAGCATACGTGGCATCCGCAACATGCGTGTCGCGGATTTGGGCATTCGTTTCGGCACCACTGCGATGACTTGAGCCGTGCCGTTCGACAATGACTTCATAAGCAGTCCTCCTGGAAACGTTGTGAATGGGCAAGTGAAATGCAGTCTGCAAGAGGGCAATAGCAAACTCTGCGCGCCTTGTGAAGAGGCTTTTTGCGGCAAGCTGAAAATAGAGTGACTGCTGTGCGCTCCAATGTACTTCTGTTCCTTTTTTCAGTTTAGGATTTGTAGTTCTTGATGCGGAGATCGCGGCGGCACTGAAGAAAGCGCGCCGCAGATCGTCGGCACGGCGCGAGCTTTCAGAAGCAACGGACGCGCGCCAATTTCGTTCGCAGAAAAGACCGAAACGCTGTCGCGCTCCCACGTCTACACTCCGCTTGCGCGCGCCCACTCCAACCACGCAATCATCGGCGTCAAGGGTGCGCTGCGCCGATTTGCACACAACGCCAATCGCCCTTGACACCGATGATTGATCGCTTTGCTTGGGTGGTCGTGCTCGCTGCGGAATCAAGGTTGTGGTGGTGAAAGTTGGGAAGAGGAGAAAGGCAGAAGAAGGAGAGGAAAGGGATGGGCGCGGGGTGCAATTTCAATACCAAGCCAAACGGAACAAATCGCAGCCAAACGCACTGAAAAATGGTTGAAACTGATTTATCTAAAATCGGCATAAATAACAACGAAATCAATGATTTGCACTTGACAGGATTACTGCTTTCTGTTATTCTCCTCACGTCATCAAGTGATGACCCAATTCCAAAACACCATTTCACAAATTAGGAGAAAATCGTATGAACACTACAACGGTTTTAGACCGTCCCTTTCCTTCCACCGAAGAAAACTTCGAGGCCGAATTCGAGGCCACCCATCGTGATTTGTCCGACCAGGAAAAACGCTACAAAGACGCCGTGTACACGTTGGCGTTGTACTACCTCGCCATTGAAGCGCGGCGCGGCATCACACCGGTCGAATTTCAATCCGACGTGCGCCGATTGATTGAGCCGCTTGACTGGGCCTTGGGC
>CAZWAK010000115.1:4666-24103 GCA_964631865.1 uncultured Heliobacteriaceae bacterium | reverse complement strand
TCACGAATTTATTATGAGTTGACGGAGCAAACCCAAAATCCATTCGTGAAAATTCGTGTAATTCGTGGCTAAAAATCCTCAGCACGGCGCAAACGTGAACACAAGCGCGCCGATCACGAACCACAGCGCCGCGAACAACAAGCCATAGCCAAAGAAGCTGCGAAAATCCACGCGCGCGATGCCTGCGATGACCACGTACCAAAACGGCGAGGCTAAATTGCCCATGTGATCGCCGACGCTCATCGCCAACAAACCGCGCTGCACGCTGACGCCGACTTCAGTGGCGGCTTTCGCCGTCACAAACCCTTGAATCGCCCATTGCCCGCCGCTCGACGGAATGAACATCGCAAACACGGTTCCGACCGCTGCGGTCAAGGTCGGAAACGTCGTCGGCGTGGAGATGGCCGCGACGACGCCGGCTAATTTCTCGCCCAGATTCGTGTATTGAATCAGCCCCGCGACGCCCGCGTACAGGTGATACAAGACGATCACCGGCCACGCCGACGCGATGGCTTTTTGCAGCGCCTGCGTGAAGCGATAGACGCTTTTGTGCAGCAGGAAGCAGAGAAACAGCAGAATCGTGTTCAGCGAATTGATGTCCAAACTCGCGCGCCGCATGAAAAAATGGTGGTACAACCAGCCCGCGAAAAACACGCAGAGCACATAGGTGAAAAACGAATGCCGTTCCAGCCGCTCCGAATGATTCAGCTCGCGCGTTTCTTCGATTTCGATGGCTTCCGTCAACTTGTCCGCTTCGGGATAATGCGAAATCGGCTGCCCGTGTTTCGGCATCAGCCAGCAACCCATCACAATCACAGCCACAGTGAACACAACTTCGTGAATGATGGCGGCGGGCGACCAAATCGTAGTCGAAAGCGGAATGATGCCGATGGTCTTTTCCAGGAAGTGCCCCGGCGTCGCCACCAGCAACGGCGCGCTCGCCGACAAGCCGTATTGCCAAACCGCGTGCGACGCCCAAACGATGGTCAGGTAAAACAGGAAGTCGAGTGGAATGCCGTTGCGTTCGGCTTCTTTGGCAAAATAAACCGCAATGATCGGCCCCAACGCGACGCCCAACCCCCAATAAAAATAAGACAATCCGGCGCATAGCAATGCCGCAACAATGATCGCTTGATTCGTCGTTTTCGGCACGCGCGACAAGGTCAAAATCGTTTTGCGAAAAAACGGCGTCAGGCCCAGCACCGAACTCAGCACGATGATGAGCGACATCTGCATTGTGAAGGGCAGCAGCATCCACAAGCCCTGATAATAGGCTTCCAACACTTTGCCGAACGGATTGCCGAGCGTCAGGGCTGCGCCGAACAAAATCAGCAACAGGATGACGCAAGCCGTGATGGCATCGGGCACAAAGCGCGCCATGATTTGCGCAAAACGATCCAGCCAAGTGTTTTTCATAAAGGGGTTGATTTACCTTTGCGTGTTGCGGGTGTGCGACGATTGTGGTGGCAAGGAAAAATGCGATAGACCTCAAGAAAATGAACCACGAAGAACGAAGAGCACGAAGAAATGAACCACGGAATTCATTGAACCTTTTGTTCTTGCTTCGTGTTCTTCGTGCTGGTGAATGTTCTTCTCTTGAACGCTATAGAAGTAAGCGTAATCGCGCAACAGGTTCCTCTCACGGGCGGAAAAAGAAGCGGAGCGCGGAGGCATGCGCCATTCTGCTGCGCAGGGAGAGGAGGGTAGCGTGCTCGTTTGACGGCGTGGGTTGATGAAACTCTTTCCAGCACATCAGCGCCAGATCGAGCAGCGTGAAGAGCAGACTGGCCAACGCCAGCGCCAACACGAAATACAACACGGGTTGCAGCCATTCCAGCCAAGTGGCTTGTTCCAACCAAACCGAGAGCGGGTCTGACCAAAATCCTTCTTTGGCGATTTGTTCGTTCATGGGAGATCCTCCTGAGAAACGTCGCGCGATTTGGCAAATCGCATTACACCAATCAACGCGCGCTGGATTGATCCAAAGCGTATGCCGTCCAACACCTGCGATCCGAAACCCAAATTCACCGTATTGAATATCTTGAAAAATTTTGCCCGGCACTCAAACGTGGCTGCGTCTCAAATCCGCGTGCGTTTGTTGACGCCAGCCTCCATCTGAAACAAGGTCGGCCTCTTCCTCGCATTGCGCGGGAAATAGCCGAACGAACCGGGCGTGCGGTGCGAGGAGTATACGCCCCTTGAGGCGGGCTGTTAAGGATTTTCTGTTCGGCGCGCACACAATCTGCAAAAAAATTATCGCAGCAAGGCCGCCAATCGTTACTTGAGTTCGCGCATGACCTGTGCGGCGATGGAATCCGGTAACGCGAAGCGGTCGGTCAGCGCATCATTCTGCCTTCAAATGGACAGGGAGGAGCAGTTCCATCAAAGCACGTTGGGACTGTCCTCCCTGCCGAATCGTGAGCTAATCGTTTCAGTCCGCCAAATTACTCGTCATCCTTTTGGGCTTCTTCTACTCTTCGTTCGATGATTTTGAGCTTCGCGTACCAAATGGCCAGCCCAGCCGAAAGCATCACCGTATCAATGACCCCGTACGTCAGGTCTTGCTCTAAGGCCATCGGCACTGCGCCCTGCATCATCAAGTCCGGCTCAACCCACAAGAGCGAGGGGGCCGAACTAACGGACATATTTTTGACCTTGAGTAACGCACCTTTCATCGCTTCGCCTCCTCTGATAATGAAGTTCTCCGGCCCAGGTTACGACGAGGGGTAGTGTTGCTATTTGTTCGTTGGCTTCAAATACAACTCCGGGTTCTTCTTGATTTTGTCGAGACAGCCCGGACAGCAGGCGTAGATGGTGCGTCCGTCAATTTCGAGGCTGACGTCTTTGCTGATGGCTTCGCCTGTCACCGGACAGGTCGTGACGCCATCGCCTTTGCCCAAAAACTTCGCTGCCTCTTTCGTCGCGGGCGCAGCGTGATGATCGCCGTGATGATCGCCGTGATGATCGCCGTGCCCGCCGCCTTTCGCCAGCACCGCTTTGACGGCGGCAATTTGCTCGGCTTCGGTTTTCTTCACGTAGGCTGCCGGATTTTTGACCGCCGCGTCTTTGCAATCGTTGCAGCAGAAATACACTTCGCGTCCGAAGAATTCAGCTTTGACGTTTTTGTTTTCCAGCTTCTCGCCCGTCACGATGCAGGTTTCAATGCCGTCGCCTTTGGCGAGAAATTGGATTTCCGGCGGCACGCCCTTCGCGGCGGCGGCTTTCGCCGCCTTTTTGCCCGCTTTGGCTTTCGTCGCTTTTTGCGCGAAGGCGGACGTCATCAAACCAATAAGCGCGAGCAAGGTGAGCAGCGCGAAGAATTGTTTGCGGAATGTTTTCATTGTTATTCGATTTCCTTTCATGTCTGGTGTAAATTAACCGATCCACTAAAATTGCGCGGCGATTCTATCAAAGATGCCGCCGCTTTTCGCCTGCCGTCAGAATTATTTTGACGAAATCAATTTTTTCCCTACGTTTTCCTTTTTCGCACCGAAGCAAGTACAATCCCCCCCTTAATTTCAAATCACAAATTTCAAATTTCAAATCACCTATGATCAAAACACTCGAATGGACTGACGAAGGCGTGGTGATGATTGACCAGCGCCTGCTACCGACTGAAGAAGCGTACCCCGTCTTCAAAACTTACGAAGAAGTTGCTGCCGCCATTAAAGATATGGTCGTGCGCGGCGCTCCGGCCATCGGCGTGGCCGCCGCGATGGGCGTCGCGTTAGGCGCGCGCAACATTGTGACAAATGATGCCGCGCAATTCGACCAGCAATTCCAACTCATCTGCGACGTGCTCGCCGGAACGCGCCCGACCGCTGTGAACTTGTTCTGGGCGATTGAGCGGATGCGGACGTTGTACGACAAATTGAAAAGCGAAAACTTAT
Organism: uncultured Heliobacteriaceae bacterium; assembly: GCA_964631865.1. Taxonomy (GTDB): domain Bacteria; phylum Acidobacteriota; class Blastocatellia; order RBC074; family RBC074; genus JAFDVL01. The sequence continues at coordinate 20,213 of CAZWAK010000115.1, read as the reverse complement.
CGTTCGCGGAAATCTGCGTGCGCTTGATTGACGAAGCCAAGCGGATGCACGACGAGGACGTGGCCATCAACAAAGCGATGGGCGCAAACGGCGCGGCGTTGATTCCCGATGGCGCAACCGTGCTCACGCATTGCAACGCGGGTGCATTGGCAACGGCAGGCTATGGCACAGCACTCGGCGTGATTCGCGCGGCGGTCGAAGCGGGCAAGAAAGTGGCGGTCTATGCCGATGAAACCCGGCCCTTCCTGCAAGGCGCGCGTTTGACCGCGTGGGAACTGCACAAAGACAACATCCCCGTCACGCTCATCACCGACAATATGGCTGGGCATTTTATGAAAGCAGGCAAGTTGGATTGCGTGATCGTCGGCGCAGACCGCATCGCAGCCAACGGCGATGTCGCCAACAAAATCGGCACCTATTCCGTTGCGGTCTTAGCCAAAGAAAACAATATTCCGTTTTACGTCGCCGCGCCGATTTCGACGATTGATCTGAACACGAAAACCGGCGACGACATCCCGATTGAAGAGCGTCCGCAAAGCGAGGTCACGCACGTCAAAGGCGCACAGCTTTCGCCCGAGGGCATCACGATTGCCAATCCCGCATTCGATGTGACGCCGCATCGTTATGTCACGGCGATCATCACCGAACGGGGCGTCGCGCGTGCGCCGTACGAAGAAAGTTTGCAGAAGTTAGTGAACGGTTAAGCTATGTTCGATCTGTCGCAAGCCCTGAAAAGTGAATTCTCAACAACCATTCGGCAGCGCGGACTGAATTACTTCCAGCGCAAATTGGTGGACATCAAAACCGGCAATCAGTGGAAAGTCACGGCAAAAGTGCGTGGCAGTGCGCGCTACGACGTCGTGCTCAAGCGCGAAAAATCCGGCGTGATCGAAGCGTCCTGCACGTGCCCCTATCCTGCCTCGTTCGACGAGCCGTGCAAACATATTTACGCGACGCTGCTCGCGGCGGACGACAAACATTATTTGCAAGGCGATGGCAACAACGCGGATTTGATCATTGATCTGCAAGTCGAAGATGACTACGAGGATTACGATAACGACGACGACGACGACGACGAGGAGGACAATTATTACAGCTATCGGACTGCGCCGAAGAAGGCCAAATCTGCCGCGCCCCAAATGTCTGAAGACGCGCGCCAACGCATCCTCGCGGCGCAACAAGCACGTTGGGGGTTGACGACGGCGCGCAATCTGGAACCGCCGCCGCCACCGCCACCCGCGTGGCAACAAATGCTGAACGGCATCGCCAAAGTGTATCAGGCACAACCCAAGCTGCCGCCGCTGCAATGGCCATCGCATCGGCAGATGATCTACATCGTGGATTTGTCGGCAATGCAAAGCACCGATCAGGGCATTGTGCTCGAAACGTATTACCGCGAGCCGCTGAAATCTGGCGAGTGGAGCAAATTGAAAAGCATCGGATTGCGCGCCAACCAAATTCCAGCCTTGCCCGACGAAGTAGATCGGACGATCCTTTCGTATCTGCTGGGCGGACGCGAATATTACGGCTACACGTATTTTTACGGCTCCAGCAATCATCGCTACCAAGTCAGCGAACATTTGGCGGGGCAGTTTTTGCCGCTCGCCTGTCAAACCGGACGTTGTTTGATTCGGCGCTTCGCCGGGCAGGAAGATTGCCCGCGCCTGACGTGGGACACAGGCGAACCGTTCACGTTTTGGTTGGAGGTCAAACGCAAAGACGAGCAATATCGCATCACGGGCGCGCTGCGCCGCGAAGCCGACGGCGCAGCGTTCAATTTGCACGACATCGTACTGGTGACGAAAGAAGGCTTGCTCTTCACGAAAGAACGCGCCGCGCGACTCACCAATCCCGAAGCCATGCAATGGCTCACTCCGCTGCGACAGGAAAACGGCTTCACCGTGCCGTTGGAAGCGGGCGGCGAATTTTTGGAGGCCGTGCTGCAATTCGCCAACACGCCGAAGTTGAGTTTGCCGGAGGAGTTGCAGTACGAAGAAATCACCTTCCCGCCACATCCGCGCATGATTCTGAAGCCGCACGAACAGAAGATGTACCACGACCGCGTCAAAGGCGGCTTGCACTTCGGCTACGGCGAACGAATCATCGCGCGCGACGATCCGCGCACGTCGTTTTACGAAGCCAGCGAACGCAAATTGATTCGCCGTGACTTCGCGTCAGAACGGCTCGCGCTGGATTATTTATTGACCATAGGCTTCAAGGATCAACGCGATTATTACAACTCGACGCCGTACCTGATGCTCAAGACGAGCCGCGTGCCAAAGACGATTCAGACCTTGCTCGACAATGGTTGGCACGTTGAAGCCGAAGGCAAATTGTATCGGCGTCCGGGCAAATTCAACCTCAGCGTTTCGTCCGGCATTGATTGGTTTGAATTGCACGGCGAAGTGGATTTTGAAGGCACGACCGCGCATTTGCCCGATTTGTTGGCGGCGCTGAAACGCGGGCAAAACACCGTGCAACTCGGCGACGGCACGTTCGGCATTTTGCCCGAAGAATGGATGAAGAAATACGGCATGATCGCGGCGACGGGCGAAGCGCAGGACGATCACGTTCGCTTCACGCGCGCGCAGGCGGGCTTGCTCGACGCGCTGCTCGCGGCGCAACCCGACGTGGAGTTCGATGTGACGTTTGCGAAAATGCGCGACGAGTTGAAACGCTTCGCAGGCATTGAAGCGCAGGAGCCGCCCAACGGCTTTGTCGGTGAGTTGCGCGGCTATCAAAAAGAAGCGTTGGGCTGGTTTGAGTTTCTGCAAAAGTTCGGCTTCGGCGGTTGTCTCGCGGACGATATGGGACTTGGAAAAACGCCAATGACGTTGGCGATGTTGGAAACGCGACGTGCAATGCGTGCGGACAAAAAGCAAAAACCCGCGCCAACATTGGTTGTCGTGCCGAAATCATTGGTCTTCAACTGGCAAGCCGAAGCTGCAAAATTCACGCCCGAACTCAAAGTACTCAATCACACGGGCGGCGAACGCGAGAAAGAAACCATCGAGCATTTTGACGAATACGACCTCATCCTCACGACCTACGGCACGCTGCGCAACGACGCGGTTTTATTCAAAGACAAACGCTTCGATTACGTCGTGCTCGACGAAGCACAAGCCATCAAAAACGCGAGCACCGAATCGTCGAAGGCCGCGCGCTTGCTGCAAGCCGATCACAAACTCGCGCTCAGCGGCACGCCGATTGAAAACCACTTGGGCGAGTTGTGGAGTTTGTTCGACTTCCTCAATCCCGGTTTGCTCGGCGCGTCGTCGGTGTTTGGTTTGAGCGGCAATGCGGCGCGCAATCCTGAAGAAGAAACCAAGCAGATTTTGTCGCAGGCGCTGCGCCCGTTCATCCTGCGCCGCACGAAAGCGCAAGTCGCCAAAGACCTGCCGCCGAAATTGGAGCAAACGATTTATTGCGAAATGGAACCCGCGCAAAGCAAGCTCTACAACGAGATGAAAGAGCATTATCGCAATTCGTTGCTTGGTCGCATTGACCGCGACGGCATCAACAAATCGAAGATGCACATTCTCGAAGCCTTGCTGCGACTGCGCCAGGCCGCGTGTCATCCCGGTTTGCTCAATCCGAAAAAAGCGACGAAAGGTTCTAGCGCGAAGCTCGATGTATTGTTTTCGCAACTGCAAGAATTAACGGACGAAGGCCATAAAACATTGGTCTTTTCGCAGTTCACTTCCCTGCTCGCCATCGTGCGTGAACAACTCGACAAGACGAAAATCCCGTACGAATACCTCGATGGCCGCACGCGCAATCGGCAGGAGAAAGTCGAGCGTTTCCAAACCGACGAGACCTGCAAATTGTTTTTGATTAGCCTGAAAGCAGGCGGCGTCGGCTTGAATTTGACCGCAGCGGATTACGTCTTTCTGCTTGATCCGTGGTGGAACCCAGCGGTCGAAGCGCAAGCGATTGACCGCACGCATCGCATCGGACAAACGAAACAGGTCTTCGCGTATCGCTTGATTACACGCGGTACGGTCGAAGAAAAAGTGTTGCAGTTGCAGGACACGAAACGCGATCTGGCCGACGCGATCATCAGCGCGAACAACAGCATGATTCGTGGGTTGAAACGCGAAGACTTGGAATTGCTTTTGTCATAAGCCACGAATTTTCACGAATTTTCACGAATTATGATTTGCCACAGATTTTCACAGATTTGCTGTCTTGATTAAAAGTAACCTGTGACAATCTGCGTCATCTATGGCGAAAAATAATTTGTGAAAATTCGTGAAATTCGTGGCAAAAAAACTATGTCGCAAACTTACGACGCAATCATCATCGGCGCAGGCCACAACGGCTTAATCACTGCTGCGTATTTAGCACGCGCAGGCAAAAAAGTGTTGGTGCTCGAACGGCGCGCGGTCGTGGGCGGCGCGTGCGTGACCGAAGAAACGTGGCCCGGCTTCCAGGTGTCGTCGCTATCATATCTGTGCAGTTTGTTGCAGCCGCGCGTCATTGACGACCTCGAACTCAAACGCTTCGGCTATCACATCTACCCGAAAGACCCGTCGTTTTTCACGGCCTTTCCCGACGGGCGGCATATCTTCTTTTTCCAGGACGCGAAGAAAACACACGAGCAGATCGCCAAGTTTTCCAAACGTGATGCCGAATATTTTCCGCGTTATGAAGCCGAGTTGGAACATCTGGCCGAATGGGTGGAATCGCTGTTGCTCGAACCGCCGCCGAACATTGTGCAGCGCAAAGTGTCGGACTTGATCGCGCTCGGCAAAATGGGTTTGCGCACGGCGAAGCTCGGCGATGCGAATTTGGTGCGGATGGTGAAGATTATGACGCAGAGCGTGCGCGATTTTTTGGAAGAACGATTCGAGTCCGAAGAGATCAAAACCACGCTCGCCACCGACGGCGTGATCGGCACAAACGGCGGCCCCGCGACGCCCGGCACAGCCTACATCTTGCTGCATCACGTGATGGGCGGCGCTGCCGGAGCGCGCGGCTTGTGGGGCTTTGTGCGTGGCGGAATGGGCGCGATCTCAAACGCCATCGCGGCTTCGGCGCAAGCACACGGCGCGATGATTCGCACCGACGCCGAAGTTCATTACATCATCGTCAAACACAACCAAGCCGTCGGCGTCGCGTTGGCGAACGGCGAAGAAATTTACGCGCGATTCATCATCTCGAATGCCGATCCCAAACGCACCTTTTTGAGCTTAGTCGAAGCACAACATCTCGACCCCGATTTCAAATTTCAAATTTCAAATTTCAAATCCCATGGCTCAGCGGTCAAGATCAACCTCGCGCTCGACGGCTTGCCGAGCTTCACGGCGTATCCGACGACGAAGCTTGATTTGCCGCATAAAACAACGATGCACGTGTGTCCTTCGATGGACTACATTGATCGTGCGTGGGACGATGCCGCGCAAGGTCGTCCAGCAACCAACCCGATGCTCGAATGCACGATCCCGACGGCGTATGACGATTCCATCGCGCCGCCCGGCAAGCACATTATGTGCATCTTCGCGCAGTTCGCGCCGTACAAACTCAAAGATGCGGAATGGAACGATGAGTTGAAAGATCGCTTTGCCGACCGTTGCATCGAAGCGTTGGCCGAGTACGCGCCGAACATCAAAGACATCATTTTGCAGCGCCAGGTGATCTCGCCGCTCGATATGGAACGCGAGTATGGTTTGACGGGCGGCAGCATCTTTCACGGCGACATGGGACTCGATCAATTGTTTTTTATGCGCCCGGTCGCAGGTTGGGCAAAGTATCGCACGCCGCTGCGGAATTTGTATCTCTGCGGCTCCGGCACGCATCCCGGAGGTGGCGTTATGGGCGCACCCGGTTATAATGCTGCCCGCGAAATTCTGAAGGACTTCGCCTCACCGAAAAAGTAATGTCACGGCGTGCAGCGATGCACGGAAACCAGGAAAATGAGGCGTAACGCGATTTGCCAAATCGCGCTACATTTTCACAGGAGACTATATGGACGCAACAACCATCGGCTTTGTCGCGCTCGCGGCGGTGCTGCTGCTCGTCATCGCACGCGGCGTGTATCAATTGGTGCTCGGCATTTCGATGACCGAAGCCTTGATTCATCACGATAACAAAGCCGCCGCAATTGCGCTCGCCGGCTTCTTGCTCGGCGTGATTCAAGTCATCATCCCCGTCTTCAGCGGCCCGGCGCATTCGTTCTGGAATGATCTGGCCAACGTCGCGGCGTATGGCTTTGTCGGCATCGTGGTGCTGACGATTTCCAGTTTTATTTTCACCTGGTATTGCGCGGCGACGGGCACACGATTGAAAGAACAAATCGCGCAAGGCAATGTCGCCGCCGGCATCACCGCCGCTGGCGTTTACCTGGCGGTCAGCGGTTTGACGAGCGGCATTCTGACGGGCGACGGCGGCGCGTTGCTGCCGACGGTGGTGTTTTGGGCCGCAGGCTTAATTGCACTCATTATCCTCACGCATTTGTTCCGTCTGGTGACGGCGTATGACGATGCGGCCTTGATTAGTCAGGGCAATGTGGCGGCGGCGCTCGGCTTTGCGGGCTTGCTGGTGGCGGTCGGGATGATGGTCGGCTATTCGGTCGCAGGCACGTTCACGGGCTACAAAGAAGGCTTCATCAGCTTCGGTTTGTTTTTGCTGCTGACGCTGTTGTTTTATCCGGTGCGGCAAATCCTCGTGCAAATGCTGATGCTCGGCGGCGGCTTCAGTTTGTATAACGGCAGATTGGATCACGAAATTGCGGAAGACAAAAACGTGGGCGCGGGTGTGCTGGAAGCCGTTGGTTATATCGCAACTGCCCTGTTGATCACACGAATATGAAAAAAAAGGTATTCACCACGAAACGAAGAGCACGAAGAGGTGGTTGGTGGTCGGTGGTCGGTGGTTGGTGGTTGGTGGTTGGTGGTTGGTGGTTGGTGGTCAGTGGTTGGTGGTCGGTATCTGAAACGCGAAGCTCGATCTGCGAATCTCGAATCTCAAATCTCAAATCTCAAATCTCAAACCTCGCTTTCCCTTCGTGGTGGTTGTTGTTTACCTCACTCTTCGTTTTTCTTAGTTCACCCATGGCGCAAGAAATTCCCACGGCTGACCGACGCGCGAGCGAGGTCAAACACCTCGACCACGTCTTTGAGTTCACGCCGTATAAATCCAAAGAAGATTGGACGGCGCGCGCCGCGTATTTGCGCGGGCAAATTCTCTTTGCCGCCGGGTTGTGGCCGCTGCCGGAAAAGACACCGCTCAACGCAAAAGTCTTCGGCCTCACCGACAAAGGCGATTACACGGTGGAGAAAGTGTATTTCGAGAGCTTCCCCGACCATTACGTCACGGGCAATTTGTACAAGCCGAAAAACGCGACGGGCAAGCTCCCGGCGGTGCTCTGTCCGCACGGGCATTGGGCGTATGGACGACTCGAAAATCAACCGTTGAATTCGGGGCAAGGTCGTGCGGCGAATTTTGCGCGGCAAGGTTACGTCGCGTTTACGTGGGACATGGTCGGCTACAACGACAGCACGGCGATCAGCCACAACTTTGCGAGCCACAAAACAGGCATGGTGAAAGAATCGTTGTGGAATGTGACGCTGCTTGGATTGCAATTGTGGAATTCAATGCGCGCGGTGGATTTCCTTACGTCGCTGCCGGAAGTGGACGCGAACCGGCTCGGCGTGACGGGCGAATCGGGCGGCGGCACGCAGACGTTTTTGCTCTATGCCGTAGATGATCGGCTGAAAGTTTCTGCGCCCGTGAATATGATTTCGTCTACGATGCAGGGTGGCTGCTTGTGCGAAAACACGCCGCTCTTGCGCGTGGACACGAACAACATGGAAATCGGTGCGTGCATGGCTCCGCGCCCGATGATGATGATTGCCGCTTCGGGCGATTGGACAAAGCAAACGGCGACGGTCGAGTTCCCCGCCATTCAAAGCGTCTACAAGTTGCTCGACGCGGAAGACAAAGTGAAGTTTGCGCTCTTCGATGCGCCGCACAATTATCACAAAGAAAGCCGCGAGGCCGTCTATGGCTGGTTTGCGCATTGGTTGCAAGGCCGCGCCGAGACCACGCCGATCAAAGAAAAAGCCAGCAGCATTCCGACGCTGACCGAACTGCTCGTGTTTTATGGCACGCCGCGCCCGGCGAATGAATTGAACGAAAAGCAATTGACCGAAGCGTTGATTGCCGCGCGGCAAAAACAATTGGCCGAAGCATTGCCGCGCAATGCCGACAGCCTTGAACGCTTCAAAGCCAGTTACGGCGCGGCGCTGAAATATGCGTTGATGGTTGAATCGCCGAAGCCTGAAGAACTGGCCAGCACGGTCAAAAACCCGCCCGGCATCACGTTGATTTCGCGGCGCGGCAAAGGCGATTTGGTCGCGTTGCAAATGTGGAAGCCAACGACTCCGAAACGCTCGAAACAGAAACCACTGGATTCCTACGTGCTGCTCGTTTCGCCCGACAGCGAATTTGTTTCGGGTAGCAAAGAGTTGATTGACCAGTTGGTCAAAGCCGGGCATCACGTCGCCTTCCTCACGGCGTTTCCAGGGCAAAACGGCGGCGGCGACAAACCGAAATACAACTTCATCGCCACCTACAATCGCCTCAACGATGCGCAGCGTGTGCAAGATGTGCTGACGGCGATTGCTTACCTGAACAAAATCAAAGGCGCAGCGAAATTGAACGTGATTGGGCTGAAAGAAGGCGGTTTGTATGCGCTGCTGGCGCGCGGTTTCGCATCGGGCATTGACCAGATGGTGGTGGACGCAGCGCAGTTTGATAACAACAACGATGAGGATTTTTTGCAACGGCTGGCGATTCCGGGTTTGCGCCGCGCGGGCGATTTCACAACGGCAGCGGCCCTTGCGCCGCTCACGCCACTGCTGCTGCACAATACCAGCACGCGGTTTCAAGCGAAGTCATTGACTGAGGTTTTTGGAGCCTTGGGCAAGGCCGAGAGCCTGCAAGTGAAGGCGGAAAAACTGACGGACATAGCGGTTGTCGAATGGCTCACGCCTGTGATCGAGCCGCGCAAATAGTAAAGCGATTTGCTAAATCGCGCTGGGGTTGTACCTTCACCAGCGATTTGGCAAATCGCCTTACACCGAATTACTGCCACTCAGCCGCTCACTACTTTTTGTATTTCTCCACCAATTGCTGCAAGCCGTCGAGCGAGCCTTTGCGAATCTTGTAGGTTTCTTGCAACGCCGTCAGCACCTGATCGTGAATTTGTTTGAATTCGGGCTTGGGCTGCGTCAAAGCCACGACACGCGCGTAGTAATCAATCACGGTGTCGAGATGCTCGTAGGCTTTTTTCAGCGCCGCGTCTTTGGCCACGCCCGAAGCGGTGTTGTATTCCATTGCGGCGCGTTGATAATCGCCATCGGCAAAACTGGCCAGCATCAAAAAGCCGTTGGGGTTCGTCGGACTCAACGCGGCAACTTTCTCAAAACGCATCTTGGCCTCCGCTCCATCACCCGCTGAGAACGCGATGAACCCTAACGCCTGATGCAGTTCGGGCAACCATCTGGTTTTGACTTCGCCCCAAAACTGGTCATTGATGCTGGCTGGTTTTTTGTCCGCTTCGATCATCTCAATCGCTTTGGTTCCGTATTGTTTGCTCGGCTCGACGTAGGCCGCATTGCCCTGCCGCACGGCATTCGAGCCTTTGAGCGCGAGTTGGATCATCAACAACACATTGTCGGGTGACTTCTCGAACGCTTTGGGCGCGAGTTTGAAGGCGTCTTCCAACTTATCCGTCATGGCGTAAGCATCCACAAGCGCCGAGACAATGTAGCTCTGTTCGGTGTCGGTGGAAAAGAGCTTCGAGTAGGTTTGAATATAACCGAGCCGTTGGTTGCCATCGTTCACCACGCTGATTTCATTGGCCAAATATTCAGCGACTTTGGGGCGCGCGGCGCTTTTGGAATTCTTTTTCATGAATTCTTCGGCTTGCTTGAGTTTGGCGGGGAGACCTTGCGCGGCTTCGACTTTTTTGGCGGCTTCGATTTCGCCTGGTGACGGTGGTTTTTGCTCTTGCGCGAAGGCCATAGCCACAGCCACAGCCAGACTGCACAAAATTCGCGGGGATAGATTGATAGCTTTCATCGTAAGTTCCTTCGCTTTCCAGATTCTTTGCCAGATTCTTGAGAAGTTGATTGTTTGGGATCGTGACGCAATAGTTTATACGCGAGGCAAACCAAAGGTCAAAAGCCGCGCGGCCTCAATGCGCTTCCCGCTGCAAAAGCAAATTCTTCCGCGCCTCCACGCGCGCACGCCAGCCGGGCGGCAACAGCGTCGTCGAGCCGTATTCCACAATCAATGCCGGAGCCGCAAGCACGCCGCCAACCGGTAACGATTCGCGTTCGTAGACCGGAATGCGCTCGGCTTTGCGCGCGAACCGCACCATCGCCTCGGCGCTCGGTTGCGGCGCACGAGCTTGTTTGCGGTGTGGCGGCAACTCCGGTTTTTGGGTGAGACCAATGCCGCGCAAACGCACGCTGACGATTTCCAACGGAGCCGCCAGATCGCTGTGCCCATACCGTTCGTGATGCGTTTGATGAAAGAGCGCAATGGCCTCGCGCAACTGCCCGGCAAACGCCACTTCGAGTTCAAACGATTGCCCGCGATAGCGCACGGCCAGCGATTTTTGACATTGCATCTGCGCCGGAGCAAAGCCTTCCGCGCGCAATTCGCGCTGTGCCGTTTGTTGCAGTTGCGCGAAATGCTTCGTCAATTGCCGATTGAGTGCGGCGCTTTCTGCCTGTGATTCAAGCGTCAGCATCACAGTTTTTGAATAATCTTTGCTGACGTCTGCGAGCAACACGCCGAGCGCCGAGAACGCGCCCGGATAGGCCGGAATCAAGACACGCGGAATGCGCAATGCTTCGGCCAACGCGACAGCGTGCAATCCGCCCGCGCCGCCAAAACTCACGAGCGTAAAATCGCGCGGGTCTTGACCGCGTTCGACCGAGACGAGTCGCAACGCGCGCTCCATATTCGCATTGGCGACGCGAATCACGCCCAGCGCAGCTTCGATGCGCGTGACTTTTTTGGCCGAAGCCCGCGACATTTGTTGTGCCAAATCGTCCAACGCCCATTCCGCCCGCGCCTGATCGAGCTTCATCGCGCCGCTCAACAAACCGCCGCCGCCGAAACGGCCTAACACCACGTTCGCATCGGTGACGGTCGCTTGCGTGCCAATGCCGTAGCACGCGGGGCCGGGGTTTGCGCCAGCCGATTCGGGGCCGACACGCAACGCTCCGCCCGCATCCACCGTCGCAATCGAGCCGCCGCCCGCGCCAACCGTGTGAATGTCCAGGACGGGAACAGCCACCGGCAGCCCTGTGATCTTTGCTTCATTCGTCGTGTGTGCCGCGCCGCGACACAACGCGACATCGGTTGACGTGCCGCCCATATCGAACGTGATGATGTTCGTGAATCCAGCCAGCGCGGCGATGCGCGTCGCGGCAATCACGCCGCCTGCCGGGCCAGAAAGAATCGTGCGCACGGGTTCCTGCGCGGCGGTCTGTGCCGAAATCGAACCGCCGGACGATTGCATAATGCGCACGCGCTTCGCCTGCGTGCCGACCAAACCGCGCAGCCCCGTTTGCAAGTCGTGCAAATAACGACTCACCTTCGGCGCAAGGTAAGCATTGATGACGACGGTTGACGTGCGCTCGTATTCTCGATATTCCGGCAACAGTTGATGCGACACCGACAGCGGCACGTTCAAAGCGGCGCAAGCATCGGTCATAGCTTGTTCGTGCGCGGGATGGGCGAACGAAAAAAGTAACGAGATCGCAACGGATTCGACGTTGAGTCGCCGTACTTTAGCGACGAGTGAACGGAGTTCTTTCTCATCCAGTTGCAACAGAATCGAACCATCTGCCGCCACGCGCTCGCGGACGCCAAACCGGAGTTCCGCCGGAACCAACGGAGCTGGTCGTTCGACCGCGAGGTTGTACAAATCCGGGCGCGCTTGACGACCTATTTCAAGCACGTCTTCAAACCCGGCGGTAGTAATCAATGCCGTCCGCGCGCCTTTGCGTTCGAGCAAGGCATTCGTGGCGACAGTCGTGCCGTGAACGATGTCCAGCTCGCGCGCGTCAGTGAAATCTTGAAGAATGCGTTCGAGTCCCGCCAAAATCGCGCGCGCCGGATTATCGGGCGTGGACGGGACTTTGAAGGAAACAATGCGCGACCCGCGAATGGCGATGAAGTCGGTAAACGTGCCGCCCGTGTCAACACCAATGCGTAAGGGCGTAAGTACAAATGAGCCGTTGGAGTTGCGACGCATAAAAAATAATGAAACCTGACTTTGCTCAGGGCGTTTGCAGAAACCGCTGATAGACAAAAACTGGGTATCAGCATGTTGCTTTTATGCAAATAACAGTTGCTTCCTCATTAAGCAACCCTCGCGAAGACCTCACAACCCCGAACGTAGTCTTCCGAACCACCGCTCAGAACCGCTGAGCACGATTTTTTGGGCTTACCGCTGCGGTCAACGCAGATGGTAGCGAATAGCGTTGGAACAAGCGCCACGCGCTGCCGTTCCCCTCTATGAAACGATCACACACTAGGAGCATATCAATATGAAATCTGTTACCCTCAAATTCTTCCTGCTGAGCCTTTGCCTCTTCGTCATCGGTGTTTCGGCACAAGCGCAAGCGAAGAAAGGCAAAACGTACACCACCGCCGCCAAGCTGGTCGTCGCCAAATTGAAAGTCAGTGATGGCGAATCCTTCGATGTCCGCGGCAAAGCGACGTTCACGTTGACGGCTGCCAACAGCGATGATTCGTTGGCGGGGACGATCACGTACACCTTGCCCGAAGAGGCGCGCGCCAAGATCGCTCAGATCACCGGCAAACCGCTCGCCCAAATCCCGCAATCCATCACCCAAGCCGATGTCGTCGGCCAGTTCCAGAAACTCACCGAATGCCCGGTCGTGCATATTGATTTTTCCGCCATGGACGTGATGGTCGCGGGCGCGAAGATTCACTTCAATCGCTTCGTGCTCGACATCAAGGAAGGCGAACACGAAATCTCCATCTATGTCTGCACCATCGCCAAACAAATCAACCGAGGCTTGCCGCGTCGTGGCCCGATCCGCCGCATCAACGAAATTCTCAACGGCGAAGAAACGCAGCAATAACTGCTTCTCCCTATTGTTTGCATCTTCAAAGCAGGTGGTTCCGCGCGCATTGCCACCTGCTTTTCTACTTCGCCCCCACGCCAGCCTGTGGTAGGCTATGCGGCGGAAGCGAGGATGACCAATTATCATGCGGCGTTTTTCACTGCTCATCATTTGCTTGCTCCTGGCGCTCCCGTTGCTCTCTGCGCACGGGCAAACACAAGCCATCGCCAAAACGCCGCCCAATTCCATCAATTCTGAAGACATTCCGCTTGGCCCGCCAGCCTTGAACGCTGAGGTCGTCAAAATCAGCGGCGAATTTCGCCTCAAAGTCACCAACAATGATCCAACGCGGACGTTTCAAGGCTTGGCCGCCGTCAGCCTCGGCACAGTCTATCAGCAAGCCGAGGCGAGCAAAGTGACGTTGTCAGTCGCCCCGAACGAAACGGCGCTGCATCTGCTCTACTCGATGCCAGCCGTCGGCGATCAGTACACGCTGGTCATTACCGACCCGGTGGGAACTATCGTCGTGCATAAAATCGCGCCCGTCAGAGCGACGAATGATCCTTCTTTGACCGCTCCTCCGCCGACGCCGGTTAGCACGGTTCTCATCAAAACCGACGAGGCCATTCCGCTCAAAGTCAAAATCCGCTTGGCAGGCGGCGCGGGCGAAAACGATCCGTATCTCCTGGCTTTTGAATTGTCCTGCCCGCAACAAATCTCGAATGCGCGGTTGACCATCAAGGCCAAAGGGTTGGACGAGAGCCAGCCCGTGAATTTCATCGGCAAAGCGAACCACGAATTCAAGCTGTCCGAAGATTTGGAAGTGCAAAAAATCGCGTATGTCGTGACGGGTTCGCGCGGCGAAATTCTGGCCAAAGGCGAAACCGATTTGTCGCAACTGATGACCGACGACATTGTCACCATCGGCGGCTTGAAGCTCGACAAACAGTCGTACAAGCCCGGCGAAACGGCCAAGCTCACGACGTCGTATCAAGGCAACGTGCCCAGTGGCATTCGTACCGAATTGACCGTCACCGATCACACCGGCAAAGTCGTCTTTCGTGATATTCGCAAAGAGAAAAAAGACGGCGAGTTGCCGTCACACGAATTCTCGATCCCGATTCCGAAAGAGGCTTCCGAAGCCTTGATGGTGGAAATCAAGGTCTTTGAAGGCGACAGCCAACAGATCATAGACTCAGCCAATCGCGAAATCCCTGTGATTCGCAGCTAAAATTCCGTTCCTCCCGCGTCTCATCATAGTTTTGCTACTTATCATTTCGCACGAGCTAGGGTAAACTCTGCGACTTAGTTCGCTCCCGAACTTTCGTTCCTTTTCAACCACCGCTTTTCTAAACTGAAGGAATTATTTTTTATGATGAATGCCTTAGGAATCGTGCAGAAATTACGTCCGGGAGATGATGTGGATGCGAAATGTGGCAAGTGCAATGACGTGCGCACCCACGCCATTATCGCTTTAACTCCACAAGGACAAGTTGAGCGTGTGCAATGTCGCACCTGCGGGGGAACTCATAAATATCGAAACCCCGTCGCCAAGCGCGCCACCTCCTCTTCGACCCGTTCCGGCGGCTCCGGGCGGACGAGTGCATCTGCTATCGTGCCGACTGGGCCAACCAAACCCTATTCGCCCCGCGAGAGCTTTCAAATCGGCGATCAGATTTCGCATCCCAACTTTGGCCTCGGTTTGGTCAGCGACGTACGCGCCACCAAAATTGATGTCAAGTTCGGGCGCGAAACCAAAATCCTGATCCACGCTGGATAGTTTTCCGCGCGGCGTTCGCCACCATGAAGAACTCCATTTTTGATCGTGCGCAAACGGCAGCGCATTACATTCAGCAACGCATCGCCGCGCCTATTCAAGTGGCGATTGTGCTGGGTTCCGGGCTGGGCGCGTTTGCTGACACGCTGACCGATCCCATCGTCATCCCGTACGAAGACATCCCGGACTTCGCGCGCTCGACCGTCGAAGGACACGAAGGCCGTCTGGCCATCGGCACGCTGGAAAACAAAGTCGTTGCCGTGATGCAGGGACGTTTTCATTACTACGAAGGCTATTCGCTCGAAGAAGTCACGTTGCCGATTCGGACATTTGGTTTGCTCGGCGTCAAAAGCCTGATCCTGACCAATGCGGCAGGCGGCATCAATCCCAACTTTCAGCCCGGCGCGTTGATGCTGATTGCCGATCACATCAACATGATGCTGCACAGTCCGTTGCGCGGCACGCACGACGAACGCTTCGGCGCGCGGTTTCCTGATATGACCGAAGTCTACGCGCGCGATTATCAACGCCTTGCACAACGTTGTGCGAGCGAGTTGGGGATGCGATTGGAAGCGGGCGTGTATCTGGCGCTGCAAGGGCCGAACTACGAAACACCGGCTGAGATTCGTATGATGCGCGTGCTCGGCGGCGATGC
>CAZWAK010000115.1:2284-4566 GCA_964631865.1 uncultured Heliobacteriaceae bacterium | reverse complement strand
CAACTATGATCATCGGCATTTGTGGTGGCACAGGGTCGGGCAAAACCACCGTCGCCAAACGCATCCTTGAAAATGTAAGCCAGGAGCACGTCGTTTACTTTCCGCAAGACAGTTATTATCGCAATCTCGGCGATATGCCGTTGAGCTTGCGGCATCACGTCAACTTCGATCATCCCGACGCTTTCGACAACGACTTGTTCGCCAATCATCTGCGCGCCTTGAAAGCGGGCGAGGCGATTGAGATGCCGGTTTACGATTACACGACGCACACGCGCAAGGCGGAAACACGGCGCGTCGAGCCGCACCCCATCGTGATGGTGGAAGGCATTTTGATCTTCAACGATGCGCGGCTGCGCGAAGTGATGGACGTGAAAATTTTTGTCGAGACGGCAGACGATTTGCGCTTCATTCGCCGCTTGCAACGCGATGTGGCCGAACGCGGGCGCTCGGTCGAGTCGGTCATCAATCAATACCTCGACACCGTACGCCCGATGCACCAGCAATTCGTCGAGCCGTCCAAACGCTACGCCGATGTGATTATTCCCGAAGGCGGGTATAATGAGGTCGGCATTGATTTGATCACGGGCAAGATTCGCTCACAAATTGACATTGAACTAGCCAAAGTGACAGGAACCGAGTGACAAGCACAGAGTTGATTGACATCGCGCGGCATGCTCGCGAACAGGCGCACGCGCCCTATTCAAACTTCAAAGTCGGGGCTGCGCTGGAATGCACCGATGGCCGCGTTTTCGCCGGCTGCAACGTGGAGAATTCCAGTTACGGCTTGAGCATGTGCGCCGAGCGCGTAGCGATTTTCAAAGCGATTTCGGAAGGCTATCGGGACTTCCAACGCATCGCCGTCATCGCCGACACGCACGCGCCCGTACGACCTTGTGGAGCCTGTCGGCAAGTGATTTCGGACTTGTTTCCGAAACAGGCAGAAGTCATTTTGGCGAACTTGCACGGCGCGCTGGAAGTTACTACGATTAGCGACCTGCTCCCTGCGCCCTTTGATCGTAGTTTCCTGTAAACCTGACCCGCAGACGGTTCGTTTGCGTTTCAAGCAATCTGGAAAAGTTATGAAATCCGCTTGTCGCCCTTCGTCGCTTATTCGTTCACTGTGCCTGGCCGCGCTGGTGTTGAGTCCAAGTCTCGCCGTGTTCCCCCAGGCAACGACACCAGCTCCGCAGCCGACGCCCACGCCGAAGCCAGCAACCGCCAAAGACCTCATCGCGCAAGGTATCGCGCAATATCGCAAAGGCAAATTCGAGCAAGCCGCCAAGCAATTCCTCGCGGCGCTCAAACTCGAACCTAATCACGACGAGGCGTTGGGCTATGCGTCGTTGACGGCGTATGAACTCGGCAACTTGCTGCAAGCGCGCGAACTCTTCCAACGTCGCGCTGCTTTGACGAACCAAAAAACTTCGGTCAAAACCTTTTCCACGTACATGGTCGCGCTCACCTCCTGGCGACTCGCGCACGAACTGATTGCCAAACGCGGCGAATTGATCGTACCGGAGACGGTTTACAAATTGTCCGTCAAAGAAGCGATTGAGGCGAATGAGTATATTTCGGAAGGGCTGGACAACATCAACAAAGTGCTGGCGCTGAAACCGGATTACGCCGAAGCCGTGAACGTCCGGAATTTGCTGCACGCCGAAGCCGCCGCCATTGCGACGGACGAAAGCAAAGCCGACGAGCAGCGTCAGTCTGCGCTGGCAGCCTTGCGCCAAGCGATGCAGATGCCCAAAGCGAGCGCGGCAGATTTTGGCGCACCGACGATGTTAGTCGGCGAATTCGCCGCGACGGATGAGGAGCAGACGCAAAGTAAAGACCCGATGCTGGCGTTGCTGGAAGGAGGCCGTCCGGTCACCCGCGCGACTGCGGTCTTGCCAGTCATCAAAATCGCGCCCGCCAGACCGAAATCGCAAGATGGTGAGCCACCGCCCACAGGCGTTGGCGCGGGCGGCAGTGCAGTTTCAGTTGGCCCTGGGCAAGGCGCACTGCGACCATCCAAAACCGAAGTCGTGCAATTGAAAGGAGGCTTGGCGAAAGTCGAAGTCTTAATCAACGCCACAGGTAAAGTCGTGTTCGCGCGCATGCTCGACGGCCTGCCCGCAACCACTGGCCCGGCGTTGGAAGCTGCGAAAAAATGGACGTTTACGCCGCCCAAATTTGAAGGCCAGCCGTTGCAGGTCTTGGGCGTCATCACCTTCGATGTGCAGCCCCCCCCCAAGGAAACCAAAGCCAAACCGAAAGTTGCGAGCAACGAAAAGAAGCCG
>CAZWAK010000115.1:0-2184 GCA_964631865.1 uncultured Heliobacteriaceae bacterium | reverse complement strand
GCGAGCCGCACCGACGCCACGCCGCGCGCCCGAAACGTGTCGAGCAAATAACTCAGCGTCAAACCGGTGTCGAGAATGTCTTCGACAAAGATCACGTCGTGGCCTTCCAGCGGATGATCCAGGTCTTTCACGATGCGCACTTCGCCCGTCGAGCGCGTGCCGGAGCCGTAGCTCGACACGGCGATAAAATCTATCGTCAACGGCAAATCAATGGCGCGAATCAAATCCGCCATAAAGACCATCGCGCCCTTGAGCACACAGATCAACAGCGGCGTCTTTCCGGCGTAATCTTTGGCAATTTCCGCGCCCATTTCGCGGATGCGGGCTTGCAAAACGTCGGCAGGAATGAGAACTTCAAGGCTTGAATTTTTGAATTCCGTTTCGTTCTTATTTTCCATGTGGTTGTCAGTTGTCGGTTGTCGGTCGTGTCGTACCGCCAGCACTCAATTTTTCCAGATACAATAAACCGATAACCGGCAACCGACAACGGATCACCTATGAATTATCGTTTTCCTTTAATTGAAAAACTTCCGCCGTACGTGTTTGCCGTCACCGCGCAGATGAAAATGGAAGCGCGGCGGCGCGGCGAAGACATCATTGATTTCGGGATGGGCAATCCCGATTTGCCAACGCCTGAACCCATTGTCGAAAAACTCATCGAAGCCGCGCGCAATCCCAAGAATCATCGCTATTCCCAATCCAAAGGTATTCCGAACCTGCGTCTGGAAATCTCGAAATGGTACAAACGCCGCTACAATGCCGAGATTGATCCTGAAACCGAAGCCATCGCCACGATTGGCTCGAAAGAAGGTTTGTCGCACATGATTCTCGCGCTCGTCGAACCGGGCGACCGCGTGATTGTGCCGACGCCGAGCTATCCGATTCACTTGTTCGCCGCGACGATTGCAGGCTGCGAACTCGTCAAAATCAACGTGCTGGAAGGCGCGGACTCGATTCTCGATCAACTCTACAAACTTGAATACACGCCGTCGCAACAGCCGAAAATATTAGTGCTGAGCTTCCCGCACAACCCGACGACGATTTGCGTGACGAAGGATTTCTTCGAGAAAGTCGTCGCGCTTGCCAAAGATCGCGGCTGGCTTGTGATTCACGATTTGGCCTACGCCGATTTGGTCTTCGACGGCTACCGCGCGCCGAGCATCTTTGAAGTCGAAGGCGCGAAGGAAGTCGCGGTCGAAACGTTTTCGATGTCGAAGAGTTATTCGATGGCCGGTTGGCGCGTTGGCTTCGTGTGCGGCAATCAGCAAGTGATTTATGCGTTGACGCGGCTGAAAAGCTATTTGGATTACGGCATGTTTCAGCCCATTCAAATCGCTTCGATCATCGCGCTGCGCGACCTGGATCACGTCGTGCCGGAAATCTGCGCGATTTATCAAAAGCGCCGCGACGTGCTGTGCAAAGGCTTGAATTCCGTCGGCTGGGAAATCACGCCGCCGCTTGGCACAATGTTCGTGTGGGCCAAGATTCCTGAAAAACATCGCGCCCTCGGTTCGCTCGAATTTGCCAAGCAATTGATCGCCAAAGCCAAGACCGCTGTGTCGCCCGGCATCGGCTTCGGACAGGAAGGTGATGAATACGTGCGCTTCGCGTTGATCGAAAACGAAGAACGCACGCGGCAAGCGATTCAAGGCATCAAGTCGTTTTTCAATGAATAGCAACAGGAGGACTACCATGAAAACTACCACCCGCCGCTCACTGCTCACTAGCGCAGTCGCTGCCACTTTCGGAGGAGTCGCAATGGCTGCGACCAAAAACAAAAAGAAATCCACGGCACACGCCGAAGAACTCGTCGCGCCGCGCACGGAATCACAAGGCGTGCGCCCCAGAGCCAAAGAAATCGTCAAGATCACGAAGCTGGAAACGTTTCTCGTCAAACCGCGCTGGCTGTTTCTGAAAATGCACACGAACGCAGGCGTCGTTGGCTGGGGCGAACCGATTACGGAAGGCCGCGCGCTGACTTGTGCGACGGCAGTCAAAGAGATTGAGCCGTATTTGATCGGCAAAGACCCGCGCAACGTGGCGCATCATTGGCAAGCGATTTATCGGCATGCGTTTTATCGCGGCGGGCCGATTTTGACGAGCGCGCTTTCGGGCATTGACCAGGCGTTGTGGGACATCAAAGGCAAGCTGCTCGGCGTGCCGGTGTACGAATTGCTCGGCGGC
>CAZWAK010000114.1:0-24148 GCA_964631865.1 uncultured Heliobacteriaceae bacterium | reverse complement strand
TGTCTCACGACTCATTTCATTTTGCGTTTACCTAAAAAATGTCCACAGTATTGTTTTTCAAGAAACGAATATTTAACAACATACATCGTCCTTCCTGAAATCGTTTGCAGAATGGCATTAACAAAATTATTGTCAATTCACATACAACAACTCATTCGCATTCAGCAACGCGCGCCCAAACGCACGCCAACCGTGCTTTGCAATCAATTGCAACGCCGCTGCTTCTTCTTCACGCGAAGGCCGTCGCTGAAATGCGAGTGCAAACGCACGCCGCACTTGCGCGGCTTCATCGTTCGGCACTTCGCGCTTCACTCGTTCGGTCAACGCATCCGCCATCGCCAATGTGAATTGATGATTCAGCAGCGTCAACGCTTGCAACGGCGACGTCGTCGTGATGCGGTTCGGCGCAGCTCCGGCGTTGTCGGGCAAATCAAAATCCGTCAAGCCGTCAATCAACGACGACCGCGCGTTTTGATGATAGACCGCGCGACGAAACGTTTCTGCACCGTGATTGTCGAGCGGCACGAACGTCGCTACGTTGTCTTCCAAATAGCGATACAACCGAAAGCCGGGGCCGCCGAGTTGCAGATTCAACTTGCCTGCGACGCTGAGCATCGTGTCGCGGATTTCTTCGGCGCGCAATCGTCGCGGCGGAAAGCGCCACAACAAGCGCGCGTTGCCATCGAGCTTCGCCGCGTCGTCACGATGCGCGGAAGCTTGTTGATAGGTTTGCGACAACACGATTTCACGATGCAACGGCTTCAAGCGCCAGCCATGCGTTTGCAAACGGCGCGCGAGCCAATCGAGTAATTCGGGATGCGATGGCTTGCCGCCGAGATAGCCGAAATCGCTTGGCGTGTCTACCAGCCCCGTGCCGAAGTGATAATGCCAAATCCGATTCACGAGCACGCGCGCCGTCAACGGGTTCGCATCGCTCGCAATCCAATTCGCCAACGCCAACCGACGTTCGCTTTCGGGCGCATCAGCAGGCAACGCGAACGGCGGCAACGTGCCGTCCAGCACGGCTAAGCTTGATGGTCGCACATCAGCGCCGCGCCGCAGCGGGTCGCCGCCTTTGTGAATGTATGTCGTAACTTTCGGCTGCTCGAATTTCCCGGCCCACACTGTTGGCAACGGCGGAATCGCTTTCAAGTCACGATTGAGTTGCGCGAGTTCGGTGTCGAGCGTGGCAAGCGATTGCTTTTCGTCGTCCGTCATCACTAGCGCAGCGAATCGTTCGATCAAATGTGCTTCGTTGTACGGCGGGCGCGACGACGAATCGGCAATCGCTTGCCAGGCTTTTCCATCAAGCGAAATCAGCACTTGATATTCGGTGACAAACGGCCCCAGGCCGCCATTGCCCGCATCATTCGGCGACGCGGCGCGGTCTTGCGAAAACACGATGCGTTCGATGGTTTCCGTCTGCGCAAACGTCAACGTCAATTCCGCCGGAGCCGCGACAAACCAGCGTTCGCCGAACTTGCCGTCGTTCACCAATTCGACGCCGTAGGCATTGGCTCCGACAAAATCTTCGGCGCGGCGATTCGTGATGCCTTCCGCTTTCGCGCCATTGCTCGCCAGCGCGACGTTGCGGTCTTTCGTCCACACTTCAAATTCGTCGAGCCGCGCGTTGACCGCCGACTTCGGATTGTCCGAATGCGCGCGCATCTGGAATTTCAAGTAGCGCGCCGCAACCGGCGCAAAGCGATGCTCGTTGAAATGCCGCGTGATCTTCGGCAACGCATAGCTCGTGACTTGTGCAGCTTTTTCTTTGGCGCGCGCGGCGATGCTTTTTTCGAGCGCCGTTTTGGCCTTCAGCACTTCACCGCGGCGCGCTTCGAGCGGTTTGGCTTTTGCTTCAAAGCGTTGTTTTTCGGCCTCGGTTGCCAGCACGCGCTCGCCGTGCGTGACGCCTTCAAACGCGGCGCGCATGCGATAGTAATCTTCGGTCGGAATCGGGTCGAACTTGTGATAATGGCAGCGCGCGCAATTCACCGTCAGACCGAGAAACGCATTGCTGGTCGCGGTGATGACATCATCGAGCGTGTTGGCGCGAATGATTTTCTGCTGCACTTCGTCCTGATTGCCGACGCTGTCATACGGCCCGCAGACCAAAAACGCCGTGCCGACTTCCACGTTCGGATCGCCTTTGCCCACGACATCGCCCGCCAACTGTTCGACGATGAAGCGATTGAAAGGCTTGTCTTGGTTGAAGCTGCGAATCACATAATCACGATACGGCCAGAGATTGTTGATGATGTGGTTTTGCTCGAAGCCCTTGCTTTCGCCAAAGCGTGCGACGTCCAACCAATGCCGCCCCCACTGCTCGCCGTAACGTGGGCTGCTCAGCAAACGATCCACCAGCTTTTCGTATGCGTTCGGCGCTTTGTCGTTGACGAAGGCTTCGACTTCTTCGGGCGTGGGCGGCAACCCCGTCAAATCGTAGGTCACGCGCCGAAGCAGCGTGCGGCGATCCGCTGGTGGACTGGGTTGTAAATTCTTTTCGGCGAGTTTGGCAATGATGAAACGATCAATGGGAGTTTGGATTGCGGAGTTTGGATTGCGGATTGTCGGAGGCTCGATGTTCTTGAGCGGTTGCAGCGACCACCAGGTTTTATCGGCGCGCTTGGCTTCGGCCATTGGTGTTTGCGTTTCCGGCCAAACAGCACCCGCATCAATCCACGCTTTGAGCAATGCGATTTCGCGCGGCGTCAAGCGGTCGCCCGTCGGCGGCATCATTTCGGTTGCGTCGTTGCTCGTGACGCGGCGGATCAATTCGCTCGCGCTGCTCTTGCCCGGCGTGATGACTTTCATCGCCGACGCTTTGTTATCAAAGCGCAAACCGGCATTTTGCTTGGTTGCGCCGTGACAGCCGCTGCAACGGGCGTGCAAGAGCGGGCGAATGTCGCGCTCGAAATCAATCGTCGTTGGCGCAGCCCTGGCAATGACGAAGCTTGCCAACGCGAGGGCAACCAACAGACACAGAAGTTTGACGCTGTTCATAGCTTGAATCCTTTGCTTGACCGATGAGGTCTTTTACAACTCAAGCTTCAGAGGAGTCAATGCGTTGGCTCACGAGCCAAACGTTTGCCGAAACAAACGCACGGCTTCGGCCAATGCCTGATCCGCGCATTCGGGATCATACGCCGCCCGATCATCGCGCACAAAGCCGTGATCTGCCGAGTACAAGCGCGCTTCGTAGTTCACGTTCGTTTGTTGCAACGCAGCTTCAATCATCGCGCGGCCTTCGGCAGGAATCAGCGGATCGAGTGCGCCGAACAGGATGAGCAGTTGACCTTTGATGTCAGCGGCGCGCTGCAACGAATCGGCGTTTGCGCCTGCGCCCAATTGGCCGTTGTGCAACCACGTCGGATAAAAACACGCCGTCGCTTTGACATCGGGTTGCAACGCGGCGCGAAACGCGAGATGCCCGCCGATGCAAAAGCCGCCTGCGCCGATTTGCCCGGCAGCGACGTTGGGATGTTGCTGCAAATAGTCCAGCGCCGCGCGGCAGTCTTCATCGAAATGCGCGAGCGGTGTGGTTTGCTGATTCTGCATCCCGCGCGCGCGGCCTTCATCGGTTTGTTCAAGCACTGTGCCTGCCGCTTCACGGCGATGAAAGATTTCGTGCGCGGCGACGACAAAGCCGTAGCCCGCGAGCCGCGCGCAGGTGCGAAGCATCGGCGCGCTCAATTGAAAGATGTCCGAGAAGAGCAGAAGGCCGGGATAGTTGTCGGGCGCGGTCGGTTGTGCCACAAACGTGCGCATCGTTTTTGCGGCAACAGGGATTTCGATGTATTCGGTTTTGATTTGCATAGTTGTCTTAGCCGTAGCGCGATTTGCCAAATCGCGGGATAAAGTCTCGAACCACCGCGATTTGCCAAATCGCGTTACCTCATCTTATCGCAATTGCGGGCGCACGCGATGGCGGTAGGCGATGCACTGTTCCAGCACGCGACGATATTCGTCAATCTCCACGTCGCGTTCGCAACAAAACATCATCAATTCGCCGTCGTCGCGGAAATTGCCGTCCCAGTCTTTGACTTCATCGTCCGTCCAGGTGGCCTGATATTGCTGCATCTTGTCGTCATCCATGCGGTCGAAATAGGCGCGCAAATTCACGCTGGTTTCGTCCATCGGCTCATTCGTCGGCTCCTGCTCGAAATTCCATACGGGTTGCTCAAATGTCATAAACTTAATCCTTTTCACGAAAGTGGATTGCCGAAGCAATTTCTTTGGGCGTATAATCCGCTCGCCTTCCAACGACCCAGAAATCTGAATTCTATTCCTGGGTCGTATTTCTGATTGAAGAACAAATAGAAGCTGACAGAACTAAACTATCAAGTAAAGCTGGGAAGAAACAAGAGCAGTTTTCATTTGCGACGAGGGCGCTGAACCCATGCTCTCTTGCTTTTAAGAGATATACGCCTTGAGTTCATCAGAAAAGCTCTCATCTTGCAGATATAATCAACCCACTATCACTCACACCTGAGGAGGAATTTTTATGCGAGCGCTTACGCAATGTGCTTTTTTTGGCTGTCTCCTATTCATGCTACTGGCTCCAGCCGCCATTTCCCAAGTGCCAGTGGGCACGATTTCGGGAACGGTTATTGATCCGGCAGGAGCGGTTGTCACCAATGCGGTAGTCACCATCAAAAATAAAGCGACCAGCGCGGAACGAAAAGTGACCTCGGCTGAAGATGGAACGTTTTCGGTCGCCTCTTTGCCTGCCGGTGAGTATGAAATCTCTACCCAGGCGCAAGGATTCCGCACGACCCAGCAAAACGTCACGGTCACGACTGGAACCGTCGTGACCGTGGAAGCCAAGCTACAGGTCGGGCAAACCAGCGAAATCGTGAACGTCGAAGGAACGGGCGCAGTGGCGGTCAACACCGAATCCCACTCGATTGACGGCGTCATCACACGCCAAAAGATTCAGGAATTGCCGCTGAACGGACGCAGCTTCCTGCAACTCGCGTTTTTGGAACCCGGCGTCTCGGCGTCTCCCGGAACGACGTCGCAATATAACTCGTTGTTCTCGGTTTCCATCCTCGGTGGCGCTTCCGATAAAACCGCCATCACGGTGGACGGCGGCAATGTGCGCAATTCGATTGAAGGTGAGACGGGCATGAACTTCTCACAGGAAGTGATTCAGGAGTTCCAGCTTTCTTCCTCCAACTTCGACCTTTCGACCGGCATCACCAGCGTGGGCGCGGTGAATATCGTTTCGCGCAGTGGCGGCAATGAATTTCATGGCTCCGGCTATTATTTCTTCCGCGATCACAACCTGTCCGCGTATCCGGGATTGAAACGCATCTGCCTTGAAACACCAAACAGTCCCGCTTGCCTCAATGCAGCATCTCGCAAGCGTGTCGAAGACCCCTATTTCGTGCGCAGCAATCCGGGTGTTTGGATCGGCGGCCCGATTAAGAAAAATCGCGCCTATTTCTTTACCAATTACGAATACACCCGCCAGGTGCAGACGTTTGTTGTGCAACCCAATGTGCCGTCAGTTGCGGGCTTAGCCGGTAACTTCAGCAGCCCGTACAACGGACATCTCTTCAGCGCGAAATTTGACCTCCGCGTCAATGAAAAGAACAACGTTTTTGCCCGCTATTCCAGAGACCAAAACAAAGGGTTCGGCCCACGAGGTGGCGCAACGATGCCTTCCAACTGGCTGCAAAATACCAATAGCTCCAATCAAGTCGTGGTCGGCTGGACAGCGGTTCTTCAACCTACTCTGGTCAATGACTTCCGGTACAACTACACCTATTGGCGGAATCGAAATCTGTTTGCCGACCAGGCCACCTGTCCCGATTGTATCGGACTGGGGTTGGGGGAACTCAGCCTCGAAGGCAGCAATTTCAGGGTGGGCAATACGCAAAACGCCACGCAAGGACGCGATCTGTATCGCAATACCTTCGTTAACAACCTGTCCTGGCAAAAAGGCTCGCATCGTCTGCGGTTTGGCGGTGAGTTTGAGCATGCCCCCGGCACGGGATTCTGGGGCTTCTGCGATCCGTCGTGTAGTTCCGCAGCCTCGCCCGAACTGGTGCGCAGCGTAGTTCCGGCGGCACTCCTGCCCTTGCTTTTCCCCACTCTACCGACCGTCATTCGCACGAATGCCGATTTGCTGAATCTGCCCTTTCTCGGCAGCATTATTGGCGTAGGCGATCCGTCGCAACCTCCGCCGTACAACGTAGATAAAGCGAGGCTCAATCGGCGGCTGCGCTTTTATGGGCAAGATACCTGGAAAGTCACGCCGAAGCTCACACTCAATTATGGGCTGGCGTGGAATTTTGAAAGCACCCTCGTCAATCGCGATCTGGATAAGCCCCGCTATCTGGCTCCGCTTTATGGCAGTGATTTAAGCCCGACCAATAATAATTACAAAAACTTTTCACCGGCACTTGGCTTTGCCTACGCGCCCGATAGCAAGACCGTCATTCGGGCCGGGGCGGGCATTTATTGGGACACGGAATTGCTCTGGCGGCGGTTGGAGGAACGCGCCGCTATCGGGCCGGTAGGCAACGGTCGCCTCCAGGTCCCCAATTCTGTCTTTGTGAACACCTTCCCCGGCATTGTCAACATCAGTCGCGGCGGAACGCCCGTTGCGGTTGGAGCGGCCTTGCCATTTGGGGAGTTGACCAACCTGACCCTGGGACAGTTTCAGCAAATTCTCACAGCCCAGCTTCCGGCGGTGACGGCGGCCTTGGCCCCCAAAAATCTGAATGATCTGACTGTGCGCAACATCCAATTGAACAAGTCGGCAGCTAACCTCTATCCCAAAAACTATCCCGTGCAGCGCAGCTACCACATGAACATCGGGATGCAACGCGAGTTGGGTAACGACATGGTTCTCAACGTAGATTTTGTGCGGCGCGTCTACGTCAATTTGTTGTTTGGCGCACTGGACTATAACCGCTTCAATCGTCGGGTTAATGGCGCGCAAGCCCCCATCATTCCGCTCTGCACGTCCGCCGCGCAACGGGGGGATGTGAATGCCCAATGCTCAACGGGTCCCATCAGTTTCTGGACTCCGGGCGGACGCGCAACGTACAACGCGATGTTGGTCAAACTCGATAAGCGGTTCTCCAAGCGTTACCTCTTCACCGCCTCGTATGCCTTGACCAACAATCACGGCTACAACGGCATCAACGATCTGGACGAATACACCAAAACCTGGGGGCCGCAAGGCGGTCGTCATTTGCTGAATATTTCCGGGCTGGTGGATTTGCCTTGGGGCTTCCAACTCGGCGTGATTTCCTCGATGGGCAGCCGTGGCCCGTTGATGCCGATGGTTTCGGGCGTGGATTTGGACGGAGACGGCACCACCTCCGAACCCCTGCCTGGCATCCCCTGGAACTGCTTCAATCGGAGTTGCGGGAAGGATGTCTTGCGCAAAGCCGTGAGCGATTGGAATGCGTTGTATCCGACTGGTTCACGCGATGCGCGCGGTTCCGCGATTCCGCAACTCACGTTGCCCGCCGATTTTGAATTTGGCGACAACTTCAGTTCGCAGGATGTGCGCCTGAGCAAGAAGTTTACCTGGAAAGAGAGCATCAAACTCTCGATCTTCGCGGAAGCTTTCAATGTCTTCAACGTCGCGAATTTGGGCGGCTATAACTTCACCATCAATTCTGGTGGGACGTTTGGCCTGGCGCAATCGCGCGCCTCGCAAGTGTTCGGGTCGGGCGGCGCACGCGCCTTCCAACTCGGCGGACGCTTCGAGTTCTAAACCTGTTCGCGCTAATCTCCGGGCCACTCCAAGCAAGCTTGGAGTGGCCTTTTTTATTTCAGGTGTAGCGCGATTTGCTAAATCGCCGCTTTGGATAGTTGCGACACGCGATTTGCTAAATCGCGTTACTTTTTTGGACAAATCCCTGAGCGGCTTCTAAACTGCGAACGGACTATAATTCATGGCTCGCAGGCAATGATGATAAATCTTATTTGGACTTGGCTTGGGCTGTTCGCTTCAGCACAAATCTCTTCGAGTACGGACCTACAAATCGCGCAAGAACGATTTGCCCAGCGGCGGTTTCCCGAAGCGGCGCAACTCGCCTGTCGTGCCAGCACCAGCGAGCCGAAAAATCTGGCGGCCTTGAAACTCTGTGGCTTGTCGCAGCAACTCACGCAACAAATCCCCCAGGCCGAACAAACCTTTCAGCGTGCTGTCACGTTGTTTCCGAACGACGCCGAATTGTGGTTTTTCCTGGCGCGCGTGCAGTATTTGCAAGGCCAGCTCAAGCCGTCGCAAACCGCAGCACAACGCGCGCTGCAACTGCGCAATGACTACGCCGATGCGCATACGCAATTGGCGTTGGCTCTCGACGCTTTGCACGAAGACGCCGCCGCGCTCAAAGCGTACGAAACCGCGATTCAACTCAATCAAAAACAGTCGCGTCCGATGACGTTGCCGCTCGTGTATGCCGCCGATTTGTTGCTGCGGCTGCAACGCTACGACGAAGCGTTGGCGTATTTGACGCAGGCCGTCGCGCTCAATCCGAATGCCAGCGCGACTCGACTGCAACGTGGGCGGGCGCTGGAAAAATTAGGCAAGCTCAGCGAAGCCGCAAAAGAGTTTCAGCAAGCCATCGCGCTCGACGGCAATGCCCAAGCACGCACGGCGTTGGAACGATTGAAAGCAGGCGCAACGAATAGCCAAGCGGCTTCTGCGTTGCCTACAATCACGCCGATCAAATTTCGCAACGGCGCGGCGCAGGCCAAGCTAAATTTCACGTTGCGCAATGCCGCGTCGCCGCGCAAATACCAAATCGAAACGATGACCGGCGGCGTTGCCGTGATTGATTACGACAATGACGGCTGGGAAGATATTTACTTCGTGAATGGCGCAGAACTGCCCGCGATGCAAAAGACTTCGGCGCAGTTTTGGAATCGGCTCTTTCGCAACAATCGCGACGGCACGTTTACGGACGTGACCAAAACAACAGGCACAAAAGGTGAAGGCTATGCGATGGGCGCGGCAGTCGCGGATTACGACAACGACGGCGATCAGGATTTGTTTGTAGCAGGCGTCAATCGCAACCAACTTTATCGCAACGACGGCCACGGCAAATTCACGGATGTCACGAAGACCGCGAATTTATTGGGTGTGGACGCACAGCGCGGCAAACTTTGGTCGGTCGCCGCCGCGTGGTTCGATTACGATAACGACGGCCATCTCGATCTGTTCATCGTCAATTACTGCAAGTGGCATCCTGAAATTGATCCGTACTGCGGCGCGACGGGCAAGCGCACGTACTGCTTCCCCGACCGCTACGAAGGCTTGCCGAACCAACTGTTCCGCAACAACGGCGACGGCACGTTTACGGATGTTTCCGCCGCGACCGGCATTGCGAAACACATCGGTAAAGGAATGGGCGTCGCCCTCGCAGATTACAACGATGACGGCTTCGTAGATGTCTTCGTAGCGAACGACACGCTGCCGAATTTTCTGTTTCAAAACAACGGAGGCAAGAGCTTCACCGAAGTCGCGTTGACCGCTGGCGTTGCGTTGAATGACGGCGGCAAACCCGTGTCGAGTATGGGCGTAGACTTTCGCGATTACGACAACGACGGACAGCCGGATGTGATCGTCTCCGCGCTCGAAGGCGAAACATTTCCATTGTTTCGCAACGTCGGCAAAGGCTTTTTTACCGACGTGACGTGGTCGAGCGGCCTCGGGCAGCCTTCAGTCAAACGCAGCGGCTGGAGCTTGGGCTTGTTCGATTTCAATAACGACGGATGGAAGGATGTGTTCACGACGAACGCGCACGTCAACGACAATCAGGAACTCTACAACGAACAAACCTATCGCCAGTCGAACGCTGTGTTCACCAACCTCAGCAACGGCACGTGGCAAGATGGTTCGCGTGAGGCAGGCGAATCATTTCAATCTCGCTCAGCCCATCGTGGCGCAGCGTTTGCGGACTTCAATCACGATGGCAAAGTGGATGTCGTGACGACTTCGTTGAATGAACCCGCCGAGCTTTGGTGGAATGAATCAACGAACGATCAGCATTGGCTGGCGCTCAAGTTGATCGGCACAAAAAGCAATCGCGACGGCATTGGCGCAAAGATCAAATTGACAACGGCAAGCGGCACGCAAAGCAATCACGCGACAACGAGTGTGGGCTATGCTTCGTCGAGTTCAAGCCTGGTGCATTTTGGGTTGGGGAAAGAAACGGTAGTGCGGCAAATCGAAATTCGCTGGCCGAGCGGAACAAAACAAATCCTAACGGGGATCCAAGCAGATCGCGTGGTGACAGTGCAGGAAAAATGAGACGCGCTGCTACTCCTCAGGTTTGACATTATGCGCAGTCATCCATCGTCTGACGTCCGACTTTGACTTGAATGTCGCCCATTCATGCCCCATAGCAAACAGTAGCTCTTCTGAGAGAAAGCGCATTCGTACGCGAGTCAATTCATCAAACTTTCCGACCCGATACTCCAACATTTGTAAGGCAAAGAGGTTCAGCCGTTCGTTGTGTGCCACCTGTTCATCCAAGGAAGCCGCATAAGCAGCCAACTCTGCCTCCGTCATCCGCAGGCTATGGGGAAAGAGCTTACGCCTAACCCAGGTTTTCAGCTCAAGAGCTAATGTTTTCGTTGCGCCTTTTGTAACCATACCAGCAGTTCCTCTTCTGATTTGAAATTGAGGAAAACATCGCTGAGTTTTTCCAAATACTCCATCGGAAGAGCATGAACCTGGCGCGTTGCTTTGGTGGAAAGAGTACCAAACCGGTTTTTTAAGATTCGCAACGCCATCTGTTGCATCCCCTCCTCGATCCATTGTTCCGCGATTGTTTGCATAAGCACCTCTTCGTGTTCGGGAAATGTGTCGTGCAAGCCCAGTTGAATGGACTCACGCTTGAGTTTCTTTGCCGCCCGCGTCAGGTATGTTAGCACAGTCTTGAGATACAAAAAGCCAGGTCGTCGCGGCAATAATTTGATCGTCTGAAAAATCTCGCC
This sequence comes from uncultured Heliobacteriaceae bacterium, assembly GCA_964631865.1. Taxonomy (GTDB): domain Bacteria; phylum Acidobacteriota; class Blastocatellia; order RBC074; family RBC074; genus JAFDVL01. The sequence goes on along the minus strand of CAZWAK010000114.1, from coordinate 13,177 downwards.
GAGACGCGATGGCAGATCATGACTGGACACATATTTCAACGTCGCCAAGCCTGCCCGCAAACGCGGTTGGCCTTTGTTAATCTCCATCTTCGACAAATCGCACAAGTGATATTTGAACTCCGGCAGAAACTCGCGCAGTGCTTCCACGCCGGTGAAATCGAATAACGCGCTGAATTGTCGGCTAACATTCCACTTCTGACTGCCGTGATAAAACACGACCGGGATGACGAGCGGCAAGGGTTTTTGTTTGTTTTGAAAATGGGGATACCAAATGCGCGCCAGATATAAAAACAATTGCAAGGCCACCAACGCATCCGGCGCGCTTTTGTGTTCGAGCAGTATGTAAATCAACACGTCGCCGCCCTGTTTACGCCGCGCGCGAAAGAGCATGTCAGAAAAGTAATTGCGTAACTCTTCGTCAAGGAAACTCTCTTTGACAACGGTCAGTGTGCGTAAATCAATGGCGGCTCCGAGCGATTTCGGCAGGTAATGGCGAATGAAATCGCGCGCCGTTGGCAGAGGCGAAAACAGTTCTTTGAAAAAGCGGTCATGCGGATTCGGTAGTTTTTCCATCGGGGCAGCCTCCTTTTTTGTTTTGTCAGTGGACGGTTGTGATGCGACGACGCTTTTACCGCAATTTTGCGCCGAACGCAAAAACGAAAAAGCCACGAACGGCTCCGAAAGAAACCGCTCGTGGCTGGTGTTTGGTCGGGTGAACCAAACGAACTAGAAGATGATCTTCGCCGCCAATTGAATGTGGCGCGGATAAGCAACTTGAGTGTTGCCCGCCGTGCGCGGGAAGAGGCTGCCGAAGTTGCGATCATCGGGGTTATTGGTGAAATGCTGTACGCCGTACGAGTACGTGTTCGTGAAGTTGAACATCTCAACGCGCAACTGGAGGCCGACCTTCTCTGTGATTCTCGTCATCTTGTTAAATGACAGGTCAGCACTCGGAGGCGAGTGCAACCGGACGGTCGAAGAGCGGAACGAGGTGAAGCGCGGAGAGAAGTTCGGGACACGGATCATGTCCACGTTCGCCAAGGTACAGCCGTTCAGATTGGCGCTGTAGGTTTGCAAGGCGAGCGTTCCGTTATCCAACATGCGCGCCGCACAGACCGAGCGGACTGCCGGATTGTTCCGATCCGGGTAGGTGCGGAAAGCCCACACCTGATCTGCGCCTTTCCATTGAATGTCCTTGAGATAGGCATCGGGATTGATCCACTGGATGTTGCCGTTCAAATCCCAGGGACGCCCCGATTGCCATTGCAGAATCAGGCTCGACTGCCAGCCGCTGACGATGCGGCTCAGGAAGCCGTTCCTGATGTTCAAGAACTTCTGCCCTTCGCCAAACGGCAACTGATAGACCAGCCCCGCCGTGAAGCGGTGCGGACGGTCGGCCAGATACAAGCCGCGTTGCGGGATGTTCCTCTGCAAGTCATTGAAGCCCCATTGCTCAATCTGCTTCGAGAACGTGTAGGTGAACACGCCGTTCAGCCCGTTGCGCGCGCGCTTCTCGAACGTGGCCTGCAACGAGTTGTAGTCAATCCGACCATCGTTGCGGGTCACCTCCGTGATGCCAGTGAAATGCGGGTACGGACGCGCCAGTTGGAAGCGCGAGAGTCCCGTCGCCGTGAAGAGGTTTGTCCCGGCGAACGGAGCCAACCCGCGGAACGGGTTGGGCAGTTGCTCATTACAGAAGACTGGATTGCCGCCTTCCAGCGGGTTACACTTTTGGCGAAATGCCAAATCCGGTTCGTTGAAAGGACGCGTGGTTTGCAGCTTCAACGTGCGGTTCCCCACGTACGAAACTTCTAACCGCGAATCGCCGGGCAACTGATATTGGAAGCCCAACGAGAACGTATGCACGTAAGGAATCTGGAAGCTCGGATTGACGAAGTTGAAGCCGAGTCCAAGAAAGGTGGAATAACCGCCGGATGCACCGCGTGGAACCGTAATCCCCGACGGGAACGGGTTGCTGAGGATGTCGCCAATCGGCGTCCGTCCACCGTCATTCGAGTTGATGACCGGAGTGCTGATCTGGAAGCCGTTGAATTGCAGATAATCGTTATTGGGGTTCACGAAATACATCCCCCAACCGCCACGCATCACGAGCTTATCACGGAGTTGCCAAGCAAAGCCCACACGCGGTTGGAGGTTGTTCCAATCGGTATCGGCGGCGATGGTAGGCACGCCGTTGACCCCCGCAAAGTTCAACCCGCCGAGCAGCTTCGGAACCGTCGGGAACGTCGTGCGATTGATAAGGCTGTCCGCCGGATTCGTCACGCCCGCATCAAAGCCACGATTGAGACGGTTGTACCGTTCGTTCGGAGCCTGGTTGATGTCCCAGCGCACGCCGAGATTGAGCGTGAAGGTGCGATTCACTTTCCAATCGTTTTGGAACCACGGCGCATAGTATTTGCCGAGCGTCGTCGGGAAGAGGTTGTAATCCGCTTGCCCGCCCACGTATCCCAGCAGGAAGCTGGCAATGGAGTCGCCGCTGTTCGGGTCGCCCTGATCGAAACGCGATTGGGTGAAGCCGCGCGTGCCGGTCAGCAGGAATGGGCTGCCTTCGTTTCTGGTGATGAACTGCGTGAAACGGATGTCCACGCCGCCGCGCCACGTCTGCGCGCCACGAATCCACGTGAAGTTCGGATGTGTGGCGATGGTATTCGTCAGATTATTCCCCCGAAACCGTCCCAGCGCGTTGTAATCGTTGAAGGTGTACCGTCCGAACGATTTCACGCCAGCCACCTGACTCACCAGACTGGCCGGAAAACCGAGCGTTGTTTTGTCAAACCCAATGTTGCCCTCACCAAAGCCGTCTTCGATGAAGCGGTTGAAGGAGGCGCGGAAATTGAAGATGAACGTCGGCGTGAAATTCGCCAGATGGTCTACCACAAACGCATCGTTGATACGCTTGAATGGTTGCTGTCCGTCCTGACCAGGGCCGCTGAAAATGCCGTTGACGTTGCGATCTTCCGTCCGGTCGTTCTGCGCCCAGCGGACGTACATCCGGTGCCGCTCGTTGAATTGCTGGTCAATCTTGACGACATAGTTGAAGAAAGCGTCCGTCGCCGCAGGTGAAAGGAAGAGATTCTGGCGCGCATAGCCAGCCGCCGCGAAGCTCTGGTTCGCTTTCGGTTGGAAGCCCAGAATCTTCTTCGCAATCGGGTTGATCCGCGCGGCTGGAATCTTGTTGCCGGGGAAGGGATCGCGCCGCCAACCGCCGGGCGCGGTGGCATCGGCACGTCCCGTCAACGGATCGTAAATGATGATCGGTCTGCCGGCCCCGTCCACCAGTTTGCTGAAATCGCCTTCGAGCATTTCCGGCATCGGCACAGAAAGCGTCAGCGGCGAGGGGACGCCTTCGCGATAGCCTTCATAATTGAACATGAAGAAGGTCCTATCCTTGCCGTTGTAGAGCCAGGGGATGCGCACCGGCCCTTCCACCTAGAAGCCGTATTGGTCGAGCCAGTGTTTGGGTCTGGGGCGACTTTGGGCGTTGAGACGGAAGTCATTGGCATCCAACCATTCGCGCCGCATGAACTCATAGATCGAGCCGTGAAACGCATTCGTGCCGCTCTTCAAATTCACGTTGATGATGCCGCCGGTCGTCTTGCCGTACTGCGCATCATACGTGTTCGTCATGATTTTGAATTCCTGCACGGAATCTACGGGCGGGACATACGCGATGTTGTTGCCGCCGGCTTGCCCGTTATTGGGTGCGCCGTCGAGCAGAAATTCGTTGCCGCGTGTTTGGCTGCCGTTGATCGTCCATTCGGCAATCGCGCCGTTGTCGAACGGGCGTTGCCAGATCGAAGCGCCATAAAAATTCACGCCCGCCGTCAGCACGCCGAGCATAAACGGATTGCGCGCGTTGAGCGGAAGTTCGACGACTTTCTGGCGGTCAATGACGCCGCCGCGATCTGCGTTGGCAGATTCGAGCGCGACCTGACCGGATGCTTCAATCGTGACCGTGTCGGTGATTTGTCCGGTTTCGAGCGAGAAATCTACCGCCGCAATCTGACTGATAGCGACGACGAGGTTTTCGCGCGTGACCTTTTTGAAGCCGCTGGCTTCGACGGTGACGTTGTAATCACCGGGGCGCAGGAACGGAACTTTGTAATTGCCTTCATTGTCCGTTGTGGCAGTGAAGACTTCATTCGTAGCGGCGTTTTTCACCGTTACGGTCGCGTTGGGAATCGAAGCTTTCGAGGCATCCATCACGCGACCGGTAATCGTGCCGCGGAAATCCTGCGCGAAAGTCAAACTCAGGAGCAGTGGGGTTATGACGCCTGCCCAGAACAAACGTGAGAGCTTAATCACGGGTGACCTCCTTGAAAATCTGTAGTTGATGAGTCTTGCCGCGCCGCTTTTCCGGTGCAGCAGCGCGCAAAAGCAATGATTGATGCGAAGAGCCAATTGCCGCAATTCGTTTGCGGTCTCGTTTGTAGTCGCCGTTTCGATCCCAGTTTGGTAAAACCAAGTAGCTAGATTGTGATGCCTGAGATTATGTTAAGCGGTTACGTTTCCGTCAAGGTTGCGCGTGCCAAATCGGCAGAAAAGTGAAAAAATACGCTTCTGTACTTCCGGGCACGAACCGCGAACTTCACAATGGAGAATCGCGTACAGTGAAGCGGCGCACACCCATCATCAATGTCACAGAGGAGATTCCGACCGATGCTTCGTCATCAACCGTTCGCCGGACAAACGCTAAACACCCGTGAATTAGCGAACTATTCGCTGGCCGAAACCCTGTATCCGGCGGGGTGGAAAATGCCGCGTCACGAACACGAACACGCCTATTTCAGCCTCGTCTTGCAGGGCGGCTACGACGAAAGCTACGGCGCGCAAAGGCGCAGTTGTCAGCCCGCATCACTCGTCTTTCATCCGCCGGGCGAAGACCACGCGGTCGTGTTTCATCGGGAGCGCGTGCGCATCTTTCGCGTGCAAATCCAAGCGCCGTTTTTAGCGCGCGTCCGGGATTGTGCGACGATTTTGGATCAGCCTTCCGCGTTTGAGGGTGGCACGACGGCACAGCTTGCGACGCGGCTCTATCACGAAGCCCAAGCCCGCGATGCCATCGCGCCGCTCGCCATTGAAGCGCTCGTGCTCGAAGTGTTGACCGCAGCCACGCGGCACGCCAACCGCGAAACGCGCATGCCGACGTGGCTCGTGCGCGCGCAAGAATTCCTGCACGAATATTGTCACGACGAAGTGACGCTCGCCGAAGTCGCGGCGACGGTCGGTGTGCATCCGGTCTATCTCGCGCGCGTCTTTCGCCAGCATTTTCATTGTTCGGTCGGCGAATATGTGCGCCGACTGCGCATCGAAACCGCCTGCCGACAAATGACGCAGACGGAAGCCTCGCTCGTCGAAATCGCGCACGCTGTCGGCTTCTATGACCAAAGCCATTTCACCCGCACCTTCAAACGCATCACGGGGCTAACGCCTGCCGAATTCCGCGCCACGAGGCGAAAGCGATGAGGCTTGAGTGCGGAAGGCAAAGAATTGATCGGCCTGCAAATCATCTCACCGCTGCAGGCGCAGAGCATTAAGTTCTACACAAGTTTCCCGCGCTCCAGCGGAGCGCCATATTTATAGGAGTTGCGCGCGTTGCCTCCCTAGCTCCAGGGGAGCGGCATCAATCTGGCACAGATGCCGCTCCCCTGGAGCTAACGGCGGTTTTTACTGGCAGTTCTATAAACATTCCGCTCCGCTGGAGCTAAAGACAACTGACTTGTGTAGAACCTAATGGGCACAGAGGTCGCGCCGAGTTCTCGCAGAGACTTGGCGAAAAAATTCTTTCCCCTCTTTGCGAAACCTCCGCGATACCGCTGCGCCTTTCTGCGGTGAATTCGCGTCTTCTTTCCAATTGTGCTAAATGGTTTCAGACATACAAGCGCAAGACCTGCAATCACGCTACAGTGAGGCCTGCATTATCCCAAACAGGAGAACGAATATGCGCAAATCCCTTTTCGCGTTGGTTTGTTTGATCGCTTTTGCAAGCATCAGTTTTGCCCAAGCGCCATTGCCGTTCGGAAGCGTTGGCCTCAGCAAAACACAACTTGCCTTCAGCTACGCGGGTGAACTCTGGCTGGTAGATCGCAACGGCGGCACAGCGAAACGCCTCGTCAGTCAGCCGGGCAAAAAGAGTCGCCCGAACTTTTCGCCCGATGGTTCGCTGCTGGCGTTTTCGATGGAACGCGGTGGCGACACGCAAACTTACGTGATGCCCGTCGCGGGCGGCGAAGCGAGGCAATTGACGTGGCATCCGAAAGATTCGATTCCGCTCGGCTGGACAGCGGACGGCAAAGAAATTCTGCTGCGGTCGTGGCGCATCACCGATCAAATCACGCGCTTGTTTACGATTCCGGTCACGGGTGGATTTGAAACCGAATTGCCGTTGCCGACGGGTTATGGCGGCACGTTTTCGCCCGATGGCAAGCGGCTCGCGTATCAACCTGCGCGTGTGGCGACGACGATGTGGCGCAACTATCGCGGCGGCATGACTTCCCCGCTCTGGATTGCGAATCTCGCCGACAGTCAGATCGAAGCGTTGCCCAACGACGGCTCGAACAATCGCAATCCGATGTGGATCGGCGACAAAATTTACTTCGTTTCTGACCGCACATTCACTGCGAATTTGTTCAGCTTCGACACGAAGACGAAGAAAATTGAGCAGGTGACGAAGTTCGAGAAATACGACATCAGCGCGACTGCCGCGTGCGACGACGCGATTGTGTTGGTGCAGGACGGCAAGCTGCATTTGTTCGATTTGGCCACAAAACAAACGCGCGTCGTCCCCGTCAGGGTCAATGCCGACGACGCCGAAACCAAACCGCGCAAAGTCAAAGTCGCGCGCAACGTTCACAATTACAACATCGCGCCGAACGGCTCGCACGCCCTATTTACGGCACGCGGCGAAGTGCTGACCGTGAGCGACAAAGGCGAAGTGCGCAATTGGACGAACTCTTCGGGCGCAGCCGAACGCAACGCCGCCTGGTCACCGGACGGCAATTGGCTCGCATATTTTTCGGACGAAGCGGGCGAGTATCAATTGCACTTGCGCGCCACGACAGGCGAGGGCGAGACGCGCAAAATCGCAATTGAAAAATCGCCCAGTTTTTACGGCGAACCTCTGTGGTCGCCTGATGCCAAGCGGCTTGCGTTTTATGACAAACGCTCGAACCTGTGGATTGTCAACCGGGAAACAAATCAAGTCACGCGCGTGGACAACTCAATTCATCCCGAACCCGAAACGATGATTGCGGCTTGGTCGCGCGACAGCCAATGGCTGGCTTACGAAAAGAATTTGCCGAACCGGTTGAAGGCCGTCTTTCTGCATTCGCTCGCGTCGGGCAAATCGTTTCAAGTCACGAACAGTCTCGTCCATGCCGAAGCGCCTGCGTTCGATGCGAGCGGCAAGTATTTGTACTTTCTGCAAAGCAACAACGCGGCGATGCGCCGCGCATTCGGGATGGCGTCGTTTACGTTCCGTACACTCATCACGAAAACCGTGAACGTCGCCGTGCTGAGCCAAGACGGCGTTTCGCCGCTTGCGCCGAACGCACAGCAAAACACGGCGACAACCATTGATCCCGAAGGCATCACGAACCGCATCGTCACGCTGCCCTTGCCGCCGCGCGATTACAGCAATGTGCAAGCCGGCAAACCCGGCATCGTCTTTGTTCACGAAACCACGAGTTCCAGCCCGCCCACACTGCACAAACTTGATCTTATGAATCGCAGGCCAGAGAAGTTTCTCGAAGGTCTCAATGCGTTCGTCGTGTCCGCCGATGGCAGCAAGTTGTTGTATGAATCACGCGGCAGCTACGCGATTGTCTCGACCGATGCGCCGCCGAAACCGAATGACGGCAAGCTCGATCTCGCGGCTTTTGAAGTGCAAATCCATCCGCGCGAGGAGTGGCAGCAAATTTACAACGAAGCGTGGCGGCTGATGCGCGATTACTTTTACGACGCGAATCATCACGGGCAAAATCTGACGGCGCTCAAAGACCATTACGCCGCGTATTTGCCGCACCTCGTGCGCCGCGAAGATTTGAGCGCCGTGATGCAGGAAATGTTCTCGCACATCACCGTCAGCCACTTGGGCGTGGGCGGCGGCGATGTTCCGCAAACGGGCACGCCCGCAAATACTGGCTTGCTCGGCGCGGACTACGAAGTTGCGCAAGGCCGCTATCGCATCAAGCGGATTTTACAAGGCGATAATTCGATGCCGCTGTTGACCGCGCCGCTCGCACAACCGGGCATCCACGTCAAAGTCGGCGATTACCTGCTCGCAGTTGATAATCAGGAGATCAACGCAACAGAAAATCTCTATCGCTACTTCGTTGGCAAAGCGGGCAAGCCAACGCAGATCAAAGTCGCTGCAACGCCGAACGGCGATGACGCACGCACGTACACGGTGATTGCGATGCCGGGCGAAAACACGCTGCGGCTGTTCAACTGGATCGAAGACAATCGCCGCAAAGTCGCCGAGCTTTCGGGCGGCAAGCTCGCGTACATTTATTTGCCGGACACGGGACGCACGGGCTACGACTTATTCAATCGCGATTTTTACGCGCAACTCGACAAACAGGGCGTCATCATTGACGAACGCAGCAACAGCGGCGGCGCTCCGGCGGATTACTTCATTGATCTGCTCAAGCGACAGCCGTTGTCTTCGTATGCGTTTCGCGAAGGCGCAGACATGCCTTTCCCGGTCGCTACGATACCGGGGCCGCGCGTGATGATTATCAACGAAGACGCAGGTTCGGGCGGCGACACGTTGCCGTGGATGTTTCGGCAAGCGGGTCTCGGCACGCTGGTCGGCAAACGCACGTGGGGCGGCGGCATCGGCGGTTACATCAACTTGCCGAGCTTTGTAGATGGTGGCGGAATGAGCGCGCCGAATCGCGGCTTCTTCAATCCGAAGAAAGGCACATGGGACATTGAAAACAACGGCGTCGCGCCCGATGTCGAAGTCGAACTGTTGCCTGCTGCGGTGCGTGCGGGTCACGATCCGCAATTGGAAAAAGCGGTGCAAATTGCGCTGGACGAATTGAAGAAGACACAGGCCGTCGCGCCGAAGAAACCGAAATATCCGGTTTACAAATAATTTGAGACTGAACCTCACCAGGTTCTCTTTCGTACACCTCCACGCTTATACTGCGCGCGGAGGTGTTGCATGTTTTGTCCCAGTTGTGGTTCCGATCAATCCGGTCAATATTGCCGTTCGTGTGGTGCCGATTTGCGTTCGGTGCGGCTGGCGCTTGATAAACCCGAAGCTGTCTCGCCAACTGGCTCCGCCCGCGAGGAAATCGGGCGCGCAGTGGCGGATAAGATTCGGGAACTCAAGTCGGCAAAAGAACTGAGCAAAGTCGTCGAAGGGGTCTTGCCGGAAATAGACAAATTCTTAGAGCCACCGGAAGAAAAACGGTTGCGCCGCATTCGGCAAGGCACTGTCACCTCTGCGATTGGCTTAGCCGCTGGCGTGGCCTTTACGATCTTTGGCTTTGCCATGAAATCCGAAGAAGCAGTTTTCTTGGGCTGTCTGGGTTTTATTCTCCTTCTCATCGGGTTGGGCGTGATGGTCAATGGCTGGTATTTTACCGTCGCCGGGGCATTCGATGGCGAACCGCTGCCCGACAGCTTGCAGAAAACCTTGCGCACGCCTGAGTCGAAATCGTTCGCCCCCGAACCGCCGTTCTCCAATTCCGTCACCGACCACACCACGCATCAATTGCCCGAAGTTCCCGTGCGCACGCGCAAAGCCCAACGCGAATAACAAGGCGCACAAAAACAGGCGTCAAGAGTACAAGCTTCAGCTTGGTTTTACGTTGCGTGAGCCAAAAACCAAGCTGAAGCTTGTACTCTTGACGCCTCTTCCTGAACGTTCACAGACAAAGTGCGAACGGATTGTCTGCCGAAACCACAGGCTGCCAACCACTACTTTTGCCCTTTCGCCTGCGCCGCGAACTGCGCCCAATCTTCCGCCGTCAGGTTTTCCAGCCGCGAGAAATCCGCCGCGCCCTGCAACCACTTGCCGCCATCAATCGTGATGCAATCGCCGTTGATGTAGCCCGCGTAATCCGACACCAGAAATGCCGCCAGATTCGCCAACTCTTCATGCTCGCCCAAGCGTCGCATCGGGATGCTGTCCATTCGGCCTTCAAAGCTCGCGCTGGGACTCAAGCGCGACGCCGCACCTTCAGTCGGAAACGGCCCTGGCGCGATGGCGTTCATGCGAATGCCGTACTTGCCCCATTCGACCGCCAGCGATTGCGTCAACGCCAGCACGCCAGCCTTCGCCGTCGCCGACGGAGCCACGAACGGCGCACCTGTCCAGGCATACGTGGCAATGATGTTGAGCATCGTGCCGCCGCGTTGTTCGGCAATCCATTTTTTGCCGAGTGCGAGCGTGCAATACCACGTCCCGTGCAACACAATATTGAGCACTGCATCCACTGCCCGATGCGACAGCGTTTCCGTGGGCGCGGCAAAGTTCCCTGCCGCGTTGTTCACGAGCACATCAATCGTGCCGTAGTGCTTCCACACGGCGTCCATCAGGTAATCCACGAATTCGGGATTGCGCACGTCGCAACCGGTATAGAAGACTTCGCCGCCGGTTTCGTCCATCAATTCTTTGGCGGTCGCGGCGAGCACATCTTCTTTGCGGCTGGCAATAGCGAGCTTCGCGCCGAGTTGCAAAAACCGCTTGCCCATGGATTTGCCGAGGCCCGTGCCGCCACCGGTCACTAAAATCACTTTGTCTTTCAAAACGTCGGGTTGGAACATGAGTTTTCTCCTGATGAATTAAAACGGCACGTAAAGGCGTCCGGTGCCGCGATAGTTGTCCAGATAGAGAATAATATCTGCGAGGCTGTGTGCCACACGTTGCCGATAATCGGGGAAGACCAATGCTTCTTTGTCGGCAATTGTCACGACAGGCGAGGAGGAGTCAGTGTTTTCACGCTGAATCGTGACTTGTAGCGATGTCTCGTCTTCGCTGTTCCGATTGCTGGTCACGAGCAGGAAGCGATGGGTTTGCACAAACCGCCAGACATCCTGGTCGGGAAAGTTCGCAGGCAAGTCATAATCGCGCAGTCGCGTAAACTGAACTTGAATCAACGGCGACCAGCCCGTTTCCTTCAGCCCTTCCTCCAGAAAGACATCGAAGCCAAGCAAATCCTGATCAATGAGAATCGTGATTTCCATTTGGTGACGGCGCAGTGTTCTTTAGTTCTTCGAGTCGCCGGAGCATGAGCTTGCGGCGCTCTTCCATCGGCATATCAGGTGGAAAGGGAGACCGCTCGCGGATCATACGATCCGACTCGGCACGCGCTTTCGCCTCGCGCTCCAGAATGCGCGTATATTCGGCTTCGACGGCTTCCCGATGAGTTTCGACATAATCATAAACCGCATCCACCTGCTCCGGCGTCAGCGTCGTCAGTTGCGCAACGTAGCGGCGGCTGCGTCCGGCTTTAATCAAGTCCATCACGGCATAGACGGTGATGCGCGTGCCTGCGAGCGACGGGCCGCGCGGCGTTTCGACGATCAAGGCTTCGGTTGTGGTCGTGTCCATAAATTACCTCCATTGAAATGTGCCGCGATTATACCATTACGGCAAGCGCGCGTATTCCTTCTTCGCTTCCATCAACACCGGCAAATCCGCATCCGCATCTTTCCACAGCCGGAAGAATTCGTCGTACATCTGTTTCGCCTTTGCCGCATCGCCTTGCAACACTAATGCGCGCGCCAGCCAAACATACGAGGGGACATACAAAGCACAAACTGCGGACCAGCCACGATGATCCAAAATCCGCTGAAACTGTGTAGCGGCTTCCGCGCCCTTGCCTTGCGCCAGATAAGCCTGACCGCGCAGGTGGGTCAGATAAAAATACGTGGCGCTTTCGTAACGCTCGATAGTTTGTAGAATTTGTAACGCCTGTTCGTGATTGCCATGCTGGATGGCAATCGCCGCACGCAGCAGCGTCGCAAACACACTGCCATCCCAATCTTTGGGGTAACGTCTAGCCATTTCATCGGCCATGGCTTGCGCCCCCCGCGCATCGCCACAAAAAGCGCGGGCAATGCCAACTCGCCATAAGCCATATTGGGTAAGAGGCAAGCGCCCAACTCGCGCGATGTCCATTCGCGCTTGCTGACACTTGCCATACGTCGCCGATTTCTCCGCCAAGTTAGCAATCTCAGTAGCAGCATTCTCACGCTGATTTTCGCGCGACCACAATTCAATGGCGCGGTTCGACACCTCGCGCGACTGACGTAAACGGCCAGCCCACGCGATCATCTCGCCTTGAGTACTCTGCATTGACGCTTCCTCTGGGTCTCCTGACATTCGTGCTTCAAGCCGCCTCATTTCTGCTTCGTCGCCTTGAATGAAAGCAATATTGTAAAGGGGAACGTAAATCGCATTTGATTCCAGTTTTTGTTGGAGCGCGCGCTGGCAAATCTCTTTCGCCTCGTCGAAACGATTTAGACGCATGAAAGAAAGAGCCAAAGTCCAATAGCCTCTGACGAAGTTTGGATCAAGACGGATGGTTTCCTGGGCTTCCTCAATCGCGTGCTCATCTTTGCCTGAATAGGTATACAAGACAGCAAGCGATTGGCGTGGCAACGTTTCGCGTGGATAGGTGCGTACCCAAAGTTCCAGTGTTTCAATTTGCCTGTCAATATCGCGCGTCACATCGCGGTAATAGCTCCACGTAATGAAGAAACGCTCCCGCTCGCTCACACGCTCACGCAAGGCATACGCTTTTTCCGCCGCTTGAGCAGCCAGTTCCTGTTCGTCAGTGTAATTGTAATAATACGAGAGATGCGCCCAGGCTAGTGCAAAGTTGGGATCAAGCTCGACGGCGCGTTTATAAAAAGAGGCTCCCTTCACCAACAGCGCTTTTTCGCGTAACGCATTTCCTTGCGAAAATGCCCGCAGTGCCTCCAATGATGAAGTCGTCGCCTCTGCCAACGAGACGTCGTACTTCTGCAACGAGGCCAGCGACTCGCCGCATGTGTGCCACTGGCGGCTCGCCCGCCAGTGCCGCCGACCAGCCCCTCGCCGCCATGCGCGCGGATCGCGCGCGAGTATTCACTTCGCATGGTTGTCCCTTTCGATTTTGTGGTTACGAGACGCGCGGCGTAAGCCCGCGTTCCTGCC
>CAZWAK010000113.1:0-24492 GCA_964631865.1 uncultured Heliobacteriaceae bacterium | reverse complement strand
GTTTTCTAAAACTGCAAACAAATTCATTTCTCTTTTCGCCATTGAACTCGGACGACGATCCAATAAACGACGAGGATGGCTACGATGAATATAACTTCACCAAATCTTACCGACCGCCAAACACCTGAAACATACCGAAGATAGAGAAGTCGAACAACCTCTATAAAAAATGCCACGATGAATCCCATCGGAATCACCATACGAAAGAGTTCTGGTATGACGTCCCGCACTCTTTTCAGTTTTGGAAGTTCTGACTTATCAGCCATCTGTAGCTACAATGCACAAAACCTATTCACTAAACTTTTTCGTTCAAGGTCAATTCCGAAAATGTTTCCTCCTCGTCGTATTTCGCTTGCCGTGCTTTGACCGCCGCGACGCGCGTCATCGCCACCGTGCCGGTGCGCACGATGTCACGAATGCCAATCGGCTTGAGCAGATCAATCAACGCATAGACCTTTTCGGCGCTGCCGGTCATTTCGATGATGAACGCATCGGTCGAAACGTCTACGACTTTGGCGCGAAAGATTTCGACGAGGCTCAAGACTTCCTGTCGTTGCTCGCCCATCGCAGCGTTGACGGTGAGCAACACCATCTCGCGTTCGACGTGCGGGTCTTTGGTCAAGTCATGCACTTCGTAAACTTTGACGAGCTTTTCGAGTTGCTTGATGATTTGCTCGATGATCTGGTCATTGCCGTGCGTCGTGATCGTCATGCGCGACAGATTGTCTTCCAATATCGGCGCGACACACAGCGAATCAATTTGATACCCACGCGCGCTGAAGAGTCCAGCTACGCGCGCTAACATGCCGTATTCATTGGCGACGGTCAGAGAGATAGTATGTCTCATAAAATTAAGCCCAGTTTTCCAGTGTCAGGTTTTCAATATCCACAAAGTCCTGTGTGTTGCGCGTTACGAGGATTGCGTTATTCGCTAAAGCGGTCGCGGCAATGCGCAAATCCATGGTTCCTGTACGGCGATGCAGCTTTTTCAATGATTCATAAATAGCGGTCTCCGCTTTGCCAAAATCCACCACGCGCAATCCGCAAAAAAAGACCTGCATATCCAGTAAAAGCCAATAAGCACGTTCTAACTGCTCTTTGGTTTTTGCCTGGCTGACTGTCACCAATCTGCCACGCAGTTGTTCTTCATAGCTGATAACAGAGACAATGATTTCATCTTCGGGCACGGCTTCATAGCGCGCCGTGACCTTGGGGTCTCCACGCTGAACGAACGTAATATGATCCGTGTCCAAAAGGTAAAGCGGCATGACTCAAACCTGATCTGGATCGGCGTCCACTTGTGCGCGGTATTGCTTCATCGCCGCCACAAAGTCGTCAAAAGTTTCATCATCAGCCCACATCCCAATACCGCGATGCGGGAGGCGATGCGATTTGGTGGTTTCGACTTTGATCACTTCGCTGTTATTCATCCACTCTTCTGCTTCATGGCGTGCTTGTGCAATCGCCTCTTCGCGGGTGGGAGCTTCTACGGTACAAACACCCAAGCCTTTGACAGTTGCCTTAAAGCCCTTCCCTTGTTGCTTTACTAAAATTTCGATAGTCATACGCAAGCCCAACTTTCGATTTTCATTACTGTTCTCGATAAGCCGTTATCTCCGCGACAAACTCATCGAACAATTCATTATTCGCCCACATCCCTACAAAACGCTTCGTCGGACGCTCGTGCGGTTCACCTGCGACAGAAGCCACTGCGTTAGTTTTTCGCCACCGTTGTGCGGCTTGCTGAACTTGCGCAATAGCTTCTTCGGGCGTTGGGGCTTCCGCGACACAATCGGGCAATCCAGATACAGTTGCCACAAAATTGTTCTCCAACGATTTGACGTAGATGTCGAGAATCATACTGCACCCCCACTCTCTATTACTGCAAAATCATGTCCTTCAGCGCCGCGCCCGCCGGCACAATCGGAAACACGTTTTCTTCGCGTGCGACTTTCATTTCAATCAACGCTGGCCCCGGCGTATTCAATGCTTCCTGCAACGTGCCGGTCACTTCAGACACCTTCTCCGCACGGAACGCAGGCACGCCGTACGCCTGTGCGAGTTTGACGAAATCCGGTTGCACGGCAATGTCGCTTTGCGAATAGTTGTGCGCGTAAAATTGCTCCTGCCATTGGCGAACCATACCTAAATAACCGTTGTTGATAATCAGCACCTTGATCGGGATGTTGTATTCCCGAATCGTTGCGAGTTCCATCAATGTCATCTGGAAGCCGCCATCACCGACGACGGCAACACACGTCTCGCCGGGACGCGCGACGGCTGCGCCCATGCCTGCCGGGAAGCCGTAGCCCATCGCACCGAGGCCGCCAGAATTCAGCCAGTTGCGCGGATTGTCAAAGCCGTACAATTGCGCCGTCCACATTTGATGCTGACCGACATCTGCGGAAACAACGGCTTTGCCATCCGTCAGGCGATGCAGTTCGTGAATGACATACTGCGGCTTGATGATGTCGCCGTCCTGATGAAACCAGAACGGATGCTGCGCGCGCCAATCGCTGATTTGCTGATGCCACGCGGATTTGTCGGCGATGGTTTCACCTGCTTCCAATTGTGCCGCGAGTTCGGTCAACAACTGCTTCGTGACGGTGCGTGCATCGCCGACGACGGGGA
Source organism: uncultured Heliobacteriaceae bacterium (assembly GCA_964631865.1). GTDB lineage: Bacteria > Acidobacteriota > Blastocatellia > RBC074 > RBC074 > JAFDVL01. The sequence continues at coordinate 21,861 of CAZWAK010000113.1, read as the reverse complement.
TGTCGGTCTTGACGTTTTTGCCAATGTTCGAGGCGTCAATGTCTACGTGAATGATCTTTGCACCTTTGGCAAATTCGTCGAGCTTGCCGGTCACACGATCATCAAAGCGCGCGCCAATCGAAATCAACAAATCGCTGTTGTTGACAGCCATATTCGTCCAATAACCGCCGTGCATGCCGAGCATTCCCAGGCTCAACGGATGCGTGGAAGGAAAGCCGCCCAACCCCATCAACGTGCAGGTCGTTGGCAAATTCAACTTCTCCGCGAGCAATCGGACTTCTTCATTCGCGCCCGCTGTAATCGCGCCGCCGCCAATGTACAGCACAGGCTTCTTCGCCTTCATCATCGCGGTCACGGCTTTGCGAATCTGTTTCGGGTCGCCGTAAATTTGCGGCTTGTAACTCGGCACGTCCACGGTTTCAGGATAATTGAATTCCGTGACTGCCGCCGTCACATCTTTCGGCAAATCCACGAGTACCGGGCCGGGGCGACCGCTGTTGGCCACATAAAACGCTTCTTTGATCGTCGGCGCGAGGTCTTCGACGCGTTTGACGAGATAGTTGTGCTTCGTGCAGGAGCGCGTCATCCCCGTCAAATCGGCTTCCTGAAAGGCATCCATCCCGATCAGATGCGTCGGGACTTGCCCGGTAAATACGACGACGGGCAACGAATCCATAAACGCATTCGTGATGCCCGTGACAGCGTTCGTGCCGCCCGGCCCTGAAGTCACAAGCGCGACGCCCGTCTTGCCCGTTGCCTGTGCATAGCCAGACGCAGCAAACAACGCGCCTTGTTCGTGTCGTACCAGATAATGCTTGATGCCGAGTTCAGTGCCGACTTTGCCGATTTCGTCGTAAATGTGCAGCACTGCGCCGCCGGGGTAGCCGAACACGGCGTCAATGCCTTCACAACGTAATGCTTCCAAAAAGATTCGCGCGCCACGATATTTCATAAAGTAACCTCAGTTCATGATCTCAAATTTCAATCTCAAATCTCAAATCCCAAAGCAAAAGCCCCAGCGAGTTTGCCTTGCTCGCTGGGGCTTCGTTGATCTCGTTGGCCTTTGTCTTCAGGCCGTCCCAACAGCGAGCGGGGTAGGGCTAATAATTACGATACCTACGATGACGACGTTAATAATCGCGACAACGACACCGATGCTTGAAACTAAAAGCTGGTCGAGTTGTGCGAGTCGAAACGTCATTGCGATAATTCAGGTAATGCTGTTGGTGAAAATATGCTTTCTGCTTGAAAGCTCGCGCAGTATAGAGCATTCCCTTTTCGCGTGTCTATAGGTTTTCTCGAAAGATAAGTTTTATTTATGGACTCATTGCGCCAGCCAGCTTACGAACGCGCGTTTCATCGCCAGCGTGCCGCGATTCGTCCCTATCGCAAAGAAGCGCGGCAACTCGTCCGCAGGTAAGTTCGGGAACTGCGTGCTGTAATCCGTTTCTTCATACGCCCCATCCGCCAAGCGATAAAACGTCACGCGATCATTTTCCCAACGCCAGATTTCCGGTACGCGCAATGCCGCGTAGATGCCGTCTTTGTCCACCGACGAATGTGTGAAATCTACTTCGATTGCCAAATCCGGCGGCGGGTCAATCGCAAGATCGAATTTGCGCTCTGCGCTCTGGTCGGCAACATTGCTGAAGTAAAAGCAATCATCCGCTTCGATGCCGCGATCTGCCAATTGACTATTCAACGTCGCTTCACCTATCGAAAGAAAATCGCCGCCGCGCGCTTCAACCAACGCCTCGATCAAGGGGAAAAACAAGCGCGAAATGATTTCGTGTTTGCGCGATTTTGTCATCAGGTACAAATCTCCGCGATCATAAATCACTCGCACGCGGCCTTCGCCTTCCAATTCGTTGACGATGCCTTCGTAAGTTTCCCATTTGATGTTCGGCAAGTGGATCGAAGCCCCTTCCGGCAAGCCCGCAATCGCGTTTTTCAATGTGACAACTAAACTTTGCATGCTGGCTATTGTGCCTTTGCGGAGCTTATTTTGCGAATGATCTGCGACGATGCGCTTAACCTACAGCCTACTCAACAACTCTGATTTCTTGTGCTGGAATTCTTCTTCGGAAAGAAGCCCTTGTGCTCTCAATTCACCTAATTTTCTTATTTGATCTGTGATGTCACCATCATTACGACCTTTGGGCATTTCGTTGTTCTGCGACAGATTTATCGTTGTGTTTTGTGGCACATTGCGTTTTCGGCCCCTTCGGACGAAGAAAATAATTAAAGCAACGGGAGTAATGATAAAAACGGTAAGCAGAACTAACGAAATAATTAGCTCAGTAATACCTAAGCCAAACATGGCCCTTCCCTCCGTAGTTATGCCGCTTTCGCCTTCACCACTTTGCTGCGAATCGCTTCGCCGATTTCAAACGTGCCGACCTGTTTCGGCTGGCTCTTCAAATCGGGTGTGCCGTAACCTTCGGCTAAAATCTCGCTGATCGCGGTTTCCAATGTCTTTGCTTCGGCTTCCAATTTGCAAGTGTAGCGCAGCAACAATGCCGCTGAAGCAATTGCGCCGAGCGGGTTCGCAATTCCCTTGCCGGCGATGTCCGGCGCGGAGCCGTGGACGGGTTCATACAAACCGACTTTGCCGCCGATGCTGGCGGAGGGCAACATGCCTAAACTGCCCGTCAACACAGCCGCTTCGTCGCTCAGGATGTCGCCGAATAAGTTTTCGGTCACGATCACGTCATACGCCGTCGGGCGTGTCACGAGCGCCATCGCGCAACTGTCCACATAGCCGTGTTCGAGTTGCACGTCCGGGTACTCCTGCGCGACGCGATTTACGACTTTGCGCCAGAGTTGCGAGACTTCGAGGACGTTGGCTTTGTCAATCGAATGTAGTTTTTTCTTGCGCAGCCGAGCCGCTTCAAATGCAACACGCGCGATGCGTTCGACTTCGGGCGCGGTGTAGACCATCGAATTCAAGCCGCGTTCTTCCGTCACTTCACGCGGCTGTCCGAAGTACGCGCCGCCCATCAATTCGCGCACGATCAGCATATCCGTGCCACGCACAACTTCAGCTTTGAGCGGCGAAGCGTCAATCAACGGCTCGTGCAAAAACGCCGGTCGCAGATTCGCAAACACGCCCAAACCCGCACGCAAGGCGAGCAAGCCGGATTCGGGTTTTAGCTTCGGCGGATTGTTGTCGTATTGCGGTGCGCCGACGGCTCCGAGCAATACGGCATCGCTTGCCAAACACGCTTGCAACGTCTCCTCCGGCAGCGGCACGCCTTTCGCGTCGAGCGCCGCGCCGCCCATCAATTGGGTTTCAAACGTAAATTCGTGACCAAAGACTTTGGCAATGGTTTCGAGACAGCCAACGGCTTCGCGCGTGACTTCCACGCCGATGCCGTCGCCGGGGAGAACTGTGATTTTGAATTGACTCATAAATGATTGCTTGATGGAAATTGATGGAACACGGATTGAACAGATGCGACAGATTCAGACAGATCAGCAATGATCTGCAATATCGGTGTTATCCGTGTTCTATTCTCTCGGCAGCGGCGTCGCTACCGAAATTTCTTCGCCGATCTCGCCTCTGCGCCGTGCCTTCGCATACACAGCTTTGTTCAGCGCGTTCAAGTACGCGCGCACGCTGCCGTCTACGACGTCGGTGCTCGCGGCTTTGCCGGTGTACGAAACATTCTCGAATTCGACGTGAACGAAGACTTCGCCGACTGCGTCCGTGCCTTTGGTGATCGCGCGCACGGTGTAATCGAGCAGCGTGCCTTTCATCCCCGTAATCTTGTCAATCGCTTCAAACGCCGCGTCCACCGGGCCGTCGCCGACTGCGGATTCGGTGCGCTCGCCCAAATCATCGCCGAGCGTGACGAGCGCGGTCGCGTTCTTCGACGTTCCGGCAGTCGCTTGCAACACGCGCAGCTTGTAGGCTTCCGGGATATGCGCGATGCCGTCTTGCAGGATCGCGAGCAAATCTTCTTCGTAAATTTCTTTCTTCTGATCGGCGAGTTTGGTGAAGAGTTTGTAGGCTTTGTCGAGTTCGGGGCGCGACATTTGATAGCCCATCTCTTCGTACTTTTTGTTCAGCGCGTGACGTCCCGAATGTTTGCCGAGTACGATGCTGTTGGTTTTCACGCCGACCGATTCGGGCGTCATGATTTCGTACGTGATGCGATTTTTCAGCACGCCGTGTTGATGAATCCCGGCTTCGTGCGCGAAAGCGTTTTTGCCGACGACGGCTTTGTTCGGCTGCACCAGCACGCCCGTGATGTTGCTCAGGGTTTGGCTCGAACGATAAATTTCTTCGGTGACGATGTTGTTTTTGTACGGCATCAAATCTTTGCGCACCCGCATCGCCATCACGACTTCTTCCAGCGAAGCATTGCCCGCGCGTTCGCCGATGCCGTTGATCGTGCATTCGATTTGGCGCGCTCCGGCAGAGATCGCCGCGAGCGAATTCGCTACAGCCAAGCCGAGATCGTTGTGGCAATGGACGCTGATCGTCGCCTTGTCAATATTGCGCACGCGCTGTTTGAGCGTCGAAATGATGTGGTGATATTCGGACGGAATCGTGTAGCCGACGGTGTCGGGAATGTTCACGACCGTCGCGCCTTCATCAATCACAGCTTCGATGACTTCGCAAAGATAATCCAAATCGCTGCGCGTCGCGTCTTCGGCGGAAAATTCGACATCGTCGGTAAAGCTTTTCGCCAAGCGCACAGCCTTGCGCGCCATGTCCAACACTTCGGGCCGTGTCTTTTGCAGCTTGTGTTGCAAGTGAATGTCGGATGTCGCAACGAAGGTGTGAATGCGCGGGCGCGCGGCATCCGACAAGGCTTCCCAAGCGGTTTCAATGTCAATTGGCGTCGTGCGACAAAGCGCCGCAATGATCGGCGTGCGGCAGGTCTTCGCCACTTCGCGCACGGCATTGAAATCGTCTTCGGAGGCGACCGGGAATCCGGCTTCGATGATGTCCACACCGAGCGATTCCAACTGCCGCGCCATCCGCAGTTTTTCTTCGAGGTTCATGCTACAGCCGGGCGATTGTTCGCCATCGCGCAGCGTCGTGTCAAAAATTGCTACTTGCTCGTTGCTCATATTGATGATGACTCCTTGAAATCGTAAATCCGCTCGGCCTTGTCGCCCGAAGTTTGGCTAAAATAGCATTGCCTTTGTCATATTGTAAAGCGTATACTTTTCGCCGTCGCATAAAAGTTATTTATGTTCTTGGACTAGACGGTAGACGGTAGACGGTAGTCAGCAGAAGGCATCGTCATACCTTCCACACATCGTTTTCTGAACTTAACCGAAGGCTACCGTCTACCGTCTACCGTCTACCGCCTACCGTCTACTCCCTTTTATGGACTTCTCGCAACTCGAAATCTTTCTCTCCATCGCGCAGGAAAAAAGTTTTTCGCGCGCGGCTGAAAAAATGCTGCGCACGCAACCGGCCATTAGCATTGCGATCAAACGGCTCGAAGAAGAACTTGGCGAATCGTTGTTCGACCGCAGCAGCAAGGCGGGCACGATGACCGAAGCCGGGCGCATCCTGCATTCCTACGCGCAACGCATTTTGAATTTGCGCGACGAAGCCAACAGCGCAATCAGCGAATTGCGCGGGATGTATCGCGGGCGTTTGACGATTGGCGCAAACGAAAGCACGTCGCTCTATTTGCTGCCGCCGCTGCTGATTCAATATCGCCAGCAACATCCGCGCATCAAGATCGAAGTTTATCGCAACGTTTCCGAACGCATTCCGAACGAAGTGCTGGAACGCAATCTGGACTTCGGTTTTTTGACGTTCGACCCACAGCATCCGATGTTGCAATCGTTTGATGTGTATCACGATGAACTGGTGCTGGTCGTTTCGCCGCAGCATCCGTTGGCAAAGAAAAAGCTCGTGACCGTGCGCGAGCTAGGGCAGGAAAGTTTTGTCGCGCACAATGTCAAAACGCCCGCGCGCGCGCGCATCTTCGACTTCTTCGCGCAAAACCGCACGCCGCTCAACATCTCGATTGAACTCGCCACGCTCGACACGATCAAGGAGTTCGTCAAACGCAACGTCGGCCTCGCCATCCTGCCGCGCTTGTCGGTGCGCGAAGAAATTGCGGCGGGCGAGCTGATCGAAGTGCCGGTCAAAGGCATGAAGATCGAAAAGACCTTGCGTATCGTCTACCGCCGCGAACAAACGCTTTCACACGCCGCGAAAAGTTTTCTGGAACTGGTGAAGGCAGGCGTGGGAGATGGGGAGAGGGGGAGATAGGGGGATGGGGAGAAAATGATTTAGGAGGGATTTTATGAGTGAGGAAAAGAAAAAGCAGATCGTCAAACACACGGATCTTGAGGTGTATCAAAAGGCATTTGCTGCGGCGATGCAGATTTTTGAATTGAGCAAAACTTTTCCAGCGGAAGAGCGATACTCGTTGACGGATCAAGCCCGCCGCTCGTCACGTTCTGTTTGCGCCAACTTAGCCGAAGCCTGGCGCAAACGGCGTTATCCCGCCAACTGGATCAGCAAACTCAGTGACTGCGAGGCAGAAGCCGCAGAAACGCAGATATGGATTCAATTCGCGGTCGAATGCGCCTATCTGGATCGCGCCACTGGAGCGACTCTCTACAAAGAATATGACGCTATCATCGGCATGTTAGTCACGATGATCAACCACCCAGAAAACTGGCGCTTGCCCTGCCCCCAATCTCCCTATCTCCCCCTCTCGCCATCTCCCCATCCTCTCAGATTATCTTCTTGCCCCTCTGCGCGCTTCCTCTTATAATCCGTCCCGGTTCCGACAGCGGTGTACATCAGCCCAGACCCCACCGCATTTCTCGACAACAGTAACCCAACCGCTCCTCATCTTTGGTCTTAGTCCAAGCTGGCTAAGCGTTTTGCTCTTCTCCCCACAGAGTTCACAGGTGGTATGATGAAACGAATATTTACAACTCTCGCGTTCCTCAGCTTTACTTTGCTGTTGCTGGCCTGTCCGCAACAACGGCAACAAGCCAACAAAAAAATGGATTACAACGACGCCGAGCAGAAATTGCGTGTGGCAATGAACGTCAACGAAATGGCGTACAACAGTTGGAATCGCCTCTACGAAAGTTTCGGGCAACTGAAAAAAGACGGGCGCTTGAGCGAGGCGCGCTGGGCTTCGTTGCAGGCGATTGACAGCGTGATTGTGCTGACCGAAGCGGATTTGATTGACGGCATTGACCGCTCGAAAAAACTGCTCGAACAATGGCGCAAATCGTCGCTGAATTTGCTGACCGCTGAAAACCCGCAGGACGTGCTGACGCTGCGCGAACGCGAGTTGGACGCGCTCCAGGATTTCCGCGAATCCGTCGCGGCGTTGACGATGAAGTCGCTCAAGCTGCGGGACTCGTACGCCGAAGCGATGGTCGTCGCCGACAAAGCCGTCAAAGAAGGCTTGCCGCTGCCCGCCGAGCATTTGCAAGCGATTCGGCAAGTCGTGCGGATGGTGGATATGGAAATCGGCAAAGGCCGTCCGACATTGCGCTCGGCGGCGGTGACGGAAAAAAAGCAGCCAAGCCCCGTAGCTGCGAATGTGAAGTAAAGAAACGCAAACCGTGGAAATGGGGCTAATAGCTACCGCGCCCTGTTTTCACGGCTTGCGTACATGAAGTTGACAACTGACCTCTCTATTCTCAGCTTCCAATCAAACACAACGAGGCCGACAGGAAGACACGGGAAGTGCTACAGAAATCGTCGCAACGTTTCCTGCTGTGACCTCCCCTGGCCAAACTGCCCGTGTCTTCCTGTCGGCCTCGTCCGAAGGATTTCAAATCTGAAAGTTCAAATTTGAGATCATCCTATGGCTGCGGCAGCACGCGCCGGGACGCGAACCGCTCGAATTGCGACGACGTAATCGTTCCGCGTGCGGGGGCGATTCTGCCGAGGGACAAGCGGCGCGGCGCAATCGTCGCCGCTTCTGCCGCTGTCGTTACGCTCAAGCTGCTCACCCGCTCCAGACCCAACGAATACGCGCCCGTCACGTCTACGGCGTACGGCGTAGCGAGGATGACGTACAACCCGGTTTCGGGCAACGTCGCGCGCAACAACGAATCGCCATCGCCGCCGCTGTTGTCATCGTCTTTCAAAAACTCGCCGCTATTGCTGCTCAGGCTCACGTACGAATCGAAGGCGGTGGAATTCATGCGAATCTCGATGCTCTCGTCTTGCGTGCCCGCGAACCAATAGGCATCCAGATAATCGCCGCCCGACGTTTTGAGGTCGGTCGTGGCGATGCTCGCGTTCACGGTGGAGCCAATGCCGAGGGGCTGAATCGCATTGCCCAGCAAGCGCAACGTGTACGCGCCCATTGCGTTCGGCTCGTCGTCCGAACTGGTTACGAAGATCACGAATTCGCCGCTGCCCGGCAACACGGTCAGCAACAACGCATCGCTGTTCGCCACCGTGCCTTCGCCCAAGCCGCCCGTGTCATCGTCTGCCGCAATCAACCGCAAGCTGCCGTTGCTTTGGCGTTGATAGAGCAGCAGCGAGGCATCGAACAACTGCGAGCGCAAATCAATTGCCAAGCCCGTTGTCGCGTTCGCCGTGAATTGATAGGCGTCGAAGAAATAGGTTCTGCCGCTGCCGTCGCCGATGCGTTGGACTTGATCGTCCGGCGTCAATTGCCCGGCGACGAGGATGCCCGGCGTCAGCGTTTGCGTGCGCACTTGCGGCGCAGTACCGCCAATCGTGAATGTCGTCGTGTTCGAGCTGCGCCCGTTCACAATCAACCGCACTTGCAATTGTCCCAGCCCCGCGAGTTCGGGCGGAATCACGATGTTGAGTTGATCCAATCCCGCATACGGCGGCGCTTGCCCGGCATACGCGACCGTCGCCGGAACGCCTTGAATCAGCGCAGTCACGGCTTCGGCCACGCCGTTCGCATCGTTCGGGTTCGTGGCCACTGCGCGGCGCAATCCCGTGCCGTACATAATCAAGTAATTCGGACGCGCAAGCGTGCCGGGATCGAGCGCACGTTCGCTGCCATCAGCATTGGCAATGGATTGGTACGCGATGCCATCGGTCGTGGATTGTGCCGCCGCCGTGCCGCGCCCGCTGGAATTCAGCGTAAACACGCCGGGCGCAGCCGCAACAATGTTGACCGTTCCCGCGCGCGTGCCGTTCACGCTGGTCACGACGATGTTCGCCTGACCGCTGCCGTCGCCGGGCGGTACGAGAAAATTGATTTGCGTATTGCTCACGTAAAAAAGCGAGACGGCGATGTTGTTCACCGTCACGCTCACGCCTTTCAACGTGGTCGGCAACGCCGCGCCGGGCGTAGCGGCTCCGGGCTGACCGTCCGAAGTTTGGAAGCTGCCGAAAATGGAAGCAATCGAATCGAATCCCACGACGCCTGCTTCATAACTCGCGGCGTTCGTCACGGTGATCGGCGAGGTTTGCGTGGTGGGCGCAAACGTCGGCGCAATCGCCAAACCGCGCACGACTTCGCCGCCGCCAATCGTGCCGATCATCGTAGCCGCGCCGGTCGTGAGATTGATCGAATACAACGCGGATTGCGTGGCTCCAGCAGTCGTCAGCGAAGCCAGCGCGTAATCGTTGAAGTCTGCAATATCGAAGCCGACTTGCTCTGTCGTGTTCACGCCGAGCGCACCAATCGTGAACAACTGTCCGGCGTTGGGCGAAACCGGCGCACCTCCGACGGAGCCTTGTCGCACCAACACATCAAGGTTGGAATCAATCGCATACATCGTCGTCGTCGTCGTGCCCGCGACGTTGCTGGAATAGGCCGCGCCGACCAGGTTCGGGTTCGCGGCTTGATTCGCGTCACCCGCCGCAAACGCGATGGTCGTGTCCGTGCCGGCGACAGCGCCCGTGTCGGGATGGAGCCGCAAGTTCTGGTCAGCATCGCTCACGAAACGAATGCGATCCGGCACGGGGTTGAAGTCCAGGCCGAACGCTGCGCCATTCACGGCAGGCGTGAAGGCTGCGGTTCCGACCGCCGTCGCCGCGCCCGTCGTTGTGTTGAGCGTGTAAATGCGGCTCGCCGAACTCACCGCATAAAGCTGGCCGGTGCGCGGACGAAAATCAATGCCGACCAGCGTTTCGCCCGCCGCCAGTCCTGTAATTGTGACCGTGCGTGCAACCGTGCCGGGCGACAAATTGCTGAAGTTGATGAGCTTCTGACTCGCGGTCAAGCCCCACACGCTGGCTTCCAGTTGCGGCGCTTGTGCGAGGGCGTGCGGAACGAGGCAGAGCAAGACCGCACAGCACAAAACAAATTGGTGAAGAAAACCCTTTGATATTTTCATTGCGACAAACCTCCCCTGTGCCGCCAATCGAGGCGACGATGCAGACATTCAAGCTAACGATTATGGATTCGAGTGTTAGAACGAGCAGCTAATGTTCATGCGCCAGCCGACGAAGCGCGTGCCCAATGCTTGCCGGGCACAGTCCACGCGCTCCACAATGCTTTTGATCATCGGCGTGACAACTGAGGTACGACGGGGAAAGAAAAAACGGATTGCTTGGCGACGGGAGTTTTTTAGAATTTATGCAACCCTGAAGAACAGGGAGAAAGAGCCGCAATTCTCAATTTGGAGCTGTGGCAGCGACATTCTTCATTCTTCCTTCTTCCTTTTTCATTGTTTCCAGAGGGTTTCCTCGACAAACAATGAAAAAGGAAGAAGGAAGAATGAAGAATGCAGGCCGTTCAGGCGCGCGGCGAGGCCGGATTTTTTCCAATTGAGAATTGCGGCTCTTTCTTCGTGCTGTGCTTCGTGGTGAGGTTATGATTTCAGCAGGGCAGGATTTGATGCCCGGTTTCTTCGAGCTTCACTTCGTCATAAATGCGATCCAGCAATTCGTAGCCGTAGCGCGCCAGAAAATACGCGACGTTGATTTCGCGTTCCTGCAAGCCTTTGTTCGGATAGAGCACCGCAAACGCGCGTTCGATCTGATGGCGCGTGGCTTCGTCGCGCTGGCTGACGTTTTTGACGTAGGTTGCGCGCAGGCGATGAATGTTCGAGAGGATGTTCGCTTTGCCGCCTTTGAGCGCCGCTGCCAACGGCGGATCAACTTTTTGCAAAGACGCTTGCAGCTTGTTCAATTGCGCCTCGAACATCTGCTCGGTCTCGTCAAACGTCGCCGCCGTTTCTTTGTCCAAACTCTGTTCGGCGACTTTCGTCATCACTTCCGGCAAGCCCGCGAACAAATCACTAAATTGCAGCCCGTTTTTGCTGAGCGTTTTCGCGTGCCGTTTTTCGAGCAGCGTGAAGCTCGCACGCGACAACACGAGCGGTTCGATGCGACCAAGCAATTGATAGCCCGCGCGCAATTGGGCGAAGTACGCGATCTCCGCCGGGCCACCGATGTACACGGCTGTCGGCAGCAAGAAGTCCTGCACAATCGGGCGCAGCGTGACATTCGGGCTGAAGCACGCGGGACAACGATGGACGGTGTCGAGCACTTCTTCGCGCGGAAATTTCTTTTCGGTTCCCTTCAGATAAAACGAGCCATCGCGTTGCACCATCGCGGTGCGGCGGCCTTCGTCCATCATAAACAGCGGGACGGATTCGTTACTCGTGTAAACCTGTGCGTGATAGCCAGCGGCTTCTAACGCCGAACTCTGCTTCACCAGCGCCGCCGCGAATTCAGGCGCGCGCTGCATCGCTTGCGAATAAATCGTGCCTGCGATTTGCTTCAAGCGATCATCGAGCGGGTTGATGAGCACGACGCCGAACTTGCCGAACAGCTTGAGCATCATCTTGCCAAACGCTTCGGCAAAGCTCGTGCCCGCACTGTAGGCTTCGCGCAAGTCGGCGGCGAGGCGCGGCGTGAATTCGGATTCGGGCAGCGCGGCGATGAACTCGTCCAAATTTTCGTTGATGCCGTCTTTCAGCATCACTGCGCCGACGGGCTTGCCTTCGGCAGGCGAGCAAGCGGTGTACGTGATCGTTTTGAGATGGCCTTCGCGGTCTACAAGCCGCACGTGATTGACTTCGGCAAAGTCGTGATCTTCCGCCGCAATCCAAAACACCGGAATCGCGTTGACGCCTTTGTCGCGCAATTGATTGGCGAGTTTGATGGCCGTGAGCGCCTTGAAAACCGTGTAGAGCGGCCCCGTGAACAAACCCGCTTGCTGCCCGGTGATGATGACGACCGAATCGTTTTGTCGCAGCCGTTCGATGTTCGCCAGCGTCGCTGCGCCCGCGCCTGCGCGCGTGTTTTGTTCGCGCAAGACATCAGCAACCGCGTCTCGATCAAAGCTCTGCGCAGCGACACGTTGCGCGCGTGCGACGAGCGCGTCCCAATCGCGCGCGCCCGCTTCGTAAAAGTTTTCGACACGCGGGAAATCGTACAGAAAATCACGGAACAGCGGCGAGGTTTTCGGGATGTCATGAAAGCGGATTGTTTCAGTGGTCATTCACTTCTCCGGGTTCGCCACGAATTACACGAATGTTCACGAATTCCTGAATTTACTGGTTGGCAAGGCAAAAGGTTGATATGGCTACGATCTGCCGCAAACAATAATTCCAAATAATTCGTGCCAATTCGTGTAATTCGTGGCTTACATTAAAATTCAACTTCACGCAAATCTTCGCGTTCCTGGAACGGAAGATGATCCAGCACGCGCGTGAAGAAGCCGCTTTCTTCAATCGCCTGCTCAATCGCCGTCCGGGCCGCTTCATCGGGCGGCGGCAACGGGGAGCGCGGCAAAAAGCCGTACATACCGCACATATCCATCGCGGCTTTCAACCATCCTACACCGGGCGCAGCGACCGCTTTCGCCAACGCCGCAATGCGTTGCTGGAGGCGTTCGGCGCGTTCCTGATCGCCCCATTTGTACGACCGCACCGCTTCGCAACACGCGCGCGGAGCCAACGCCGCGACCGCAAAGATGCCGCCCGTCGCGCCCAGCGAAAGCCCTTCGGTCAGCAGCGGCGGCGCACCCAACATCACGCTGAATTCCTTCTCGCCCAATTCCCTAAACAACAATCGCAACGATTCCACATCGCCGGAGCTTTCTTTCAAGCCGATGATGTTCGGATGATCGGCGAGTTCCGAGATCGTTTCCGGCATCAGGTAGACGCCCGAAAATTGCGGGATCAAATAAATCAGCACCGGAATCGGCGAATTGTCCGCGATGCGCCGGTAATGCGCCGCGAGTTCTTCGTCGTGCAAAATCTTTTTGTAATAAAACGGCGTCACCACCACCGCGCCATCCGCGCCGCGATCCGCCGCCATCTTCGTCATCTCAATCGTGTGCCGCGTCGAAAGCTCGCTCGTGCCGACGAGCAGCAATTTGTCATACGGCAAATTCGCTTTGACAGTATCAATCAACGCGAGCTTTTCGTCTTTGTCGAGATGCGGAAACTCGCCGGTTGATCCTAAGATTAAATAGCCGATGAGGTCGGTTTGATTCCAAATTTGTAAATTACTGACCAATTGTTCGTGCGCGATTTCGCCGGTTTGGTCAAAGGGGGTAGGAACGGCGGTGACAATTCCACTGAGATTTAATGACATAACAGCTTTCTTGATTTGAGTTGTAGCAACCGACTCGGCATTATAGCGGGGCGATGTGAAAAGTAGCAAATACGCGCTATCCTTTCCTTCCACGAAGCCACACGAAGAGACACGAAGGAAGATTCATTCTTCTGTATTTTGTCATCTGGGTGCTATTTCGTGGAGAAGAGAACCATCTATGGAGTTGCCAATTTATCAGGAAAATTTACGTTCGTCGGGCAATTGGCTCGCAGGTTTGAGTCAAGCGCGTGAAGCTTGGGCAACGGCGCAAACACAGCCCGAAACCATCGCTCGCGTGCGCGAACAACAATCATATTTGTTCGGCGCTGAGAGCTTGCCCGCCGCGCAAATCGTTTCGGGTTGGGCAACGGAAGTCGAAGCCATTTTGAATGTGCCGCGCCTGCTCGAACTCAATTGCGCGCTGACGAATGGCGAGCAGTTGTTTCGTCAAAACGAAGTTGCGCCGCTCAATGCCGCACACGATCCGCCGCTCGCACGCATCGTGCCGCGCCTGCTCGACAACGCCGTGGGATGGTTTGCGACGGAAGGCTTTGCCGAAATGAACCCCGTCGAACAAGCCACGCTCGTGCATTTGCGCTTGCTCGACCTGCACCCGTTCGCCGCCGCGAATTTGCCCGCCGCAACGCTCGCCGCCAGCTTTTATCTCGAACGCGCCGGGTTGCCGCCGTTGCTGTTTGATCCAAACGAACCGCGCTATGCCGCCGCGCTCGAATCCGGCTTTCGCATGCTCACGCAACATTTGGTAGATTACTTCGCCGATTCTTTGCGCACGACGATTGTCACGCTGAATCCAAAATCCAAAATCTAAAATCCAAAATTCCTATGTCCGACTTTGAAATCAAACCGACCACGATTGACGACGTGCCGCTGATTCTGTCATTCATCCGAAAATTAGCCGACTACGAAAAACTCTCGCACGAAGTCGTCGCCACCGAAGCGGGCTTGCGCGAGGTGTTGTTCAGCGCGCGGCGCTATGCCGAGACGGTGATCGCATATCATCAAAACCAGCCCGTCGGTTTCGCCTTGTTTTTCCACAGCTTTTCCACGTTCTTAGGAAAACCCGGAATCTATCTGGAAGATTTATTTGTTGACCCTGAACAACGCGGCAAAGGCTTTGGCAAAGCGTTGCTCGTCTATTTGGCGAAGTTGGCAATGGAGCGCGGTTGTGGTCGTTTTGAATGGTCGGTGCTGGATTGGAATGAGCCTTCGATTCAGTTTTACAAATCACTTGGCGCGGTTCCGCTGAACGAATGGACGATGTATCGCTTGACCGGCGAGGCTTTGGAGAAGTTGGCGAATGAATAAACGCGGGCGCATTTTCCGCGCGGACAAAGCGAAGGCGGGATCGTTGCCTGACCACGTCAAAGCGATTCTTGCGCCTTATTTCCCGGACTTCGACCTCGATCAAATTCGCGTCTACGAAGGCATTCCGTTTTACGTCACGATGGATGCGAGCGCCTACACCGACGGCAACAACATTTTCTTCAAGCCCGGCGCGTATAATCCCGATTCGGTGGAAGGCATCGCGCTGATCGGACACGAAGTCACGCACAGCGTCCAGTTTCAACGGTACGGCAAATGGCGCTTTCGCGCGCGCTACCTGACAAATTGGGGCAGACAGTACAAAGAACACCGCGACTTCAATCATGCCTATTACTACAACGAATTCGAGATCGAAGCGCGCGCGATGGAAGACCGTATTTACACTGATTTATTGCTGAATGAGATGAACCCATGAACAAACCCGAAGACCCCGAATACCCACATTGGAACCGTGTCTACATCGCCGTCATCATCACGACGATTGTCGTCATTGCCGCGATGTGGCTTTTCTCCAAATCATTCGAGTAGTCAGATTTTACCGACCACCGATCACCGACCACCGACCACCGATTTATGAAAACACTCGACTGGATCATCGTCGCCGCCTATCTCCTTTACATCGTCTACGACGGGCTGCGGCTCACGAAAAAGAGTCAGGAAGTCGAAGGCTATTTTCTGGCGAATCGCAGCCTGCCCTGGTGGGCCGTTGGGTTGTCGGTGATGGCCACGCAACTCAGCGCAATCACGCTCGTCGGCGCGACCGGACAGGCGTATGTGGATGGAATGCGATTCGTGCAATTCTATTTTGGGCTACCGATTGCGATGGTGATTTTGTGCGTCACGGTCGTGCCGTTTTTCTATCGCGCCAAAGTTTACACGGCCTACGAATATCTGGAACGCCGTTTCGATGCGAAGACGCGCGCGTTGGCCAGCTTTTTGTTTCTGATCCAACGCGGCATGAGCTGCGGCGTCATCATCTCCGCGCCGTCGGTGATTTTGTCCATCGTGCTCGGTTGGAACGAAACGACGACCGTGTTGGTGATGGGCTTGACGACGGTGATCTACACAATGTTTGGCGGCGTGCAGGCCGTGACGTGGACAGACGTGAAGCAGATGATCGTGATTTTCGTCGGCATGGGCGTGTGTCTGTTCGTGATTTTCAGCCAGTTTCCTAGCGGTGTTTCTATGACTGACGCCCTGAATTTAGCGGGCGCGGCGGGCAAGCTAAAAACTGTGGATTTCAGTTTTAGCCTAACCGAAACTTATACATTCTGGTCAGGCGTCATTGCCGCGTTGTTTCTGTTTCTTTCCTACTTCGGCTGCGATCAAAGTCAGGTGCAGCGGTTCTTAACTTCACGGTCTGTTGATGAGGGACGAACGTCATTGTTGATGAGCGCATTCGTCAAAATCCCAATGCAGTTTGGCATTCTTCTGATCGGCGTGATGGTGTTTGTATTTTATCTCTTCGTCCAACCACCGATGATCTTCAAGCAAGACGCTGTCGCACAAGTGCAAAATAGCGCGCATAAAGCGGAGTTCGACGCGCTACAAAAGAAATTCGATGTCGCCTGGGATCAGCGCATGCAATCAGCCAGTAGCCCCACCACGGTTCACGATACAAACCAAAATTGGTTCATCAAGAAAAATCAGGAAATCTCGGATATTCGCAAACAAGCTGCGGAAACGATCAAGAAAGCGACTAACAGTACAGCGTTCAGCGATACCAACTACGTCTTCCCCACCTTCGTCACAACCTACATGCCCGCAGGCGTGGTCGGCCTCATTATCGCCGCCATCTTCGCGGCGGCAATGTCTTCGATCTCGGCGGAACTCAGCGCGCTTTCGACGGCGACGGTGATGGATTTTTATCGCCGCCACATCAACACGACCGCCACCGATGCGCAGTATTTGCGCGTCGCCAAACTTGCGACGGGCTTCTGGGGACTCTTCGCCTGCGTCGTGGCGTTGTATGCGTCGCGGCTCGGCTCGCTGATCGAGGTGGTCAACCGATTCGGCTCGTACTTTTACGGCTCGCTGCTTGGCGTGTTTGTGTTGGCCTTGGGGACGAAGCGCGCGACTGGCACCGGCGCTTTCGTCGGCTTGTTCGCCGGCATCGCGTCGGTTGCGGTCGTTGCCAATTACACGAAGCTCAGCTTTCTTTGGTACAACCTCGTCGGCTGCGTAGCCGTCGTGGTCGTGGGGATGTTGATTAGTCTGATTGCACCAAACCAAAAGGCGCAGGTATGAATTCGTCTCGTCGTGATCTGTTGTGCAGTGGGCTTGGCTTCACGCTCGCCGCGCATCTTCCCGCGCAAACCAACAAAACCGCGATCACCGATGTCGCGGGCCTCAAGGTCGGTCACTTCACCGACAAACGTCGCCCGACCGGCTGCACGGTCATCCTCACCGAAGCAGGCGCGACCGCAGGTGTAGACGTGCGCGGCGCGGCTCCGGGCACGCGCGAAACCGATTTGCTTGAGCCAAACAATCTCGTGCAACAGGTTCACGCGATTGTACTCGCGGGCGGTTCCGCATTCGGCCTCGAAGCCGCAACCGGTGTCGTGAAATATCTGGAAGAACGCGGCATCGGCTACCACACCAACTTTGCGAAAGTGCCGATTGTCCCGGCAGCGATTTTGTACGATCTCGGCGTCGGCGATGCGAAGATTCGCCCTGATGCGAACGCGGGCTATGAAGCTTGCCAAAACGCTTCGGAGCAAATACCCGCCGAAGGCAATGTGGGCGCGGGTGCAGGCGCGACCATCGGCAAATTGTTTGGGATGAATCGCGCGATGAAAGGCGGTCTCGGCACGGCGGCGATCAAATTGCCGAATGGCTTCACGGTCGGCGCAATCGTTGCGGTCAATGCGGTCGGCGATGTGTTTGAGAACGGCAAGCTGATCGCCGGAGCACGCACAGCGGACGGCAAAAAGTTGATGGGCACGATGCCTGCGATTTTGCGCGGCGAAACGCCTCCGCCGATGTTGGGCGGGACGAATACAACGATTGGCGTCGTGGCGACCAACGCGAAGCTCACCAAAGCAGAATGCCAGAAGCTCGCACAAATGGCGCACGACGGCTTGGCGCGCACGATCAATCCGGCACACACGATGTTCGATGGCGACACGATTTTCGCGTTGGCCACAGGCAAAGTGGAGAAGGCTGCAAACGTGACGTTGCTCGGCGCGCTCGCTGCCGAAGCGATGACGCAAGCGGTGGTGCGGGCAGTGAAAGCGGCGAAAGGATTGCCCGGTTTGCCGAGCGCGAGCGAAATGTAGTGCGCTTTGACGTACGTGCAAGGAATGAAGCGCCGCAAGGCTGCTTGCTCGGCGCTGAACTTATTTGCGCGGTTGTGAAAAGACCAGGACGACGGCCCAGGCATGTTTGCGCATGAAAGGCAGCAGCTTGAACATCGCGCGATCTACGCCGTCGAGCAAATCCAGTACCGGATCGAACACCTTCATCCCGACCAGCGGCGCGGCGGCCAAACTGCCGAGGTGAAAATAATGCGCTTCGACGCGGCTGAAAAATTCTTCGGCCATTTTCAGGTCGCTCATCATCAAGGGATGCTCGTCTTCGGTGCGCAAATCGGGCGTGCGATTGCGATAGGCGTTGATGACCGGGTTATGCCCGAGCGGCTCGACAAAGATGGCGTGCCCGTCGGGCGTGAGCGTGCGCGCAAGTTCGGCGAAGGCTTTGCGCAAATCCAGATGATGCAAAATCGCGCGCCCGCAAATCACATCGAACGAGTTCTCGGCAAACTCCAATTCCTCCGCATTCATCCGCTGAAAGCTAACTCGTTCGGGAAACGGGCGATGTTTCGAGCGTTCGCGCATTTGCCCAATCGCTGTGTCCGAGATGTCAATGCCAACGACCTGCGCGCCGTGCTGTGCCAGCCAAAAGGCATAACTGTTCGGGCCACAACCATATTCCAGAAATCGCTTTCCCTGGGCATGTTGGCTGAGAAAATTCTCGTACCATTTGGTGCTGCTGCGGGTGACAAAATAGACGCGATTGATCTTCGCGCGTTCGCTGTCGGCGAATTCTTTGTTGTGAAATTCGCGTTCGCGCTCGATTCGTGATTGCACTGCTTCTGTACTCAAGCGTACTCTCCTTAGCTTGCTGTTCGTAAACTGCGGGAAATAGGGGTGCCGGCTCGTGGGTAGCCTAAACGATCTGCTTACGCCGATGGGTTCGAGGCTGGCGGCATTATGCCGAAATGCCTGTCCGGGAACAAGAGAGAAACAATCTATGCTAGTGATTGCCCATCGCGGCGCTTCTGCCGTCGAACCGGAAAACACCTTGCGCGCCTTTGCTCGTGCCATCGAGATGGGTGCGCAGATGATTGAGTTGGATTTGCACCGCACGCGCGACGGCCACGTCGTCGTGATTCACGATGACGAACTCAGCCACACCACGAACGCGCGCGGACGAGTTTCGCAACTCACGTTCGACAAGGTGCACCAGGCCGATGCAGGCCGCGGCGAGCGCGTGCCGACGCTCGAAGAAACACTGGAATTGACGCGCGGGCGCGTGCAGTTGTATCTGGAAATCAAAGCGCCAGAAGCAGCAAAGGAAACGCTGCGCCTCGTGCGCGCCTTCGGGTGCGAAGACGAAGTGTTGCTCGCGTCGTTTGACCTGGAACTGATGCGACGGTTGGGACAGGAAGTCAACGACATGGAAATTGGTGTGATCCTCGGCACGCCCAGCCTGAATCCCATCACCCGCTGGCGCGAAGCTTGCCCCTGGATCGCGCTGCGTCATTTCCCGTATCAAACGCTCTGTATGCAGGTGAAAATGTGCTCTGCCCTGCTCGCCCGCAAGATCAAACAACAAGGCAAAAAATTGTACGTCTGGACAGCCAACAGCCACGCGGATTACGCCCGCATGCTCGCCCGCCACGTGGACGGCATTGTCACCGACACGCCCGACCGGTTGATCGAATATCTGGCAACCGCCAAGCGCGACACCATCAACCGCGCGGCGTAATCGCATCAAAAATATTCCTCAAACCAAGCGCCTACCGTCTGCTTCCTTCAAAATCGCTTCGTCAATTCAATATAGCCCAATCGTGCGTTGCGCCCCGATGGATACAGGCTCGCTGCGACCTCGCCGCCGCGCACGCCTGCGAAATAAAACGTCATTGCGGTCGTCGGCGTGATCGTCCAATCCACGCTCACGTCCACCAACGTGCCCAGCGTTTGCCGACCATTGCTCGGACGCCCGATGAAGCCGAAGGTTTGTCGCTGAAACGCGCCACCGCCGAGAAACCACAAATCGTTCGCGTTGCTCAGCCGCAGATGATGCACGTCCGCGCGCACGCCGAGTTTCGTGTGCGGCTTCACGCGCAATTGCACAAACGCATCTTCGTTGTTCATCGCATTGAAAAACGGAAAGCGCGCGTAAATGCGCGGCGTCGGCAACATTTGAAAAAACGTGCTGTGCGTTGTGTCGTTCGCGTCGCCATCGCCCGTGCTGCGAAAATATCCCGCACGCAACCAGGGTTTGAGCTTGGCGTTGAATTGATAACCCGCTTCGGCGGCAATCGCGCCCGCGTGATGGTTCAGTCGGCCCCAAGCGCCGAACTGTCCCGCGCCCCAGAGCAACAAATCCACTTTGCCCGCGCCTGCTTTGGCGACCGTCACGTAATGCCCGCCGACCGTCGTCACGCGAATCTTTTCTGTGTCCGCCGTGCGCAAGGCCAGCGCGCGATTGTCGGTCTTGAGCACGCGCCGACCATCGTGATAGTGCAGCGCAAACACGCGCAGATCGCTTTCCGCCGATTTGGCTTTGATCGGTTTCGTGTATGCGCCGTAATAAAAATCCACGTCCAGTTGATTCCAACCGCGTAATTGAAACACGCCTTCGGTCGGGCGCAAGGCCAGCAACGTGACGTTGTTTTGCTTCGTGTTGTAGACGTACTGCACGCCGTCAAAGCTGCGCCCAACGTGCGTGAAGCCGAATGGCCCGATCAAGCGTTGCGAAATATGATCGCGCTTGAGCGTGGCCAACGAAGCATCGGTCGGCACGGTTTCCAAACCATCGCTGAATTCAAAGCGACCGACTTTGACGCTGTTGGCTTTGCCTTTGAAGCGCACGAAGGCTTGCTTGATGAACGCGCTTGCATCCTGGTTGCCGCTGGCCGCGAAATACGTTGCGCCCAAGCCAAGCTGGCCTTGCGGCGCGGGCGCGATGGCGTTCGTCGGCAAATTCAGTAGCAACGGAAATGCGCCTTCGACTTGCCATTCGAGATTTTCTTTTTGTTGACCGAGCGACAAACGCAACGTGGCCGCGCCGTAGTTGTATTGATTTTCGGCGGCATTCGTCTCAAACCAATCCCAACTCTCAAACCGCGCACGCAGCGAGCCGGACAATGTGACGCTGCCGATTTTGATGGGCGCTGGCGCGGGCGTTGAGGTCAGTTGATTGGCTTGCGCCAGAACCGCGAGCGGTAAGGCGAGCAGGAGAAATACTGCGAATATCAATTTACGTGGGATCATAACAACTGCCTTTCCCCGAACCTTCAAGATCACTTTCATTCTCCATTCTCAACTCTTCATTCTCCATTCTTTGGCAGGGATGAATCGCGGTGATTTTGCTGTCAAAGAATGGAGAATGGAGAATGAAGAGTTGAGAATGTCGTTCATTTCGCCGTCATATTTTGCGCAGGCACAAGACCGCGCAAAGCTTTTTGTCCTTGCCGCGAGAAGTTGATGGATTCGCCCAAAATGCGGGCGGCTTCCTGCGGCGCATGGAAGCCCGTCGAATTTTCGGCTTCGACGAAATCCAGATAAAACTGCGCCTTGCGTTGGAAGTTCTGCGCGGGCGCGAGTTCCGCATCGCTCTTCCCTGCCACCTTCGCCGTTTTCAGATCGCTGATGAAATCCACCAGCGCGTCCATCGCGGTGTTGCGCAACGAAAAATGGCGGCTCTGAATCGTTTCGACGCGCGTTTGCAATTCGCTCTCCGACCATTTGTGACAGGTCTGGCACGAGCGATTCAAATTCAGCAGCGGGCTGCGC
>CAZWAK010000112.1:0-25053 GCA_964631865.1 uncultured Heliobacteriaceae bacterium | reverse complement strand
GCATCCGGTGGAAGCCGATTGAAAATCTGAATCGGCTCGTCGGTCTGCCCGTCGAATCGGCGGCGTCGAAGTTCGGCTTCAGCGACGTGTTCTTCCTCAAAGGCGGCGAGATCGGTTGGGCGGTCGGTAATTTCTACGGCGTCGGCACATCCAATATTGGCGGGCTGTTTATGACGAATGATGGCGGCGACACGTGGCAACGCATTCCGATTGCCGTGCAGCGCAAAACGAATTCGACGCGCTTCACCCGCGGCAAATTGCATTCGGTGCGCTTCAACGATGTGCGCAACGGCGTCATCACGGGCGAGATGGAAGACGGCGACGAACGCTTTTTCTTCACGCTCAAAACGCGCAACGGCGGCGAGACGTGGGAACAGGCGCGCGTCCCTTCGAGCGGTACGCACAGCACGCAGTTCGTGGATTCGGCGCGCGGTTGGACGGCGGCTTCGGCCTTGCGCGCAGGCTCGGCGGACGCCAAAGTTTACGATACAATTCTGTTGCGCACGGACAACGGCGGCAAATCCTGGGTGACCGACTTTGTCGCCAAAGGCAAACAAATTCGCAGCGTCTTTTTCATCTCGCCCACGCGCGGCTGGGCCGTCGGAGATCGCGGCATGATCTTGCGCTACGAAGCCAAAGATACGAAGTAGGATTTCAAATCTCACGATTGGAAATTTGAAATTACGTGACGTCAGAGCGAATTGATTTGTGGGCGGCTGCACCGCCCATAAATCAATTCGCTTTGCTGTACGAAGGCCCCACGATATGAAACCAATTCTTTCCGCGCTCCTCGTTCTCAGCCTGCTTTTTCAATCTATATTTGCCCAAACACCAGCGGCCCAAACTTCCACCAAACCGCAATCGGAAGCGCCTGTTGAAGTGGTTCCGATGGAAGAGTTGTTGCCTGCCGACACGTTCGCGTACGTGGCGACGAGCAACCTCGCGGGCTTGCAGCACAGCTTGCAATTGCTCGATGCCTACAAGGTTGCGAAGGCGCGTTTGCCGAAAGAGGAATTGGATTCCGGCGACAGTCCGCTCGATGTGGTCAGCCGCTTTCTGAGTTTTGGCATTGAAGATTCTCGCGCGTTGGAAGGTACACGCATCGGCTTTGCGTTGATCGTGCCGGAACCGCCCGCCGAAACCGAAGAACAAAAAAAAGCCAAAGCGCAACTCAGCGAGGTTCGTCGCCAGCGCATGCCTGATCCGTTGATTCTGCTGTTCCTCGAAGGCACGCGCATCGAAGACGCGCGCCACGCGCGCGAACAATTGCTCGCGTACTACAACGACAACTTCACCGAGATCGGCAAACTCTCCGACATCAAACAAACCGATTACAAAGGCGCAAAGCTGGATCGTTTCAAAGACGGTCAGGT
The DNA here is from genome assembly GCA_964631865.1 of uncultured Heliobacteriaceae bacterium. Classification (GTDB taxonomy): domain Bacteria; phylum Acidobacteriota; class Blastocatellia; order RBC074; family RBC074; genus JAFDVL01. Next base: position 23,680 of record CAZWAK010000112.1, on the reverse strand, counting down.
CGGCCTGTGGTTCGGCGCAACCTACGTGATGAGCCAGCCCGCCGCGATTGATCGGCTTCTCGCATTGCGCGAAGACCGCCGCGCCGAACGTCTCGCCGACGATCAGGACTTCTTGCGCACGAAAACGCAGATGATGCCGCAGACGGGTTTGTTCGCGTATGTGAACGGCAAGCCGATGCACCGCTTGCTGAACACGATGACCGGCGTGGCCATGGGGATGGCGGAATGGTCGTTTATTTCGATGCTTGGCGCGGATGCGATTCGCAGCGTGGCATTGGCTTCAACCTTTGAGCGCGAAGGCGTGGTGGATCGGTTGCACATCAATCTCGATCCCGCGAAAAAGAATTTGCTCACGACGTTTTTTTCCGGCCCAAAGAGCGATTTCAAAGCCACGCAATTCATTCCCGCTGGCACGGAGATTTTGGTTTCGCACAGTCTCGATTGGGTCAAAGTGTATGACGAACTTCTCGTCAAGATGTTTTACACCGAGTTGGTGCGAGCGGAGTGGACGAGTAAAGTTCAAATGGAACAAGCCAAACGCGAAGAAGAAGTCCGCACCAATAACCAAAAGCCACCGGAGCAAAATTGGGAGCAAATCCGGCAAAAAGTAGCGGCTGAACTGACGGAGGAAAAATTGGCGCAAGCCGTCAAAGACAAAGAAGCGCAGATGAATGAAGAACTCGGCTTTGTCTTGCGCGACGAAGTTGCCAAAGACCTCGGCCACGAAATCACCGTTGCTTATAGCATCCCGAAGCTGGTCGTTGCGGCGGTGGACAGCGAGGGCAAGAAAAAAGACGATGAAGGCTGGGCCGTGTTCATCGGCATCAAAGACCGCGCAGCTACGCAGCAAGCGTTGATCAAAGCGTTCGCCTATTTCACAGGCGGCATGATGAATGCGGGCAACCGCGACGAAGACCAACAAAACGTTCCGCCCAAAACCGACGAACAACGCAAACAGGAACGCGAAATGCGCAACAAAAACGCGCAAGCCGCGTGGGCGATGATGCCGTCCGAAATTTACAAGAAAGTCGAACTCAAATCCGTCTTCGCCGCGTGGCTCGGTTTTTCGGACGAACATTTGATCGTGGCCGACAGCAAAGAGACGATCAAACAGATGCTCGATTTGTCCGACGGCGGACGCGCGATGGCGAGCGATTACAACTACAGCCGCGCGATGGGCGGCATCGGCAGCGCCGCAACCAAAGTGTTCATCGGCCCGAAGATGTTTGATGGGCTGCTCAACGACTTCATCAGATCGTGGGTCGCCAATCCGAATGCGCTGGACGCCGACCTGAGCGACAAAGCGCCGCTGAACGTGCCTGCGACGGTCGCCGCCTCGATTGAGACCGATGCGACCAGCATCAAACTCGAAGCCTTTTCGCCGCTCGGCATCGCCGGAACCGTTGCCTTCTGGGCTTTGGGCAGCGATGTCAGTCAAGCCACTCAGCGCAAGGAAAATCAGGCGCAGCAGAAATTGTGGGAACTGCGCAAAGCCGAAAAAATTTACGCGAAGAAGAACAAAAACAGATACGCCTCGTTGGAAACCTTAGCCAAAGCCAAAGTCACGCTCTTCGATGTCGAAACGCTCAAGCGCGAGGACGAGAATTACAAATTCGCCTTCAAATTGAAGCCCGATGGCAAAGGCTACGAAGCCACTGCCACGCCGATCAAATACGGGCGGCAAGGACGCAAGTCGTTCTTCATTGACGAAACCGACAAGCTGCGCGTGGCCGACAAACAAGGCGCAGTCGCGACGGCAAGCGATGAGGTTGTGGAAGAACGAGTCTTTGGCGAAGAAGATACCGCCGATGAAGCTGCCGCTCCGCCGCCGCCGTCACGACCCGTGCGCCGCAAACGCTAACGACTTCCTTTTTGCTGTCACTACAGCCATTCTCAATTTGAAAGAACCTGCTTCTCAAGTCGGTGGTGTGGCGCGCATTGTTCCCTCTTCCTTCTTCCTTCTTCATTGTTTCCGCGGGAATTCCTCGACAAGTAATCTCGACAAGTAATGAAGAAGGAAGAAGGAACAATGAAGAATTCTGCTCGCCCCAAAACCAAATTGAGAATGGCTGCCGTCACCCACTGAAAAACATCCACGTGCCTGCTGTGCCTTGCAGTCGCGCCTGTCCTGGTTCATCATTCCCTCCGCTGTCACACACATAAACAAATCATTCAAGACGAATCGTCTCTTCTGGAGGATTGTATGAAACCCAAGCCCGTTTTCTTTGCATTAGTCTTCACGCTGCTATTCACGTTCACAGCGTTCGCGCAAACCAAGCGTCCGCTCACACATCAGGACTATGACGCCTGGAAATCCATTCAGTCGCCGCAACTCTCGCGCGATGGCAAATGGGTCGTCTACGCGCTGATGCCACAGGACGGCGATGGCGAAATCATTGTGCGCAACCTGGCCAGCAGCACCGAGTGGAAATTCAATCGCGGCTATCGTCCGCCGACACTGCCTGCCAACACTGAGGAAGCGGGGCCGCCCGTCGCGGTTGGCCAACCGAATCGCGCGGTGCGTCCGGTATTCACCGCCGACAGCAAGTTTGTCCTCTTCACGATTGAGCCGACCAAAGCCGCGTTGAATCAAGCCAAGAAAGAGAAGAAGAAACCCGAAGACATGCCCAAAAGCGCGCTCGGCATGGTGGATTTGAGCAATGGGCAATTGACGCGCGTTGAGAAGGTCAAGAACTTCCAAGTGCCCGAAGACGGCGCGGGTTGGCTGGCCTATCAACTCGAAGCCAAAGCCGAAGAAAAGAAACCCGAAGCAGAAGCCGCGAAGCCCGGCGATGATGATGAAGACCTGCAACAACGCGGCGGCGGACGATTCGCCGGAGCCGCAGGCCGACCGAGCAATCGCAAAGAATACGGCACGGATTTGGTGCTGCGAAATTTGACGACGGGCGCAGAACGCACGTTCAGCGACGCGCTCGACTTCAGCTTCAGCAAAGACGCGAAGCTGCTGGTCTATACGGTCTCCGCGCGCAAAGAAGAAGCCAATGGCGTGTTCGTCGCCACGCCGGGCAACGATGCGGCTCCGACCGAATTGCTCAGCGGTAAAGGCAAATATTCGCGTCTGACCTGGGACGAAGACCAAACGCAACTCGTCTTTGCCAGCGACAAAGATGACGCCGCCGCGAAACAACCCAAGCTCAAACTGTTTTACTGGAAACGCGGTGACACGGCGAAAGCGACCGAGATTGTCGCAAACACCAGCGCAGGCTTCCGTTCGGATTTCGTCATCAGCGACCGCGCCGGGATAAACTTTTCGCAGGACGGCAGCAAGTTGTATTTCGGCACTGCGCCGCCGCCCGAACCCGAAAAAGACCCGAACGCCGCGTCGAATAACGAGGGCGACAACGAAGACAAAGTCGTCGCCGATTTGTGGCACTACAAAGACGATTACATTCAGCCGATGCAAAAGGTACGCGCTCCGCAAGAGACGAGCCGTTCGTATCGCGCCGTCTATCACTTGAAAGAAAAGAAATTCGTGCAGCTTGCCGATGAAAAATTGCAGAACGTCAACTCCGCGCCCACGGGCGTGTGGGCGCTCGGCACGGATGATCGCGCGTATCGGCGGGAAGTGGGTTATGAATCGGGTTCCAGGTCGGACACATATCTGGTGAACATCATGGACGGCACGCGCAAGCAACTGCTCGCCAGGTCGCGCGCGAATGTTTCGCTTTCCCCCAACGCGAAATATGGTTTGTACTTCGATGGCAAGGATTGGAACACGATCTCGTTGCCGGAGGGCAAAATCACGAATCTGACTGCCAAGCTCGGCGTTGCGTTCTGGCGCGAAGACGATGATCACCCGGACATGCCGCCCGCGCACGGCAACGGTGGTTGGATCAAAGACGACCAGTACGTGTTGCTGTACGATCAGTACGACATCTGGCAAGTCGCGCCGGATGGTTCGGCGGCGAAGAATTTGACGGACAGCATCGGGCGCAAAGAAAAAATCGTGTTCCGCACCGTACGGCTCGATCCTGACGAACGCTCGATTGATCCGACGAAGCCGCTGCTGCTCAGCGCCGAAAGCCCCGTCACGCGCGATTCGGGTTTCTATCGCGACAAAGTGGACGGCGGAATGCCCGAACGCTTGCATTGGGCCGCGAAGGATTTCTCTGCGCCGACCAAAGCCAACGACGCCGACGTGCTGCTGCTGACGGCGTCGCGCTTTGACGAATATCCTGACCTGTTGGTTACGAATAGCAACTTCAAAGACCTGAAAAAAGTCAGCAACGCGGGCGAGCAGATGAAGCCATTCCTTTGGGGGAAATCGGAATTGATTCAATTCAAAAACACCGACGGTGTTACGTTGAGCGGTATTTTGACGAAGCCGGAGAACTTCGATCCGACGAAGAAATATCCGCTGATGGTGTATATCTACGAAAAGCTGTCGCAAAACGTGCATCAGTTTGTCGCGCCTGCGCCGAGCCATCGCGTCAATCCTTCGCTCTATGCCAGCAACGGCTATCTCGTCTTGCAACCGGACATCGTCTACACCATCGGCTATCCGGGGCAGAGCGCGCTGAAATGCGTGCTACCCGCCGTGCAAGCCGTCGTGGACAAAGGCTTCGTCAACGAACAAGCGATAGGCATTCAAGGCCACAGTTGGGGCGGCTATCAAATCGCGTACATGGTCACGCAGACGAATCGCTTCAAAGCCGCCGCGCCCGGCGCGCTGGTCGCGAATATGACGAGCGCCTACAGCGGCATTCGTTGGGGCACGGGGCTGCCGCGTCAATTCCAATACGAACACACGCAAAGCCGTATCGGCGGCAATCTGTGGGAACAACCCATGCGCTTCCTGGAAAACTCGCCCATCTTTCGCGTAGATCGGGTGCAGACGCCAATCCTGATGCTGCACAACGACAACGACGACGCCGTGCCCTGGTATCAAGGCATCGAGTATTACTTGGGGCTGCGCCGCTTGGGCAAAGAAGTCTATATGTTCAATTACAACGGCGAACCGCACGGCATTCGCAAGCGGCAAAATCAGAAAGACTACGCGCGCCGCTTGCAGGAATTCTTCGATCACAAACTGAAGGGTGCGCCAATGCCCGAATGGATGGAGAAGGGCATTCCGTACTTGCAACGCGAGAAGGAAAAAGAGAAGTACAAACCGGCGGCAGAAGTAACGCAGAAGTCGGAAAACTGATCGTTGTTGAGACCATTATGAAAGGCGCGAAGTGTTCAGCTTCGCGCCTTTTTTATCAGAGCTGCCGCGAGAGAAGTAGCGCAACCAGCCATGGTTGCGTTGCTTCGTTGATGTGCATTTCGTTATCAATCAGAGCGACCACGATCACGAACGCAACCATGGCTGGTTGTGCGCTACCGCACTTTCAACACAACCAATGTCACATCATCATCTTGCGGATGTGCGCCTGCCCACGCATCGCCCGCCTGAAGCAACGCCGTAATGATGTCCGCCGACGCTTGGTTTCCCACCTGCGCCAACAACGCCTGCACCGGTTCTTCGCCGAGCATCTCGCCCTGGGCATTGAAGCGTTCGGGCAAGCCGTCGCTCAGCAACACCACCGCGTCGCCCGCCGCCAACTCAAACGTCAATTGCTGATAGCGATAATTCACCACGCCACCAAGCGGCAAGGCTTTCAGTTCGACCACTTCGACCTGCGACAACGCCGCGCGGTACAACAACACAGGCGGCATCCCGGCCACGCTCACGACAAGTTGATGCTGATTGATCTTCGCCACCGTCAGCGCCATAAACAGCCCGCGCAAATTCATTCGTTTCAGCGTGCGCGTCAACCGCTCGAAGATATGCGGAATGTCGGGATGGTAGGCCAACGTATCGAACAAACCTTTGACCGCCGTGACCATCGTCCCCGCCTTCAAACCGTGCCCCGTCGCATCGCCCACTGCAATCGTCAACGTGCCGTCTTCGCCCAGATGAAAGTCGTAGTAATCACCGCCGACTTCCGAAGCGGTTTTCATATACGCGGCAATGTCGAGATGCGGCAGGTTGGGCAATTTCTTCGGCAGCATCGAAAGCTGCAATTGGCGCGCTTCTTCCAGTTCTTTGGTTTTGCGGTCGTGTTCGGCTTTGACTTTCTCGTGTTCGAGTGCGGCGGCAGAGAGTTGTTGGACTTGGGTGAGTTGCTCTTCGAGATTGCGGCTGGTATGCGCGAACTGACGCGCCAGGAAGGTTGAGATGGCGAAGGTCGCCAAAAGAGTGAAGAAAATGCCGAATACAAGATTGACTACGCCTTGATAATGATAGACGCCAAGCCCTGTGAGTGCTTCGTCCAGGGGGAAATACATCAGGAGCAGGAGCGGAATTCCTATATACAATGCCCCCGGTAACTTTCTGCGAATAGCTCTTCCCACAATGCGGGCGAACTCAAGTACAAGACCTATCAAGAAGATGATATTGAACCAGAAGAAGAAGCGCGTATCAGGAAAGAAAAACGGCGCGAGCCGCGCTGTGATTGCGATTGCCGCAATCATCCAAAACTTTTTGCCAATGCCTTCTCCAAAAACTGTGTAAAGGAATCCCAGCAGGGAAACCAGTGTGAGAATCGTTGTCAGCAGGAAATTAAAGAGAAAATACTGCATGCCAGACAGCCCCGGCTGGATGATGAACTGGGCAAAATTCCCAATTTGAATTCCCGTGAAACTGAGCGCATACAAGCCAAACCACAGGCTGGCTCTTTGTGGTGGATAAAAGACAAACAACAAGACGTGTAACAGGCCCAGCACACCATACAGCGTTCCTGTCCCGATCACGAAGAGATAGGCAAACATGATGTCCGTATCCCGGCTGGAGGTGGCCGTTGCCATCGTTGTCAGTGCAATGCGGATGCCTGCTTCGCGTCCACGAATCAGCATTTCGTCCGAGCTGCCAGCTCTGATCCGCCCTAACGGTCTGGGGTTTTCCTGGAGAACCGCGCAGGAATGGCGAATCGCCAACAAGTGGTCACGTTGCCCGTCCAACACAAACGCCATCGGTATCATCTGTGATCGGCGCGGGTTCTTTTCGACTTCGGTTTGTGTGGTCGCGCCAACGGTTCCAAAGCGTTGCAGCAACCGCCCGTCCAGCCAGATTTCCGATGCCCCCCAATGTTCCATCAATAAACAGAGCGGTTCTTTCACCATTGCTTCGTCCACACGCAAGCGTAGCCGAAACCAGCCGATGCCTTGCCAACCGCTTTTTGGCAGGTGATCCAGATCGAATGCTGTATTTGAGATCGTTTCCCACGCACGATCATCGAACTGCGGATCGGCAAAGCGCGGCTCATCGTTCGGCGAATACTTCCAACCGAGTTTGTCGAGTTCGACGGCTTGCCCGTTTTGCAAGCGGTCGGCGGTGAGCGTGAACACGTCCTGCCCGTGCGCTGCGAGCGGCAGGAACCAGAGAACGAGCCAGAACCAGGGGGGCTGTTTGTGCATTGTTGCCTCGCGTGAAAGGGAATTTGACTCCGGCGGCGAATTGTATGTCAGAACGCGGCGGAAAGCCTATGCGGGATCGTCGTAGAGGCTGAGATAAAGTTGTCCGTCATAATCCACCAACCCCAACCGCACGCGATCCAGCCAGCCCTGACGACCCAAGACATTGCGCGTGAAATGTTCATCGGCAGCGAAATAGACGGTGGCGGTCGTTTCCAGGCCGAGGACAACCAACGTGACTTCATGTCCGTAAGCAAGAAACGTTCCGGCAGCAGTCCCGAATGTCTCCGGGAGTCCCTGTTCGATTTGAAAACCGAGTTGTTCGCCCAGTTGCCGCTGAAATACGCAATGGCTTGATCCGGTGTCTACTTTGGCCTCGAACGTCACCGACTCCGCGCCGGACAGGAGCGTGAGCAGCACCGTAATCCCGCTTTCGCTCATATCGTACTTGTGCAAGGTTGCGAACCGTAGCGTCAGCGGCATAGTTCAAATCCACCCAGGAAGTGCGTTGGCTCCTCGATAATTCGGACGATAAAGGGGCTGCGAATACCAGCCGCTTTGGCTGCGGCATATACCTGCTTCGCGTCAAAGCTATGACTGATGAGTTGATCGCCTTCGAGCGCAACCCATTGCCCCAAATACTCAGCACGATGCGCGGCCATCCATTGTTTTGCGCGCTGGTATTGTTCCTGTTCCTGCTGCAAGCGCGCGGCCTTCTGTTGTTCTTCGATGTCGCGCTGTTCCTGTTGCGCTAACCATTCCTGCAAGCTGCGGCGGTCTTCGGGCGGCAGGAGTTTGGCGGTTTCAATCACTTGTTCTAACGAAGTCATTGCAATTCCTCCTCAATCAGGATGGGGGGCATTTTACCGGAAAGCGTTGGTTTCCGTCATCTCACATTGTTTGTGCGCGCAGGCACAGTTACAAATTGCCTTTCTTGCGCTCCGCCACGATATGCCGGGCCGCACGCACCGAAAGCGCCGCAATCGTCAGCGTCGGATTCTTTTCGGGAAAGGTCGTAAAGCAACTGCCGTCCACCACGAACAGATTGCGAACCTCGTGTGCTTGATTCCAGGCGTTGAGTACCGAGGTTTTCGCATTCTTGCCCATCCGAATCGTACCGACTTCGTGGCTGGCGAAACCGCTCGGCGTCGTGTTGCCCGTCAGCTTGTGTTCGACGCCGATGGTGTTCACGATTGCGCGCACGCTGTCGCGCATGTCCTGAAACAACTTGTGATCGTTCTCGCTCCACTGAAATTCGATGACCGGCGTCGGGATGCCCCATTTGTCGGTGCGATTGGGATTGACGGTGACGCGATTCTGAAAGCGTTGCTCGACTTTGCCGAATGCGCCCATTTGAAATTGTGCGTAATGCAGTTCACGCACCCGCTTTTTCCATTCTTTGCCGAAGCCGGGCAATTCGTTCGTCTGTGCGGGCGCGCGCCAACTGCTGTAATTCAACTGCACGCCGTAGCCGCCGACGTATTCCTTCTTGCCCTGCTCGTGATTGAAGCGCGGAATGTAAGCGTGATCGGTCATCCCGTCGCCGGGGAAATACTCTTTGCCTGCCAAATCGGTCAGGTAGCCCGTCGTGCCATACGTGACGTGGCCGCCGAGATAGCGCCCCACATTATCGCCGTTGTTTGCCAAGCCGTTCGGAAACTTTTCGCTTTTGGAATTCAGCAGCAAGCGTGCCGATTCAATCGAACCACAACCGAGCACGACGATGCGCGCGCGGATTTCTTCTTCCTGCCCCGTCGCGCGATCAATGATCGAAACGCCGCTCGCAAGCCCGTCGTTATTGACTAAAATCTGCCGCGCCAACGCATTCATCCGCAGCGTCAGCCGTCCGGTTTGCATCGCTTCAGGAATCACGGTGACATCGCTCGACCACACGGCGCGCACATCGCAAACATCCATACAATGCCCGCAGTAATGACACGCGCCGCGACCAGTGCGGCTTTTCAGCAGCACGGCTTTGCGCGTCGGAATGAGGCGGATGCCGCTGCCTTTGAGTTTCTTTTGCGCGATGTATTCCGAACAGCGCAAGCGCGGTGTCGTCGCAACGAAATTGCCGTCGGGCAAAATCGCCAAGCCTTCGCGCGTGCCGAAGACGTGCATTTCGCGTTCGACGTAATCGTAAAACGGCGCGAGTTCTGCATAGGTGAGCGGCCAATCTTCCTCGAAGCCGTGCAACGAATGTTCGCGGAAATCCACGGGCGCAAAGCGAAACGTCGCCGCGTTCCAATGAAACGTCCGCCCGCCCAGCACGCGAATGCGATCCACGCCGATGCGGTCGCCGCGATATTCCACGTCGCGTCCGATTTGATCGCCGTACAGCGACGCCTGCTTGTTCAGCCCAAACCCGCGCTTCGGCAATTCGTACGGCCAATCGTGAATCATCAAATCTTCGAGTCGGCCTTTCGTTCCGGCTTCGAGCAGAATCACCTCCGCGCCCGCCGCCGTCAGTTCCTTCGCCGCAAAGCCGCCCGCCGCGCCAGAGCCGATGACGCAGACATCGTAAATTTTCTTTTGTGCCATGTTCATAACGTGTGAAACCCCGCCGCAGCATAGCAAGGCATCGTGTCGAGGGGAAGAGCGCCGCTTTCGCCGCCTTCCGTTTGGGGAAAAACGGCGCGTTGCATTACAGTGAGCGGCATGAAATACGGACTCATCGCTGGCAATGGCCGCTTTCCCTTTCTCGTTCTTGAAGGCGCGCGCGCACAAGGCATTGACCTCGCCGTCGCTGCCATCAGTGAAGAAACCGACCGCAGCATCGAAGCCTTAGCCGCTACGCTCGAATGGATCAGTGTCGGGCAACTCGGCAAGCTCATCAAATTTTTCCAACGCGAACAGGTGACGCACGTGATGATGGCCGGGCAGGTCAAGCACGTGCAAATCTTCAAGCTCAATGCGCTGCCCGATTTGCGCATGGCAAAGATGCTCGCACGACTCAAACGACGCAACACCGATGCCCTGCTCGGCGCAGTCGCGGATGAACTCGCCAGCGAAGGTATCACGCTGATTGATTCGACGACCTTCCTGCAACCGTTGCTTGCCCGCGCCGGAACGCTCACGCGCCGCGCGCCGAACAAACACGAACTTGCCGACATCGAATACGGCTTGCACGTCGCGCACGAACTCGCACGGCTGGATTTAGGCCAGACCATCGTCGTCAAGAATCAAGCCGTCGTCGCGCTCGAAGCGATGGAAGGCACGGACGCCACGATTCGCCGCGCATCAGAGCTTGTGCGCGGGCGTCCGCTGACCGTCATCAAAGTCGCCAAGCCGAATCAGGATATGCGGTTTGATGTGCCGGTGATTGGCTTGAATACGATGGAGACGTTGCAGGCGTGTCACGTCACGGCGCTGTCGTTGACGGCGGACAAGACGTTGATCTTTGATCGGGAACAGACGTTGGCAGAAGCGGATCAAAATAAAATTGCGATAGTCGCTCGTCTGTAAGTCTTTGCGGTTTGTCCTTTGCAAAATCGTTCGCAAGGGGCAAAATCACGCCTGAACTTTCTGACCGAAAACCTGAACTGATTATGTGGATCATCTGGCTTGTGATTGCAGCGTTATTGATGGCGGGCGAAGTCGCTACGACCGGCTTCTTTTTGCTGTGGTTTGGCATTGGCGCGGTGGTCGCGGCGGTTGCGGCGTTGCTCGGCGTCAGCAGTTTGCCGTTGCAGATCATCATCTTTCTCGTCGTCTCGATTCTGCTCGTCATTGGTTCGCGCACGATTTTCGAGAAGTATCTGACCAAACATAATTCCCTCAAAACGGGCGTAGATTCGATGATTGGCGAAATCGTCTCCGTCGTCGAAGCCAGCCAGGGCGCGCGCAACGAAGCCGCTGTCAAAGCGTTCGGCTCGGTCTGGACGGCGATTCCTGTCGCGGGCGAAGAACCGTTGCAGATTGGCGAGTCTGTCAAAATTGATCGCGTAGACGGCAACACCGTCTACGTTTATCGTCCCTCGCATCACTCATTACTCAACCGATAAGGAGCCTCGTATGGAATATTTGATCGCGCTTGTGATCTTTGTGTTCATCGCGTTTTTCATCGCCGCCAAAATGATTCGCATTATCCCGCAGGCGACCGCGATGATTATTGAACGGCTGGGGAAATTTGATCGTCTGGCGATTGGCGGCTTGAATATTGTGACGCCGTTCATCGAAAGCCCGCGCTCTATCAATTGGTCAGGGATGCGCCCCGGTATGATTCAAATTGATTTGCGCGAACAGTTCACCGATTTGCAACCGCAACCCGTCATCACGCGTGACAACGTCACGATTATGGTGGACAGCGTGATTTTTTGGCAGATTACCGATCCCGTCAAAGCCGTGTATGAAGTCGGCGATTTGGTGGGTGGCATCATCCAACTCACGATTACGGCGATGCGCAATGTGATTGGCGCGATGGACTTGGATCACGCCCTCAGTTCGCGCGACACGATCAATACGAACCTGCGCGTCATCCTCGACGAAGCGACCCATAAATGGGGCGTCAAAGTCACGCGCGTCGAACTCAAGAATATCAACCCCCCCGAAGATGTGCGCATCACGATGGAAAAGCAGATGACCGCCGAACGCAATCGCCGCGCGACCGTGTTGCAGGCCGATGGCGAAAAGCAGGCCGCGATCACACGCGCCGAAGGCGAAAAGCAATCCGCGATCATGCGTGCCGAAGGCGAAAAGCAATCGGCCATCCTGCAAGCCCAGGGGGCCGCTGAAGCGCGCTTGACCGCCGCGACCGCCGAAGCCGAATCCATTCGCCGCATCGCCGAAGGCATCACGAGCGGCAATCCCGCGCAGTATTTGATTATGATGAAGTACATCGAATCACTGCGCGAAATGTCGCGCTCGAACAACGCCAAAGTCGTGTTCATGCCCGTCGAGACGAGCAGCGTGCTGTCGAGCATCGGCGCGTTCAAGGAAGTGTTTGGCGGCGGGGAAGTGGTGGAACCGGGCGCAACGCCCGTGCCGCGCTTGCGCGAGAAAGTGCAGTAGTTGCTTGGTGCGCCAGCCTCTTGCCGGCTTGGATTGCTCAAAGGAGGCCAGCAAGAGGCTGGCGCACCACACAGTAAGCCGTGACCTGATGCGTCAATCCGCCATCCACGAAATACGTGCTGCCGGTCACATACGAAGCCTCATCGCTCGCCAAAAATAAAGCCACCGCTGCAACTTCTTCCGGCTTGCCAAAGCGTCCCCAGGGAATTTCGCGGTTTGCCTTTGCCAACTCTGCGGGATCATCCAACACGGCTTGATTCATCGGCGTAATAATCGCGCCGGGCGCAATGTTGTTGACATTGATTTTGTGTGGCGCAAGTTCAATCGCAATGTTGCGCATCATCAGCCGCAAGCCCCCTTTCGACGCGCAATACGCCGTGTAGCGCGGGTATGGAATATCTTCGTGAACGGACGACGTGAAAATGATTTTGCTGCCCTCGCCCTGCTTGACCATTTGGCGCGCGGCGAGTTGGCTCGTGACAAATGCGCCGTACAAATTCACACCGAGCACCAGATTCCAATGCTCATCGGTCGTTTCCAAAAACGGTTGTTCAGGACAAACGCCCGCATTGCACACGGCGATGTCGAGCCGTCCAAATGCGGCGAGCGTTGCTTCCATCATTCGTTCCACCTCGGCGCGCTGGCTGACATCGGCGGCGACGGCAATGGCTTTGGGCGTGAAGCTGGCGGCCATTTCATTAGCGGCTGTTTCTTCGCGCGCGCTGCCGGGACGATAGTTGATGACGACGTGTGCGCCTTCTTGTGCAAAGCGCGTGGCAATGGCTTGTCCGATGCCGCTGCTTGCGCCCGTGACGAGCGCGACTTTGTTTGGTAAACGCATAAACTTCCTCTCTGAAAATTTGGTGCGCGGATTGTAATTCGCCAGAAATAGTTTTGGTAGTTTGCTGATTCCCCAGACAGCGGTATCATCTGTCCGCACTCGTAATCAGGAACCCGTATGACCCGAAAAATTCAACTGTGGGCGCTGCTCATCGCAGCCGTCATTGCAACACTCATCATTGCTTCTGACCATCAAGTCGCGGCGACAACGCAAAGCACGGTCAGCTTCAATCGTGACATTCGCCCGATCTTGGCCGACACCTGTTTCCTGTGTCACGGCCCCGACAAGAATTCGCGCAAAGCGGGTTTGCGGCTCGATCTGCGCGACGAGGCGACGAAGAAAACCCGCTCCGGCATCATCCCAATTGTGCCCGGCAAACCAGACGAAAGCGAAATCATTCGGCGCGTCTTTGCAACCGACAAACACGAAATCATGCCGCCCGCCGACGCGCACAAAGAATTAACCGCACAACAAAAAGAACTTCTCAAACGCTGGGTCGCCGAAGGCGCTATTTACGAAGGTCACTGGGCCTATCAACCGATCAAACGTCCGGCCATTCCGACAATCCAAAATCCAAAATCCAAAATCCAAAATCCCATTGATGCCTTCATTCAAGCGCGCCTTTTCAAAGCCGGATTACAACCCGCGCCCGAAGCCGACCGCCGCACGCTGATTCGGCGCGTCGCGCTGGATTTGACAGGCTTGCCGCCAACGCCTGCGGAAGTGAATGCGTTCGTGCATGACAAAGCATCAGACGCTTACGAAAAGCTCGTGGATCGTTTGCTCAACTCGCCGCGTTATGCCGAGAAACAGGCGATGTACTGGCTCGATGCCGTGCGCTATGCCGACACCGCAGGCTTTCACGGCGACAATCCGTATCCGACGTGGCCCTACCGCGATTACGTCTTGCGCGCGTTTCGCGACAACAAACCGTTCGATCAATTCACGCGCGAACAAATTGCCGGAGATTTATTGCCACCCAAAGAAAGTCTGGAAGCCACGCAGGAGCAGCGCGTTGCTTCGACGTACAACCGCTTGAATCGCGTCTCGGCGGAAGGCGGCGTGCAGCCGAAAGAGTATTTGGCCAAATACGGCGCGGATCGCGTGCGCACAACGAGCAACGTATGGCTCGGCGCGACGATGGGCTGCGCCGAATGCCACGATCACAAATTCGATCCGATCCTGACCAAAGATTTCTACGCGATGAAAGCGTTCTTCGCCGACATCAAAGAAACCGGCCTCGTGCCGGATCGCGGACGCGGCGCGTGGGGCAGCAAGTTGTGGCTCGCCACGCCGGAGCAGAAACGTCGGCTGCGCGAATTGAACGAGTTGATCGCGCGCGCGCAGATGGAGTTGGATACGAAAGCAAACGCGATGAATGAACAACGCGCCGCGTGGGAACAACGTATGTTATCGGCGTACAACGCGGGACAACTCGCGTGGAAGTTCCCGACGCCGTTGACGGCGAAAGCGACGAACGGCGCGACGCTGACGATCTACAATCAAGAACTTGTGGATTACAACTACGGCGATGATCGCTTGTACTTGGGCGTTGTGAAAATGCCCGGCAACGGCTTGATCGTCGCGAGCGGCGCGAACCCCGACAACGAAACCTACACGGTCACAATGAAGCCCGGCGTAGGCGCATGGACAGCGCTCGGCGTGCAGTTGGTGCGCGATGTGGATTTGCCCGGCAACAACGTCGCGCGCGGAGCCGAAAAATTTGTGCTGACCGAAGTCGAAGCCGCCGTCACGACCGAAGGCAAAACGCAGGAGCTTGCCTTCGCACTGGTCACGCCCGATGGCTTCGCGCAGGAGCCGGAGCATCCCGCGATGACCGTGATTGACGGCAATCCGAAAACTGGTTGGACAACGAGCTATGGCATGAGCCGCACGCCGTTCCTTGCGCTGCGTCTCGCTAATAAAGTGCAGACGACGGCGAACTCAATTCTGACCGTGAAGCTGAAACACGATTCGGACTACCGCCGCGCGACGATTGGGCGCTTTCGCCTCGCGCTCTCGTCCGCCGAACATTCGTGGCCCGAGAGCGATAATCCGGGGTTGAAGAAACTCACCCCCACCTTGCCGTTGCGCCCGATTGGGCATAACGGTTTGCCCGATGATGTTGGCGCGGCGTTGCTCATCGCCGCCGACAAACGCCCGAAAGCGCAGCAGCGAGTTGTCCTGGAACATTTCAAATGGGCTGCGCCGGAGTTCGAATCGCTCAACGTGAAGATTGCCCAACTGCAAGCTGAACGCGATGTACTCGAAGCCGCGATTCCGAAAGTCATCGCCACCGAAACGACAACGCCCGAAGTCACGCGCGTGTTGGGGCGCGGCAATTGGATGGACGAATCGGGCGAAATCGTGCAGCCGTCCATACCCGTGTTTTTGGGCAAAGTCGAAACGGGTGAACGCCGCGCGACCCGCCTAGATTTGGCAAATTGGCTCGTGTCGAAAGACAACCCGCTGACCGCGCGCGTGTTTGTGAATCGGATGTGGCGACAGTTCTTCGGCGTAGGTTTATCGAAGGTGCTCGACGATCTCGGTTCACAAGGCGAATGGCCGACGCATCCTGAGTTGTTGGATTGGCTGGCGGCGGAATTTATGAATGCGGAACGCGGAATGCGGAATGCGGAATCAACAGCCGCTCCGCGCTCGTGGAATGTGAAGCATCTCATTCGCACCATCGTCACGAGCCACACATATCGGCAATCCAGTCTTCCGACCACCGACCACCGACCACCGACCACCGATGACCCAGACAATCGGTTGCTCGCGCATCAGAATCGTTTTCGCGTAGATGCTGAAGTGGTGCGCGACATTGCGTTGTCGGTGTCAGGCTTGTTGGTCGAAAAATTCGGCGGCCCTTCCGTCAAGCCACAGCAGCCGGATAGTTATCTGGCCGCGCTGAACTTCCCGAAGCGCGATTACGCGGCGAGTCGTGGCGAAGACCAATATCGGCGCGGCTTGTACACACATTGGCAACGCACATTCCTGCATCCGAGCCTGTTAACGTTCGATGCCCCAACGCGCGAAGAATGCGCCGTCAATCGCACGACCTCGAACACGCCGCTGCAAGCGTTGGTTCTGCTCAACGATCCCATCTACGTCGAAGCCGCGAGCGTCTTTGCGCAAAACGCGCTGCGGCAAAACGGCGCGATTGCGTGGGCGTTCGAGCAAGCGATTGGGCGCAAACCAAGCGTTGAGGAATTGCGCGTGCTTACGACGTTGCACAAACAAAGCTTGTTGCAATATCAGCGCGATCCAAATGCCGCCAAAGAATTGGTCAGCGTCGGCGAAGCGGCGATGCCAAAGAACGTGAAGCTCGCGCCGCTGGCCGCAATGATGACGGTCACGCGCGCGATTTTGAATTTGCATGAAACGATTACGAGGAATTGAAAACGAGATTACGAAACAGACGAAAATAACGAAACACACGGAAATACTAGCAAAAGGCAGGGAAAATTGAGCTATCCAAGTTTCGCCCTTTTCGTTTGTTTCGTTATTTTCGTCTGTTTCGTAATCTCTCTGAATCTTTCATACCCAAATCACTCAATGAAAAACGAACTCGCACAATCCCGTCGCACTTTTCTAAGCCAAAGCTTCGCTGGCCTTGGTGCAATCGCAATGAATTCGTTATTCGGTGAAGAACTGCTTGCGGCGACGAATCCGCAATCTGCAATCGCCAATCCGCAATCGCAAGGCGTCATCAACCCGCTGCATCACGCACCCAAAGCGAAGCGCGTGATTTTTCTCTATCAAGCGGGTGGCCCATCACATCTGGAAACGTTCGATTACAAACCGACGCTCGCCAAAATGCACGGCCAGCCGATGCCGGAATCGTTCACACGCGGGCAGCAGATCGCACAACTGCAAGGGCAAAAGCTGAACTGCTTCGGGCCGCAATTCGGCTTCAAGCGTTGGGGCAAGTCGGGGCAGGAAATCAGCGAACAGTTTCCACATCTCGGCAGCATCGCCGACGATCTTTGCATCATTCGTTCGATGTGGGGCGAACAGATCAATCACGATCCCGCGCATCAGTTGCTGAACACGGGTTCCATCGTCGCAGGCCGTCCGAGTATGGGTTCGTGGATTTTGTATGGCCTCGGCGCGGAGAGCGAAGACCTGCCCGGCTTTGTGGTATTGATGTCGGCGGGCAAGGGTGGACAAATGCAACCCATCGCGGCGCGGCAATGGTCAGCCGGATTGTTGCCGAGCAAATATCAAGGCGTCAAACTCAACTCCATTGGCGATCCCGTCTTGTACATCAACAATCCGCAAGGGCTGTCCGCCGCGACGCAACGCAGTTCTATCAAAGCGATCAATCAACTCAACAAGCTGCAATACAACGCCACGAAAGACCCGGAAATCTTGACGCGCATAGCGCAGTACGAAATGGCGTTCAAGATGCAAACCAGCGTGCCGGATTTGACCGATATGCGCAAAGAACCTGCGAACATTTTGGAGATGTACGGCGCGACGCCGGGCGATGGGTCGTTCGCGTCGAACTGTTTGCTTGCGCGCAGACTGGCCGAGC
Source organism: uncultured Heliobacteriaceae bacterium (assembly GCA_964631865.1). GTDB lineage: Bacteria > Acidobacteriota > Blastocatellia > RBC074 > RBC074 > JAFDVL01. Next base: position 5,876 of record CAZWAK010000112.1, on the reverse strand, counting down.
GCGGCGTGCGCTTCATTCAGTTGTATCACCGCGACTGGGATCATCACAGCGGCTTGCAAGCGAACTTTCAATTCAAAGCGCAGGAAACCGACCGCGCTTCCGCCGCACTCATCAAAGACCTGAAGCAGCGCGGGATGCTCGATGACACGCTGGTCGTGTGGGGCGGAGAATTCGGGCGCACGCCGATGTCGCAAAGCGGGGACGGGCGCGACCATCACATCAAAGGCTTTTCCTACGCGCTCGCCGGCGGCGGCATCAAAGGCGGCATCACCTACGGCGCGACGGATGAGTTGGGCTATGCGGCAGTCGAGAACCCCGTCAGCGTCCACGACTTTCACGCGACAATGCTGCATCTGCTCGGCATCAATCACTTGCGCATGACGGTGAAGTTTCAGGGCTTGGACGCGCGATTGACGAATGTGTCGGGCGAAGTCGTGACGAAGATTTTGGCTTAGGAAGAGAGATTACGAAACAGACGAAAAGAACGAAACACACGAAAAGGATTCGCATTGTTGTTTCGAGGAAAGAGATTCACAAATCAAACTTTCAGCATAGACGAGAAGCTTTCGTCTGTTTCGTTCTTTTCGTGTGTTTCGTAATCTCCTGTGGCTCGTTCACGGCATACTCACAAGTCAACCCAGCGCAAATCGCGCAAGAACTCCTTGATGCTAAAACCGCCGAAGAACGCGAAGCCGCGCTGCGCAGGAACAAAGATCAGGTCTCCAAAGACGTCCATATGCTCCTCATTCACAACGGCGACCGCCAATTGTATCCCAAGCCAACAGCGCGCACGATTGAAGTCTTCCGGCTCGCGCTGAACGTCGCGCAGATGCTGCAATACAAAGAAGGTATTGCAGTCGCCGAATCGCGGCTCGGCACGACGCATTACTTGCTCTATCAATACGAAGCCGCAACACGACGATACCAAAACGCGCTGAAGATTTATGAAGAACTCGGCGAGCAGCGCGAACTCGCGGCGGCGTTGCAAAACGTCGGTTTGGCATTGACCTACAACGGCGATGCAACCAACGCACAACCGTATTTCAAGCGCGCGTATGAGTTGTACGAAAAGCTCGGACTCAAACGCGAAGCGTCCGAAGTGCAAGGCTTCCTCGCCAGCAACCAATTGGCAAGCGGCGAAAACGAAGCCGCGAAACAATCATTCGAGAAAAGCCAAACCGAAGGCGCAGGCGTGAAAACCTTGCTCGACAACGGCGAGGCCTTGTACGCGCAACAGGAATACGAAGAGGCGTTGATCGTTTTCAGAAAAGCTCTCGCCGCTGCTGAGCAACCACCGAATCGTAATGCCATCCTCGCCGCGACGCGCAACATCTCGAATTGTTTGTACGCGCTCGGCAATTACGAACAGGCGCTGGAATCGTATCAACGCACGTTGCAACTGCAACAACAAGCGGGCGACGCCGCAGGCATTGCGGATACATGGCTGCGGCTCGGCAATTGTCATTACGCGCTCGGCGATTTGGACGAAGCGATTGACCATTACCGGCAAAGCTTCGAGCAGGCAAAGATCAGTAAAACTGCGCTCGTGATGGCGGAATCGTTGAGCAGCATCGGCCTCGCGTATTTCGTGCAGGGCGAAAACAAATTGGCGCTCGATCATTACTACCAAAGCCTGAACCACTACGCGACGGCGGGCGACAAAGACGGCATTGCGCAGGCGCTGCAAAGCGTCGGCAATGCGAATTTCCGGTTGCAAAATTATCGGCTCGCGTTCGAGGCGTTTCAGAACGCGCGCTTTTTGTTACTGGAAGCGGGCAAGCAGGACGAAGCCAACGAAGTGCTGTTGGCCATCGGCCTCGTGCATTTCGCGCAGAAAAGTTATGCGTTTGCGCTGGAGGCGTATCAAAAGGCGCTCACGCATTTTGAAGGCATCAACAACAAATCATTGGTCGCGCTCGCCCTCTATCGCATCGGCCTCGTGAAATATGCGGAAGACAATTTTGCCGAAGCCTTGAGCTATGCCGAACGCGCGGCGATGTTTGCCACGCAAGCCGAAAGTTACGAAACGTTGTGGCGCGCGCAATTTGAAATTGGACGCGCACAACTGCGGCTCAATCAAAACGCCAAAGCCAAACAAGCGTGGTTGCAAGCGGTCGCCACAATTGAAAAGATGCGCGCGAACCTGCGCGGCAACGACACGGATTCGGCGGTCGAACGCACTGCGCCGTATATCGGTTTGGTCGAACTGCTGGTCGAAGAAAACAATCCCGTCGAAGCCTTCCACTACGCCGAACGCGCAAAAGCCCAGGTTTTATGGGGCATTTTGCAAGGCAGCCGCCATCGCATCACGAAAACGCTGACGCCTGCGGAAGCCGAAAGCGAACAAAAGTTACGCCGCGAAGCGTTGACGTTGCTTGCTCGATTGGATCGTGCGAAACGCAAAAATGCAGGCGAAGCGATCATTCAACGTTTGCGCGAACAGTCGCAGAAAGCCCGTGCGGATTTGACTGCGATGACGAATCAACTGTTCATGCGGCATCCGCAACTCAAGGTCTATCGTGGCGAAGCGCCGCCTACCAAAGCGGGCGAAGCCTATTCGTTCGTGAACGATCCGAAACGCGCGTTGCTTGAATTTGTCGTGACGGAAAGCCAAGTGCTGTTGTTTGTGTTGACGAAAACGCCGAGGCAACCGCAGCTTGATTTGAACACGTACAAGCTGGATGCGGCGCAGTTGCAGGAGCAGGTGTTGCAGTTTCGCGCGCAAATCACGAGCAAAAGCGAAGACTATCCGGCGTTGGCGCGCGCGTTGTTTGATCGTTTGCTGAAGCCTGCCGCCGCGCAACTCGTCGGCAAAACGGCGCTCACGATTGTGCCGGACGGCATTTTGTGGGCGCTGCCATTCGCGGCGTTGCAACCGAGCGACAATCGCTTTTGGATTGAAGATTGCGCGATCAGTTATGCCGGATCGGTCAGCGCGCTGCGCGAAATGAACAAACTCGCGCGCACACGAACAGCGACGACAGCCCCGTCTTTATTGGCGATTGCGCCGACGGGCTTGGATGCGGCATTGCTCGACAAACTCAAACTCGCGCCTGCGCCCAACGCTGAAACGTCCGCCCAGCAATGGCAACAGCTTTACGGCGTGCGCGGCAAGCTGCAACTCAGCCACGATGCGCGCGAAGCAACTGTGCAAGCGTCTGTCGCGGCCAGCCACTTCGTGCATTTTGCCGCGCCCGCGCTCGTCAACAATTATCGCCCGTTGTATTCGTTCGTGCTGCTCTCGCCTGCCGATGCCGCGAAGCCGAAATCCGGGGTGCTGCCGTTGTGGAAATTGACGAATTGGAATTTGCACGCGGAGTTGCTGGCGTTGGCCGATGCGGTGGTGTCGCCCGTCGAACGTCGTTCCGGGCACGGTTTGACAGGCATTGCGTGGGCTTCGTATGTGGCGGGCAGTTCCGCGCTCTTAGCCAGTCAGTGGCCAGCGGAGAACGCCGAATGGCTGACGACTCTGCATCAGCACTTGAAAACGCGCACGCCGAATGCACCACAACAAGCCACACTCAAGTTGCTGCCACGCCCTGAATTCAGGCATCCGGTGCATTGGGCCGGCTATGCGTGGCTGGGTGCGGGCAGATAGTGGTTGCTTGAATTAGGTCAGTTTTCATTTGCTTGTCTAGTTGATGAGCGCGAAGCGTTTGGAGTGCTGCGGCTTGACGTAGCTTTGTTGCCGCATTGCATGCCAAAGCGACGTCGAGACCGTCGCACTCCAAACGCTTCGCGCGACTGACTGAGCACGCAATTGAAATCCGCTCTAACTTGAAGGAAGTTATGAAAACCTACATGCGGTCAGGCAAACGAGTTCTTCTGGCAATGGTCGTTGCTTTGGCGGTCGCGCTCTTTGCCTTTGCGCGAGGCTCACAAACGCAAACCAAAATTGATTTCAACCGCGACATTCGCCCGATTCTCGCGGACAAATGTTTTGCCTGTCACGGCCCCGATGCGACGGCGAAAAAGATCAGGCTGCGCCTCGACTCGGAAGCGTCCGCGCTGACCGTTATCGTGCCGGGTCAACCGGAGCGCAGCAAGCTTGTCCAACGCATCACGCATCAGGATGAAGCGATGCGGATGCCGCCCGTAGATTCCGGTCGTTCGTTGACCGCGCGCGAAAAAGATTTGCTCATCGAATGGATTCGCCAGGGCGCGCAGTGGCAAGGGCATTGGGCGTTCCTCAAACCCACACGACCGCCGTTGCCCGAGGTGAAAAGCAAAGCATGGCCGCAGAACGCGATTGATTATTTTGTGCTGGCGAAGCTGGAAGAAAAAGGCTGGCAGCCCGCGCCCGCAGCAGATCGCGCGACGCTGCTGCGGCGCGTTTCGCTCGATTTGACGGGCTTGCCGCCGACCGTGCAGGAAGTGGATGCGTTCCTCAACGATACTGCGCCGAACGCTTATGAAAAAGTCGTGGATCGCTTGCTCGCTTCGCCGCGTTATGGCGAGCGGATGGCGTTCAAGTGGTTGGATGCGGCGCGCTATGCCGATACGAATGGCTACCAAATTGATGGTGAGCGTTTTATGTGGCGCTGGCGCGATTGGGTCATCAACGCTTTCAATCAAAACAAGCCTTTCGACCAATTCACTATTGAGCAACTTGCGGGTGACTTATTACCAAAGCCAACTCTCGATCAGCGCATCGCCACTGCTTTCAACCGCAATCACCGCCAGAATTCAGAGGACGGTTTGATTCCCGATGAATACGCGGTCGAATACGTTGTTGATCGCGTAGACACCACGTCCACTGTCTTTTTGGGCCTGACGATGGGCTGTGCGCGTTGCCACAACCACAAGTACGACCCGCTCACGCAAAAGGAGTACTACCAGCTTTACGCTTACTTCAACAGCATTCCCGAAGATGGCCGCGCGCATAATTACGGCAATTCGCCACCGTGGATTGCCGCCCCGACGACTGAGCAACAACAACGGCTGCGGCGCATCGAGACGGACATTGCCGCGGCGCAAGCGCAGTTGAACAAGCTAACGCGCGTCCAAGCACCGCTGATTGAACGGTGGGCGCGCCATCTGCCAAAGGCCGGAAACGCGCAATGGTTTCCCACGGATGACTTAGTCGTGCGGCATTCCCTGGATGAAAAAGCCCCGGTGGAACTGGTGCGTGCGGTTGATCACATTGACATGTCCAAACCAAATGAGAAGTTCGGGCCGAAAGAAAAACCGGATGTGCAAAAGACCGGCTTTCGCGACGGCACGCCGACCTTCGTTGCCGCACCGACAGGACAGGGGGCAGCGTTCGATGGGAAGCTGTTTTTCGATGCGGGCAATATCGCCAATTTCAACTTCCGCGACCGCCTGATTGATTACAAAGACCAGTTCGCCATCTCAACCTGGTTCCGCGCGGACAGCGAACAGAGCGGCGCTATCGTCACGCGCATCAAAGACACCACGTTTGAGAAAGACTACAACCTGCCCAAGGCGCGCGGGTACGGGCTGTTTTTCAACAACGGCAAACTGCATTTCAACATCGTTGGCGTCTGGGCCGATGATTCCTGTCGTGTCGAAACCGCTGAGCCTGTCTCGCTCAACGAATGGCATCACGTCGTGGCCGTATTCGACAGCACGCTGCCGTATGAACGCGCGTGGATTTATTTGGATGGCCGCAAGCAGACGCTGAAAATCAACAATGGCCGCCTGTTTCGCACTTTCAATGATGACAGCGCGCTGTTGCGTATCGGTGGTGGTGGCGGCCCTGAATACCGTTTTCGCGGCGCGATTGATGAGGTGCGTGTATATAAGGCTGCGCCTGATGACGCGACGGTTGCGATGCTCGCCTGTGCCGATTCTATCTCTGCTATTGCCGCCATCCCGCCCAGAAAGCGTACTGGCGGTCAGCTCCTGAAATTGCT
>CAZWAK010000111.1:0-25072 GCA_964631865.1 uncultured Heliobacteriaceae bacterium | reverse complement strand
ATTACGAATCGCCCGGCACTGACCACGAATGGCAGACCTGGCGGCGCTCGCTCGCAGAGTTCGCGCCGCGACTCTTCAACAAGTAGTCGAGTAAGAACACCAGAAGGAACTGGGACGGTGAAAACGCTTCTCTCTCGATGTGACTTTATCAAAACCTCCGCTGTTGCCGCTGGCCTGCTGGCAATAGCCCAGCAAACTCGTGCCGCGACTCAGTCGGCCCGCACCATCGCGCGCGCGCCGTTGTAGGTGCAAACGTTACCAGCGCCTCCGAGTCTTTGGCTTTGACCGCTTGCTACAACCGCTTGAGAAAGCGCGCGACCCGTGCAGGAACAAGGACAATCAAGGGGTGACAGGGAACGCGAACGCCCCAATTTCGTCGGCTCGAATTATGCTTTGACAAACATAAATAATAGATAATATATTATTTATGTTTGTCGGATAGTACGACAAAATACATTAGATGAGCAGCGCGATGGCCGTCCCGGTCATGCGCTCAAAAAAGTCGTTTTTTCTGCTGTTCGCTCCTCTTGGTTACGGAGAAAACCGCACGTATGCTGGGGGCCAAATCTTTGATCAAAGCCAAGACCTTACGCGATGAAATAATTGAAGCGTTGCAACGCGCGATTATTTTCGGGGAACTGCAACCGGGCCAACCCCTCATCGAACGTGATCTGGTGGCGCAGTTTGGGGTGAGTTCCATTCCGATTCGGGAAGCGTTACAGGAACTGGAAAGTCGCGGTTTGGTCACGAAGCGTCCGAATTATTCGTGCTGCGTAATCGCGCTGACGCCGGAGGAACTGCAACAGATGTTTGAGTTGCGCGCGTTGCTCGAACCGCCGGTGATTGCCTGGGCGGGCGCGCGCATGTCGGCGAGCGAAGCCGCGACGTTGCCGCCGTTGCTGGAAGCGCTGCGCCGGGCCGCCGCGCAAAATGATTTCGCTCAATTCTTTTATTACGACCTGCAATTGCATCGTCGTCTGTGGGAACTCTCCGGCAATCGGATTGCGGCCCAGGCGCTGGAACGAGCCGTGCTGCCGCTTTTCGCGTTTGGCTTAATGCGTGACCATCGCGCTGAAGAACTGAATCTGCCGCAGGAAGTGGCAAAGCACGAACGCATGATTACGGCGCTTTGCAAAGGCCAAGCCACACGCGCCGCCCGGGTGCTGGGAAACATTGCGACGGGCTTTGAAACCCATGTACAAGCGGGCGGCAAACACGGACGACGAAAAGTAGCCGCGCGCAAAAGAACAACGCGCTGACGCCACGAAACGGAAGATTTCTTGACCATGAAACATACTTTTCACATCGCTGTTTTGCCCGGCGACGGCATTGGCCCGGAGGTTGTCGCCGCGGGCGTGAACGTGTTGCGCGCCGTCGAAGCGAGCTTGCGCGAAGTGGAATTTGATTGTCAGGAATTTTCCGTTGGCGCGGGGGAATACTTGCGCAGCGGCGATCCGTTGCCGCCCGCGACTTTCGAGCAGATCAAACAGTGCGATGCGATTTTACTCGGCGCGATGGGCTTGCCGACCGTGCGCTGGCCGAACGGCGTAGAGATGACGCCGCAAATTGATTTGCGCGAGTGGCTGGATTTGTACGGCGGTTTGCGCCCGATTCGGTTGTATCACGCCGAAGATTCGCCGCTCAAAAACTATGCGGCTGGAGAAATTGATTTTCTGCTCGTGCGCGAAAGCACCGAAGGCTTGTTCGCGGCACGCAAAGCGCCTGCCGCAGCGGACGCGCCGGAAGCCCACGACACAATGCGCATTACACGCGCGGGTTCCGAACGGTTATTTCGCCTGGCCTTTCGGCAAGCGCGCCAACGCCGCCGCAAAGTCACGCTGGTGGACAAAGCCAATGTGCTGCCTTCGATGGCGTATTTCCGCCGCATCTTCGATGAGATCAGCGGCGAGTTTCCCGATGTTGCAACCGAGCGCGTGTATGTGGATGCGATGGCGTTGTATCTGGTGCAACGTCCGCACACGTTCGATGTCATCGTTACTGAAAATATGTTCGGCGATATTTTGTCGGATTTGGCCGCCGGGCTGATTGGCGGCATGGGGATGGCTCCTTCGGCGGACATCGGCGATCAGTATGCGGTCTTTCAACCTTCGCACGGTTCTGCGCCGGACATCGCCGGGCAGGGAATTGCGAACCCGATTGCGATGATTTTGTCCGTCGCGATGATGTTGGAATGGTTCGCCAGCGAAGAGACGAAGCGCGGCGCGGCGATGATTGATCACGCGGTGACGCACGTGCTGAACGATCCGAACCATCGCACGCGGGATTTGCGCGGCGCACTGACGACAGAACAAATGAGCGAATTCATTGTGAAAAACCTGAGAGCAGCATGAAAGACGGCTTTCGCATTTTCGATACCCACACGCATCTGGGACACGGCTTGCATCACGGACGCATACAGCGCGCAGACGAGATGTTGGCGGCGATGGATCGCGCGGGCGTAGACCGTTCGCTATTGATTCCTTTTCCGATTGTCGAAGATTATCGCGCCACGCACGACGAAATTGCGCGTGCGACCAAAGCCCATCCTGACCGCTTCACAGGTGCAGCGTGCATTTATCCGTACATCGGCGCGGACAAATTTCGGGACGAGGTAAAGCGTTGCGTTGAGGAATTGGGCTTTCGCGCGCTGAAGTTGCAGCCGCAATTTCAGCCGCTCGACCCGCTGTTGACGGTGGGCGATTTTTTGTATGAAACGGCGGTGGAATTTCATCTGCCGCTCGTGATTCACACGGGCACCGGCACGCCATACGCCTTGCCTTCGTTATATGTCTTGCCCGCGAAACGTTTTCCCGAAGCGCGCATCATTCTCGCGCATTGCGGCGGTGGCGGTTTGTTTTTTGCCGAAGCGATTGTGGCGGCGCTGGCGTGTGAAAACATCTGGCTGGAGCTTTCGACGTTGCTGCCGCATCACATTTTGCAGGTGTTGCGACACGTGCCATCCACGCGGTTGATGATCGGTTCCGACTTGCCGGAAAACCTGACGACGGAAATCGGCAAAATCTTTGCGCTCGACGTAGGCGAAGAAATCAAACGCGACATTCTGTGGCATACGGCGTGTCATTTATTTGAAGAAGGTTACTTATGACGACGATCAAACGCAGAGAATTTTTGACGACGGTTCCCGCGCTCGCGCTCGCCGCACGAACCGGCCTTACCGCCGCGCCGAAAACAACGGTTGCGATTCAAGCTGACCGCTTTTTCCTCAACGGTCGCCCGACGTACGAAGGCCGCACGTACAACGGCCTGAAGATTGAAGGTTTGCTGCTGAATTCGCGGATGGTGCAGGGCATTTACGACGACCGCAACCCGGAAACGCGCAGCCGCTGGAACTATCCCGACACTGGCAAATGGGACGCCGAACGCAACACGCGCGAATTCCTGGCGGCAATGCCCGAATGGCGCAAACACGGGTTGCTCGCGTTCACCATCAATTTGCAAGGTGGCAGTCCGCAGGGCTATTCCAAAGAACAGCCCTGGCACAACAGCGCGTTTGAGGCAGACGGCTCGCTCAATCCCGCTTACCTCAAACGGCTCGCGCGCATCATCCATCGCGCCGATCAATTGGGGATGGTCGTGATTCTCGGTTACTTTTATTTCGGGCAGGATCAGCGCGTTGAGGACGAGGCCGGGATCAAACGCGCGGTCGTGAATGCGACGAATTGGTTGCACAAAAACGGCTGGCGCAACGTGTTGGTGGAAGTGAACAACGAATGCAACATTCGTTCGTACGATCACGAAATTCTCAAACCCGGTCGCGTGCATGAATTGATCGAATTGGTCAAAGCCACAACCCACAAAGGCTATCGTTATTTGGTCGGCACAAGCTACGGCGGCAACGCGATTCCGACGACGAACGTCGTGCAAGCCTCAGACTTTTTGCTCTTGCACGGCAACGGCGTGACGAATCCCAATCGCATCGCCGAAATGGTCGAAATCACGCGGCGCGATCCGGCCTATCGTCCGATGCCGATTCTTTTCAATGAAGACGACCATTTCGATTTCGACCAGCCCGTCAACAATATGCTGAAAGCCATCGGCGCGTATGCTTCGTGGGGCTATTTCGATCCCGGCAAAAGCGATTACAGCGACGGCTATCAATGCCCACCGGTCAATTGGGGCATCAACACTGAACGCAAAAAAGCATTCTTCCATCTGGTCAGACAAGTCACAGGCGTTACGAACTAAGCCCCGACCCCGCCGAGGATTCCACTCCATCCGTTGCCTGCGAGCCGCAAACAATTTGATATTTCATCGCAAAAGCCTTTTACTCTGTGCGAAACCAAAAAATTCCAATTCCGCCTCCGCGCATAAGGAAGGACGAAGGAATGAATCAGTTCACCACAAAGTTGGCTTTGCTCGGATGTTTTCTCTGGTGGGGCGTGCTGACTGCGACACTCGCGCAGCCCGCGCCGCGACCGAATATCCTGTTTGCCATCGCCGATGATTGGGCCTACGGCTATGCGGGCGCGTATGGCAGCAAGTTCGTCAACACGCCTGCGTTTGATCGCGTCGCGCGTGACGGTGTGTTATTCACGCGCGCCTTCACGCCGAACGCCAAATGCGCGCCATCGCGGGCGATTATTTTGACCGGACGCAATTCGTGGCAACTGGAAGAAGCCGCGAATCACATTCCGTACTTTCCCGCCAAATTCAAAACCTGGGCCGAGGCGTTGCGCGACAACGGCTATTTCACGGGCTTGACGGCAAAAGGCTGGGCCCCCGGCGTGGCGAACGACGCGAGCGGCAAAGCGCGGCAGATGGCAGGCCAGCCGTTCAATGCGCGCAAGCGGCCAGCGCCGACGACCGGCATCGAAAACAACGATTACGCCGCCAACTTTGACGACTTCCTGAATGCCGCGCCGCAAGGTCAGCCCTGGAGCTTTTGGTACGGCGCGCTGGAACCGCATCGGGCGTATGAATACGGCTCCGGCGTGGCGAAGGGTGGCAAACGATTGAGCGACATTGACCGCGTGCCGGGCTTCTGGCCGGATAACGAAACCGTGCGTAATGACATGCTCGACTATGCGCTGGAGATTGAGCATTTCGATCAGCATTTGGCAAAGATGCTGGCGTCGCTTGAACAGCGCGGATTGCTCGACAACACGATTGTGATTGTTACCTCGGATCACGGCATGCCGTTTCCGCGTGCGAAGGGACAGGCGTACGATGTCTCGAATCACGTGCCGCTCGCGGTGATGTGGAAGCGCGGCATCAAAGCCGCAGGCCGCACTGTTCACGATTACGTCAGCTTCGCCGATTTTGCGCCGACGATCATCGAACTCGCCGGATTGAAGTGGTCGCAAACCGGGATGCAAGCGACGATTGGTCGCAGCCTGACGGACATCTTGTTCTCGACCAAATCGGGCCAAGTGAATCCGCAACGCGATCATGTGTTGGTCGGCAAAGAACGCCACGACATCGGGCGTCCGAACGATGTCGGCTATCCGATTCGCGGCCTGCACAAAAACGATTGGCTCTATGTGCGCAATTACGAAATTGAGCGTTGGCCTGCCGGGAATCCTGAAACCGGGTATTTGAATTGCGACGGCGGTGCGACGAAGACCGTGATTTTACAGGCGCGGCGCGACGGTGCGGAAAAACGGCATTGGCAACTCGCCTTTGGCAAACGTCCGGCGGAAGAGTTGTACGACGTGAAGCGCGATCCCGATTGTCTGAACAACCTCGCTAACGATCCGAAGTACAAAACGCAAAAACAAAAACTCCGCGCGCAGATGGAGCGCGCACTGAAAGCCCAGGGCGATCCGCGTATGTTTGGCAAGGGCGATGTCTTTGACAAATACGAATACGCCAATCCCGAACAGCGTCATTTCTACGAACGCTTCAGGCGCGGCGAGAAGCTCAAGGCGGGTTGGGTCAACGAATCTGATTTTGAAAAAGAACCGATCAAGGATTGACTATAAAATCACGTGGTCTGCCGTTGTCAAAATGAAGGGGAAACGATGCAGAAACTATTCTTGTCCTGGGCGCTTTTGTTGCTGCTGGCGTTGTCAGCCTATGGCCAATCGCGCCCGAATGTTTTGTTCGTGATGTCCGACGATCACAGCGCCGCGCACGTCGGCGCGTATGGCAATGCGGACATCAAGACGCCGAACCTCGATGCCTTTGCCAAAGAGGGAATGCTCTTCAAGCGCATGTACGTCGCCGCGCCGCAATGCGTGCCGTCGCGCGCGGCGTTGATGACGGGACGTTCGCCCGTAGCCATCCAGATGACGCGCTTTTCTGCGCCGCTTTCTGAGGAGTACAAAACCTGGCTCGAACTGCTGCGCGCCGCCGGGTATTACACAGGCGTGGCCGGGCGCAGCTTTCACCTCGATGGTTCGGGCAATCAACCGCCGGAAACCAAAGCGGTGTTTGACCAACATAACTTGCGCACGTTCGAGCGACGGTTGAATTACGCGAAGCAGGGCAATCCGCTCGTGCAATACCGCGAATTCCTTGATCAGGCCAAAGGCAAGCCCTTTGCCTTGCAGCTTTGTTTCAGCGACCCGCATCGCCCGTTGGACGCCAACGCGATTCCGTCGCCGCACGACCCTAACAAAATCAAATTGCCCGCGCATTACCCTGACACGCCCGGCGTGCGACAGGATTTCGCGCGCTACTACGACGAGATTGCGCGGTTCGACAGCTTGTTTGCGCAAGTGCTGGACGAGTTGAAAACGCGCGGACTGGCCGACAACACGCTCGTGGTCTTTCAGGGCGACAACGGTGCGTCGCAATTTCGAGGCAAGGGGACGTTGTATGAATATGGGGTGAATGTGCCGCTGATTGTGCGCTGGCCGGGACAGACAAAAGCGGGCAGCACATCAAGCGAATTGATTTCGGGCGAAGACATTGCGCCGACGTTCTTAGAAGCGTGTGGTGCGAAGCCGCTCAAAGAAATGACCGGGCGCAGCTTCTTAAAATTGCTGCGCGGTGACGCCAGCTATCAAGCCCGGCAATACGTTTTTGCCGAACGCGGCGCGCACGGTTCGGGCTTGCCGACGGGGACCTCGCCGTTTGATTTGGGGCGCGTCGTGATCGGCCCACGCTACAAGCTGATTTACAACGCGCTGTGGCAATTGCCCTATCAACCGGTAGACTTTGCCGGACAGCCGTTTTGGAAAGAGCTGGAGCAAATGAACAAAGACGGCAAATTGTCGCCGCTGCATGCGCGGCTATTGTTTTCGCCCACGCGCCTGATGTTCGAGTTGTTCGATCTGGAAAGCGATCCGAACGAATTCACGAATCTGATTGGCAACCCGGAACACGCGCAAGTGGAAAAAGAACTCAAAGCGCGGTTACAGGAATGGATGATATTGGAGCGCGATTACTTGCCGCTGCCCATTCCGCCTGCGCAATAACACGGCTTAACCCGAAATACAAACCTGTCAATTAAGCGGAGACGGTGCGGAATTCAGAAGCGCATTTTCCTTCTTCCTTCTTCCTTCTTCATTGTTTTCGAGAGGGGAAAAAAACTCTCTCGTCAGGAATGAAGAAGGAAAAATGAAAAGCAAGCAGCAGCACCTGACTTGGATTGGCATTCGATTCCGCACCCTCCTCAATGCACCAAAGACGAACTGCCGGGACAGCCCGACTCGAAATTTTGCGCGCCGGAGGTTGCGCGCCAAGCGATTGCGTATTACAAAACCAACCAGCAGGCTTTCGGCTAGAAAGCTCTCGAATTGCCACTGGTTCAGGCGGGAAGAGAAATCGGTTTTTGGAGGTTCAATGCCACGTTCCTTACGGCTGACAATTGTGCTGTTGTTGTTGAGTGCGAGCGCGCTGCCTTTTCTGCCTCGCGCCAACTCCGCCGAAGCTGATCTCGCGCGGCAATTCAATCAGACCGTGCGCCCCTTCCTGACGACCTATTGCACCGGCTGTCACAGCGGCCCGGAGCCTGCGGCCAGCTTTGATGTGCAACGTTACGCGACGCTGGAATCTGTTGTTGCCGACTTCGGTCATTGGTCGCTGATGGCGCGCAAACTTGAAACGAACGAGATGCCACCGACCGGAGCCAAACAGCCGCCCGAAGCCTTGCGCCGCGCGGTGCTCGACTGGATTGCAGCCGTGCGCAAACACGAAGCGAGCAAGCATCCGGGCGATCCGGGGCCGGTGGCGGCGCGACGGTTGAGCAATGCCGAATACAACTACACGATGCGCGATTTGACGGGTGTTGATCTGCGTCCGGCGCGCGAGTTTCCGATTGATCCGGCGAATCAAGCAGGCTTCGATAATTCGAGCGAATCGCTGACGATCTCGCCTGCATTGATGGCGAAATATCTCGATGCCGCGCGGCGCGTGAGCGAGCATCTGGTGCTCACGCCAGAAGGCTTCACGTTCGCAACGCATCCGATGTTGGTCGAATCCGACCGCGAGAAATATCCGATTCAGCGCATCGTCGCGTTTTATGATCGCCAGCCGACTGACTTTGCCGATTACTTTCAAGCCGCGTGGCAGTACAAACATCGCGCGGCGTTGGGGCAGGCAGCAGCGACATTGAATGACATCGCCGCGCGACGAAAAGTTTCACCGCGCTATCTGCCGCTCGTATGGCAGGCGCTCGAACAAACCAAAGAAGAAGTCGGGCCGCTCGTGAAACTGCAAGCGATGTGGCGCGCATTGCCTGCGCCGCAAGGCAAGCAAGCAGATGTCGCGCGGCCCCCAGCAGTTCGTGCCCATGCAATTCCTGAAAGCTGCGAACAGATGCGCGATTTCGTGGTGCGCATTCGGCGGCATACGGAAAAGCTGTTTCACACGCCGGAAGCGCCGGGCGTCAATGTGAACTTTCAGCCGCTCGTGATGCAACGCAACAAATTGCTTGCCGCGCATCGGCGCGATTTCGACCGCGCCGCGTTACGCGAAGAAGGTGAGCCGCCGCCGCAAGACTTTCTCGTCACACAAGGCCCGCCGTTTGGGCGCGGCGAAATCGAAGAACTCAAAAGCAAAATCGCGGCGTACACCAAAGCGCGCCTCGAAGACCCCGACCTCATCATTCCCAAAGGCGAACGCGCACGTTATGAAGCGGCTTTCGCGCGGTTCAGCCACGTGTTTCCGACGGCGTTTTGTTTGCGCGAACGCGGGCGATTTTATCCGATTACTTCGATGGATCGGGAACGTTATCTCGGCGCGGGGCTGCATAGCGTGTTAGGGTACTTCCGCGACGACACGCCGCTGATTGAATTGATTCTCGACGAAAAGCAAAAGCAGGAACTCGATAGGCTGTGGGAGGAGTTTGATTTCATCGGCGATTACTCGCTGCGCACCTACACGCAGTTTGCGCTCGGCGGTGGCGGCGGCGGTCGCAACCTGATGGTAGACCGCGACAAGCATCTGGGCTTTGCGACGGCGGCGGCGATTGCCGCGTTGCGCGATCAGCATTTGGCGCGACCCGCAGCGCAAGCCGACCCGCAATATCGTCAAGCCGTGCAGGAATATTTCGAGAACGCGAACGCGGCGATTCGGCGCGTCGAAAAAGCACGACAAGCAGCCGAACCGCGCCAGCTTGAAGCGTTGCTCCAATTCGCCGCGCGCGCATATCGCCGTCCGCTCGCGCAAAACGAACGCGATGAGTTGTTGGCCTACTATCGCCAGCTTCGTACACAAAACACGATGACGCACGAAGAAGCGATGCGGGCGGCGATCACCACCTTGCTCGTCTCGCCCGAATTTCTCTATCGCGTAGATTTGCTGGATGCGCAAGCAAAAGCTGTCGCAAAGGCAGAGTATCATCCGCTGTCGTCCTATTCGCTCGCCAGTCGGTTGAGCTATTTTTTGTGGTCAAGCATGCCCGACGAAGAATTGCTCGCACGTGCTGCGACGGGCGATTTAGACCAGCCTGCGGTGCTGACCGCGCAAGTGCGACGGATGCTCAAAGACGACCGCGCGCGCGGACTGGCAAGCGAATTCGCGGGCGCGTGGCTCGACTTCCGCCGCTTCGATGAACACAACGCCGTAGACCGCGAACGCTTTCCCGCCTTCACCAATCTACTGCGCGAAGCGATGTACGAAGAACCGATTCGTTTTATTACCGACTTGATGCAACGGGATCGTCCTGTGCAGGAGTTGTTGTACGGCAAGCACACGTTCGTCAACGGCGTGCTGGCAAAGCATTATGGAATGCCCGCAGCAACTGAAGCTGGCCAATGGATTCGCGTAGACAACGCGCACGAATACGGTCGCGGCGGCTTGTTGCCGATGGCGGTTTTCTTAACACGCAACGCGCCGGGGCAGCGCACGAGTCCGGTGAAGCGCGGCTATTGGGTTGCGCGCCGCGTCTTGGGCGAAGTCATTCCGCCGCCGCCACCGACCGTGCCTGAATTGCCGCGCGACGAAGCTGCAACCAATTTGCCGGTGCGTGAACTGCTTGCCCAACACCGCGACAATAAAGCCTGTGCGAGCTGTCACGCGCGGTTCGATTCGTTCGGCTTGGTGTTTGAAGGCTTCGGCCCGATTGGCGAACGACGCACAAACGACCTGGCCGGACGCGCGGTAGACAGGCGCGCCGCGTTCCCGGACGGCAAGCAAGGCGAAGGCATCGCGGGTTTGCAACGCTACATTCGCGCGAATCGTGAACAGGATTTTCTGAACAACTTGAATGAAAAACTGCTGGCGTATGCGCTGGGGCGTTCGCTGTTGCTTTCCGATGAACCGCTGCTCGACGCGATGCGCACGAAACTCGCCGCGAACGGCTACAAAATGTCTGCGCTGATCGAAACCATCGTCACCAGCCCGCAATTTCTGAACAAACGCGCGCTGGCGTTCAATCAACCGAAGAAAGGAAACTAACGATGTCTGATCCAACCAAACGAATCACGCGCCGCGCCATCCTGCGCGGAGCCGGATGCACCATGACTTTGCCGTGGCTGGAATCTTTCGCCGCCAAAGCGAAAGGCGAAGCAACCTTTCCGCAACGCTTCGGCGTCGTCTTTCTCGGTTGCGGCGTCAACGAATTGCATTGGGGGGCGGAAGGTTCCGGCGCGGAGATGAAGTTGAGCAAATCGCTCGCGCCGCTCGAACCGTTGAAAAGCAAACTCAACGTCATTCACGGCCTCTTCAATAAACACAACGTCGGCCTCGGCGTGCATCCGCCGCAAACCGGCAGCCTGTTGACAGGCGCGGTGTTGAGCAAGGGCGCGACGATTCGTTCGGGCGTTTCCGTAGATCAAATGATCGCCAGTCGCGTCGGTCACGAAACGTTGCAACCGAGCATGGTGCTGGCGTGCGAACAGCCGATGACGGGTTTTCACGAGACGAATTACTCGAATGTGTATAGCTCGCACATTTCGTGGGCGACGGCGGATTCGCCTGTGCCCGTCGAACTCTATCCGTCGCTCGCCTTCGACATGCTGTTTGAAAATCGCGGCAGCCTGCTCAACCTCAGCATTCTGGATCGCGTGAAAGAACGCACCACACGCTTGAGTAAACAAATCAGTTCGGATGACAACGCCAAGCTCGATGAATTCATGACCAGCGTGCGCGAAGTCGAAAAGCGCGTCGAAGGCATGCGCAAAGCGAAAGACAAAGCCGATGAATTGGCAAAGCAGAAAAACCAACCCGTGTGGAGTATGGAACGTCCTGTGAATGGCTTGCCCGAAGACCTGCGCGAACACGCCCGGCTGATGCTCGACCTCATCGCCATCGCGTTTCAGACGGACAAGACCCGCGTGGCGACGTTGATTCTCTCGCGCGATTTGTCAGGACTGGTCTATCCCTTCCTCGACGTGAAAGAAGGGCATCACGGCGCTTCGCACGCGAACAACAACGACGCCTACGAACGCATCACGCGCTGGCACGTCAGCCAATTTGCGTATCTGGCCGAAAAGCTCAACGCGATGCCGGAAGGCAACGGCTCGGTGCTCGATAATTCCTGCCTGCTGTTTCTCTCGAATTTGTGGATTGGCCGCTCGCACAACAACACACGCTTGCCGATGGTGCTCGCGGGCGGACTCGGCGGCACTCTCGAAACCGGGCGCACGCTGGATTATGTCAAAGCCGGAGATGAGAACCGCAAGGCGTGCAGTTTGTATCTGTCGCTGCTGGATCGTATGGGCATCAAGCTGGATCGCTTCGGCGATGCGGGTACTCGTCTCGCCGGGCTGTAAGATTGAAGAAGGAAATGCTGCGAGTACGCAAGCGCGTCTGGTGATTGGGCCGCCGCCCCAAGGCAATGGCGTGAAAACTGATCAGGAAGTAACACCACTAATCGGAGGGAAGCCAGATGAAAATTCAGGCATCGTTCAAGGCCGTCATTGTCACATCTTTGCTCGTTGGCTCATTGCAGGCACAAACGATCAACATCGAAAAAAAGCAAGCGGTGGTTGCTTCAATTGAGAGACAAAAACCTGATCTAATCAAACTCAGCGATCAAATCTGGAGGCAGGCTGAAGTCGCATTGCGTGAACATAAATCTTCCAGGATTCTTGCTGATTATGCTGAACAGCAGGGCTTCAACGTCGAGCGTGGTGTGGCGGGAATGCCGACAGCGTTCATCGCAACCTACGGGCAAGGACGACCACTCATCGGGATTCTTGGTGAGTTCGACGCCTTGCCCGGTATTTCACAGAAGGCGACTCCAACGAAAGAAGCTCTTGAGTCCGGCGCGGCAGGTCATGGTTGCGGCCACAATCTTTTTGGCACGGCAAGTCTTGGTGCTGCCGTTGCGATCAAAGAATTGATCGCGGCTGGTAAGCTCAAAGGAACCATCCGCTTTTATGGAACGCCCGCCGAAGAATCTATCTATGGCAAGGTTTATCTGGCCCGCGACGGCTTTTTTAATGACCTGGATGTCTGTATGGATTGGCATCCAGGGCAATTCATAAAAGCGCATACTCAGAGCACACAGGCGATAGTTGATTTTATTGTCGAGTTCAATGGCGTAGCGGCTCATGCCGCAGGAAATCCCTGGTTAGGTCGAAGCGCACTTGACGGACTCGAGGCATTTACGCACGGAGTCAATCTCTTGCGTGAACATGTTAAGCCTTCTGTGCGGATGCACTACATCGTACAAAAAGGCGGGGATGTTCCCAATGTTGTTCCAGAATACGCCAAGGTGTGGTGTTGGGTGCGTGATTCGAAACGCACAGGAGTTGACGATGTGTTGAGCCGCTTACGTCAAATTGCCGAAGGGGCGGCGTTGGTTGCCGGAGTCGCATCAAAATTTACGATTCAAACGGGTTGTCATGAAGTCCTCGTAAACCAGGTTGGGGCGAAGGTTTTGCAGGAAAATCTTAATTGGCTGGGCCCCATTCAGCATACTGAGGCAGAGCAGGAATTCGCTCGTACCATTCAACGCGCCATTGGAATCGAAACCAAAGGGCTGAACGGTAAAGTTCAACCATTAGAGGAAACGCGCTCTGATCCTCCCGGCGGTTCGACTGATGTAGGAGATGTAAGCTGGTTAGTCCCAACCATACGTCTTAGCGCGACGACCGCAGTGGAAGGCGGGCCTGGTCATGCCTGGCCGGTGGTTGCCTGCGCCGGAATGTCAATCGGTCACAAAGGCTTGATACACGCTTCTAAATCACTGGCATCCACGATGGTGGATTTATTTGAGGACGCAAAAATACGAGAGGCAATTCGGGCTGAGTTTAAGGAGAAAACCAAAGGATTTGTTTACAAGCCGTATATTCCAGATGGGCCACCACCTGTTCCCCGATAATACTGTAGCTGATGAACAGACGCTTAATTCCCATAGAGGTTCCCGAATCACATTCCAGGTGACGAACGCTGAATTCACAATGCTCGACTGGATGCACAACGCGCGATAAGCCGTGATGGACGCCAAAGCTGCGTTGCTGGCGCGGATGCATGATGTCGCGCAGCGCATGCGACGGCTGGATGGATGGCTCGCCGAGGAAGTCGCCGCTGTGCAGGCCGAAGGCACGGACGTCGTGCCGCAGCTTGCTTACCTCGATCTAGCCAACGGCGCGGTGAGCGCGAGCGGCTACGCCTGCGGCGGCGCGGCTGCGTCATCATTCGTGACGTATTCGATGCGCCACAAGCAATTTGGGCGGTAAACCTGGGGCTTTATGAGGCGATTCTTGTTTTTGGGTGTGCTGCTGTGTGCCGCGACGATAGCGGGAATTGGCTCACAACCGCGTCAGCCAAACATCATCTTCATCCTCGCCGATGATTTGGGCTGGGGCGATTTGAGCGTATATGGACACGAACGATTGAAGACGCCGCACCTCGACAAACTTGCTGCGCAAGGCACGTTGTGGACGAATTTTTATGTCAAAGGGTTGGTCTGTTCGCCGAGCCGCAGTACGTTTTTCATCGGGCAATATCCGGCGCGGCATCGCATTCACGGGCATTACGCGACGCGCGAACAAAACGACTCGCGCGGTATGACGAGTTGGTTGGAGCCGAAGGTTACGAACACTGTAGCGCAGGCGTGCGCCAGGATGAGCCGCACTATCGCGCGCGTTCGTCCGCGTAATTGACGTTAGTCGCGCGCGCCGAAAAAAAAGTAACCCGCAGCGACTGTCCTGTCCGTGGTGGCATTGACAGCTTGACACAAGGCGCACTATAAAACGCCTGATTTAACCGGTTACGCAAACGGTTTGCGCTTTGCTGAGATTCTGCACTTAACATTAACAGACACCGTCTATGAAAATCCGTGATATTGCGCGGTTGGCAGCGGTTTCGACCGCGACTGTTTCGCACGTCATCAACGGCACGCGCTTCGTCAGCGACGAGGTCAAAGAGAAAGTGCGTGCGATCATCGAACAAACCGGCTACACGCCCAATGCCCACGCGCGCAATCTGGCCACGCGGCAAAATCATACGTTCGGCTTGATTCTCTCGGACTTGTCCAATCCGTTCTTTCCTGAACTGGTCAAAAGCATTCAGGAATGCGCCAATGCGCAAGGCTATGAAGTGACAATGGCGAATACGAATTACAACCCGGAGCGCACATGGGCGAGCGTGCAACGGATGCTCGAACAGCGTGTGAGCGGCGTCGCCGTGATGACTTCGGAAATGGATGTTTCGCTGGCCGCGCGATTGGCGGCGCGCGAAGTGGCGGTTGTGTTTCTGGATGTCGGCGAAGTCGGGCCGTATGTCAGCAATATCGTCATCAACTACGAAAAAGGCATTCGCGCGGGCGTCGAACATCTCATCGCACTCGGTCATCGCCGCATCGCGTACATCAGCGGGCCGCTCAAACTGAAATCGGCGCAGCGGCGGCATCTGGCGTTTACGAAAACGATGAAAAAATATGCCTCGTCGCTGCATACCGAACCGCTGATATTTGAAGGTGATTTCAAAGCGACGGGCGGACAACAAGCCGTCGCGGAAATGTTGCAAGTCAACCCGCTGCCGACCGCGATTATTGCGGCGAACGATTTGATGGCGATGGGCGCAATGCGTGAAGTAAAAAAAGCCGGGCTGCGCGTACCCGAAGATGTGTCCGTCGTGGGGTTTGATGACATTCTCTTTTCTGCTCTGACCGATCCCCCACTGACGACGCTCGCCCTGCCGCGCGAAGAGATCGGACGCGCTGCCGTCGCAGCTTTGCTGCAAACCTGCAAAACGAATGAGCGGCTGGGGCGCGAATACAAGATCACGCCGAAGCTGATTGTGCGCGAATCCACCGGAGCCGTGGCCGCTTCTTCTGCCAAGAAAAAACGAGGAAGCACCGAAGACAAGCAACAATGAGGAATGCTTTGCGCGAGATCGTGTACATCGGCCTACCACGACAGACCAAGTAGAAATTATCAAATTCCACCCGCAAGTACTCACCGTCCTAGATATTCGCTTCACTCGATTGAAATCCTTATCACAAGTCTAAAATTCTTGCCGTGAGAAAAGGGAATCTTCATCTTCCCCAGTATGCCAGTCGCATATTTAAGATGAATTTAAGGCTATCTTAAAAAAGACATTACACTTTCTTAAAGTAGTGCTATAGTTCGTGTCTCCCCGTGCAACCGACACCCAATTCAATGCTCAGGACAGGAGGTCAAACATGACTATGTATCGTCAATGGTTTTATGGGTTGGCACTACTATCTTTGCTGACCACCATTACGCTGGCGCAAGGCTCACGACGCGCATCAGCCGTTTCGTACTGCGAGCGTGGCCTGCAATATCACAAACAAGGGGAACTTGGTCTGGCACTGACCGATTACAACTTGGCGCTCAAATTTGATCCAACCTACGCCGAAGCCTACTACAAACGCGGCGTCGCGCATTACGATCAGAAAAACTTCGCGGCGGCGATTGCGGATTACGCGCGCGCGCTGGAACTCCAACCGGATTATGCCGAGGTTTATTACAATCGTGGCATTGCCAAAAAGGATAGCGGCGATTTGGAAGGTGCGCTGGCAGATTACAACCAGGCCTTGGAACTCAATCCCAAAATGGTAGCTGCCTACAACAATCGCGGTTCGGTGCGCAACTGTCTGGGTGATCTCGACGGCGCGCTGAGCGATTATGAACAGGCGCTCAAGTTGGATGGGAAACTGGCCAGCGCCTGGAACAACCGCGGCAACCTTTGGCGGTTGAAGGGCGAGTGGGAGAAAGCGCTGGCCGACTACACTCGCGCCCTCCGCCTTGCGCCTGACTACGCCATTGCCTATTTGAATCGCGGCGCGATTCAACTCTGCCTGAACCGCGAGACGGAAGCCCAAGAAGACTTTGCCCAGGCGTTCAAATTCGATGTCAAGCTCGAATCATTGATTGAGCGGTATTGGCAGAAGTGGAAAGAAGGGCAAACGACCGAGCGGTCGGCACGCTAAATCCATTTCCGCAGCGTTCTTGACGGTTTATTTTTCTTCCCCAAATAGGACAGTTTACGAAGACAGGCTGGCGAAGTTGGCACAATTCGCCAGCCTGCTTGTCTTTGGATCTCCGTTTTTAGAACTTCAGCTTCAAGCCGAACTGCATCACACGCGGCCCGCCGACCGTGTTCGTGATTTTGTTGAAGATTGAAGGGCGTGAACGCAAAACCGAAGCGCGGTCGCTCTGCACAGGGCTGGATCAATTCACCGCGCCTTGCTTTGACCTTTCGTCAAAATAGACATATCCTGCACGAGCTTTCACACAACAAGGGCGGTTAAGGCAACGACACGCGCGCTTGAAAAACAAAGGCCCCGACCCATTCAAGGGGTTCGGTTCAGGGCGCTTTTGCCTTTTCCGATGCCTTGAACAACACTCCAAAGGCATTGCTATGAAACTCCGAACCATCCGCTCGTTGCTGGTCATCGCTTGTTCGCTGGGCTTGACGCTGACGGGCTTCAGTCAAAAAAATCCTGATCCTAAAACGACGGACAAGGCTTCCGCTCAAAACGCTGAGCCAAGATCGAATGACCCGGCAGCCGCTGTCTTTAGCTTGGCCCAGATGCACACGATTCACATTACGGTGACGGCGGAAAACTGGGAGAAAATGCAGCCTCCGCAGCGCGGCGGCTTGGGGGGCGGTTTTGGCCCGCCCGGCGGGATGCGTCCGTTTCCCGGCAATCAACCACCGGGCGGCGGCGATGTGTTGATCGGCCCGCCGCCTGGTGGTGGGCCTCCACAAGGCGGGCCGCCCGGACGCTTCAGCTTTGAATTTGAATACGTGCGTGGCGCGGTCGAAATTGATGGGCAAACGTTCAAAGACGCCGCCGTGCGCTTCAAAGGCAATGCTTCGTATATGTCGTCGCAGCGCGGACTGAAGCGCCCCTTCAAAATTGATCTGAACAAGTTCGACAAAAAAGCGCAATTCAAAGGCGTGACGACGCTCGTCATGAACAACAACGTAATGGACGCCTCGATGATGCGCGAGACGATTGCCTATCCGCTGTTTCGCGCGGCGGGTTTGCCTGCTTCGCGCACGGGCTATGCCAAAGTGTATTTGACGGTTCCCGGCCAGCGCGACCGCGAATATATTGGCTTGTACACGCTGGTCGAATATGTAGACGAAGAATTTCTCGCCCGGTATTTCAGCAACGGCGAGAGTTTGTTGCTCAAGCCGGAAGGCATGCAGGGCGGTGTGCAATATCTCGGCGAAGACTGGGATCGTTACAAAGAACGTTACGATGCGAAGTTTGGCGACAAAGGTGAAGCCGGGAAAAAAGCGCGCCAGCATTTGATGCAATTTGCCAAACTCGTCAACAGCGGCAGCGAGGAAGAGTTCAAGCAAAAGATCGGCGACTACCTCGACGTAGATGCGTTCCTGCGCTTTCTTGCCGTCAACACCTTGATCTCGAATCTCGATAGCATTTTGGCGATGGGGCACAACTACTACATCTATCTGAATCCACAGACGAACAAGTTTGTGTTTTTCCCCTGGGATTTGGATTTGTCGTTTTCGGGCTTCCCGATGGGCGGTTCCGCCGAGCAGCAATTGGATTTGAGCCTTGACCATCCGCACAGCGGCACGAACAAATTGATCGAACGTTTGTTGGCGCAGGAGACATTGAAAAAAGGCTACTACGGGCATTTGCAAACGTTGCTGAAGACAGCCTTCACGGCAGAACAACTCGAAAAACAAATCGCCGCTGCCGAGCAACTCATCCGCGACACGCTCAAGTCCGAGCCGCCGCAACCGAGCGGGCCAATGGGGCGAATGGGCGGCGGACGATTTGGCAGTTCGGTGACAATTCGCGAATTCATTCCGCGTCGCATTGAATCGGTGACGGCGCAACTGAATGGGAAGTCAAAAGGGTTTGTGCCGCCAAATATCATGCGCTTTGGTGGCGGCCCCGGTAGGCCGGGTGGCCCCGGCGGATTTGGCCCGCCCGGCGGTGGCACTGTTGTGATGGTTCGTCCCGGCGCGTTGGAAGCGCCGCCCTTGCTCAAGGCTTTGGATACGGATCAGAGCAAAACGCTTTCGCCATCTGAGTTCGCAGCGGGCGCGCAACAATTTTTCACAACCGCTGACAAAGACAAAAACACGCGCTTGAGTTTGGACGAAATCTCGCAGGCGCTGGACGATCTGTTGGCCAGAGCCGATTTGATGGCTCCGAGCTTTATCGTGGCGCGTTCCGTCTTGCGCGGAGCCGACAAAAATCGCGACGAGCAAGTGAGCAGCGACGAATGGAACGAAGGCGTCAGCAAACATTTTGGCGCTTGGGATGCCAATAAAAACAATGCGCTCGATGAACCGGAGTTGGGCGACGGCATCGGCAAATTGATGACGCAAGGATTCCCGCGCTTTGAAATGATTACCGCACCACCGAGCGGGGAAAAACCACCGAAAAACTGAACATCGCATCACGGACACCAATGCTCACGCATTGTTTTCTGATACGCTTTCGCGGCGGCGCGATAAGGTTTTCTGGTGGCGGCATCAGTGAAATGAATAGCTTTAATGTTTGTGTGCCATGTTCTCCTTGAGTTTCCGCCGCTTCGCCGCTAAGATGGCGTCTCACCTTTGCCCACAGTTGCGTTTATTTTGAAGGGACGAATCCTCTCGTAATTTTCAGAATAATGGTCTCGCGCGCTTGAGCATAGCACTGAAGAAAATTTGACAGTACGTGCTGTCAAATTTCATCTGCTTCCAGGAAAGCAACGAACAGAATCCAATTGCTAACCTATCTCTGCGGTTTCAGAGATAGAAAGGTAGGTGTATATCGTGTTTTTTGTCGTTCCACCCTCATTACCCGTACCACCCACAATCGAGCAAGTTTACGTTCAGACGGCTGCGCCCACCTCTGCCTGGGGAAGGCTGCGCTTGGACTTTGCCTCCCGTGACTTCCCGGTCGTTCACCTGCAAGCCGCTCAAGACGGCAACCCGCCCGAACGATCCGACGGAACACCAGCGGAGACGCTTGCGCCCACTCCTTCCCGCGCCACGCCCGCCGCTCCACCCTCGCAAACGACGGCTTCCGCGCCGACCCAACTGCCCGGCGAGAAGCGGACGTTTTGGGAACGGTTTTTCAAGCTGCCCCCGATGCGGCAACGCCTGGAAAAATCGCTCGCCGAGAATTGGAAATTCAACAACATCCGCCCGCGCAACCTTGATTGGTTGGTGTCGGATGACGGCATGGAAGCGCGCTTGTTCTTCCTCGATGGCACGAACGCGCGGCAGTATCAGCGCCTGGCCAAAGAATACGGCTGCGGGTTTGAGAACCGGAACGGCAAGATTGATGATGATACCTTCGACACGCTGAGCGAATATGGCATGGATTTGGTGAAGAGCTACAGCACGCTGATGGACAATCGCGAGTTGATCAAGCGGTATTATGCAGGTCTTTTCCGCGACGGTCGTATCAGTTCGCAATCCTTGATTCGCATCAGTAGTTCGATGTGGTTCGGCCCGTTCGGCCCGCCGCGTTTCCGCATGGCGGCGCGCGTCTTGCACGATAAATTCCAAGTTCCGAACCACGTCATCGGCCCGATGCTTTCGAGCGTCGGCGATTCGTTGTGGTTGCGCCCGGTCTTGTTCCGCCGCACAGGCCCACAGGAATTCCAGACGCTGCTCAATCACATCGCGGCAGCGGCTCCGGAAGATGCTGGCAATGCGTTCGCGCCCGCGTTGCAACTGCTTGTGTTGGGCGAAGAACATAAAATCCCCTTCAGCGCGCTGGATACGTTTGTGACGGCGCTGAAACTCAAGCCCAAAGACTTCGGCCCCTTCAGTGCGGTCGTTTTCAACCTGGGCGTGTATCGGCTGGCCACTGAAATCAAATGCCCGACCTTCGCGGCGTTTCTGCGTCGCCAACTGGATGAGTTCGGCAGCGACTTCAATCAAGAGTCGGCACGGCTCTTTGTTCTTTCCTATCGCGATTTCAAGAACGAAGCGGAAGCCCTCAACTCGTTGTTGTCGCCGAAATACAGCGACACGAAAGCCTTCTTGCGCAGCATCGGGACACCGATTACGCCGAACGTTTGGAACATGGAGCGCATTGCCGTCCTTGCGCAGACGCTGACGCCAGAGAAGCGCACAAAGATTGCACAAATGGTGCGCGAACTGCCGGAAGAAGTGCGTGTCGCCGATGTGATGTTCCTGGCCGACATTGCCGACAACGAAGAAGAAGTGAAGCTGCTGCTCAATCGTCCCGCCCTGATCGCGGCGGTCAAAGACATCAAGATTGACCGCATCGTCGAGCGCAGCAACAACGACTTGGTGAAAGAGTTGGAGCGCGAAATTGATATTGCGAATCGCAACGGCCTGACGCGCACCGTGCGGCGTTTGATGAACATGATCAAAGAGGAAAAGCGCACCTATTCTGAGAGCGTTGATCCCAGCAAGCTGACGAACATTCAGCTCAGCCGCTTGCTGATTTTCCACCGCTCGCTCGAAATGCCGGGCTTCCTCGACACGCTGGGCTGGAACGTCTCGCTCGATCTGCAAAATGAACGCAGCGAAGGCGGCGGCTATCTCGGCTACGACAAAGATATGGCGATGGTCACGATTGTCAGCGGTGCGCCGGGCGACAACCGGCAATATCGTCCCTCGAATCTGGTTCGCGCCCCCGCGTCGTTGGCCTTGTTCCACAACCATGCCTTCCGCGATACGTTCACCGAGAAGTATTTCGGCTTTTTGCGCAACATCTTTCCCCGCAACAAGAACAAAGATAAGTTCGCGGGCCCGAGCGGCTGGGTCGGAGCCAACAAAGGCGACATCTCAGCGGCGGCGGAATCGGAGCTTCCTTCGTTCATCATCACCAAGATCGGCTATGCCTTGAATCCCGATGGCAGCAAAAATAAAAAGGCGCTGCAAGTGGATTTGGACTGGGTGATCGTGGATCGTCAATCGGGCGAAGCCTTGCGCTCGGATCGCGGCGTCTTCACGGTTCCGTATTTTGGCGATGACGAACTCGGCAAACTCAAATGGCCGTCGCGCAAGGAAATGAAGCGGCGCGAAAAAGAACAGCGCGAGAAATGCCCGCCGATCAATCCGATGGCGACCGTCCAACGCTGACGGAACGGCTGACAACAAAATCGCTTCACCACGAAGACCACCAAGAACACGAAGAAGGAAAGAGAGAAACCATAAAATATCAGGTCGGCTCTTTCCTTCGTGTTCTTGGTGCGCGTCGTGGTGAGGAGGGACATTGTATTTTCAATTGTCGGGCAGGCTTGCTTCGGCTTGCCCGAAGTTGTTAGACTGTCGCGCGATGATGGTAGCGCGACGTTACATGAAGATCGTTTTCGCCTTCGGCCTCAGCGCCGGAGTCCTGTTCGCGCAACTCTGTCAGGTGGTTTGTCTCGCCGCGAACTGCACGAATCCCAAGCCAGTTCCAACGACGACAACCAATCATTGCCATTCCACTTCGTCGCAACCCGAATCGCCCCACGAATCGCACAATTGTCAAAACCACGATTTGATGTTGCTGTTGTCCGCGTCCGAAACGGCGGGGCTGAGCGACCATTGCCAGGCAAATGATTCGTTTGCGGCAGCCCTCGTTCCCGCACAGTCCGCCTTTGTGTTTCTGCGACAGCGCCTGGAGCGCGCGCGATTCTCGTCGCTTCGTTCTCCGCCGCGCACACCGCTACGACTTATCCTGAGAATTTGATTCCTCCTTGAAATTGGCACCATCTGCGCAGGCTGTGTCTGCGTTCATCCGCGTTCATTTTCAAGGGAGGATCAAGCCATGCGAATTGGCTCGTTGCGTCTGAGGCGTATGCGCTTCAGCGTCCTGTTATTGTTGCCCACCTTGCTGGGGGCACAAACGCCGTTGCCGCCGGCGGCGTTTGCCTTCAACTCATCGCCCATCACACAAACGACGCCTGCTGTGTTGCGCCTGGAGGATTTGGAGCAGATGGCGCTGCAAGCAAATCCGACGCTTGCGCAAGCCGATGCCGCGATTCGTGCGGCGGAAGGCAAGCGCGTGCAAGCCGGCTTGCCGCCAAATCCGATTGTTGGTTATTCAGGCGAAGAACTCGCGTTTCGTGCGATTGGCGAAAAGAGCGAGCATCTCGCCTTCATCGAACAAACCATTCCGCTCGGCGGCAAGCTCAGAAAAAGTCGCGCCATCATCGCGCAGGAAAAATTGCAAACCGAGCAAGTCGCCGCTGCACAACGCCAACGCATTCTGAACGGCATCCGCGTGCTGTTTTATCGCGCGCTCGGCGCACAGCAATTGGTTGAGGTTAGAACAGAACTCGCCAAACTCGCGCGCGATGCCGTCAAAGTCACAGGCGAGCTTTTCAACGTTGGACAAGCGGATCGCCCCGACGTCGCGCAAATTCGCATCGAGGCCGAACGCGCCGAACTCGATTTGATTATGGCCGAAAACGAGCAGGCACAAGTTTGGCTGGAACTCGGCGCAGTCGTCGGCAATCCGTCGCTCAAGCCTGCGCGTTTGGTGGGCGAATTGGACAAGAATTTGCCGACGTTGGATTCGCAGACCTTGCTGCAACAACTGCTCGCCAATAGTCCCGAAATCAAGCGTGCTCGCACAGGCGTCGAACGCGCGCGTGCCGTGATTGCACGGGCGAAAGCGGAGAATGCGCCGGATTTGTTCCTACGCGGTGGCATCGGCTACAACCGCGAACTGCTCGAAAAAGAAATTCCGAACGCCGGACGCACCGGGCCGGAAGCACAGCTTGAAGTGGGCTTGCGCATTCCGCTTTTCAATCGCAATCAAGGCGGCATCGCGGCGGCGACTGCTGAACTCGACATCGCCGAACGCGAAGTGCAGCGGGTGGAATTGTTGTTACGCGCGCGCTTCGCTGCGGCCTACCGCAGCTATCTGAATGCACAGCGCGTGGCGGCACAGTACGAAAAACAAATCGTGCCAAACGCACAAAGCGCGTATGACATGTATCTGAAAAACTTTCGCGGGATGGCCGCCGCGTATCCGCAAGTGTTAATCGCGCAACGCACCTTGTTTCAAGTGCGCGCCGATTACATCGCAGCATTGGTGGACACGTGGCAAAACGCAATTCTGCTGCAAGGCTATTTGCTCAGCGGCGCGCTCGCCGCGCCCGATGGCATGACGGTCGAAAGTGGCGGCGCAGCGAACGGCGACGACCGCGAGTGAGCAATTTAAGGGCAATCATTTTTCATTCTTCATTGTTTTTCGGGAGGGGCGAACTTGAACTACCTCGAAAAAGAATGAAAAAGGAAGAATGCCCAATCATTGATGGAGTTTTTGTTATGGAAAATATGAATTGGATGCGACGAAAATTTTTGCAAGGTTCGAGTTTGCTCGGTGCGAGCTGGTTGTTTGGCCACGCCGCTGCCGCGCAACACGAACATCATCAACCCACGCCGAAACAACCCGCAAAACCCGCGAAACCAAAGTCTGCTGCGCCCGAACACGATCACGCCAAGATGATGGCGGAGCAGGCCAAACAAGCTCCGGCGAAATATGTGCCCGTGCAAACGCCGGATTTGCCGAAGCTGGAACACACGATGGACAACGGCGTGAAGGTCTTCAACCTGCGCGCCGAAGTCGTCGAGACGGAGTTCATGCCCGCGTCGCACATGGGGCCGGCGCGCAAGGTCTTTGCGTGGGGCTACAACGGCAGCGTGCCGGGGCCGATGATTGAAGTCGTCGAAGGCGACCGCGTGCGCATCATCTTTGAAAACAAATTGCCCGAACCGACGACCGTGCATTGGCACGGCTTGGAAATCCCGATTGAAATGGACGGCACGCCGTACATCTCGCAACCGATGATCGAACCCGGCGGCATCTTCATTTACGAATTCACGGTCAATCAAAACGGCACGTTTTTCTACCATTCGCACGGCGCGATGCAGGAGATGATGGGGATGATTGGGCTGTTCGTCATTCATCCGAAAACGCCGCACACGCCGCGTTGCGACAAGGACTTCGGCATCATCCTGCAAGGCTGGGCGATCCTGCCGAACAACCCCGTGCCGAACACGTTTGCGATGGAATTCAACTGGCTCACGATGAATGGCAAGGCGGCTCCGGCGACGACGCCGTTGATCGTGAAAAAAGGCGAGCGCGTGCGGATGCGCTTTGTGAATTTAGGCATGGATCATCACCCGATTCACATGCACGGGCATCAATTTTACGTGACGGGAACCGAAGGCGGACGCGCGCCGGAATCCACGTGGTTTCCCGGCAACACGGTCATCGTCGGCGTCGCGCAAGCCCGCGATGTCGAATTCGTCGTGCAGTACGAAGGCGATTGGATGATTCATTGTCACC
>CAZWAK010000110.1:0-25892 GCA_964631865.1 uncultured Heliobacteriaceae bacterium | reverse complement strand
CGACAATACGGCCCGTATTTATTGGTCACGAAACCTGCGAAGAAAGACGGCGGCTATTCCGAGAACGTCATCATCGAAGCGCAAAACATGGCTGACTTGAAGCCGTTCTGGTCGAAAGAATTTCCGAAAGAAACGCCGCGCGTCTGGCTCGATCCGCAGGCGGATTCGTTCGTCGCGTTGTGGGCTGTGTCCACCAAAGCCGCGCAGGCTGAACTCAAAAGCGATCCGGCCTTGAAGCAAAAGCTGGGCAACAAAAAAGAGCAGGAAGGCGATTATTTTCTGCAAGTCTTCGATGCGCGCAGCGGCGCATTTCGCGGCAAACTGATGATCGAAACGGGCAAAGGCTCATTCCGCGTTTCAAATGTATTTGCCGCCGCCGATTATGTGGTCGTCA
Source organism: uncultured Heliobacteriaceae bacterium (assembly GCA_964631865.1). Lineage (GTDB taxonomy): Bacteria > Acidobacteriota > Blastocatellia > RBC074 > RBC074 > JAFDVL01. Next base: position 25,498 of record CAZWAK010000110.1, on the reverse strand, counting down.
GCGATACCGAAAACCGCGTGCAGGTGTACTCACTTGCTTCGGGCGAACGCAAAGGGCAAGTCTTCGGCGGACGCGCGGCGGCGAGCGCGAAAACGAATTTGCTCTGCGTCGAAAACGAACGCGGGCAATTGACCGTGTACGACCTGACGACGCTCAAACAACGCGACCAATTCAACTTTGCGAGTCCGGTAGCAATGACCCGGTTCAGCGCCGACGGGCAGAAGCTGTTCGTGCTGACCGCGAATCAAACCGCCTACGTGTTGGATATGACGACGTTGCCGTGATGAGGTGGGAATTGACAGTTCTTGAGTCGAGTGCGAGCCAATGGACTAGGCATCAACAGCCATTCTCAATTGGGAACGGTGGCTGCGACATTCTTCATTTTTCCCTCTTCCTTTTTCATTGTTGGTCGGGGAGGCCCTCTGGAAACAATGAAGAAGGAAAAATCAAGAATGAAGAATGCGCGCCGTTCAGACTTGCGGAGAGGCCAGCTTTTTTTGCTGAGGCATCAAATTCGTGTGGCTGAACTGATGGGGAGTCCTGTCAATTGATGCAAGCGCGGTGCAATGTCCGCCAGTTCTGCGGCGCTGAGTTGCTTCAAGGGAATGACCTGCGCGTCTGTCGCCGGACGATTGCCGCGCGCTTCGAGCCGCCATTCACGCGGCACGGGACGCGCCGGAAGATTCAGTTGCACTTCGTCGGGCTGAATTTCCTTGAGCAGCGCAGCCAGTTGCTCAATCTCGTTTCGATTGATGGGCAGCAGCATCGTTTGAATCGCTAAATGCCCGCGATATTCCGCGCGCAACGCTTTGATGCCCGCCACAATCCCGCGCAGGTTGAGACCCGCTACCGGACGATTGATGAGTTTGAGTGTGCGATCTGTGGTCGCGTCCAGCTTGCAAAACACTTTGTCCGCCGTGCATAAATCCTGACGCACTGCCGGATCGTGAAGCAACGTCGAATTGGTCAATACGACAATGGGTTTATGGGTGAAGGCCTGAATCGCCTGCATCACCGCGCCCAAATTCAACGCTAACGTCGGTTCGCCGCTGCCCGAAAACGTGATGACATCGGCGTCCGGCCAGCGACTGGCGCGCAAATCGGCCATCACCTGTTCCGTGGGCACAAACACCTTGCGCTCGAAGATATGTTCGTTGATGTTGCCCAGTTGGCAATAAAGACAGCGAAACGAGCAGATCGAATTCACCGCCAGCAAATCAACACCTAACGATTGTCCCAGACGCCACGACGGAACGGGGCCATAAACAGTTGACGAGTTCTGCGCTTTTGAGCTTGCCATAAAAGTTGAATGGGGCAACCTGCGTGCCGTTGACCACGATTCGGAGGCTGAAACGGCAAGCCCCAATTCCTGTGCAAGAGGTGACGCCACACGGGAAGAGTTCCGCATGGGTCTGCGTGAAAGCACACAACTGGGCAAAATTTCACAGGTGTAGTAGCAGCATTTCGCGTTGGCATACGAGTTGCCCTGAGCGAAAGAGGGAGTTGCGCAATCAGCAATCCAGAAAGAGGAATTATGAAGCAACCGAAGAAAATTTTGCTGGGATACGATGGCTCAGAGTGCTCTCAGAAAATGCTCGAAGACCTGCAATACGCGGGATTACCCGCGCAAGCCGAGGCGTTCATTTTGAGCGCGGCAGAACATTGGATCATGCCGCCGACCAGCTTTGGCGGTGTTGATTTGCATTTCACTGAAGACCCGAACGAAGCCAACAAAACCCGCGCCCTGGCCGAAGAGGCACAAGAGCGCCTGCGCGCCTGCTTTCCGCAATGGCACATCCAAAGCGAAGCCGTGTGGGGAACGGCGGCTTCCCAATTGATTGGCAAAGCCGATGAATGGAAGCCGGATTTGCTCGTCGTTGGCTCGCACGGACGTTCGCTGTTGGGGCGGTTCCTGCTCGGCAGTGTTTCGCAAAAAGTATTGCACGAAGCACATTGCTCTGTGCGCATTGCACGCGGCGGGGCGGCACAGGAACGAACGCAACCTGCCAAAATTATCATTGGCCTGGATGGCTCGGCGGGCGCGAATCGAGCCGTGGAGGCTGTGCTGGCGCGCGCCTGGCCGACGGGGAGTCAAGTGCGGTTGGTCAATGCAACGTGGACTGTCCCACCGATTACGTCCGGTCGGATGGTGGCTCCGATTGCGGATTGGATTCGACAAGAAAATGCGCGCGTGCAAACGGCGATGGACGCGGCAACGGCTAAGTTGCAAGGAGTCGGGCTGAGCACGTCTTCCGTCGTGGAAGAGGAGGAGCCGCGTCATCTTTTGTGCGAGGAAGCCAAGCGTTGGGAAGCGGATTGCATTTTCCTCGGCGCGCGTGGGATGGGGCCGATGGAAAGACTCCTGATTGGTAGCATTTCGTCTGGCGTAGCGGCGCACGCCCCTTGTTCGGTCGAGGTGATCCGCACGGCGGCGTCATAATGCAAGCCAAACGGACAATAGACTGCGCAACCCCGAGGCCAGCATCATTTCTGAAACACGACCTTTTTCCCCAGCGAACGGGGAACACAATTTGCTCTACGGGCGGCGAGGAAAAGAACGATGGTTGAATTTGCACCTGCATCGCCTGCTCCTTTGGGCAATGGATTGGAAACAGTTCTTCGCTGCTTACATTGCGGCGAACGCTGCGATGACGACGCCTTGCACGCGCACGGCCAACCGTTTTGCTGTGTGGGTTGCCAGACCGTCTACGAAGTCTTGCAGAACAGCGATCTGTGCGGCTATTACGAATTTGCCGAGCGCGGCGTTCCGACCTTCAAGACCACACCGCAATCACGCTTTGAGTATTTGGACGACGCGGCGACGCGCCAGGCCTTGTTGCAATTCAGCGATGGCGTGATCGCCAAAACAACGTTTCGTTTGCCCCAAATTCATTGCGCTTCGTGCATCTGGCTGCTCGAACATCTGTTCAAGATCAATCCGGCGATTCTGCGCTCTGAAGTCAATTTCCTGAAGAAGGAAATCGCGCTGACGTTCCGCGAGCAAGAGGTGAAATTGAGCGAAGTGGTCAGCTTGTTAACGAAGCTCGGCTACGAACCGGACATTCGTCTCGACAGCATCGCAACAAAACCGCGCCGCGCGGACAATCGCACGTTGTATTTGAAAATCGGCCTCGCGGGCTTTGCCTTCGGCAACGTGATGCTGTTTGCGTTCCCCGATTATTTGGACACGACCGCTGTGTTGAGCGCGCGGTTCAAAACGCTGTTCGCGTGGCTGAGCATTGCGTTTGCGACGCCCGTGTTGTTGTACAGCGCATCGGACTATTTCGTCTCGTCATGGTATGCCTTCCGGCAACGCAAGATGTCATTGGATGTGCCGGTCGTGTTGGGCATCGCGGCGCTGTATTTTCGCAGCCTCTATGACATTTTCAGCGGCGTCGGCACGGGCTATCTGGATTCGTTCACGGGGCTGGTGTTCTTCCTGTTGATTGGCAAACTCTGGCAGAAAAAAACGTTCGATGCGCTGTCGTTCGAGCGCGATTACGCCGCATATTTTCCGCTCTCGGTGACATTGCTCAAAGACGGCAACGAACGCGCTGTGCCGGTCTCAAAGCTGCAACCGGGCGACGAAATTTTTGTGCGCCACCGCGAGCTAGTGCCTGCGGACAGTGTCTTGCAATCGGCGCAGGCATTGATTGATTACAGCTTTGTCACGGGCGAGGCGGAACCGGTTGCCGTCAATAGCGGCGACATCATTTATGCGGGCGGCAGAGTCGTAGGCGCGGGCGCGCGGCTTGTCGTTCGCAAAGAAGTTTCGCACAGCTATTTGACTCAACTCTGGAACCACGAAGCGTTTCGCAAAACAAAGCGCAGTTCGCTCGTCGAGATTTCCGATACGTTCGGCAAATATTTCACGCTCATCGTCAGCGTGATTGCCGTTGCAGCGGCGTTGTACTGGCTGCCGGACGTGCGCCAATCGCTCAGCGTGTTCACTGCCGTATTGATTATCGCGTGCCCGTGCGCGTTGACGTTGGCGGCTCCGTTCACGCTCGGCGCAGCGGTGGCGATTTTCGGCAGGGCGAAATTCTATTTGAAGAACGTCGGTGTCGTGCCCGATCTGGCCGCGCTGAACGCGATTGTGTTCGATAAGACCGGGACGTTGACACACGCGGGGCAGGCAGACGTCGAGTTTGTTGGCGAGTCGTTGAATGCCGAGGAGCAAGCATTGATCGCCGCGTGTTTGCAGCATTCGACGCATCCGTTGAGTCGGCAGAGTTTGAGCAGCTTCTTTCACCGCCGAGACGCCGAGATTTCGCAGAGGTTCGCAGAGGTTTTTTCTCTGCGTCTCGGCGGTGAAAATACCTTCCAGGAATTTGCCGGTAGTGGCATCGCAGCCAATATTGATGGGCATTCCATCGCCATTGGCTCCGCCGCGTGGATCGGCGAACGCACGCACACGACGCTCTCCGAACAAAACAATTCTTCCACCGCTCACGTCGAACTCGACGGTCAATATCGTGGCTATTTCCGTGTGCAGAATTCGTATCGCGCGGGGCTGGCCAAGCTCTTCCAATCGTTGCAACCGGAACGTGAGTTGTATTTGCTCTCCGGCGACAACGATCACGAACGCGCGCGTCTGCATTCTTTTTTCCCCCACGACCGCCTCGCGTTTTCTCAAACGCCCGAAGACAAGTTGCGCTTTGTGCAGCAACTGCAAGCTGACGGCAAAGAGGTCGGGATGATCGGCGATGGCTTGAACGACGCGGGCGCGTTGCAACAAAGCCAGGTCGGCATCGCCTTGACCGAAGACATTGGCGCGTTCACGCCCGCGTGCGATGCCATTCTGGACGCCGAACAATTGCATCGTCTGCCCGTCTTTATTGGCTTTGCGCGTTATGCGCTGCGCGTGTTGGTCGCCGCGTTTTTGTTGTCACTCGTGTACAACGCCGTCGGGTTGACGCTGGCAGTGACGGGGCAACTCTCGCCGCTGGTCACGGCGATTTTGATGCCGCTGAGTTCGTGGTCGGTCGTGGCGGTTGCGTGGGGTGCAATGAAAATACGAGAGCGAGAAATCCTCCTTCCCTAACTGAGCATTTTTCCGCAGCCGCCGGGGAAGTTTCCACACGGTGCTGTGGTTCCAACCCGAAAAAGTAGCGTTTTACACTCGGCACAGCAAATGCAGTCCCTCAACAGCGGAGGCATTGTATGGAGGTTCTCTTTATCCTGATCGGGTTCAGCCTGATGGTCGCCTTGTTTTTTCTGGGTTGCTTTTTCTGGGCGGTAAAGTCGGGGCAGTACGAAGACCGCTACACGCCTGCGATTCGTATCTTGTTTGAGGATCGTCAACCCCAAACGAAATCTTCTGAACATAAACTGGAGGAATAAATCATGCAGAGTGCAAACCTGCGCGTGGAGAAGTTCGAGTACGACAACAAAATCGTCCGCGACTTCGCCATTGCGATGGTCGGGTGGGGAATCATTGGATTCCTCGTCGGCTTGATCGTCGCCATCAAATTACGCTGGCCCGATTTCTTAGGCTTCATTCCATATTTTTCGTATGGTCGCTTGCGCCCGCTGCACACAAACGCGGTCATCTTTGCCTTTGCGGGCAACGCGATTTTTGTCGGTGTCTATTACTCGCTGCAACGCCTGTGCAAAGCACGGATGTTCAGCGACCTGTTGAGCAAAATTCATTTCTGGGGCTGGCAATTGATTATTGTGTCGGCGGCGCTGACCTTGCCGCTTGGCTTCACGTCGAGCAAGGAATACGCCGAGTTGGAATGGCCGATTGACATTGCTATCGCGCTCGTCTGGGTCGCGTTCGGTGTGAATATGATGGGCACGATTTTCAAGCGGCGTGAACGGCACATGTACGTGGCCATCTGGTTTTACATTGCGACGTTTTTGACCGTTGCGATGCTGCACATCGTCAACTCGCTGGAACTGCCGGTCAGCTTCATGAAGAGCTATTCGATGTATGCGGGCGTGCAGGATGCGCTGGTGCAATGGTGGTACGCGCACAATGCCGTCGCATTTTTCCTGACGACGCCGTTTCTTGGCATTATGTATTACTTCGTGCCGAAAGCGGCGGAGCGTCCGGTGTATTCGTATCGCCTTTCGATCATTCACTTCTGGGCGCTGATCTTTCTCTACATTTGGGCGGGGCCGCATCACTTGCTGTACACGGCGTTGCCGGATTGGGCGCAATCGCTCGGGGTGGTGTTTTCGATCATGCTGATTGCGCCGTCGTGGGGCGGCATGATCAACGGCTTGCTGACGCTGCGCGGCGCGTGGGATCGCGTGCGCGAAAGCCCGGTGCTGAAGTTTATGGTCATCGGCATTACGGCCTACGGCATGTCCACGTTTGAAGGCCCGATGATGTCGCTGAAAAACGTGAACGCGATTACGCACTACACCGATTACACCATCGGGCACGTGCATTTGGGCGCGTTGACGTGGAACGGCGGCGTGGGCTTTGCGATTTTGTATTACATCTTCCCGCGCATCTATCGCACCGAATTGTTCTCGAAGAAATTAGCCAACGCGCATTTCTGGTTCGCTACGCTCGGCATTTTGTTTTACGCGATTCCGATGTATTGGGCAGGCATTACGCAAAGCCTGATGTGGAAAGAATTCACGGCAGACGGCGTGCTGCGCTATCCCGTGTTTCTGGAAACCGTGACGCAGATTTTGCCGATGTACGTGCTGCGTGTCGTGGGCGGATCGCTCTACATCGTCGGCGCGCTGTTCGGTACCTGGAATCTGTTCAAGACGGCGAAAGCGGGTTCGTTATTGGCGAATGAAGCGGCGGAAGCTCCCCCGCTGGAAAAGCTGGAAAAGATCACGCCGCACGCGCCCGAACATTGGCATCGCAAGCTCGAAGGCCGTCCGTTGCGCTTCGCCGTGTGGTCGTTGGTCGCGGTCATCATCGGCGGTGTGGTCGAATATGTGCCGACCGCCGTCATCAAATCCAACATCCCGACGATTGCCAGCGTGAAGCCGTACACGCCGCTCGAAGTCGAAGGCCGCGACCTGTACATCCGCGAAGGTTGCAACAACTGCCACTCGCAAATGATTCGTCCGTTCCGCTCGGAAACCGAACGTTACGGCGAATACTCGAAGGTTGGCGAGTTCGTCTACGATCATCCCTTCCTGTGGGGATCGCGGCGGGCCGGGCCGGACTTGCATCGCGTTGGCGGCAAGTATCCCGACTCGTGGCATTACCTGCACATGCGCGAGCCGCGTTCGACTTCGCCAGGTTCGATCATGCCGGCCTACACGTGGTTGTATGATGACAAGCTTGATTACAGCCACACTGAAGGCAAGATCATCACGCTGCGCAAATTGGGCGTGCCGTATCCCGCTGGTTATGAAACGCAAGCGGTGAACGATGCGAAAGCCCAAGCGGCGAAGATCGCCGCGAACCTTGCTACAACGGGCGCGAAGATTTCGCCGGATGCCGAAATCGTCGCGTTGATTGCGTATCTGCAACGCCTCGGCACAGACATCAAAGCGAAGCCTGCCGATGTGAAAGCCGAAAACAAAGGAGTAACAGAAACGGCGCAGAAATAACGATGCAACAGGCATTCTCCATTCTTCATTCTTCATTGATAGACAAAGAGTACAGGTTGTTCGTCATACCTTTGTCAAAGAATGAAGAGTGAAGAATGGAGAATGAAGAATGCTCGTTCCGGAAGGAATCATTTATGTACAAAAACGTCTTACAAGCAATCGAAGGCATCGGCATCTTTCCCCTCATCTCAATGCTGATTTTTCTGGCCGTGTTTCTGGCCGCGATCTTATGGTTTTTCCGCGCCGACAAAGAACATTTGCAACGCATGGCGGAATTGCCGCTGGATGTAACCAACGAGGAGAGCAATCATGGCTGAAAAAGACATCCTGACCGGGCAGGACAAGGACACGCTGCTCGAAGGGCACGATGCCGATGGCATTACGGAATTCGATAACGATATGCCGTTGTGGTGGCTGGTCGGCTTCATCTTCACCGTCGTATTTTCCTTCGGCTACCTCGTGCAATATCACATGTCCGATGGGCCGTCGTCGGCGAAAGAGTACGAACAAGAGGTTGCTGCCTTCAATAAATCCCAAGAGCCGCCCGGCACAGTCAAAGAAGTCGTTTACAACCCGCTGACCGATGCAGCGTCGTTGGACGCGGGGCGCACAATCTTCAACGGCTCTGCGAACACGTGCTTCACGTGCCATCGCAACGACCTCGGCGGCATCGTCGGGCCGAATCTGACAGACGAGTTCTGGATGCACGGCGGCGACTTGAAGTCCATTATGAAAAGCATCAAGACCGGCTATCCCGACAAGGGCATGCAGCCCTTCGGCACGAATGCGCGCTTGTCAGAGCGGCAAGTCTTGCAAGTCGCCAGCTTCATTCTTTCGATGAAAGGCAGCAATCCGCCGAATCCGAAACCGATTGACCCGGCGCGCGAAGTGAAGTTCGTGCCGGAAGAAGAACAGGCAGCGGCAGCAGCGGAAAAAGCAAAAGCCGCCGCACCCCCAGCGCCAGCGGAAAAGAAAGCCGCGCCCGCTGAAAAACAAAAAGTCGCCAAGAAGTAAATTTATGTCTGTGATACAAGCTCCAACCAACGCGCCCGACAGTTTTCGCAATAAGGTTTCTTCGATTGGGGAACAGGGCGCGCGCAATTGGATTTACCCGAAGAAACCCGCCGGGAAATTTTACAACGCACGCACCATCGTGAGCGTTTTGTTGCTCGTGTTTCTCTTCGGTGCGCCGTTTCTCAAAGTGAACGGGCATCCGTTCATGCTTTTCAATATCCTTGCGCGCAAGTTTGTGTTTTTCGGGATGGTGTTTTTCCCGCAGGATATGTATTTGGTCGTCTTGGGCATCCTCACCATTTTGGTTTCGATCTTTTTGTTCACCGCCGTCTTTGGGCGCGTGTGGTGCGGCTGGTTGTGTCCGCAAACGGTGTTTCTGGAAATGCTCTTTCGCAGGATCGAGTATTTCTTTGAGGGCGACGGACGCCAACAACGACGGTACAACGAAGCACCGATGACGCCCGGCAAGTTGGCGAAGAAAGTCGTGAAGCAAACGATCTTCTTCGCGCTTTCGTTCTTCATCGCCAACATGTTTTTGTCGTACATCATTGGCGTTGATGAACTCAAAAAGATCGTGACTGCGCCGCCGACCCAGCATCTGACGGGCTTCATTGCCATCACGATTTTCAGCTTCCTGTTTTACGGCGTGTTTGCGTGGTTTCGTGAACAGGCGTGCGTCGTGGTGTGTCCGTATGGCCGCTATCAATCGGCGCTCGTGGATGCGAACACGATTGTCGTGACCTACGACTTCAAACGCGGCGAACCGCGCGGCAAGCTCGTCAAAATTGATCCGAAGCGATCTGCGCCGGAACCAATTCCGCAGCACGGCGATTGTGTGGATTGCAAGCAATGCGTCGAGGTTTGTCCGACCGGCATTGATATTCGCGATGGCATTCAGTTGGAATGTGTGAATTGCACCGCCTGCATTGATGCGTGCGACGCGGTGATGACGAAGATCAAAAAGCCGAACGGCTTGATTCGCTACACGTCGTTGACCGCCGTGCAGCAAGGTCAGTTCAAATGGCTGTCGCCGCGCGTGCTAGGGTATGCGGGTGTTTGGGTGGCGATCACGTCGTTGTTTCTGTTTTTCTTTCTTACGCGCCCCATGACCGAGGTGTTGATTTTGCGGCAGCCCGGCTCGCTCGCGCAGAAACAGGCGAACGGCGACATCCTGAATTTTTATGTGCTGCAAGTCGTCAACAAGCAGGCGCACGACGTGCCGATGGAATTGAAACTGCTCGCGCCCAACAAAGGAACGATCACGTTGGTGGGCGAATTCACGTCCGTGCCCGGCATCGCGGAAAAGACCGGGCGCTTTTTCCTGACCCTTCCGAAAGAAGAAACATCCGGAGGCGATGTGAACGTCAAATTCGGCGTGTTTTCACAAGGCAAATTGCTCAAGGAAGTGGACACGAAGTTTCTGACGACCACTTTGAATTGATATGCAAACAGAAGAAAAACCTCGTAAATCGCTCTGGGGCTACGGCATCGCCGCTGTCTACACGACGTTCGCGCTGGCCACGCTGAGCTTCGTCGCGTTCACAATGACGCAAAAAGTCGAATTGGTCGCGCCGGATTATTACGCGCAGGAAGTGGCGTACGAAAAGCAAATCCAGCGGCTGCGGCAAACACAGGATGAGGGACATCAGATCACCTGCGAATTGACGGCAGACGGGCAATTCATCCGCTTGCAAATGCCGCCGGATATGACGACGGCGCAAGGTACGATTTTGCTCTATCGCCCCTCTGCATCGGCATTGGATCGGGAAGTGAAACTGAATCTGGATCGCAACGGACGCCAAATGATTTCGACGGCGCAGTTGTCGAAAGGCGCGTGGCGCGTCAAGCTCACATGGGCGCACGAAGGCCGCGAGTTTTATCGCGAATTTTGGTTGCAGGTGTAACGTATGGATTTGCTCGCGGCTCTGACATTAGGTTTTTTCGGCTCGCTGCATTGCATCGGCATGTGCGGCCCGTTGGCGTTGGCTTTGCTACCGACGAACGGCACGCAGGCGAGCTTTGCGCGGCTCGTGCGTGGCAGTTTGTTGTACAACGGCGGACGTGTGCTGACGTATTCGTTGTTGGGTTTGCTATTCGGTTTGCTGGGCAGCGCCGCGCGTGTCGCCGGATGGCAGCAAGCCTTGTCCATCACGACGGGCGTCGTGATTTTGTTGTGGCTCGTGTTGCCGAAGCATCTGACGCAGCGCATGGAGGCCAAACATCACGTTGCCGCCGTTCTCGCGCGATTGAAGTTGGGGCTGAATCGCTTGTTGCGTTCGCATCGTTGGGCGGCGCAATTCGGTGTCGGCGTGCTGAATGGATTGTTGCCGTGCGGCTTCGTGTATCTGGCGTTGGCGGGCGCGTTGGCACAACCGAGCCTGGTGCGCAGCGTGTCGTTTATGGCGTTGTTTGGGTTGGGCACGACGCCTGCTTTGTTGGCGGTGGCGCTGCCGCATGGATGGCTCTCGCCTTCGTGGCGGTTTTCGCTGCGGCGCGTTTTACCAATTGGCACTGCTGTCGTCGCGGTGTTGTTGATTGTGCGCGGGCTGGCGCTGGGCGTGCCGTATCTTAGCCCGTTCGCTCTTACCGCCTCGCCAACGCAGACAAAAGCAATGCCTACCTGTCACTGACGCGGTAGCGCGATTTGGCAAATCGCGGGGCTTTGCTTGGGAACGCACGCGATTTGGCAAATCGCGCTACACCCGATAATTTAGCTTGTAGTGCGATTCGCGAGCGTCGCCAAGCGCCGTCGCGCAAGTGTGACCATTTCGTGCTGATTGCAGGGCATCGCGCGAAACTGTGGCAGCACGCCCGCCAGCGAACGATCTGCCAAAATCCGTTCCACCTCGACCAAGACCGGAATGTCTGCGTGCGTTTGACTGGCGCGTAAATGTTCCAGCGCGGACTTCACCTGCTCGGCAGGCAAATCAATGATCGCCAAATCGTGCGGGCTGTGGCAGGCTTGCAGGCATTCGGCCAACGAATGGGCGTAGGTAATTTCCGCCCCCGAAGTGCTGAAGGCATTGGTCAAATATTGCTGTTGCTCTTTGGCATCCGCCACAATCAGCAAGCGCGGGGGATGCGGTGGTAGGTTGGTGGCGGTTCTCCGCCGCTCGAGATTCGCGCGCAGGGTATATTCCAATTCCGATAAATGAATGGGCTTGCCAATAAAATCGTCTGCGCCGCCTCGCAGTGCTGCAATCGTGTGGGTGACGACAACTTCGCCCGTCATCATAATCACCACTGTCTGCGGCGCGTGCTGCTTGAAGACGCGCAATAAATCCAGTCCCGAACCATCGGGCAAATTGATGTCGAGCAAAACCGCCAGCGGGTGCGTCTGCGCAAATTTCTGGCGCGCTGCGGCAGCGGTGGCCGCCAGCACGGGTTCATAACCCCAACCGCGCAAGGCTTCCTGCAACGTCCATTGCAACGATGGTTCATCCTCCACCAGCAGGATTTTGTGCTGCCCCTTGATTGTGGGTTTGATCTTCATGGGCTTACGGTTTAAATACAGAAACCCTTACTGCTGCAACTCGACAAGAAGCGTATAAGCAACTGCTGTTCCGAGGCATAAGACGACAAAAATGACGAGCTTCTTCACTTCTTTTCGGGACAACTGCGAGAACTTCCTCATCGAGCCATTCGCATTTGCGGAAAATCGCGCATCCTCCGGCGGCAGAGGTTCTGCGTTGCTCGTTTTTCTGCTCTGGCACTTTGCTTGCTACGGTTAAAAACAAACTCTCTGAGTGAGGAAAGGAGATGGTCGCATGAGATTTCGAGACCGCCGCGAAGCCGGACAACATTTGGCCTTGAAATTGAAAGCGTATGCCGACAACCCCGATGTTGTTGTGCTGGCGTTGCCGCGCGGCGGCGTGCCGGTGGCTTATGAAGTGGCGCAGGCTCTGCGTTTGCCACTCGACGTGTTTTTAGTGCGCAAGCTGGGCGTGCCCGGTCACGCGGAATTGGCGATGGGCGCTATTGCTTCGGGCGGCGTGCGCGTGCTGAATGAAGAGGTCGTGCATTACCTGAACATCCCCGCCGAAGCGATTGCCAACGTCGCGCAGCGCGAACAACGCGAACTGGAACGGCGCGAACGGTTGTATCGTGGTACGCACGCGCCTCCCCATTTACAAGGGAAAACGATTCTTTTGATAGATGACGGGTTGGCGACAGGAGCCACGATGAAAGCGGCGGTGGAGGCGTTGCGACAACAACAGCCCGCGCAGATTATCGTGGCGGCTCCGGTGGCGGCGCGCACGACCTGTGAAGCGTTTGAAGCGATGGCCGACGACATCGTGTGCGTTTGTAATCGCAGCTATGAGCCGTTTCATGCCGTCGGATTGTGGTACGACGATTTTCGGCAAACCACCGACGCTGAGGTACGTGATTTCCTGGAACGAGCTAATGCCACAGTGGCCTTCACCCGCAATGAGCCATTGGCGGCCTAGCCATCGAACCCGCCTCTGAACAGACGAGCAAAAATATTATGGGCGATCATAACGTGTCTTCCGAGTACGACGAACACGAAGCCAAGTTGTTCATGAAAGCGTTGCTGGCGGACTTGGCGGCGCTCGAAAAACTGATTGCGTCGGGGCGTATCGAAAGCGGCGTGCGGCGCATCGGGGCCGAGCAGGAAATGTTTCTGGTAGACAAGGCGATGCGCCCGAAATCCATCGCGCCCGAACTGCTCGCGGCTGTCACCGATCCGCGTTTGACGACCGAAACCGGCAAGTTCAATCTCGAAGCGAATCTCTCGCCGCAACCCTTTACCGGGCGCTGTCTGCACGACATGGAGCAAGAGGCGCTGGAGTTGATGGCGCTCGCGCGACAGGGCGCAAGCAACCTGGGCGCAGAGATTTTGTTGACGGGCATTCTGCCCACGCTGCGGCAATCGGATTTGACGCTGGACAATCTCACGCCCGGCGTGCGGTATCGCGAACTCAATCGCGTGCTTCAGCAATTGCGCGGCGGCAGCCACACCATTTATATCAAGGGGCTGGACGACCTCAATCTCACGCACGACAACATGATGCTGGAAGCCTGTTGCACGAGCTTTCAGGTGCATTATCAGGTCAGCGCCGATGAGTTCGCCGCGTTGCACAATTGGGCGCAGGCGATCACCGCGCCGCTGCTGGCCGTCGCCGCGAATGCGCCGTTGTTGCTGGGGCGTCGCTTGTGGCACGAAACGCGGATTCCGTTGTTTCAGCATTCGGTAGATGAACGTTCGCCTCTGCAGCATCATCGCGGGCATCCGCCGCGCGTGAGCTTTGGTGAGGCGTGGGTGAAAGATTCGATCCTCGAAATTTTCCGCGAAGAAATTGCGCGCTTCCGCGTCGTGTTGACCAAAAAAATCGAAGAGGATTCGCTGGCCGTTTTGGCGCGCGGGGAACTGCCGCAACTCACGGCGTTGCGCTTGCACAACGGCACAATCTGGCGCTGGAATCGGCCTTGTTACGGCGTCAATGAGGGCGTCGCGCATTTGCGCATCGAAAACCGCGTGATGCCCGCCGGGCCTTCGCTTCGGGACGAAATCGCCAACGCCGCGTTTTTCTTCGGGCTGATGACGGCGTTGCCGGAAGCGTATGGCGATGTGACGCGGCGAATGTCCTTCGATGATGCGAAAGGCAATTTCTTCGCCGCTGCACGACACGGCTTGCAGGCGCAATTCACGTGGCTGGATGGCAACAACATCCCAGCGTCAAAGTTGATTGGCGAACAACTGCTGCCGCTCGCCCGCGCCGGATTGCAGCAGGCGAATCTGGCTGCCGAAGACATCAACGACTATTTGGACGTGATCGAAGCGCGTGTGCAGCACGATCAAAACGGCGCGTTGTGGGCGCTGCGTTCGCTGGCCGCGATGGAGGGGCAAGGCACGCGCGAGCAACGCTATCAGGCATTGGTCACGGAAACACTCGCACAACAACAAACAAACACGCCCGTGCATCATTGGGCGCTGGCGAGCTTGCCGCAATCCGCAGGCACGCTCGGTTGGAGCCAGAATTTCCAGACCGTCGGGCAATTTATGTCAACGGATTTGTTTACGGTGCGACCGGATGATCTGGTGGATTTGGTGGCCTGCGTGATGGATTGGAAACACCTGCGCCACGTACCTGTCGAAGACGACAACGGTCATTTGCTCGGCGTCGTCTCGCATCGCGATTTGCTGCACTGGATGGCGCAGGGACTGGCGAAACAAGAGGCAGAACCCGTGGCCGTCAAAACCATCATGACGCACGCCCCCATCACCGTAACGCCGCAGACGCCCACGCTCGCCGCGATTGAATTGATGCGGCAGCATCGCATCGGTTGTTTGCCGGTGCTGGAAGACGAACGGCTGGTCGGCATCGTGACCGCGTATGATTTTCTGACCCTTTCAGCCGAATTGATGGAGGCGCATTTGAAGGCAAGTCTGTGATCCTCTGCGCGCAGGCTTTGCGAGTTCCTGAGAAGATCAAACAGCCATTCTCAATTTGAAAAATCCGGTCTCTCCGCTCGCCTGAACAGTGCATATTCTTCATTCTTCCTTCTTCCTTTTTCATTGTTTCCAGAGGGGTTCCTCGACAAACAATGAAAAAGGAAGAAGGAAGAATGAAGAATGTCGCCGTCACAGTTCCGAATGGAGAATTGCTGAAGATCAAACCAACTGCACGGCGTGTTTCAAGCGGGCGACGGTTCGCTCTTTGCCGATCACTTCGACTACTGAAAACAAACCCGGCCCGACGGCTTGTCCCGTTAACGCCGTGCGGGTCGCATTCGTCAGCAAGCCCACTTTCACCCCTTTTTCTTCCGCGATGTTTCGCAGCAACGCTTCAATGCTGTCGTGCGTGAAGTCTTCCAGTGCCGCAAACGCATCAGCCAATTGCGGCAGCAACTCTTTCAGCGCCGCATCTTTTTGCAGGTTCTTTTGCACTGCCGCCGGGTCGAATTCATAGCTGATGTCATCCACAAAATACGGACGACCGTGATTGGTGAAATCTTTCAGCGTGCGGGCGCGTTCGCGCAGCAGCGTCAACACGTGCTCAAACCACGCGCGTTGTTCACCTTCGTATTCATCGCGCCACAAACCGCTGCCTTGCAATTCGGCTTTGACCATTGGCCGCAGCGTGGCCAGCGGGATGGTTTTGATATATTCCCAATTCATCCAGAGAGCTTTTTGATCTGTCCAATTGCGTTCGTCGCCGGGCGTGAAATTGAAGGCGGCGTTGGCTTTGTGAATGCCTGCGAGCGAGAAGCATTCGATCAGTTCCGCACGCGAGAAAATTTCGCGGTCGCCATACGTGGCGGAATCGGGCGACCAGCCGAGCAGTGCCAAAAAATTCACGAAGGCATCAGGCAAAAAGCCCGCGTCACGATACGTCGTCACGCTGACGATTGGGCCGTGTTTGCGCTTTGAAAGCTTGCCTTTGTCGGGAGCCATAATCAGCGGCAAATGCGCGAACTTCGGCACAGGCTGGCCCAACGCCTGATAAAGCAGCACCTGCTTGTGTGCATTCGACAAGTGATCCTGGCCGCGAATGACGTGCGTGATGGCCATTTCGATGTCGTCACACACGACGCTCAGGTTGTAGAGCGGATGCCCGTCCGAACGCAGCAACACCAGGTCTTCGATGTCTTTGTAATCGCGTTCCTGCGCGCCGAACACTTCGTCTACGAACTGCGTTTTGCCTTCGTCGGGCACAGCAAAGCGGATGACGAACGGTTCGCCTGCGGCAGCGCGGGCATCGGATTCAGCGCGCGACAAATGGCGATACGGATTGACGGGCTTGCCTTGTTTGGCGGCGGCTTCGGCAACGCGCTGTTTGATCGTCGCGTCATCGCGTTCTTCCTTCGGCGTAAAGTCTCGATAGGCGTGCCCCGCTTCCAGCAATTGCAACGCAGCGGCGCGATGTTTGGCGTAGTTGTCGGATTGAAAAAACGGTCCTTCGTCCCAACTTAAACCGAGCCATTCCATCCCTTCGAGAATGCCGCGCACCATCGCTTCATCGTTGCGCAGCTTGTCTGTGTCTTCAATACGTAACACAAACACGCCGTGCATTTTGCGGGCAAATAACCAATTGAATAAGGCCGTGCGCGCACCACCGACGTGTAAATAGCCGGTCGGCGAAGGCGCGAAACGAACACGAATGTTTGACATAGTGACTTGAATCTTTCTTCCAACGTTTGCAACAAAGGCGTAGCGCCGCCGCGATTTTACGCAGGTTCGCCTCAACTTGCCAACGGCCTTCCGCGTTTTTCCCTGTGCTTTTGACGGCGCAGTCGAATTCGGCGTAAAGTGTGCGCGGCACGCGAGCTTTCGACAAGGCGCGCGGCTGTCGTCACTCCAAAAAGAATAAGGAACCCATTATGAAAACAACCCTTCGCTTGTTTGCGGTCGCGGTCTTACTGACGGCGGCCTGCATCACCAACACTATGGCTCAGGATCGCGTCAAGATTGCCAATGGCACGCTCGAAGGCGCAATGGACAACCGCGTGCGCAGCTTCAAAGGCATTCCGTTCGGTGCGCCGCCCGTCGGCGATTTGCGCTGGAAGCCACCGCAACCCGTCCAGAACTGGACAGGCGTGCGCGAGGCGAAGAGGTTCGGCGCGCGTTGTATGCAGCGCAATGTGTTCGGCGACATGAACTTTCGTGCCAACGGAATGGGCGAAGACTGCTTGTTCCTGAACGTTTGGACGCCTGCAAAATCGGGGCGCGAGAAGTTGCCCGTGCTCGTGTACTTTTACGGCGGCGGCTTTATCGCGGGCGATGGTTCGGAGCCGCGCTACGACGGCGCGAGTATGGCGGCGAAAGGCATCGTCGCGGTCACGGTCAATTACCGCCTCGGCGTATTCGGCTTTATGGCGCACCCCGAATTGACGAAAGAATCTCCGAACAAAGCTTCGGGCAATTACGGCTTGCTCGATCAACACGCCGCGCTCAAATGGGTGCAGCAAAATATTGCCGCGTTTGGCGGCGACCCGCAGCGCGTCACGATTGCGGGCGAATCCGCCGGGTCAATTTCGGTCAGCGCGCAAATGGCGTCGCCGCTCTCGAAAAATCTGATCGCGGGCGCGATTGGCGAAAGCGGTTCGATTATGGGCGCGTTGTCGGCAGTGCCGCTCGCGGAAGGCGAGCAGGCAGGCGTGAAGTTTGCCGCAGCGATTGGCAAAGATTCGCTCGCAGCATTGCGCGCCATGCCTGCCGATCAATTGCTCGAAACAACCGCGAAACCAGGGCTGCCGCGCTTTTCGCCGACGATTGATGGCTGGTTCTTCCCGAAATCTCCGCTTGCGATTTTCGCCGCCGGGGAACAGGCGCGCGTGCCGTTATTGGCGGGCGTGAATTCTGCCGAGTCCGGTTATGTCGGCGTGCTGGGGCGCGAAACGCCTACGGTCGAAAATTATCGCAAGGCGCTGGAACGGCTGTATCCTGGCAAAGCCGACGAAGTTTTCAAGCTCTACCCGGCGACGAATGAAACCGAAGTGCTGGACGCCGCACAGGATTTAGCGAGCGACCGCTTCATCAGCTATAGCACCTGGAAATGGACAGATTTGGCAACGAAGACCGGCGGCAAACCGACGTATTACTATCGCTATGAACGCCCGCGCCCGCCGATGCGCCCGGAAATGGGCGATGCGCAACCGGGGCTGGCAGGCGGCGTCATTCGCAACCCACAACCCGGTAATGCTCCGCCGCGCCCGCTTTCCCGTGGCGCTGTGCATTCCGCCGAAATTGAATACGCGATGGGCAATCTGGACTCGAACAAAGTCTATGCTTGGACGCCGGACGATTTCAAAGTCTCGAAGACAATGCAGGAATACTTCGCCAACTTCATCAAGACGGGCAATCCCAACGGCAAAGGCTTGCCGAACTGGCCGAAGTTTGCGGAAGGCCAGCGTCTGATTATTGATGTGAACACACGCGCCGAAGCCGACAAGCATCGGGCGCGGTATGAATTCCTCGATCAGTTCTACAAAAAGTGAACTATGAACTTCCTACGTTTGTTTCCTGGCAAAGCACAGGTCGTATGGCTTGTGCTTCTTGCCATCCTGGTTTGCGCCGCGCCCACACCAGCGAAGGTGACGCGCATTGTGATTGAGCAAAAACAATCACCTGCCTACGACGGCAAATCGTTCGGCGCGGTCGGCCAGTATGAAATCCTGACGGGCAAAGCCTACGGCGAACTCGATCCGAAGAACGCGCACAATACGATCATCACCGATCTTCAGTTTGCGCCGCGCAATGCTCGCGGGATGGTCGAATATGTGGCGACGTTCACGCTCGTCAAGCCGTTGGATTTGGCGAAGGCGAACGGCGTGTTGCTCTATGCTGTGCCGAATCGCAGCAATCGGATTTCGATTCCGGCGTTTAGTGTGGCGGGCGAATCGGGTGACGAATTCTTTCTGAAGCGCGGCTACATCATTTTGCACAGCGGTTGGCAAGGCGACATTCCACCGCGCGCCGGAGCCGAAACGATTCAAGTGCCGATTGCGAAAAACCCAGATGGTTCCAGCATCACCGGATTAGCTTTGGCTCGGTTTTTCAATATGCCGAGCGGCACGACGACGTTGCCGTTGCCTGTTGCGCACGAAGCCGCGAACCTCGATACGACCAAAGCGACTTTGACAAAACGCGCGTCCGAAGAAGGCGCAATCATTCCGCTGGCGAGCAGTGATTGGGCGTTTGGCAATTGCAGCCAAACCGCGTTTCCTGGCACGCCCGACGGCAACAAGATTTGTCTGAAAGGCGGCTTCGATCCGGGCTATTTGTACGAACTGCACTACACCGCGAAAGACCCGTTGGTATTGGGCATCGGCTTCGCGGCGACGCGCGACATCAATGCGTTCTTTCGGCGTGATTCTGACGGCAATCCCGTCGCTGGACGAATCACGCACGCCATCGCGCAAGGCATTTCGCAGTCCGGCAATTTCATCAAGACGTTCCTTCATCTCGGCTTCAATCAGGACGAACAAAATCGCCTCGTCTGGGACGGCGCAAACGATCACATCGCGGGCCGTCAACTGGCGATGAACATTCGCTTCGCCACGCCCGGCGGAGCAGCCAATTTATACGAAGCCGGAAGCGAACCGCCGCTCTGGTGGGGCGAGTACGAAGACAAAACGCGTGGACGCAAAACGGCGAGTATGCCCACAAGTATGTTAGATCGGTGCCGCGCGACGAAGACTTGTCCGAAGGTTTTTGAGACGTTTGGTTCCGCCGAGTTCTGGGGCTTGCGTATGTCGCCGAATTTGCTGGGGCCGAATGCCGAAAAAGACATTGAGTTGCCCGCGAACGTGCGCCGCTATTACTTCCCCGGTACAACACACGGCGGCGGGCGCGGCGGTTTCAGCACCGACGTTCCGGCAGCACAGGGCGCGTGCGATTTGCCTGCGAACGTGAACCCACAAGCCGACCAAATGCGCGCGTTGATTGTCGCGCTGACGGATTGGGTGACGAAAAATTCCGAACCGCCCGCGAGCATCTATCCGCGTTTGGATCGTGGCGAACTGGTGCGCGCCGATCACGCCGCGATGGGCTTCCCGCTGATTCCCGGTGCGCCGTTGCCGGACAATCTGGTGAATACGTTGCTGGATTATGATTACGGCACAGAGTTCAATTATGCAGATTTGTCGGGCGTGATGACGATTCAGCCGCCGATCATCAAACGCCCGTTGCCGACGCGCGTCCCCAAAGTCAATGCCGACGGCAATGAAACCAGCGGCGTTGCTTCGCCGTTGCATCAAGTGCCGCTCGGCACGTATCTGGGCTGGAACGTCACGCGCAGTGGTTTTTACAAAGGGCGCGGCTGCGGCTTTGCCGGCGGCTTCATTCCATTTGCGAAAACGAAAGCCGAACGGTTGGAAAAAGGCGATCCGCGTTTGTCATTGGAAGAGCGGTACAACGATCACGCGGGCTATGTGGCGGCGGTGAAAAAAGCCGTAGACACCTTGTTGCAGCAACGGTTTCTTTTGCCGGACGACGCGGCGCGTTTGCTGCGACAGGCAGAGGAAAGCAACGTGTTGCGGTAAGTCAGTTCGCGTGCGGCGTTGGTGACATCTTGCGTTATACTCATCGCGTCTGCTTCAAAAGGAGTTTTTATGTCAGCCATCGCGATAGACATTTCGGAATTGGATATTTCCGTCAAAGAATTGCTCGCGCAACTCAAGCGCAATCAGGAAATCGTTATCACGGCCCGCAATCAACCCGTCGCCAAATTGACGGCTGTAGGTGAACAAACATCCGAATTCTTAGACACCGCACCAAAGCGTCGTCAGGGCGGGCAGAGCGACAGTATCGTTTGGATCAGTCCTGATTTTGATGAGCCGTTGGAAGATTTCAAGGAGTACATGCCGTGAAATTGTTGCTTGATACGCATACCTTTCTCTGGTTTGCGGGCCGCCAGCAATATGCATTTTTGCCGCAAGCAACCAAAGATGTGCTGGAAGACCAAGCCAACGACTTGTTTTTAAGCTATGCCAGTATTTGGGAATTGGCGATCAAGGTTTCCATCGGCAAAATGCAACTCACCGAATCCGTCGCGGATTTAGTGCGCTTTCAGCAAACGAAAATTGGCCTTCAGCTTTTGCCGTTTCAACTGACTCATCTCGATTTGATTGAGCGCCTGCCCTTTCATCACAAAGACCCGTTTGACCGTCTCTTGATTGCACAAGCGCAAGTGGAAGGGCTGACTGTCGTGGGAGTTGATGCCGCTTTTGATGCGTATGGGGTCAATCGCCTTTGGCTGTCCTAACTCCTCCTGCAAAGGAAGCAAATGATTGCACTACTTGGGCTGCTGACGATCATCGCGTTGTCCGTCGCTATCCTCAGCAAAAAAATGTCGCCGCTGGTCGCGCTGATTTTGCTTCCTACTATCGCGGCGCTGGTCGGTGGGTTCGGCTGGAAGACGAGTGGCTTTATCGTCAAAGGCATTCAGACGGTCGCGCCCGTGACGGCGATGACGGTGTTTTCGATTTTGTATTTCGGGATCATGAGCGATGCCGGCATGCTTGATCCGATCATTGACAAGATTCTACGCCTCGTGGGGCAGCGTCCGCCGTTCGTAGTGGTCGGGACGACGTTGCTGGCGGCGCTGGTGATGTTGGATGGGTCGGGGGCAATCACATTTCTCATCACGATTCCAGTGATGTTGCCGTTGTACGATCAGCTTCAAATGGATCGGCGTGTGTTGGCCTGCGCGGTGGCGATGGCGGCGGGACTCATCAATATGCTGCCCTGGGGCGGGCCGACAATTCGCGCGGGCGCGGCGTTGCAGCTTTCTATGACTGAACTCTTCAACCCGTTGCTGCCGGTGTTGGGCGTCGGATTGCTGTTTGTGTTGAGCGCGGCGTGGTGGTTGGGTTGGAGAGAACAGCAGCGATTGCGACGCGAGCATCCGGCAACGGAGCAAAACGTATTTCGCCGCGCATTGACCGAAGCCGAGCAGCAGTTGCGCCGCCCGCACAGGTTTGTCGTCAACATCGCGTTGACGCTGCTGTTGATGGGCGTGATGATGAGCGGCAAGCTTGAACCGGCAGTCGTGTTTATGCTCGGCACGGTGCTGGCATTGCTCATCAATTACCGCGATGTCAAAACGCAGCACGAACGCATCGAAGCGCACGCCAAAGCGGCGTTGATGATGGCGAGTGTGTTGTTGGCTGCAGGCGCATTCACAGGCATTCTGAAAGAGTCCGGGATGCTGACCGCGATGGCGCAAGCGGCGGTCAGTTACATTCCCGCGAGTCAGGCACAGCATCTTCCGTTCGCGCTGGGCCTGCTTTCCATGCCGCTGAGTTTGTTGTTTGATCCCGATTCGTTTTACTTCGGCGTGTTGCCCGTCGTGGCCGAAGCCGCGAAACTATTGGGCGTCGCGCCGGTTCAAGTTGCACAAGCGGCATTGCTCGGACAAATGACGACGGGGTTTCCGATCAGTCCGCTGACGCCATCCACGTTTTTGTTGGTGGGTTTGACGGAAGTGGATTTGAGCGAGCATCAGAAGTTCACCGCGCCGTTTTTGTTGGGCGCGTCGGTCGTGATGACCTGCGCCTGTGTGTTGTTCGGAGTCTTTCCATTGTAAAAGGGATTCTTATGGGCGAAATCGTAACCGCGCTGGCGACCTGCCACGCGCCACAATTGTTTACCTATCCGCCGGACGAAGATCACGCGCAACTCGACGCTTCGATTGCCGGGATGCGCGAACTCGGCCAACTGCTCGACGAAACGAAACCCGACGTGATTTTGTTTCTCGGTAGCGATCATCTCGAAACGTTTGCGATCAACTGTGTGCCGACGTTCGCCATCGTTGCGGGCAATCGCGCCATCGCCGAATTCGCCGGGCGCAAATTCGATTTGCCGATTCACCGCGAACTGGCCGAAGACCTGCTGACCAGGCTCGTCAACGCAGGCTTCGATCTGGCGTATTCTGAAGACGCAGTGCTTGGTCACACGTTCGCCGTGCCGTTTGAATTCGTGATCGGCGGGCGCGACATTCCGGTCGTGCCGATTCACACGAATGTTTACATGCCGCCGTTGCCGACGCCGAAACGTTGCGCGGCTTTGGGACAAGCATTGGCGAACGTCATCGCCGCGCGCGCGGAACGTGTTGCCATCATCGCCAGCGGCGGAATGTCGCATTATCCCGGCACCTGGAAATATCCGCAGCCCGAATTCGACTTCGACAAATGGATGATTTCTGAGTTGGAACACGGCAGGGGCGATAGCTTGCTGAACCTGACTTCGGAACAACTCGATGAAGTCGGCAACACGGAACTTTTGCCCTGGGCGGTGCTGATCGGCGCGCTTGGCAATGTGCCGGGCGAGTTGGTGCAGTACACGCCGACGTGGCATCACGGCCACGCGATGATGCGCTTTCTGCCTGCGCGCGAACGCGCGACGCCAATAGAAGTCGCGCCGCCTGCGTACATCTTCAAGAACGAAGGCGGCTTTCAGTTCTATGCGCATCCGCCTGCCGCCGCGTATGAATTGAACAAGCTGCTGTTCGATATGCGCCACGATTCGGCCCTGCGTCGCCGTTTGCTGACCGATCTCGACAGCGTCACGCAGGAATATCAACTGCGCGCAGATTGTCTGGACGCAGCGCGCGCCTTAGCCGAAGTTGGCACGACCGCGAAGATCAGCGACAACGCGGGCCGCATCGTCGCCGCAGGCGCGCATCCGCTGCACGCGCTGATGACGCTGCACGCGGTTCACGGCGAGATGAAACGGCTGCAACGCGAATTGACAGGCTAAGGACTCAGTTACTGGATAAGCTCAAGCCGTGCTCGTCCACAAAGCAAACTATGAACAACGAACTCCAACTGGGATTTATCGGCTTCGGCGAAGCGGGCTATCACATCGCCAAAGGCTTGCGCGACGCAGGATTGACGGGCATTTGCGCGTTCGACATTCATACGCACACGCCGGGGCGCGGCGAAAAGATTCAGCAACGCGCCGAAGAAACTGCGGTCACGCTGTGCGAATCGAACGCGCAGCTTGCAATGTCGTGCAATGTTTTGCTTTCCACCGTCACCGCGAGTCAAGCTGCCGAAGCCGCTGCGCAAACCGCGCCGCATTTGGACGCGCGGCATTTGTACGCCGATCTCAATTCGGTCTCGCCCGCGCTCAAGCAATCCATCGGGCAGTTGATCGAAGCACGCGGTGCGCGCTTTGTCGAAATTGCGATTATGTCGCCTGTGCCGCCGCACGGACATCGCGCGCCGATGTTTTTGTGCGGCGCACACGCTCCGGCGTTGGTGGAATGGCTCGCACCGTTCGGGATGAATCTCGAAGTCATCTCCGAACAATGGGGCGCGGCCTCGGCAACGAAGATGTGTCGCAGCGTGATTGTCAAAGGACTCGAAGCGATTTTGTTCGAGAGCGTGCTGGCCTCGGTTCCGTATGGCGCGGACGAGCGCGTGTTTGCGACGTTGAATGAAACGATGCCGGGGATTGATTGGAAGAAGCTCGCGGGCTATATGGTCGGGCGCGTCATCGAACACGGCGAACGACGCGCGCGCGAACTCGAAGAAGTCGCCGCAACGTTGCGTGCCATCGGCGTCGAGCCGGTGATGACTGAAGCCATCGTCAAGCGGCAGGATTGGGGCGCAAGCCTGAATTTACTGCCCGAATTCGGCGGCAAACCGCCCGCCGATTATCGCGTCGTCGTGAACGCGATTCGCGCTCGGCAGAAAGCTTGATGCGCGCTTCGCTCTCTTCATCGCTCAAAGATCGCTTGTGCTTCTGCGGCGGTTTTGGTTTCGGCCCAAACCAGACTGGCGGCTTTCAGCGGGCGCGCAATCAACACCGGGCACGAAGCCTGTCGCAGCACCGGTTCGACGTGTGCTTCAGACAGCGTTTGCAATGTGCTGCCCGCGTCACTCACGCCCAAACAAATCAGATCAATTTCGTGTTCGTCCGCGTAGGCCAAAATCTCTCGATACGGCACACCTTCGCGCACGATGGCGTTGACCTCGCACCAGAGTTGCGCTTCTTCTGGAATGGCCTGCTGCAATTCCAACGCGAGGAGTTCTTGTTCATCGCTGGAGCTTTGCGCGGCTTCACTGCTGGCGGGAATGACGTGCAACAAATGCAGCGCGGCTTGATATTGCTCGGCAAAAAACAGCGCCAGTCCGAGCGCCAATTCCGCATCGTTTGAGAAATCGTAGGCCATCAAAATGTTCTTGAGGCGAATTTCCCCGGTTTCTGTGTTGACCCAATCGTGTTCGTGAGCGTGCGTAATCAGCACCGGACACGGAGCCGCGCGGCTAATCAGTTCCGCTGTCGAACCGAGCAGCGTCGCCGCGTAACTTTGTCGCCGCGAGTGCATCACGATCAAATCGGCGTGCAGCGTCGCGGCGGTGCGCGGAATCACGTCAGTCGCTTCGCCGCGCGCGATAACCGCTTCCCAATCCGGTGAGCCTGCGCGCCCGGCGTTGTCGTGATAACAATGACGTTGCACAGTAGCAGCAAGCTGCGCGCGCA
>CAZWAK010000109.1:0-25894 GCA_964631865.1 uncultured Heliobacteriaceae bacterium | reverse complement strand
GCGCGCATTGTTTGCGCAAGCCGAGAACGGCCAGATTGCGCGCTTGATCTTCCGACCCAGATTGCCGATGATGGAGGCGCGATGAAAGTCTTAGCGCCCATTGCATCTCACGACGAACTCGAAATGCTTGCCGCGGCGGGCGCGGAAGAGTTGTATTGTGGCATCGTGCCGCGCGAGTGGATGGAGAAATACACGGGCGCGATCTGGCTCAATCGGCGCAGTCCCGTGGGCGGAAGTCTGGATAGTTACGCCGCGCTGAAGCAATTAGTTGATGACGCGCACACGCTGCAACTGCCCGTCTTTATTACGCTCAACGCGCCGTATTATACCGCCGAGCAAATGCCGCTTGTGCTGGAACTCGCGCACAAACTTTCCGAAGAAGTCGGTGTGGATGCGTTGATTGTGACCGACATCAATTTGCTCTTGCGGCTGAGCGAAGCCAAACTCAACGCCGCGTTGCACGTCAGTTCTGTCGCGGCGACGCTCAACACCGAAGCGATTCGCTTTTTGCTGAACTTCAATCCCACGCGCATCATCCTGCCGCGCAGTTTGACGATCAACGAAATCGCCGCGATCACGAACGACGTGCGCGATGAAGTCGAGATTGAAGTATTTATGCTCAACGATGGTTGCGCGTTTGAAGAAGGCTTTTGCTCAACGACGCATCATCACACGGTCGGCGCGTTTTGCACGAGCTTGTCCGAGATGGAAACAAAGTTTGAATGGGCGGGCGCGCGCTTCACGACGCGGCGGCAAAATTGGCTCAGCCGCAATCTGACCGATTACCGCGAATGGGTTTGGTATGTGAACGGCAACGGTTGCGGCGTGACAGCGAAAGGCTTGCCATACGGGCCGTGCGGCTTGTGCGCGATTCCTGATTTTCAGCGCATCGGAGTTGAGTCATTGAAAATCGTCGGGCGCGAGGCTTCTCCGTTCAAGAAGCTGGCGAGTGTAAAAATGGTGCGCGACATCGTAGACCGCACGCGCGCCGGGACGCCAAAACTCCACGTCATCGAACGCGCGAAAGCGTTGCGTGATTCGCCAGAGCATTGCGCGGCGGGTTATATGTGCTATTACAAAGTTGAACCATAGACAGAGATCAGATTCTGATTGCAGCGGATTTTATAGAACACGGATGATACAGATGCGACGGATGGTTACAGATCGGTTCTAATCCGTTGCATCAGTTTTATGCGTATCCCATTGTAGGGAGCGTGATAGAACGCGGATAGAACGGATGGAACAGATTCTGACAGATCAGTTGTAATTCGTGTCATCGGTTGTATCTGTATTCCATCGGCTCATAACCTGATAATTGCAATGATCCAAGAATATCGCCGCGCTTTGGCCTTTGTCGTGCCGTATTGGCGGCGATTGGCGTTCGTGCTGTTGATTAGTTTGTTTTCGACGCTCCTCAGCTTAGTTCAGCCTTACATCGCCAAGCTGTTAATTGACGAAGCGTTGCTGCGGCGCAATCAACGCGCGCTCGTGATGGTCGCGGTGTTGATGGTCGTAGTAACCGTCGTCGGCTTCGTGCTCAGCGCCTTGGCTTCATATCAATACACGGCTGTGTCGGCGGATGTGCTATTCGATATGCGGCTGGCGGTCTACGAGCATTTGCAGAAGCTCTCGCCGCGCTTTTTGGCACGGACGAAACTCGGCGAAATCGTCTCGCGCATCAACAACGATGTTGCTGAAATTCAGCGCGTCGCGGCGGACACGTTGCTCGCGTTCGTCGGCAATGTTGTATTTCTGCTCGGCAGCGTGGCGATTATGGTTTGGCTGAATTGGCGGTTGTTTTTATTGAGCATCGCATTAGTTCCAATGGCGATGGTCGTGCTGCGTCGCTTTCAGCATCGCCTCGCCGATCAAGTCAAAGCGATGCGCGAACGCAGCGCCGAGATTGGCAGCTTCCTGATTGAAACACTGCTTGGCATGCGGCTTGTCGTGACTTCGACCGCCGAAGCGCGCGAGGTCAATCGCTTTCGCGCGCGCAATCGCAGCTTTATTGATGCGCTGCTGGCGATGCAATTGACTTCATATTTATCAGGCGCGTTGCCGGGCACGATCCTGACGCTTTCGACAGCGGCGGTGTTTTTGTTCGGCGGCAAATTGGTGATCGAAGGCGCAATGACGATTGGCGGGTTGGTCGCGTTTATGGCGTATCACTTGCGGCTGCTGACGCCCGTGCAAGGGATGTTTGGGTTGTACACAAATTTGACGACCGCGCGCGTCTCGCTGCGGCGTGTCTATGAATTGCTCGACACGCCGATTGAAGTGCAGGAACAAGCAAATGCGAAACCGCTCGCCGCCGTGCAAACCAGCATCGAATTTGACCATGTCACATTGCGCCACGACCGCGACAACATTGTGTTGGATGACGTGTCGTTTCAAATTCCCGCGGGCAGCATCTGCGCCATCGTCGGGCCGAGCGGAGCAGGGAAGTCCACCATCGCGGATTTGCTGCTGCGTTTGTACGATC
Source organism: uncultured Heliobacteriaceae bacterium (assembly GCA_964631865.1). GTDB lineage: Bacteria > Acidobacteriota > Blastocatellia > RBC074 > RBC074 > JAFDVL01. Next base: position 23,412 of record CAZWAK010000109.1, on the reverse strand, counting down.
CTGAAACCGGCGTGGTGAAGGTTGATGATTGCGATGCGCGCGAGTTGCGGCTGAACGATTTGCGCCGCGCGGTTGCGTTGGTAGATCAGACGCCTTTTTTACTCAATGCCAGCATTGCCGAAAATATTTTGTACGCGCGGCCTGAAGCTTCGCACGAAGAAATCATCGCTGCCGCGCGCGCGGCGGCGATTCACGAGTTCATCGAACGCTTGCCTGATGGCTATAAAACTCAAGTCGGCGAACGCGGGCTGACGCTGTCGGCAGGCGAGCGCCAACGCATCGCCATCGCGCGCGCATTGTTGCGTGAGCCTTCCGTGATCGTGTTGGACGAACCAACCTCCGCGCTTGATCCGATCACCGAACAAAGCTTCACGACAACGTTGTCATCCTTGCTCAAAGGCCGCACGGCCATTCTCATCACGCATCGGATGTCGTTGGTGGAGATCGCAGATCGGGTGATTGTGTTGGACGGCGGAAAAGTTCAGCAAATAGGTGCGCCGCAAGAATTGCTCGCCTGCGATGGCGCGCTCGCCGCGATGTTCAGCATCGCGGGTTAAGGTATCGAACACGGATGAAACGGATGCTACAGATAAAACCGGATTTGATTGGGCACCATCCGTCGTATCAGTTTCATCCGTGTTCGATAAACCACCAACTCAGCAATGCTCAATTTGGGATTGAAACCACGACATTCTTCATTTTTCCTTCTTCACTCTTCCTTGTTAGACGAGGGAACCCTCTGGAAACAATGAAAAAGGAAGAAGGAAAAATGAAGAATCGGTTCTCTGTCGCCCCCGGCAGTTTCAAATTGAGAATTACTGCCACCAACTCAATAGACAACGGATTTTACTGATGCGACGGATAAACGCGGATTTGATCCGTTCGACTCCGTAGCCTTCGTTTCATCCGTGTTCGATTTCAAGGTTGACCGAAACGAACGCAACAATGGTCTCTCAGGCATTTAAGCAACTTACCGGACAAGGCGTGCGCGTGGCCATCATTGACAGCGGCGTCAACCCCGCGCATCCGCACGTCGGCGGCGTGGCGGGCGGCGTTGGGTTTACGGCGAACGAAGCGAACGAAAATTATCTGGATTATCTCGGACACGGCACAGCGGTTGCCGGAGCGATTCGCGAGAAAGCGCCGGAGGCTTTGTTGTATGCCGTGAAAGTCTTCGATCAATCGTTGCGCACGACCGCGACCACAATTCTGCGCGCGTTGGACTGGACGATTGACAACCAAATGGATGTCGTCAATCTCAGCCTCGGCACGTTCAATCAAGCGTATCGGGAAGCGTTCGAGCGCATTGTTGCGCGCGCGACGGAACACAACGTCCTCATCGTTGCGGCGCACGAAACTGCCGGACAATCGTTGTTGCCCGGCAGCTTGCTAAACGTGCTCGCCGTTGAATTGGATTGGGACTGTCCGCGCGAAACCTTTCGTTATAAAACCGAGCGAACAAAAACCATTTTTCTGGCGTCGGGCTATCCGCGTGCGATTCCCGGAGTCAAGCCGGAACAGAATCTCAACGGCATCAGTTTTGCCGTTGCCAATCTGACGGGATTCGTCACGCGCGCGCGCCAAGCCCAACCGATTGCTACGCTCGCTGAAATCGAAAAGTTCCTGGCTTCTCCGTTGTAGCGCGATTTGGCAAATCGCGTTACTACCTATCTTTCTCAAGTCAGTCATTAAGCCCATCTTCAAAACTTCATAATCATTCCTTAACGCCGTCTACAGGACATTAACGCAGCCCTTTTTCTACCCTCTGTCGCAGTCAAGCTGGAGGACCCGAAACTCTAGCTCCCGCACTGGGCGCTTTTTCCTGAGAGGTACTTTATGAAAAGAGCTGCTGCAAGTTTGTTGGTTGTCACGTTCCTCAGTGTCCTGTCGGTTTTTCCGGCGAAAGCCGATTCGCAAAGCGATCCGCTCACCTATCGTGGCGGCATCCGCAACAGCACGGGCAAACATGGGCTGAAGGAAAAAGATCTGAAACGGGTGCTGGTGAGCCTGGCGGAGAAAACGGGGTTTCAGGAACTCAGCTTTGATGCCGAGGGGTTTTTGACCATCGGCAATCCCAATCATTTCGTCGGCGGTTCCATCACCGCGCGGCGGCTGTTGCTGGATGCGGTGGATTTCCCGGCACAACTGCTGCTGGAAAATCATTCCCATTCCTCCAAAGTCGTCTTTGCCAATTTGGGCAAGAGCACGCTCTATTTCAATATGCGGACAAAAGCCCAAATCGAGCATCAGCCCATTCGCATAGATTTCTCCGACTTCGGCAAGCTGCTCGGCGCGAAAGAAGTGCTGGCGTCGTTTGATTTGGGGGTAACGCTCTTGCACGAACTGGTTCACGGTGTGCGCAAGCTGCACGATTCGGTCAACGAATGGGAAGAGGTTGGCGATTGCGAACGCTATGTCAACACAATGCGCAAGGAACTCGGCTTGCCCGAACGCCAGCAATATGTTGCCCGCAGCCAGACGGTTATTTCGCCGATTGGCTGGACAATGAAAATGGCTGAGTTACAATTTGCCCGCACCGATTTTCGCAACGGCAAACTCAAAACTGACGAGTACAAATTAAGCTGGGACGTGAATCGCGTGGGACTGGGAGACCCAGAGAGTGTCAAGCAAACCCTACAATCTGTCGCTGCCAAGAAGCCCGAACAGAAATCTTCGGCGAATATCCATTAACATTTCATGTTGAGTGTCATCAGCAAAATCGAACCCGGCAACGTGCCTGAGGGATTGGCAGAGGCTGGGAAATAAAGTGCCAAGCAAACGGAATCAAGGCAAATCATTTTCCAATTTCCATTTTTCCATTTTCATTTTTCATCGAGTTGGGGCGGCTCCCAGACAATGAGAAATGAGAACTGAAAAATGGAAACTGGGAAATGAAAAAGCTCGCGCCTGATTATTTTGCATACCCGGTTACGAAAGGAACCCCTTTATGAAACGCAGAGATTTTCTTTACACCAGCTCGGCGTCGTTGGCTGCATTGGCGGTCAGCGATGCGTGGCTGGAAAACGTGATCGCAGGCGAGACGGCCAAAACGACGGCCATCCTCGACACTTACTTTCACATCAGCAAAGCCGAGATTGACAAACTGCTGCTCGCGGCCTTGGCCAAAGGTGCAGAGTTTGCCGACGTGTTTTTTGAATACCGCGTCACGTCCAATCTTTCCTTTGAAGAAGACCAGGTTAAGTCTGCCCGGCGCGGCATTGTGCAAGGCGTCGGCATTCGCGCGATCAAAGGCGATCAGGTCGGCTTCGCGTTTTCCGAAGATTTGACGATGCCTGCGATGCTCGAAGCGGCGGTCAGCGCGGCGGCGATTGCTGCTGACAAATCCGCCAAAGTGAAATCCGTCGGCATCACCGATCTGAAAACGAAGAACCTCTATCCGATCACTGAACTCGCCACAACGGCTGACCTCAACAAAAAACTCGCGTTCATCAAAGAAGCCAACGACGCGGCGAAAGCCTACAGCCCGAAGATCATTCGCGTGAACGTTGGCTTCAACGATGAAATCAAACATCTGGCCTACGCGAACAGCGATGGCGTCGCGTGGCAGGATTCGCAGCCGATGTTTATGTTCCAAACGATCTGCTTCGCCGAAGACGGCACGAAGCGCGAAAGCGGCTACAACGCAGGCGGCGGTCGCATCGGCCTGGAATATTTCAGCAAGCATCGCAAGGCCGCCGACATTGCCAAAGACGCGGCGCGGCTGGCCGTCGTGAACCTTGACGCGCAGGAAGTCGAAGCCGGTTTGCAGCCCGTTGTGCTGGGCAATGCCGAAAGCGCCGTGCTGTTGCACGAAGCCGTCGGGCACGGCCTCGAAGCCGATTTCAATTACAAAAAACTCGCCAACTACTCCGACCGCGTTGGCCAAAAAGTCGCGTCCGAGCAATGCACCGTCGTGGATGAAGGCTTGTTCCCGAATATGCGCGGCTCGATCAACGTGGACGACGAAGGCAATCCGCCGACTTCGACCGTGCTGATTGAAAACGGTATTCTGCGCGGCTACATGAACGACCGCATCAGCGCCAAACAACTCGGCGTGAAGAACACAGGCAACGGTCGTCGCCAAGCCTACAACTACGCGCCGATGCCGCGTATGACGAACACGTATTTGCGCGCGGGCAAATATTCGCCGGAAGAAATTCTGAAGTCCGTGAACAAAGGCATCTTCGCCAAAGGCTTCACGGGCGGGCAAGTGGACATCACAAAAGGCGACTTCACATTCAGTTGTTCCGAAGCCTATTTGATCGAAAACGGCAAGATCACTGCGCCCGTCAAAGGCGTGACGTTGATCGGCAACGGCCCGGACGTGATGACGAAAGTCTCGATGGTCGGCAACGATCTGAAGTTCACCGACGGCGGTTGGACATGCGGCAAGAACGGCCAGAGCGTGCCGGTCGGAATGGGAACACCAACTGTGAAAGTAGCCGAAATCACCGTCGGCGGCACGAAAGTGAAAAAAGCGTAAGCGCCCTTTCACCACACGTCATTCTTCATTTTTCATTCTTCCCTCTTCATTTCATAACGAGGAAAAGTACGAATTGTCCTCCGCCTGAAACAATGAAGAAGGAAAAAGGAAGAATGAAAAATGGCAGGCGTCATTTTTTAAGGAGTTCAAGCTATGAACGATTATCGCAATCTCGCCGCTGACTTGATCGCGGCCTTGAAAAAAGCAGGCGCGGATGCGTGTGATGTCTACATCGGCACGACCGCCAGTTTCAATACCACGTTGCGGCTCGGCAAAATCGAGAAGCTGCAACAATCCACGTCGAAGGGTTTGGGGATGCGCGTTTTCAAAGGCGGCGCGCAGGCTCTGACCTTCACGACTGATTTCAATGATCGTGCAGTCAAAGACCTCGTCCGCGAAACGATGGACATTGTCAAAGTCTCGAACGCGGACAAATTCAACGGCCTTGCGCCGAAAGAGTTGTTGGGCAATTACGACGGCAAGCTGATGATCTTTGACGAATCGTTGGCGAACGTGACACCGGAGAAAAAAATCGAGCTGGTGCGCGAAGCCGAAGACGCCGGGCTGAAATACGACAAGCGCATCGTCAATTCCAACGGCGCGGGTTGGAACGATTCGCGCAGTCAAGTCACGCTGGCAACCTCGGACGGCTTCGTCGGGCAATATCGCACGACGATGGCGAGTATGTCCGTGCGCTTACTGGCCGAAGCGGAGGGCGTCAAACATACCGACGGCTGGTTCACCTTCAACCGCTACTTCAACAAACTGGATAGTGCAAAATCCGTTGGGGAAGAAGCCGGGAAGCGCGTCGTGCGGCGCATCGGTGGGAAAAAGATCAAATCGCAAGCAATCCCCGTGGTTGTGTCTTCCGAAGTGAGCGGAGATTTCATTAACTCAATTTTTGGCGCGGCGTCGGGACAAAGCGTCTTTCGCAAGGCTTCGTTTTTGGTCGGCAAAGTCGGGCAGGAATTGTTTTCGCCGCTCATCACGATTGTGGATGATGCGACGATGGCGGACGGCTTGGCCTCGCGTCCGTTCGATGCCGAAGGCGTGAAGTCATCACAAGTGACGTTGATCGAAAAAGGCGTCTTGAAAAATTACGTTTGTGATGCTTATTCGGCGCGGCGCTTGAATCTGACGCCGACCGGCAACGCACAACGCAGCTATCAAGGCTTGCCCGGCGTCGGCGCGACGAACCTGTTTATGAAGCCCGGCACGAGCGATCCGAAAGACATCATCAAAAGTGTCAAGGCGGGTTTGTACCTGACCGAACTGAACGGCTTCGGTGACAATCCTGTGACCGGCGATATGTCGCGCGGCGCGGTCGGCTTCTGGATCGAAAACGGCGAACTGACGCATCCCGTGCAGGAAATCACGTTCGCGGGCAATCTGCTCAAGATGCTCAAAGGCGTAACGATGGTCGGCAATGATCTGAGCTTCAAACTCGGCTCGGTTGCTGCGCCCACGTTCCTGATTTCCGAAGCGACAATTGGCGGCGCATAGTCGCATCATTGTTCGCGCCGGAACGTGTACCGCAACAGGATAATGTGATTCAGGGCAGAGTGACCGGAAGATTTGGAGGCGATGTATTCCACCAGCCAATTCGGGCGCACGCGCCAGCCGATGCCGACATCGGTAAAGGTGTCGGCGAAGCGTTCGCGCGTGCGCCCATTCGGCACAAACTTGCCGGAACTGTCGAGCAGCCGCCCGAACCGATCCGGGAACAAAGCTTCGTCTGTGGTGCGTCGTTGCCAGGTGGTAAGCGAAGACACACTGATGAACAGTTGCCGCCAGACATCCGTTTGTGCGACAGCATGTACCGAGGTAAAGCGCGCGCGTTGTTGCTTGTCTTCCATCTGATGGCCGGTGGCATCTTCAAACAAACGGTCGTGAATGTAGATGGAGCCGACGGCCACATCTACCCCAAACACGGTGCGTGGGCGCGGGGCATAGCCAAGCCCGCCGCCCAACGCCGTGCGCCGGATCCGTTCGCGCTCGGTGGCATTGACGATGGTGAAGCGACGGATGTTTTCTTTCAGCCCAACCTGCAACCACGTCGCATCCAGACCATAAAACAACTGGCGCGTCAGCAATCCGCGCAGGCGCACTCCCGCTTCTTTAGTGTTTGCATGGAAGGTTACTGAGTCTGGGGGCAGCGGCGCACCATTGAACAGGCGGGACTGGTCTCGATCTTCGGCACGGTTCACACCCTGCCGATAAAACAGACCGAGCTTCTGCGTAGTGCCAAATTCCCGTGTCAGTCCGATGCGAAATCGTGAACGTTCGACCCACGCGCGCGCCGCCAGCGACTCGCTGGCTTTTGCCCCCAGCACATCCGTCAGTGTCGTCAGGCTTTGCAGTGTGCTTACTCCGCTCGTGTGATCTGCGCCAATGCCAACGCTGGTGCGCCCGCTCTGGCCGAACTGACGCGCGGCTAACAGCGACGCCGAAAAATTCGTCACATCGGTGCTCGCGGCACCAGTGCTGAGACCCGGAATGCCGTTCGGATAGCCTGGCGTGATGGCTCCTGTGACGGGCGTGCGCGTAAGCGTGCCAAGCGTGCTGTGTGCCGCGCCCACGCTTCCGCCCACGACCGTGCGTTTTTCCGCCTGGGCCTGAAGCGGCGTAAAGAACGTGGTTTGGAAGAGGATTCCGGTGTCATTCGGCGCGGTGAGATCAGCGCCAAACACCAACGAATTCGTGTCCCTCATATTCGTTCGGCTCCACGACGGCAGCAGCGAAAAGCGCCCTTCCATTTGCGTAAATTCCGTGGCATAGGCGGGGTTTTCGAGACTGTCAAAATGCGAATCGGGAAAGGCCAGGAAGCGCAGCAACGGCGGCGTCTCGCCCGGCTCAACCACGCTGTCAATGTAGCGTTCATAATCGCCCGCCAGATTGCGACGCAGATCATTGGGGTTGTTCGCGTTGACGGTTGGGGTGTTGTGGTTGCCGCCATTTTTTCCGGCAGCATTGGGGTTGCGATGGTTGTCATCGCGGCTGCCGCGTGGACTGCGATCTCCGATTTCGCTGCCCGGCCCCGGTGTAAAAAAGCGAATGTCGCCACTGAGCAGAACAATGACACCACGTCCCGGTTGCACGAGCGCACGCTGTGCATTGGCAACGCTGATAACTTCGACCAGACCTTCGTAGACGATCACCTGTGTTTCGCTGATCACGTCCACTGCAACGCTGAATTCCGTGCCGCGCACGAGGATTGAAGCCGAAGGGCTGTTGACGCGATACGGGTTCGGCTTGTTGCCGTAATGATTGATCTTGATGCGCACGCGCCCCACGATGACTTGCAGTAATTCCCGCAAGGTGGGCGCGCTGCGATAATCGCGCAGCACCAGACGCGAATTCGGCTGTACCGTGACCACGCTGCCATCGCTCAATTGAATGACAATGCGCCCGTTGCCTGTCGTGATTTCGTCGCCCGGTTGCAGCACATCGCCTTTGGCTAACGAAAAGCTGCGTTGCTGGCTGAAGCGCAAGGCTCCGCCGCTCGTGCTGGCGATGCGCGCTTCGACCGCTTGCGCGTGGAGATCAAGGCAAACGAATGGCATGGCGGCGCAGGAAAGCAGCGCCAGCAAAACCTGTGTGAGGTGGCGCAATCGCATCATTCGTCTTCCTCTTCGTTCTCCGCGAAGTCAAAGCCTTCGCCTTCCATCTCCACCATTTGATTGAGGTTGTGCCGCGCAATCAGGCGTTGCACCGTGCGCCGATTCAAGCCCAGCAGGTTGGCGGTATGCTGGCGGTTCCCGTTGGTGTAGGTCAGGGCTGCGACCAGATAGCGCCGTTGTAATTCTTCCATCGGAGGCCAATCGGCAGCCAAATTCTGCAACGCATTGGGCGTGGTTTCTGCGGGCAGCGGGTTGAGGTGCGGCGGCAAACAGAGCGTCGTAATCAGGCCATCGGTAGACAGCGCCGCCGCGCGCGTGAGGGCGTTTTCCAGTTCGCGCACATTGCCGGGGAAAGACCAGCCGCACAACAACTCCATCGCCTCCCGCGAGATGTGCAACGGTTTGTATTCGTGGCTCAATCGGCGCAAAAAAAACTGCACGAGCAATTCGACATCGCCCGTTCGTTCGCGCAACGGCGGCAAATGAATGGTCAGCACGCTCAGGCGATAATACAGATCGGCACGAAAGAGCTTCTGTTCCGTTAGCTCACGCACGTCCAGATTGCTTGCGCCAATCACCCGCACATTTACGCGGCGGGACTGTGTTGCGCCCACACGCCGCACTTCGCCCGATTGCAGCACACGCAATAAACTCGCCTGAAACGATGGACTGGTCGAGGCGAGTTCATCCAGAAATAAAGTGCCGCCGTCTGCCGCTTCAAATAACCCGATGCGATCTGCATTGGCTCCGGTGAATGCGCCGCGCGTGTGACCGAACAATTCTGCCTCCAACAAGGTGTCGGTCAAACCCGAACAGTTCACGGCCAGAAAGGGCTTGTGTTTGCGCGGGCTGAAATCGTGAATGGCGTGCGCCGTGACTTCTTTGCCCGTGCCGGATTCCCCCGTAATTAAAACGGTGGCCTCGGTGCGCGCGGCTTGGGCCACCAGTTTGTAGACCTCCACCATCGCCGGGCTTCGTCCGATAAAACCGGCGCGACTGGGGTCTTCTTCTGCGAAGGATTCCAGCATCGCTTCGGCTTGCGGTTGCGGCTGAATATAGCGATGCAGCAGCGTCGTCAGCGCCTCGACTTCAAAAGGTTTGGCGATGAAATCGGTCGCGCCTTCCGCCATCGCGCGCACGGCCAAATCTACTGAGCCTTGCGCGGTCATCAAAATCACCGGGATGTCGCTCGCGGCTTTGCGGAGTTCCTGCAAGAGCGTCAGCCCGTCCCCGTCGGGCATGTAAACGTCCGTCACGAGAGCATCGAACTGAACCGTTTGCGCCAGGGCTAAGGCTTCCTGTCCGCTGCGCGCACAAGTGACCTGAAACCCGCTCAACGCGAGACTGGTTTCCAGCATCAGCCGAATGAGCCGATCATCATCTACGACCAGAATGTGCAGTGGTTTTGCAGCCATAGTTGTACGCCCCTGATTCATTGTAGCGAGCGAAGATGAAGGTAAGATGAATCCGCTTCTTTTCACGCGCTCACTCCGCAGCGAGCGGGCGGTCTTGCATATCCAGCGGGAGACGGAGCGTAAAGGTTGATCCAACATTCGTCACGCTCTCAATCCTGACCTGCCCGCCGTGCAATTCCGCGATTTCCCGCACCAGCGCCAAGCCCAATCCCGTGCCCGGCGTGTCGGCGTCTTCAATGCGCGGCACACGGAAGAATTTTTCAAAGACGCGCGTGCGATAGTTCGGCGGAATGCCGTAGCCCTGATCTTGCACCGCTAACAAAAGGATGTTGCCCTCGCGCTTTGTTGCGACAATGACTTCGGTTTTTTCCGGGCTGTACTTGATCGCATTCGAGACCAGATTGGTGAGCGCGCGCGTGAGCAAATCCGCATCGGCGCGTAGTGGCGGCAAGTCGGGGGCAAAATCGCGCCGGATGGTGATGCGCTTTTGTTGCGCTACGGGGTCGAGCAGCAGGAGTGTTTTTTCGAGCAGGGCTTCCACGCGCAGGTACTCCATTTTCAAGGCGCGCGCACCGGATTCTAACCGCGTCAAATCGAGGTATTCGTCAATCATGCGCCGCAGGCGTTGCGTGGCTTCCTGCATCGCTTCGTGCATTTCGCGGCGCTTGTCCGGCGCGGGATCGAACTTCAGCAACACTTCACTCATCCCCTGAATCGCGGTCAGCGGCGTTTTCATCTCGTGCGTGACCAGCAGCATCACGTCGGTTTGCATTTGCTGCAATTCGCGTTGCTTCGTGACGTCGGAGAGCGTGACGACAATGCCGAGGGGCGTTTCATCCGGCTGGCGAATCGCCGCCAGCCGCAGAATGTAGTGGCGCGCTTGCGGCCCGGCAGTCGTAAATTCGCGCTCAATACTGCTGTGTTCGTCAAACAGGCGGCGGAGCGTTTCCCGCTGCCACTGCTCCTGTTGCGCGACTTCCGGCGCGAGTTCCCCCGATGCGGCGACCACCAGACGCGCAAACAAATCGCTCCCGGTCAGATACTTCTCGGTCGTATGGAAAATCTGCGCCGCGCGCGGGTTGGCATACACGATGATTCCTTTCGCATCCGTGATGAGCAGGCCATCTTCTACGGATTGCAGCGCGCGATCTACCAACTGCGTGCGCGCGAGGAGCTGTGCTTGCAATGCCGCCAACGCCTGTGCTTTCGCTTCCAGCCGACGCGGCAACCGCAACCATTGCGCGGCGATGGCTTCGGCTTTGAGTTTGAAGGGAGACAGCCCGGCGCTTTGTTGAATCAGTTCACTGATGCGTTGATCCAGGCTGGCACTGGCGGACAACGTGCGGTGCAGCAGCGTCAACGGTGTCGCCATCATCAGGGAAAGCAAAGCCGGAACCAGCGGTAGCACGATGAGCCAGCGCGTGAAGACGAAGTACGACACCAATAAAATCAGCGCGGCGATCAGCAGGACGACGCCGAGTTGTTTGAGGAGTTCCCAACGCCCCTGCGCCAGCCGCAAGCCGCCGACCACCGCTGCGGCGACCAACGCGGCCATCAGGGCGGCTCCCCAATCCGAAGCGGGTTGGTAAAAACGCTGCTGCAAAATCGTGGTGACAGCATTCGCCAGGATTTCGACACCCGGCATCAGCGTTCCGTGTTGGTTGCCGTCCTGCGTGGCAAAGCGCGTAAACGGCGAGGCCACGCGATCTCCCAGCGCCGCCGCCGTCGCGCCCAGCAACACATATTTGCCCTGTAGTTTTTCCGGCGCGACCTTGCCGTCCAGAATGTCTGCCACGCTGTAGGTGTTCGCCGCAAAGCTGCCCGCCGGGCCACGATAATCAATGTTCATGCGGGCCGCGCGCACGATTTCTGTGGTTGATTCGGGTGAGGTCAGCATCAGTGTTGGCGCGGCAAACGTGACCGGAATGACCCGCGTGCCGAGATTGACCGACTCGGGTAATTCGCGCACCTCATTGCGTCGTAAGCCCGAACCCACCCGCACCGTTTCTACGGCCAGCGCCCAAAACGATTGCCCGTCATCATCCGTCGCGCGTAACTGCAAGCCACGCGCGACGCCATCGTAATCCGTCAACACATTGCCGTGCCCGATCCCCGCCGCCGCTTGTTCGAGCGCGGGCATCGGGCGCACCCATTCGGCTCCGGCGACTGGGGCTTCAACCAATTGCGCCGCGACCACGACATTCCCGGCCCGTTGCGCCGCCGCCGCCAAAGCCGCATCATCCGTTTCATTCGTAGGATCGCTGTAGAGAATGCTGAGTGTGATGACTTTGGGTTGCGCGGCGGCAATGCGATCTATGGCCTGCGCCATGATCTGCCGCGACCAGGGAAAGCGCCCGAAGCGTTTGAGGCTCTGTTCATCAATCGCCACAATCACAATGTCGTCCGGTGTCGCCCAGCTACCGAAGCTACCACGGGCGCGCACGAGGCTGTCTTGCGCGAGCAGGTTCAGGCTGGGCAACCGCCACGAAATGAACAAGGCGACGACGGTTGCCAGTCCCACTATGACCAACCCCCACAAGCTGGTCTGGCGTGGATGTAAGATTGAGTCACTCATTCACAACATTCTTCGATCCGGGCAAAGCGAAAAAACTTGTTTGGGGCTATGTCCATAGTAGAACAGGCGAGGCGTTTCCCCTGACAACGCCTCGCCTTCTTAGTAGAACCTACTCGCGGGGGGAGAATTACGAGCGGGGCTACCAATTGTTATTGCAACGAAATGGTGAGCGTATTTCCTTGCTTGATATTGCCTTCGCCATCCCGCAGCTTAACTTTGACTTCGGTCGCAGGATTCGCCAACGCTGTATTCGGGATGAGGATATTGAGTTGATCCAGTCCGGCATAACCCGGCGCAACGCCCGCATAATGTACCTCAGCCTTGACGCCGCCAATCGTGATCTCGACGCGCTCGGCGACGCCGTTGCCGGGATTCCCGTCTTCATCTTTCGCCGCGCGCAAGCCCGTGCCGAACAACACCAGGAACAATTTATCACCACCGCGGCGCTGAATCGTGGCCGGAACGAGTTTGTTTTGCGCGGTATCCAGACGAGCGACCGGTTCATTGCTTTGCTGTCCGTTGGCTTTGACGCGCGTCACGTATCCGGCGGGTGCGCCTTGTCCATCGGAATTTGCCGCAAAGAACGCGAGCTTGGATTCCGTGACCAGAATCGTGCCTTGCGAGACCACTGTGTTGCCACGCATGATCGCCACATTCGCCAAGCCTAACGGCGTGGAGGCGGGGATTTGATAGTTGATCTGATTCGGCGAGACAAAGAACAAACGCGCTTGTTTGCCGTCCACCAGCACCGTCACATCGCTGAGCGTTTGCGGGAGCGGCAACGTCGTGGCGGCGACAATACCAGCAGCCAGATTCGAGCCGAAGGCGGAAACGATAGATTCCGGCGCGGTCTCTTCCTGATAGCTCGCGCCTTCCACCGTCGCCACCGGGTTATAGCTCATAAACGCGCCGCCGCCAGCGCCCTGTTTGACTTCGATTTCTTTGGCATTGAGCGAGCCATCGGCCTGTGCCAGACCTTCGACTTCGACATACGCGCCGACCGCGACCGTGCCATATTTACGTTTGATGCGCGTGTATTGTGCCACATTGACTTTACGCCCCGCGACCATCCATTGCCCCAGAAAATTCGCATCATTCGGCAGGCTGTCAATCTTGCCGTAAATTTTGTTGTTGCCCGAACCGCCGGAACTCGTGCCGGATTTGATTTCGATTTTGGTGGCATTGATCGAATTGTCAGCTTGCACCGCCCCTTTGACTTCGACCAGAGAACCTACCATCAGGCCGCGTTCGGGATGCTCGATGATGGTTGTGGCGGTCACGTTTACCTTGCGTCCGCTGACCGTCCATTGCCCGATGTTGCCCGTCGGCAAGCTTTCGACCGTGCCATAAAATTCGTTGTGACTGCCGGAAGAACCGCTGCCACCAGATGACCCTGAAGCGTTCTTGGTCTCAATCCTGGTGGCATCAATCGAGCCATCGGCACGCAACGTCCCATAGATTTCGACATACACACCTACTGCGACCGCTGCGTATTGTTGCACAATGACGGTGCTCGCCGACACGTTCACCTGACGACCGCCAATGCTCCACACACCAATGCGTCCGGCAGTGCTGGGCAGGTTTTCAATATACCCTTTGAAAAGTTCATTGCTGCCGCCACCACCACCCTGTTTGGTTTCAATCTTGAAGGCATCAATCGAACCGTCCGCGCGGACGTTGCCTTCCACCTCGACGTAAGAGCCAACCGCCAATGGCCCGTGTTCCAGTTTGATATAGGTGGTTGGTGTGACATGCACGGTGCGCCCGCTGACCGTCCAAGCGCCGACGCGATTGGCGGTGTTCGGCAAGGTCTCGACCTGGCCGTAGAATTTGAAGTAAGTGCCGCCGCTACTCGTGCTGGATTTGGTTTCCACTTCCTTGGCGTTGACGGAACCATCGGCTTGTAACCAGCCTTCGATTTCCACGGTTGCGCCGAGCGCAATCGGCCCTTTTTCCTGTTTGAGTTTGGTGGTTGAGAATACATGGACGGTGCGTCCATTGACGACCCAATCGCCGACCCAGCCGGACGTGCTCGGCAGGCTTTGAATTGTGCCATAAAGTTTGTAATCGCCATCGTCGTCGGCTTGTGCGGTTTGGAAGGGAAGCAGGCAAACGATCATTGCCAATCCCAACAAGAGGACGTTTGTCCATCGGCTTCTCTGGTTCACTACGGGTTGCATATTACGATCTCCTTCGATGAATTATGATTTCAGGGGAAAAACGGGAATCAGATTCCCAGCAAAGCGCCGCGCCCTGTACTGAGCGGCAACAAGAAGGAGGGCAAGGTCTATGCCAAACGCGAGGCAGGGCTAACTCCTTGATTTTATGGAGAGGCAACAAAGAAATGGGTTCGGCAGAGAGCGCAAGCGCGGCTTCTTGCCGCGTCTAACCGCAGCACGGCGCGGCAAATTGCCGCTGTGGCGAAGGCTGGCAACCATCGGGCAGGTTTTACGCAAATTTGAATTGGGGTTGCTGTCAATCTAACCTGCTGGATGCTATAGTCTGCCTCTCTCAAATGACTGACTTCCAACAAACAGGAGCACCGAAATGCGACAGCAACTCATCGCAATTCTTCTCGTCTTCTCATTAACCCTTCCCCTCATTGCGCAAAAGCCCGCGCGCAGCATCGAAACGCCGGGACAAAAGCAAACCGGCATGCTGTTGCCCAACGGTTGGACCTTAACGCCCGAAGGCAAACAAATTCCGATCAGCGATTTGCCGATGAATATGGAATTGAGTGCGGACGGACGTTATTTGCTCGTCACGACCAACGGCAACGGCGTGCAGGAAGTGGACATCATTGATGTGCAAACGCAGCAGATTGTGCAGCAAATCGAAGTCAAAAAATCGTGGCTCGGCCTGGCGTTCGCGCCCGATGGCAAACGCTTTTTCGTGTCGGGTGGCGATGACAACGAGGTCTTGATCTTCAACTTTGCGGCAGGCAAAGCGACCGAAGCAGGCAAGATCAATCTGGGCAGCGCGGCCTATCACGCGCTGGATGACAAAGCGCGCGCCGAAGCGCGGCGCAAGAACGGCGGCGAGTTCGCGTTTCCCGCCGGCATCGCAGCAACGCCGGATGGCAAGCGGCTGTTCGTCGCCGAAAACCTCACGCACAAAGTCGCGGTCGTTGATCTGACGAACAATCAGGTCATCACGAAAATTGCGGTCGGCGAATATCCCTACGATGTGACAATCTCGCGCGACGGCAAGCGCGTGTACGTCAGCAATTGGGGGGCGCGCAATGTCGGCGTGATTGATCCGAAAACGAATCAAGTCATCGGCACCATTGCGACGGGCGATCATCCGAACGATTTGGAACTCACGCGCAACGGCAAGCTGCTCTATGTCGCCAACGCGAACAGCAACACGGTTTCGGTGCTCGACACCGCGCAGATGAAAGAGATCGAAGCCATCAACACGGCGCTGCATCCGAAGTCGCCCATCGGCAGCACACCGAACGCGGTCGCGCTCTCGCCCGATGAAAAGACGCTCTACATTGCGAACGCCGACAACAACAACATCGCCATCGTAGATGTCAGCAAACGCACCGCGAGCAAAGTCAAAGGTTTCATTCCGACGGGTTGGTATCCGACTTCCGTGCGCGCGAGCAAATTAACCAAACAAATTTTCGTCGCCAACGGCAAAGGCACTGCTTCCGCCGCGAATCCGAAAGGCCCGCAACCCTTGCCCGGCAGGACGCGCAACGATAACAAAGACGTACAATACATCGGCAGCATGCTGAAAGGCACAGTCTCGTTGATTGACATTCCGACGAATGGCAAGCTCGCACAACTGACAAAACAAACCTACGCGAATTCGCCGTACACTGATGAATTACTGCAACAAGCGCGCGCGCCAAAGACGGGCACAGCGATTCCGACGCGCGTTGGCGATGCTTCGCCCATCAAGCACGTCATTTACATCGTCAAAGAAAATCGCACCTACGATCAAGTGCTCGGCGATCTGCCCGAAGGCAACGGCGATCCGAATTTGTGTTTGTTCGGCGAAGACGTGACGCCCAATCAACACGCCCTCGCGCGCGAATTTGTGTTGCTCGACAATTTTTACGTGGATGCCGAAGTCTCGGCGGATGGGCACAACTGGTCAATGGCAGCGTATGCGACGGACTATGTCGAAAAGACCTGGCCGACGAATTATTCGAGTCGCGGTCGCACCTACGATTACGAAGGCAGCAAGAAGATTTCGCGCCCGACCAAAGGCTACATTTGGGATTACTGCAAAGCGGCAGGCGTAAGCTATCGCAGCTACGGCGAATTCATCGGCGTGCGCGATGTGAAGATCGGCGGTGGTGGCGGCGGCGAAGCAACTGCTGCGGCAACACAAGCGCAGAAAGAAAATTACACCAGCGAAGAAGCCTTGATTGGCCACTTCAGCCCGACCTATCCGTCGTACAACCTTTCGATCACCGACAACACGCGCGTGGATCGCTGGCTCGAAGAGTTCCGCGCGTATGAACAAAACAATCAGTTGCCACAATTCCAAATCGTGCGACTCGGCAACAATCACACCGAAGGCACTGTGCCGGGCAAGAAAACGCCGCGCGCGCACGTGGCTGACAACGACCTTGCCGTCGGTCGTTTGGTCGAAGCCGTGACGAACAGTAAATATTGGGCGACGACCGCCATCTTCATCATCGAAGACGATGCCCAGAACGGCCCCGATCACGTGGACGCACATCGTTCCACCGCCTTCATCATCAGCCCGTACACCAAACGCAAATTCGTAGATTCGACGATGTACACCGGATCGAGCATGCTGCGCACGATGGAATTGATTTTAGGCTTGCCGCCGATGAGTCAGTATGATGCCGCTGCGATTCCGATGTTCAATTCGTTCACGAACACGCCGGACTTGACACCGTACCAAAAGCGCGACGCGCGGGTGGATATGAATGAGGTCAATGCACCCGACGCGCCGGGCGCGCAAAAATCGGCCAAGTGGGACTTCAGCAAGGAAGACACCTTGCCTGACATCGAATTCAACGAAGTGATTTGGAAGTCGGTCAAAGGTGCGAACTCGCCGATGCCGGCCCCTGTGCGCAGCGCGTTTGTACGCGTGATTGAAAATGATGACGATGATGAAGAGAAAGAAGAGCGAAGAGAAAGGGCAGAGAAGCGGCAACGACGAAAATCGCGGTAAATGATTAAGGCTTGCTTGACTTGCCGGTCACATCGCCAACCAAACCCGTCACAATCGAAGTCAGCATGTAAGCAATAAGTAGACGTTTTGCCGATTGGCATTTCGTTCAGATCAAAGTTGGGTTCACTCATCAGGGAGCAAGTCAGTTGTTATTAGAGTCCGACGACTTCGGTCGCCAATGGTTGATCCGTCTCGGCGATGCCGAATTTGCGACCTTGCCGTTTAGCTTCGACGGCAACTTCCATCAGCACGATTGCCTTGCGGAGAACATCGCTTTTCGTGCCGCCGATGAGCGATGCCAATTTCTCTAACAATTCGTTTGTTTCTGGTGAAATTTCCAAACTCAAGCGAATATTGGCTCGTTCAGGATTACTTAATTCCGCAGCCATACCCATATTCCTTTTAATCAACAAGTTGTTATTCACAACTCCCGCATTGCCCATCTGTACAACGGGTGAATGAATAGTAAAGAGTAATTGCTGAGAAAACAAAGAAGAGGCAGGCAATCTTTGTCTGCTCGCACCCTTTTCTTAACCAAATCCTCACACACATTTCCGCACCTCACGCTACAATCGCCGCGTCATTTCAAGATTAGGACTGCGATCCCATGTTTCGTCACTTGGCCGCTTCTCTCAAATCGGGCTGGACGTGGTGGTGGGGCTTTGGTCTGCTCATCGCGGCTCCTGCGCTCCTGCTCGCGCTCCTGGGGTTGCGTGCGGTGCGCGCGGAGCGCATCGAACGGGAGCAGCAATTACGCGAGCAGCAAACCCAAATCGCCCGGCTGGCAGATGCCGCGCTGATCGGTGTCTGGTCAGAACTGGAGCAAGCGTTGCTGCGGTCAGCAGAGCCTGCTGCGCTTCAGTCACCAGACTTCGTGTTCACATTCACCGCGCCCGACGAGTTGGTTTTTCAGACGGACAAGGTTGGCTACGGCGAAGCAATGTCTCTGCCAGAGCGCGCGGTGAATTGGTCGTTTGCCACACAACAATTGATTGAACAGGCACAGGCTGCTGAAGCGCAGGGGCGTGTGTCGGCAGCCGCCGAGCTTTACCGCCGCCTCAGCCAAAGCGAGCCGAAGTTGCGGGGCTGGGCTGAGTTCTGTCTGGCGCGGAGAGGTACGAAACAGGACGTGCTGACGTTGCTGCCTCGCCTGCTGGAAGACCGCACGCCTACGGGTCTGCCAGTGGCGCTGTTGCTGTGCGCCTTCGTCGAACCATTGCCTGCTGACCAGCGTGTCCCCTTCGCTGGTTTGTTGCGCGCAACGTTGGAACGTTTGCGGCAGGGACATTGGTGGTTGAGTTATGACGAGCGCCAGTTTTATGACGCCGAGTTGTGCCGCTTGTTGCCAAGCGTGGCGGCGCATCAATCGCTTGCCCCCGATGCGCGTTTGGAGCAATTGGCGGCGCTGGCGCGCAACATTCGTCGCTCGCCGCCCGTCAACCGCAATGGCGCGACGCGCAGTTATGAACGCGACGGAGCCGCTGGCTTTTTACTTTTCTATGCGCCAGTTCCACAGTCCTCTGAGGTCTGGCGAGGCCGCGCGTTGGTTCCCGCGCGAATCACGGAAGTTCTCAACTCGACGCTGGCTCCGCTGTTCTTCGGACAGCCTTTCGCGGGGGCGCTACGAACCGCGCAAGGCGACGTCGTTTGGAGCAACTTGCCGAACAACACGACCCTCGCGCCGGGCGAGCCGCTGCGTTCGATCAGCGGGTGGGAAATTGTCTTCAGCCAGCCCGCGCGAAACGGTTGGGGGACACAGCGGGTTTGGTTGTGGTACGGCTTTATTCTGCTGTTGGTCGTGATGCTGTTGGTGGGGTTGGCGATGACGGCGCGTGTCGTGCGGCACGAAATGGAATTGAGCCGCTTGCAGAATGAATTTATCGCCGCCATCAGTCACGAATTCAAAAGCCCGCTCACGAGTATTCGCTTGTTGATGGAACGCCTCACGAGCGGACGACTGCACGAGGCCGCTGCGGCGCACGAATATCACAACGCGATCAACCGCGAGACGGCACGGCTGGAACGGCTCGTCAATCGCTTGCTGGAATCGCAACAAATTCAGGCGGGGCAGAAGCAGTATCATTTCACCGACGCCGACCTCAGCGAAATCGCAGCGACCGCAGCGGCACAGTTGCAGCCGCAGGCCGAGGCGAAAGGCATTCGATTGGAGACGGTCATCCAACCCGCGCTGCCGTTGTTGCCGCTGGATCAGGTGGCGCTGCTGGATGCGTTGGAAAATTTGCTCGATAATGCGATCAAGTATTCGCCCGCTGGCACGCGCGTGAAGCTGACGGCGCAGGCGACGGCTCAAGGCGTGTGCATTGACGTGCGCGATGAAGGCATAGGCATTGAGCCGAACGATCTGCCGCGCATCTTCGACCGCTTCTATCGCGGTCAGCCGGGCAATCAACACAGCGTCAAAGGCACCGGACTGGGCCTCGCGCTGGTCAAAGCGGCGGTGGAAGCGCACGGCGGCTCCGTCGCAGTCGAAAGCCAGCCGGGACAGGGCAGCCGCTTCACGCTGCAATTGCCAGGCAAGGAGGGCAGTCACAATGGCGCGCATTCTGGTAGTTGATGATGAACTGTCAATCGTCCTAGCGGTGAAAGATGAATTGCTTTTTGAGGGGTATGAAGTAGAAGCGGCAACCGATGGCCCTACAGCCTTGGCGAAGGCACGCGCGCTGCAACCGGATGTTTTGTTGCTTGATCTGATGTTGCCGGGGCTGAACGGTTTCGAGATTTGCCGCCGCCTGCGCGCTGAATTGCCTGCGCTGTGGGTCATCATCTTCACCGTGCGCGGGCAGGAAGCAGATCGCATCACGGGCTTTGAAGCAGGTGCAGACGATTACGTTACGAAGCCGTTTTCCCTGCGCGAACTCATCGCCCGCGTCAAGGTCGGTTTGCGCCGTCGCACAGGCAATGGCGCGCAACTGCTGTACAACTTCGGCGACATCGCGCTTGATCCGCAGGCGCATCGCGTGACGAAGCGCGGCGCAGAAGTGGCTTTGACACGCAAGGAATTTGACATCCTCGAACTGTTGGCGCGACATCCCGGCGAAGTTATCACGCGGGATGATTTCCTCGATCAACTGTGGGGCGAGGACATTTACATCACGCATCGCGTCATTGACACGCACGTCGCCGCGCTGCGCAAAAAGATCGAAGACGATCCGAATAACCCGAAATATGTTTTGAGTGTGCGCGGGATTGGGTACAAGCTAGGGTTGTAAGCTTCGCCGAAATTGCATCTGATCTTGACCGAACCTTAACGCACTTCACTTTGCATCGCCGTAGCATCCACGCTGTCCACAACGGACAAGCAACAAACTACAGGAGGCTAAAAACTATGCAACGTTCTCGCGTACACATCATCGTCGCCCTCGTCTTCGTCAGCATCGCGTTGACGGTTTTCGCGCAATCACAGAACCCGCGCCAACTCTTTGAGCGCGCGCGGATGCTGGACGAAAGCAATCAGAATCTGCCCGAAGCCATCAAGCTCTACAGCCAGGTCGTCAAGCAGGCGCAGGAACAACGCGCATTGGCGGCGCGGGCGCAGTTGCGTGTCGGGCTGTTGTATGAACGGCTGGGGCGCAAGGCCGAGGCGCAGCGGGCGTTTCAGGCGGTGGTCAACCAGTATGCCGATCAAGCAGAGATTGCGCGGCAGGCGCAGGCGAAGTTACCGAAAGGCACGAATGCCACGGCGAGTATGAATAGCAAGACCGCGACCAATCTGACCGTCCGAAAGGTTCTAGGGATGGATGTGTCGCTGAATGATGCTGTTTCCTCGGACGGGCGTTCTGTCGTCGGCCTGGATTGGGACGCAGGCGGTCTGGCTCTGCGAGATTTGCTGACGGGTGAGAAGCGCCGCTTGACCAACAAGCTGGGGAAAGATGCCTGGTACGACACTCCCGTTTTTTCGGCTGACGGTAAGCAAGTCGCTTATACCGTTGGCGTCAGCAAGACCGACAAGGAAGACTCCTACGAGCTACGCATTGTGGACATTGATGGAAGCGGAGAGCGCATGCTCTATCGCAATGATGATCTCGACTGGCTTGGGTCTTGGGACTGGTCGCCGGATGGTAAATCTATCCTGGTTTACCTCGAAGGGGCTCAGCGGAGTAAAACTGACCAGATCGCGCTGATCTCAGTTGCTGATGGCTCTATACGCATCGTCAAATCGTTCAGTTATACAAAGAACACCGGCAGGTTAGGCAGGATGTTTTTTTCACCGGATGGCCGTTACATCGCTTATGAATACGATCAGCGTGAGGGTTCCCGTGAGGGTTCCAGGGAGTTTGACATTGCCATTGTCGCCAGCGACGGAAGCCGCGACGTGCCGCTTGTGCAATCTCCGGCCAAGGACCAACTGCTAGGCTGGACGCCGGATGGGAAGAGCATTCTTTTCGCCAGCGACCGCGCCAAGACTGTGGACGCCTGGCTGATTCCGGTGGCGGAAGGCAAGCCGCAAGGCGCGGCGGAATTGGTGAAACGCGATCTGGGATGGGTTTGGCCGATGGGCATCGCCCGCAGCGGCGCTTTCTATTACAGCCTGAACGTCCCAGGCACGCGAGACATTTACAGCGCCACGCTGGCTGCCGAGACCGGGAAAGTCACAGGAGCGCCAACGCCCATCAGCACACGCTTTATGGGCGTGAACGTCGCGGCGGATTTATCCCGCGATGGCCGCAGTCTGGCTTATCTTTCCAATTGGCAGATGCGAGAAGGGTACTGGGCGCCGAATACGCTTTCGACGCTGGCGCTGGAAACAGGCGAAGTGCGTGAAGTCAAAACCTCATTGTTAAGATTTGGCAACCCGCACTGGTTTCCCGACGGCAGGCACATACTGGCTTATGGGGCCTCGCCGACTTCTGACGTCAACCGAGACGGCCTTTACAAGATTGATTCCCAGACGGGTGAAACCGTGCGACTGCTGCCGGAAGAAAAGGGTTCAATCAAGACTGTGTACCTCTTCTCGCCGGACGGGAAAGCGGTCTTTTATCAAACGAAGAGCGTCTTGTATCGGCACGATCTCGCAACAAGCGAAGAGAAAGAAATCTATCGTCCGTCATCAGCAACGCCAAGAGAAACAGACCCCTTCACCGGGAACATGGCTTTCTCGCCGGACGGACAGCGATTGGCCTTCACGTTTGAGCGGTCGCTGCTCGTCATGCCTGCCACAGGCGGAGAGCCGCGCGAATTGCTGGCACTCAAAAGCCCTGAACTGTTTGCGCTGCCTTACGCCATTGCCTGGACGCCGGACGGACGCTACCTGCTGTTTGCCAAGTATCAGGAAAAGCAGTCCGAGTTGTGGCGCATTCCTGCCGCTGGCGGCGCGCCGGAAAAGCTGGGCGTGTTGCCGGAAGGCTTCCGTAACTTATCCATCCACCCGGATGGGCGACGGATTATTTTCTCGGCGGGAAGTGATACCACACCGAGAAAGCGGGAAGTCTGGGCGATGGAGAACTTCCTGCCGACGGCACGTTCTCAGAAAACATCCGTGTCACGGCGCTAACCGACGGTGCAACGACAGACTGGCAAAATACGCGGAGAAAGCTGCGCTCCCAAGCTCCTCTTTCTTCCGCGTATTTTTTTTCGGCGGAACGATTACGAATACATGTTCATGGAATTGGTCAGCAGCGCAACGGGATCAGTCACGTGCAAGGCTTCGCGTACGAAAAATGCTTCGGCATACTCTGTACCGATCAGCGCGCCGAAGTAACGATCCCGCGCTTCCATTTCGCGCAGGAATTGCGGCGTGCTGACGCGCGAGGTTGGTTCTGCACTCGCCGGATTGTGAAACTGGGAAGCGTGCGCTTGAATCGCTTGCCATTTGCGGTTGAAGTGTTGGGAAATGTCTACGAGAAAGCTCGGCGCGACGGTGCGCGGGAAGAGGAAATATGCGACGGCATTGGGTCGCCAGCGTTCCAAACCAAAATCAGCATCGTACTTTGCTAGGCCAGAAATATGCGCGGCTTCGCGGACGAGTTGCGCGGTGTGCGCGTGATCGGGATGCGCGTCGTCCCAGCATTGCGTGAAGACGATGCGCGGTCGCAAGCGTCGTATCGCGCGCACGACTTGAATGCGCGAATCTTCGTTGACCCATAAGTGCGCATCGCCTAAATCCAAATTTTCGCGCACGGACACGCCTAAGATTTCGGC
>CAZWAK010000108.1:0-26109 GCA_964631865.1 uncultured Heliobacteriaceae bacterium | reverse complement strand
CTGCGGGAGATAGTACCCAAAAAGGTAACCCCCTCACAGAGGCAATGGTCGGACTCCCTTCCTTTGGAGGCGGAAGTTCTTGATCCTCATGTGCCATCTGGAATTTTTCATGAAATTGCTTGCTGCGAATATGGTCTTCGGTCCGAACCGCTAGAAACCGCGGATGGGCGTAGAGGCCTTCTTGGGCATTATTATCTCCGGCGAAAGGAATCACCTTAAAATCATAAGTGATTTGCTCCATATCTTGCCTGAGCTGCCAAGTCTCTCCTTTGCCAGAACGAAAGATGTGAGAGGCTGGAGGAAACACCGCATCTTTAATTTTTCCCAGATTTATGTACCAGCTATGCGATGAATAATACTGGGGAGAATCCTGCATTCCCTCTCGGTAAGTCTTCTTCAACAGGCGGAATGAGTTTCCCTCTTCGACCGCGTAGCTCATTAAATTCCACCGAGAGTCTCTGCTTTCGCCACGATTCATAGGGAAGACTTCAACTCCAAATTCGGCTTGCGATTCCTCAAAGTCCCTGAGACGACGCAAGGTTTCCTCATCAAAGAGACGACCAAGGTTGTTATAAGGAATGGCGAAACACAAAGACTTTTCCGGTGACATTGTCCCCAGGGTTTCACTTAACCATTTGTGTAACAAGTGAATGAAATCCAGATGTCCCCGCGCATTTAGCTTCCAACCGTCATCCGGTAGCCTTACAGGTATTAGATTGCCTTTCTCATCTTCCATTATCTCAGGCACAAGCTGCTGAAGCAGGTAAATAATTTCTAAAGACCCTTTCTGTTGTTTTTGGGCAAACCCCTCGGATGCCCTTTCCGCTGGCCGTTCTTCTTTTCCCTGGATAAAGTCTTCGAACCGAGCAACCTGCTCACGAACGGTCTCGTGTGTGTCTGGTGAAGTCATAAGCAATACGGGGAGTGTTAGTTCGTATTTGCTTGCCCATTGATAAAGTTGATTGAGGCGTAATTCGAGAATTGATAAAACTCGCTGCTCGTTATTTTTAGACGGAACGCTTAATCTGCGCCCAGGGTCAAGCACATCCTGTTTCCGCTGCCCAGCTAATCCGCCGCAAAGAATCGCGATGACTGTTTTCGAAAGAATTTGCTTCTCGTTCAGCATCTCCGAACTTGGAAAGTGATCAATAGATGTCGAACAGGTTACGGATGGCGAAAAGGTAAACTCGCTGCTAGATTTCATTTTACCGCACATTTCTAAGTCTATAGGAGTTCCTAACATCCATACCTTTTCTGGCTCAGGATCTACCCATTTAGTCTCGGCAGATTGCTGACTTTTGTTGTCATTCCTTATGATAGCCTCCGGGTTTCCGTATCGAACTGAAAAGACCTCATTTAACGCGGGAAATGGGGCGACTTTCTCCCCTAGCGCCTTTTTGATCACTCCAAATATTGATTCGTCCTCGATTGCATTCAAAGGATCAAAATCAATTTTCAGGTGATTGCAGGAAAAGGAAACCGCTAGAGAGGGACGCCGACCAGGCACATATTTCATTTGTAGGCTTACGCCCAACGCGAGTTCAATCTCCATTTCCCGTTCAAATGCAATCACGGCGTTTTGCAGGCCCGGTTGGTCTTCACTTTCCAACCGACTTTCCCCTTCTTCAGGGGTTAAGAAGGTGAGATTTTTCCAGAAATCGTCTTTTAGTGATTGCCGAGTTTCTTCCCAAATCCAAGCCGATGACCAAATCGTCATCCATTTATCTTTCTGGGGATAAAGATTATAGAGATTGGACAAGGGATCAGCATTCTCTTGCCAATCTAGCAAGACAACATGGTGTGGGAGCGGAAACTGAGGTATGGCTTTTTGTATCTCTTCTAGTTTCTTTATAGCCTCTCGTGTAACGCCAACGAGAAACATCCGACCCGCCTGAAAAACCAGATATGATCTGACAGGGGTGTTCGATAGGGTCAGTGGAAGGTAACAAAACGAAGCCTTTTTAGGCAAATCTATCATCTTTACGTCAACAGCATCTCCATTTAAACCACCACCATTTGCTTTTTCGTCCTCCAGAAGGTTTTGGACAGCTTCACATTCCTCATAAATGACATTCTTCCAGGGATCGTTACCGACGCGATATTTCCACGCATCCTTATTATTTTGTGCGTTCTTCTCGCCCATAAGAACCCCCTTCACTAAAGCTCATGACGAATGTTGATTGGGAATAGGGATAAGCTGGCAAGTGATTTGCGCAGATGGCTAAGATACTGCAAACGCGATCTGCAAACAAAATAATCTCGCGGCCTAATCCAACACCTTGACTGGTAAAAAGACGAATGACGACTGTATAAATGGACGCGCGCTAGTATAGTTATGAGGTCACAAAGAGGCAAGAGGCGGCGACTATCTTTGTTTAATTGCCGCTCATTTTTCATGCGCAACGCCGCGTTCAATGGAACGAGAATTTGTGGCTTGAGAGGAAAAACTGTAAATGGTATTGTGACTCGCCCTATTGACTAATGGAATTGGAGAACAAACTAATGAAAGTCGAAACAGGTGTGATTGCAGCGGCTGGCTCAGGAACCCGCATGCTGCCGATCACGCTCGGTTACCCGAAAGAACTTTTACCCATCATCAACAAGCCCGCCATTCAACTTATCATTGAAGAATTCATTGATTCAGGGCTTAAAAAGATCATCATTGTTACAGGTGAAAATCCTGATCCGCTACTCCGCAAGTACCAACCGACAATGGCTCCACAACGTGGCAAATACAAAGCGGTGGATGATTTCCTGGATAAGATATCGAGTGTGAAAATCCTCTTCGAGCCGCAAGCCGGGCCGTACGGCAACGGCACGCCGCTCGTCGTCGCCAGCCGTCATATCGCGGACGGCGAGCACTTCATTTATGCCTTCGGCGACGACATCATCAAAGCGCCGCAACCGTTTACGCAGCAATTGATTGCCAAGCACAACCGCACGGGCGCGCTCGTCGTTGGCACGCAGGAAGTGCCCTGGGAAGACGTTGTGCGCTATGGCATTGTGCAACTCAAGGCAGGCAGCGCCGAATTGGAGATGGAAGACGTTGTCGAAAAACCTTCGCGCGAAGAAGCGAAATCGAATCTTTCGACGTTCGGGCGCTTTCTGCTTTCGACCGAAATCATTCGCATTCTGAAAGAAATTCCGCTCGGCAAAGCGAATGAACGATGGCTGACCGATGCGATTCGGGAATACATTCGGCAAGGCGGGCGCGTCGTGGCGGAAGCGGTCAAAGATGGCGAATGGCTGACGATTGGCGATCCGGTGAATTATTTGAAGACGGTGATTGAATACGCGCTCGAAGATGCGGAGATTCGCGCTGCGTTGGAGCCGCGCATTCGCAAGCTGCTCAAGCTGTGAGGCGAAGTTTATGCCGCGATGGGTTGCGGCTGTGCTTCCGGGACAGCTTCTTCAAACTGAATGCCGTGATCGCCGGGATACGGCGTGCGATGATCGTGTTCGCCGAGCCAAATTGCCATCGGAATGCCATCAGGAAACGCTTTGCAGCGTGGCTCCACAGACGAAACATTCCAATGAATGCAGTAGGAACAGACTTCGCTGAAAAACGGTGCTTTTAATTCTGCGTCTAACGTGATGACTTCTGAATCATTGGCTTTAGTCTTCATAGCGGACATATTGTAAGCCGAGTCGGGCGGCAAGACGAGTCCAAACCTCGTGCAGCAAATTGATACCAGCGACTTGCGGCATCACTTTTCGTGCCTGTACCTGAGTGATGAATTCCCGCCTGACTTGAGAAAACAGCACATCAAATTCGGGCTGAAGAATGGTTTCAAAGTAATTCGTGTCCCAGCCGCTTGCTGGTGGCTTGAGCGAGTAACGATATTTGGGCGAGACCACTCGCAGTTCTTGTAGCCTTGTAATACAGGCGGCTTTGACATCGCTCAGGGAAAAAGAATTGCTGCCATATCGTGGGTCACGGGGCGAATATTTGGTTCCACTCGGATGGTTATGTGTCGAAATCACAGCCTGGATAGCAGTTAGTTCAGCGCGCGTGAAAGAGACTTGATCGGCGCTTCCTGTTCTCGATAAAACAATGTTTCCCTGTTCGTCCCAGAAAAAGATTGTTTCAAGAGGCTGACATCGTATCTCGTCGTCTTTCGCGCGCACCAATTGTAGCAATGCCTGTTCGTTCATCGGGGCAGATGTGGTTCTGAATTACCGAATCGCTGTTACACCCAAATGCGGAA
Organism: uncultured Heliobacteriaceae bacterium; assembly: GCA_964631865.1. GTDB lineage: Bacteria > Acidobacteriota > Blastocatellia > RBC074 > RBC074 > JAFDVL01. The sequence continues at coordinate 21,901 of CAZWAK010000108.1, read as the reverse complement.
CCAACGCCTCCGGCACCTGCACCGAACCATCCGCTTGCTGGTAATTTTCAATTATCGCCAACCACGTCCGCCCCACCGCTAAGCCGGAACCGTTCAGCGTATGCACCAATTCGGTTTTCGATTTGCCGTCGCGCTTGAAGCGAATCTGTGCGCGGCGGGCTTGGAAATCGGTGCAATTCGAGCAGGACGAAATCTCGCGGAACGTGTTCTGGCTCGGCAGCCAGACTTCGATGTCATACGTCTTCGCCGCCGAAAACCCCATGTCGCCGGTTGAGAGTGTCACGACACGATAAGGCAGCCCCAACCGCTGCAAAACCTTCTCGGCATCGCTTGTCAGTTGCTCCAACGCCGCGAACGAATCTTCGGGCTTCGTGAGTTTGACCAACTCGACTTTATCGAATTGATGCTGGCGAATCAGCCCGCGCGTATCGCGTCCGTAGCTGCCGGCTTCGGAACGAAAGCACGGCGTGTAAGCCGTGTAACTCAGCGGCAAATCGCCTTCGGTCAAAATCTCGTCGCGGTGCAAATTCGTGAGCGGGACTTCGGCGGTCGGGATCAAATAGTAGTCGCGCTCGAAGCGCACCTTAAATAAATCTTCCTCGAACTTTGGCAGTTGTCCCGTGCCGAACAGCGTCGCGGTATTCACCATCAGCGGCGGCAAAAATTCGCGGTAGCCGTGTTCGCTCGTGTGCAAATCGAGCATGAAGTTGATCAATGCGCGTTCGAGTTTTGCACCCAAGCCAGACAGCACGTTGAAGCGTGCGCCCGTGATCTTCGTGGCGCGTTCGAGATCGAGGATGCCGAGCGCGGTGGCGATGTCTACGTGATCTTTCGGCGCGAAGCCTTCCGCCACGAAATCGCGCGGCGTGCCCCAACGATGCACTTCGACATTTTCTTCTTCGCCCTTGCCCGCCGGAACAGATTCGTGCGGCAAATTCGGCACGCGGGTCAGGATGGTTTTGAGTTCGTCTTCGATGCCGCCGAGACGCGCTTCAATTTCTTTGGCGCGTTCCGAAGCCTGTTTTGATTGGGCTTTGAGCGCCTCGGCTTCGTCGCGCTTGCCCTCGCGCATGAGGTTGCCGATTTCTTTGCTGACGCGGTTCGTCGTCGCATTCAGGTCATCGCGTTCGCGCACGAGCGCCCGACGTTCCTGATCGAGTTTGGCAAACGGTTCGAGCAACGCGACATCGAAATTGCGTGTGGCTAATTGTTCTCGCACGAGGTCAAAATTCTCGCGCACAAAATGTACATCCAGCATAGTGATCCTTTACAAAAAAAAGACGGAGGCAAAATGGAGCGTACAAAGTACGCACTCGGTCAGAGGCTGTCAAGAAAACAGTTTCCGGCGGTTTGGATTTGGTTTTGACTGCGGTATGCTGCACGCGAAATTTTCACGGAGGATGACATGCACAGCCGAATCTTATGCCCCTTGCTGCTGCTTCTCGGCGCGGGATGGTTCGCCGCCGAAGCACAAGTGCCGGTCTTTGAAGCACAAACGATTGATACCCGCGTAGCCATCGGCTACGGCCTCGCCATCGGCGATGTGGAGGGCGACGGCAAGCCGGACATTCTGCTTGCCGACAAAACGCAAATCGTGTGGTATCGCAACGGCGATTGGCGGCGCTTCGTCATCGCGGAAAATCTGACGACGCGCGACAACGTGGCCATCGCGGCGCGCGATCTCGACGGCGATGGCAAAGTCGAAGTCGCGGTCGGTGCGCAGTGGAATCCGAACGAGACGAGCAACAATCAACAGTCCGGCGCGATTTATTATCTGCTGCGCCCGGAAGACCCGACCACGAAGTGGGAAGCGATTACGTTGCCGCATCAACCGACCACGCATCGTATGAAATGGGTGCGGCTGGCTGAGGGCAAATACGCGCTGGTCGTGGTGCCGCTACACGGACGCGGAAATCGCAATGGCGAAGGCGCGGGCGTGCGGTTGTTCGCGTATGTCAAGCCGGAAAACCCGCGCGATGTTTGGCCGACGATGTTGCTCGATGAAAGCCTGAATATGACGCACAACTTCGAGGTCGCGCCCGTGCCCGGAACCAAAGCCGAACGGCTGGTCGTCGGCGGTCGGCAAGGCGCAATCTCGCTCGTGCCTCAAGCGGGACAATGGACGGCGGCGCAACGCTTGCCAGAGATTGGCACCGCGCGCGGCATCGGCGAGATTCGGCAAGGGCGTTTGGGCCGCGTGAATTTTCTGACGACGATTGAACCGATGCACGGCAACGAATTGGCCGTGTATGTGCTGCGCGCCAAGCCGCAGCGGCATTTGCTCACGGACGCTTTCCGCGAAGGCCACGCGCTCGCCGTCGCGGATTTGCTGGGATTGGGACGAGATCAAATCGTAGCGGGTTGGCGCAATCCAGACGCGGCGGGCAAGGTCGGCATCAAGTTGTTCGTACCGCTCGATGAAACCGGCGCGCGCTGGCAAAGCCACGTTGTGGACGACAACACGATGGCGACCGAAGATTTGACCGTTGCGGATTTGGATGCCGACGGCAAGCCCGACATTATTGCCGCCGGACGAGCCACAAAGAACCTCATCATCTACTGGAACAAATCCAGAAAGTAAGCGAGGACAGGAAAAGGCAGCGTAACGCGATTTGGCAAATCGCGCCACATTTTCTGAGGCGTAACGCGATTTGGCAAATCGCGCCACATTTTCTGAGGAGAAAGATGAAAGTCGCCATCGTTGGCGCAGGCCCTGCCGGAGCGCATTTGGCCGCGCTGCTCAGTCAAACCGGCTGCGAAGTGTGGTTGTTCGATGCGCGCGAACAGGCGTGGGAAAAGCCATGCGGCGGTGGTGTGACAACCAAAGCTCTGCGCGAATTTGCGTTCTTGCGCGACGCACAAGCCGACAAACAACTGGTTTCGACCGTGCGCGTCATCGGCGCAAGCGGGCGCGAAGTTTCGGTGCAGCCGAAGTCGGATTTTGCCATTTATGCGCGCGCCGAATTGGATCGCCTGATGCGCCAACGCGCCATTGACGCAGGCGCGCGCTTCGTTTGCGCTCGCGTCGCACGCATCGCGCAAGTCGCAGGCCGATGGGAATTGAAGATGCAAACGGGCGAGCTTTTCACGTGCGATTTTTTAGTTGGCGCGGACGGTGCGACGAGTAAGCTGCGCCCGAAACTCGGCGTCGAATTTCAACCGCGCGATTTTTTCTACGGCCTCGGCTGGCACATCAAAACAGACAATGCGGCGGATTGGGACGCTACGCGTGTGGACATCAAATATTTGCAACGCGGCACCGGCTACCTCTGGGCGTTCCCGCGCACCGATCACATTTCCTACGGCATCGCGGCGAAGTATCAGGAGCGCACACCTGCGCAATTGAAAGCCGAACTGCTCGACCTGATCGAATTACAACTGCCTGCTATCGCGCGCGAAATCAAAACCGCCTCGCATCACACCACGCCGCACGCCACATTTTACGGCGCAATGATTCCGTCGCTCGAAGCCACAAGCTGGGATCGTCTCAAAGTCAGCGGCGGGAATTGGGCGTTGATTGGCGATGCGGCGGGCTTCGTTGACCCGCTGACAGGCGAAGGAATTTACTACGCGATCAAGTCGGCGGAGTTGCTGGCAGAAGCCTTCACGACGCGCGCGAAAGATTACGAAGCGATGTGGCGCGCGGAGTTTGGCGACGAGATGCGCCGCGCCGCCGCAATGATTCCGCGTTTTTATCGCGGCACGTTCGCAGGCCAACCGTTCACCGAACGAGTGATTCAATTCGCGCGTCATCATCGCGGCGTGCGCGACACGCTGAACGATTTGATTGCAGGTGATCAAAGCTACGTGGGGTTGAAGCGACGTTTATTCAAAAGCCTGCTCTCCATCTGAATCACGTCATGAAAGCCACGCTGAAGAAAATTCTGGCTGCGCCGTTTGTGTTCCTCGCGGCGATGGTTGTCCTGCTGGAAGATTGGTTGTGGGACGATTTGTTGCGGCTGGCGGCGGCGCTTGGGCGTTTGCCCGTTTTTCGGCAAATCGAAACGTTCATCGTCGGGCTGCCGCCGTACGGCGCGCTGGCGATGTTTGCGACGCCTTCGTTGTTGTTGATTCCGGTGAAGCTCGCGGCGTTGTGGTTCATCGCGCATGGGCAACCGGCGCTCGGTTTTGTGACCGCTGCGGCAGCCAAAGTCGCAGGCACAGCATTGGTCGCGCGCATCTTCACGTTGACGAAACCGAAGCTGCTCGGCATCGCGTGGTTCGCGTGGTTGCACCACCGCTTCGTGGCCTTCAAAGCCAAAGTCTACGCCTTCATCAAAGCGACCAAGATTTATCAGGCCGCGCACGAGCAAGCGGTTCGTTTGAAGGCGCGCGTGAAAACCTTTTTCCAGACCAGAGGCAAAGCGTTTTGGCGCAAACGTTGGGACGCGGCGCGACGACTTTCGCGGCGGTGGCGGCAATTCAACGAATGATTATGGTTTGATTACGCGCGGCTCTTTGCCTTTCTCCGTCAGTTTCAGGCTGGCGCTGGATTTCTCGGTCTTCGCCCAAATCGCAGGCTCGACATCTTCATCAAACAAAATCAGCCCTGCGCCCGTGGGTGTTGCGCCCAATTTGACGCGCACGGTTCCGCTGCCATCACGCAGGCGCAGATTGCCACTGCCGTCATCGCCCAAAAACAATTGCGCGCGGGCTTGGCCTTGTTTGTCTACCAACTCAATGGATTGGGCGCGCAGCACGGCTGGAATTTTCTCGCCTTGCGGAGAGGCGGAAGAAGAAAACAGAGCAGGTCGCAGGAAATGCGCGGCCAATAAAACGGCGATGAGCGCCAATAAAATCTGTGTCGTTCGTTCTTTCATAGCCTTCCTTTCGAGTTCAGATCGTTTCCTGTTTCATCGGATGCGTTAAGCGCCACACGCGCCAGCCGGAGATGGCGATGGCGAGCACGACCAGCAATGCGATGCCCCATTTGAGCGGCGCTGCAAGGCTTGTCGTGGCGGCATCATTTGTGCTTCCTGCCGCATTCGTTTTTTCGCCGACCGTGCCGAGCGTGACGGCCTCGCCATCGGCAGAAACTTTGCGCACGCGCGGGCCTTTGGTCGTGCCCTCATCAGAAAATTCCAGCACAAATATATCGCCGCCGGACACCGCGACGCCCGATGGGGACCAACCGCTTTCGGATTTGATGACGCTGAGGACTTTGCCATCGGGCGCAAATTTGACGACCGCCTGGCCAGCCAAATTCGCGGCGTAAATATTGCCTTGCGCGTCGAGCGTCAAGCCGTACAAATGCCCGCCGCCTTTGCCGAGCGCGACAGCAGTAAGCGCGCGGGCTTTCAAGCTCGGCTGCAATTCGGCGCTGCCCCGCGCAAGGGTCGTGACGGTTCCATCCAACGTGATGCGGCGAATCGCATCCATGTCCGTCACATACAACGCGCCGTCCGGCCCCCACGCCATCCCGCCGACTTTGCTGAACTTCGCCTGCTCGCCTTTGCCGTCCGCCCAGCCCCAGCCCTTGCCCGCAATGGTCACGAGCGTGCCGTCGGGCAAGCGTTTGACGAGGCGCGAATCGTCCTGCTTGTTGTTGTTGCCGTGCCATTCATAACGATTGCCGTCTTTGTCCATCAACAAACCCCACGGAAAACCCGTTGCGGGCGGTACGACATAACTGACTTCGCCCGACGGCGTGGCTTTCCACATGTGAAAGCGCCAACTGTCGTTCGACGGCACATATTCCAAATGCTCGCCGAACAAATTGCCCTGCTCGTCGAGCACGACGCGATGCGAATGTTTGTCTTTGATGAAGGGCGTGAGTTTACCAGCTTCGATTTTCCAGACCGTGTTGTGCAGCACATCGCCGAAGTAGACGCGGCCTTGTTTGTCTACGACGAGCGTGTTGCTGGGATCGGCGGACACGTCAGTCAATAGCAATAGTAGCTGGGCGATGAAGGCAATGAGTAGCGCAATCCATTTCATAAGTCCTCGCATAAGTTCCTCTCCGATGGACGAAGCCGTTTGTTGGTTCGGGCATTAGACGATGCGCCACATGGTTTTCTTCCGTTTTTTCTGTCCTCGCGAGAGTATCAAAGTTGCACGTTCTGGTTTAGAATCGTGCCTCGTTCGTAAACTCCAAGCTTGAAGTTTCCGTTGTTGATGAATCAAACCTCTACCTTACCCGCAGAACTCGCCCCCGTTTCGACGCTCAATCCCAAATTGCTCACGACCGTGTATTACGGTGCGTTTGTCGCGCTCGGCCTGATTATGATGGCGCTCGGCACGACGCTGAAAGAGATGGAAAAACGCCTGGCGTCCACACCGGACGAGATCAGCTATGCGTTTATGTTTCGGTCGCTGGGCTTCTTTCTGGCCGCGATTCTGTGCGGGCGCATCTACGACCAGGTGCGGCAAGGGCATCTTGTGTTGGCGGGCGCGCTCGTGACGATGGCGCTGCTGTCGGCTTTGGTTCCGGTCACGACGACATTATGGCTGTGGCTGGGGTTGTTTTTTGCGCAAGGCGTGGCGGGCAGCCTCATCAACGTCGGCGGCAACACGCTGCTGGTGTGGGCGCAGCGCGAAGGCAATCTGCGGGCCTTGCTCACGGGGCTGCATTTTTCGTGGGGCTTAGGCTCGGCGATTGCGCCGCTGGTGGTGAAGTATGTCGAGAAATTCAGCGGCGACATCAATTGGGCCTATTGGGTGCTGTCGTTGACGGTGCTGCCCGTGTGCTTCGGGCTGCTGCGGTTGCCCAGCCCGGCCCCCGTGCGACGAACGGAAGAAGACACAACTGCGCCCGTCGAACTGCGGCTGGCGCTCTTGGTCGCGGCCTTTTTCTTTTTCTACACGGGACTCGAAGCGACGTTGATTAGCTGGATTCACACCTACACGATGCAAACCGGCCTGGGCGACAAAGACGCGGCCTACAACTTGAATTCATTCTTTTTGTTCGTGTTCACGTTTGGGCGCTTGCTGGCGATTCCGATTGCCGCGAAATTTCGCCCGCGCACGATTTTGCTGACAGATTTCTGCGGCTGCTTTCTCGGTGTGTTGACGATTCTGCTGTGGCCTTCGTCCGGCACAGTGCTGTGGGTGGCCAGTTGTATTTTGGGGCTTTCGATGGCCTCGGTGTTTCCGACGATGCTGGCCTTTGCCGAACGGCGCATGCATTTGAGCGGCAAGTTGACAGGTTATTTGTTTTCGGCGTCGAGTGGCGGTTCGATGTTGTTGCCGTTTCTGGTCGGGCAGTATTTCGTCGCGGTCGGCCCGCAAATGTTGTTTTATGTGATGCTCGTCGCGCTCGGCATTGATCTCGCTATTCTTGCGGCGCTGCTGTTGTTATATCCTACGGCGACGAAACCGAAACAAGTATGACGCCCGAACCAACACTCCGCCGCCTGCCTTCGATAGATGCGTTGCTCAAGCGCGCAAGTTTGCAACCCTTGATCGCTGCGCAAGGCCGCGACGCCGTGCGCGACCGTTTGCGCGAAGTGCTGGACGAGATGCGCGCTGAATTGAAAGCACAAAGTGCCGATGCCCACGCAGAAGAATTGACGACCGAAGCCGAGCGGCGTTTGCAACAACGTTTCGCCCAACGCCAGCAAGCCTTGACGCAGCGCGTCATCAACGCAACCGGCGTCGTGCTGCATACGAATTTAGGCCGCGCGCCGCTCAGCCCCGCCGCCCTCGAAGCCATTGCACAAACGGCCAGCGGCTACTGCAATCTCGAATACGATTTGGACACAGGCGCGCGTGGGAAACGCGGCGCTGGCCTCGAAGCGATGTTGCGCGATTTGCTCGGTTGCGAAGCCGCAGCGGTCGTCAACAATTGCGCGGCGGCAGTGTATTTGACGCTCAACACGTTGGCCGAAGGCGGCGAAGTGATTGTGTCGCGCGGTGAGTTGATTGAAATTGGCGGCTCGTTTCGCTTGCCCGATGTGATTGCGAAATCGGGCGCGCGCCTTCGCGAAGTCGGCACAACGAATCGCACGCGGCTCAGCGATTTTGCCGACGCGATCAACGAAGACACGAAAATCATTTTGCGCTCGCACCCGTCGAACTATCGCATCGTCGGCTTCACCGAACGCCCGTCGTTATTGGAGTTGACGCAGTTGGCACAAGAACGCGGCATTCCGTTGTTTGAGGATTTGGGCAGCGGCGCGCTGTTGGATTTGACGACGATTGGCTTGCACGACGAACCAACCGTGCAGCATTCGTTGGCGGCGCGCGTGCCCGTTGTGGCGTTCAGCGGCGACAAGTTGCTCGGCGGCCCGCAAGCCGGAATTATCCTCGGCGAAAAGGAATTGATTGCGCGCATCAAACGCAATCCGATGATGCGCGCGTTTCGTGTGGACAAGCTGATTTTCGCGGCACTCGAAGCGACATTGGCAAGTTACGCGACGGGCAAAGCATTGACTGAAGTGCCTGCGGTGGCAGCCCTGCACGCGACCAAAGACGACATCGCCCGCCGCGCGCGCCGCTTCGTGCGCCGCGTTCGCAACGACCATCTCAAGCTGCAATTGGTGGATGGGAATTCGGTCGTGGGTGGTGGCTCTGCGCCGGAAGCCGTGTTGCCGACCAAGCTCATCAGCGTCACCCACCCGCAGGCAACGGCCACCGAATTGGAAGCGCGTTTGCGCCACCACACGCCGCCCATCATCGCGCGCATCGAAGACGATCAGTTGTTGCTGGATTTGCGCACCGTAAGTTCAGCGCAGGAAAACGAATTGCGCGCCGCGTTGGAGCAGCTTGTCTAACTAGCGCCCGGTCGAACCAAAGCCGCCTGCGCCGCGTGCCGTATCGTTCAATTCCTCCGCCCACTCGTAATCTACGGCTTCGGCCTTTTCAATGATGAGTTGCGCGATGCGTTCGCCCGCTTGAAAGCCCACGGGTTCGTTATTGAAGTTGATGAGCAACACACGCACTTCGCCGCGATAGTCGCTGTCAATCACGCCGGCCAATGTGTCAATGCCCTGCTTCACGGCCAAGCCGGAGCGCGGCGCAACCCGTCCGTAATAGCCTTCGTGAATCTCAATCGCAATGCCCGTCGGAATCAATTTTCGTTCGAGCGGTTCGAGCGTGAACGCTTCGACGCAACATAAATCCGCGCCAATCGCGCGCGCTGAACCACGCACCGGAAGCTTGGCTTGTTCGTGTAGTTTTTTGACTTTGATGGGACAGTATTCAATTTGCATAGGTTGATTGTCTTCGATTCGCTCACTTGCCAATTTCAATCGTCATTCCTGCGTCGCGCAATCGCTTCGCCAACACATCACCGAGCGCCGTTGCAGGCGTCAAGATGCCGCCGCGTGTTGCGCCGCCGGGCAATTCGTCTGTATTGATCGCCAAACTGAGCGCCGCTTCGCACAGAAATTTTACGGTTGCGCGATTGCCGGGGTCGCCCTGATCTTTGATGACGCCGCGCACCGTTTGTCCATCATCCGCGATGCCTAACAATTCGCAGCGAAACCAGCCTTCGTTCATCGTTTTTTCCGACGGGCCTTGTCCGGGCGCGGGCAACATGGATTTCAGCAACGGGCGCAGCGGCGAGGCCAATGCAACCTGAAACAACGCGGCTCCGGTCGAAAACCCAGTGGCAGGCATCCAGCCTAATCCGCCGTCGAATTTCATGAATTCCTGATACGCGAAGTTTGCGCCATAACCCGCTTGCCATTCACTGAACAACGCTTGGCTGCGCCGCACGACGCGCGTGTTGATCGGCCCCATCACGAACGGAGCCACCCACGCGCCGAGGTCTGAATCGTAGTGCGCGGCGGTGGGGTCTTGGTTGCGGCGTTGTTCTTCCGGTGAATGTGCGCCCGGCGGATTCAGCAAAAACGGATCGCGCGCCTGTTTGGCCTGACCGCTTTCGTAGAGGTTGAAAGCTGTCGCCAACGTGCCACCGTTCACGCCGCCTGCCATCTGAAAAAATGCTTTCACCTGCTTGCAGCCGACGCCGAATTTGCTTTGAATGTGCCGCGCGATCAGATACGCGCCCAAGTCTGAGGGAATCGAATCGAAGCCGCAAAACGGAATGATGCGCGTGCCGTCGGCAGCGGCTTGCGTGTGGTAGCGATCAATCAACTCGCGCGCCCAAACCGTTTCGCCCGTGATGTCCACATAATGCGTTTTGAATCTGACGCAGGCATCCACGATCTTCGTGCCATAGAGCGCAAACGGCCCGGCGGTCGTCAGCAACACGCGCGTGCGCGAAACAATCGCGTCAATCGCCGCTTGATCCTGCGAGTCCGCAACGAGGACGTCTATTGCTTTCACCGTATCGCCGATTTGTGTTTTGACAGCTTCGAGCTTCGCTTGGTTGCGGCCTGCTATCGCCCAGCGGATTGCACCTGCGTGCCGGGCAAAATATTCCACCGTTTGTTTGCCGGTGAAGCCGCTGGCTCCGTACAAGACGACATCGTACTCGCGCTTTGACATAGACAATTCTCTCAGTCCAACGGAATGCGGGTTTTGTTGTGCGCCAGCCACTGCGCAAAAGTTTGCAACGCAGGATTGAGGCTGCGCGCCACTTGCAGATCGCGCGCGCCGCAAAACATCGCGCTGAAGTCGCGATTGAACTGGAACATATTGCCCAAGTCCTCTGCGCTGGGAAACCCGAAGGTGCGATAGACTGCGGGCGGCACGTCGTTATGCACGACCGGCTGTCCGAGCGCGTCGGCCAACGTCGCCGCCATTTGCGCGCCCGTCAAGTGTTCACCCGCCACGCCGACCGTTTTCCCAACCCACTCGCTACCGCCTTTGAAAACGCCGTACGCACATTTGCCGATGTCTTCTACCGCGATGCTGGGCAGGGGTTGATCGCCCATCGGCAGCGTAAAGGCCAGCGTGCCGTCCGCGCCGCGCTTCGGCCCCATGCCAAAATAGATCAAATTTTCCCAGTAGAACGAGGTCAACAAAAAAGTTGTTGGCACGCCGAGGTCGGTGAAGAAATGATCGCTTTCGCCCTTCGCGTCGAAGTGCGGCACGTTGTATTTTTCCATCAGCGTCGGCATACGGTCGTCCGAGAGCGGTATCCATTTCCGCGAGTCTTCCAGCGTAGACCAGATGACGTGTTGAAGCTGCGCCTGTTGCGCGGCTTCAGCCATCGCACGTGCCTGCGCTTGCTCTTTTTCGGGGGAAAAGTGATCCCAAAAGAACGTGACGCAATAGGCTCCATACGCGCCCGCAAACGCTTGTTGCAGGCTGGCGGCATCATTCACATCTGCCGCGACCACTTCTGCGCCCAACTGCGCTAGGGCCTTGGCTTTCTCCGAGTTGATGTCTCTGGTGACGGCTCGTGCGGTGAAGCCGCCTGCCGGGTTATTTTGAATGGCGCGCACCAATCCTCCGCCTTGTGCGCCCGTCGCGCCGATGACAGCGATAATCTTCGTTTCGGCCATGATGATTCTCCTTCTTGATTGAAATGTTTGCGGTATTGCTGCGCCGCATTATGGCACTGCGGCAGACGCGAGGCAAAACGATTGAAGGATGGCACGGAGCTATGTTTTGATTATGAAGCATGACAACCGTCAACTCTGTCCTGACCATTTTGAATTTGCTCGGCGCGGCGCAAGGACTGCTGCTCGCATTCGCATTGGTCTCGATCTCGCGCGGCAATCGCACGGCGAATCGCTTGTTGGCGGCGTTTGTCGGGGCGACGGCCATTCAATTGCTCGGCGCGGTGTTGTTCACGACGCGCTATGTGTTGGAGGTTCCGCATTTAAGCCGTCTGCATCATCCGTTCCTGTTTTTGTCCGCGCCGCTGCTGTTTTTTTACGTGCGTGCGCTGACGACGCAAAGCAAACAGTTTGCGCGCAAGGACTGGTTGCATTTTCTGCCTGCCGTGCTTTGTGTTGTCGTCTTGCTGCCGTATTTTTTCTCCAGCGCGGCGGACAAAATCACAAACCTCACGACTTCGGCTTATGATCGTTGGTATTACACGCGGCACGCTTTCGCCTTTGTGCAGAGCGCGATTTATCTGGCGTTTCTGATACGAATGCTGCGCGACTTTCGCCGTCAAATGCAAAGGCAAAAAGCTCCGACGGAGCGCGCCGTGTGGTTGCAACTGCGCGTGCTGGTCGGCGCAGTCGGCGCGATTTTCTGTGGCGGCGTGCTTCGTTTGCTGCTGCGCGACCGCAGTTTGGAAACCAATTTGCTCCTGCCGCTCGGCGGCTCTGTGATGGTCTACATCGTCGCGTGGTTGGGCTTGACGAAGCCGGAAGCGTTGGCGGGCAACGCCACGCCAGCGCCGCCGCGCAAATATGAACGTTCGACGCTGACGCCGGAGCGCGCCGAAGAGTCGTTGCAAAAATTGTTGCGCGTGATGGAAACCGAGAAGCCGTACACCGATGGCGAATTGACGTTGCCCAAGTTGGCCGAGCGTGTCGCGCTCTCGCCGCAACATTTGTCGCAACTGCTGAACGAACGTTGCGGGCAATCGTTTTCCGACTTCGTCAATGCGCATCGCGTTGCCGAAGCGCAGCGGTTGTTGACCGACCCCGCCAAAAAACATTACTCCATCCTCGCCATCGCCGAAGAAGTCGGCTTCAATTCCAAATCCACGTTCAATGCCGCCTTCAAAAAGCATACGGGGCAAACGCCTTCGGATTTTCGGACGAATGCCGAAGTTTTGGAATCGGCTTGAGAGAACGGGCGATTTACACGTCCGAAAGTATCTGTTCGGACGTCCAGCCGATGTTTTGAGGCGAACTGTTGCGCGGCAACGACGTAATATCTGCCATCACCTGGAGGAAAATCATGCTTCGTTCGCTGCCTTTGCTCACATTGCTGCTGGCGCTGACGCTTTCAATTACAGCCCAAGATTCGCCGCTGCAAACGGCCATCCGTCAATTCGAGGCGAAACAATACGCCGAAGCCAAAGCCGCGTTTGAGCAACTCAATCGCGCTGAGCCAAACCACGCGACCGCCACGTTTTACCTCGGTCGCATCGCGTTTCAGCAAAGCAATTGGGACGAAGCGGAACGATGGTTTGAGGCGGCGATCAAACTGGATGACAAAGCTGCGGCGCATCATCACTGGCTCGCGCAGACGTTAGCCAAGAAAGCCCAAAAAGCAAGCCTCGTCACGCGCGCCGGGTTAGCGGGCAAAGTGCGCGAAGCATTGCTGAAAGCGGTGGCGCTTGACGGCAACAACTTGGAAGCGCGTGCGGATTTGGCGCGCTATTACTTTGAAGTTCCGGCGATGATGGGCGGCAGCGAAGACAAGGCGCTCGAACAAATCGAAGTCATCAAAACAAAAAATGCGCTGCAAGGCTGGTTGCTCGCCGCTGAATTGTTTGCGGGCAAAAAGAAACTCGCCGAAGCCGAACGCGCGTATCTCGAAGCCGAAAAACATCAGCGCGACAAGTTCGAGGCAACGTACAAACTCGGCGTCTTCTACCAAAACAACAAAGATTTCGACAAAGCATTTGCGGCGTTCGATAAACTGCTCCAAGCGCAACCCAACCACCGGATGGCGCTGTTTCAGTTCGGACGGACGGCTGGCATGTCGGGCAAGAATCTGACGCGCGGTTTGGCGGCGCTCGACGCGATCAACGACAAGATCAGTCAGGACGAACGCGAGTTGCGCATCGGTTGGTATTGGTGGCGCGGCAACATTTACGAAGCGATGGGCGAACGCGGCAAGGCGCGCGAAATTTATGAAACGCTGGAGCGCATTTCGCCGAATCACCCCGCGACGCGCGAAGCTCTCGAACGAACAAAGCCAACGGCGGCGACGAACGTCAAGCGCGCAGCAGGCGCAGTGACGATTGCGACTTCCAGCTTTTCGTCGTTCGACGGCGAGGTGATTGATTGCGAAGCCGGGCGCTTGTTCGTGCCGGAAAATCGTCAGAAACGCGACAGTCGCTTGCTCGAACTCGCGTTCATTCGGTTGAAAAGCACGGCGCAAAATCCGCAGCCGCCTGTAATTTTTCTCGCGGGTGGCCCCGGCGGCAGCGGCATTCAAACTGGGCGGCTCGCGGATTATTTTCAAGCCATCAAAGCCATCCGCGCCCACGCTGATGTGATTCTGCTCGATCAACGCGGCACGGGCGCATCCACGCCGGATTTGACTTGCCCCGGCACGTTCGGCGAATTGCCCGCGACGGCGTTGCGCAGCCGCACAGATGCGCTCAAAGCCTTCACCTCGCTCACGCAAACCTGTGCCGACAAGATGCGCGCGCAAGGCGTGGATTTTGACGGCTACACGATTTTGGAAAGCGCCGACGACATCGAAGATTTGCGCCGGGCGCTAAGCCTGAAAAAAGTGAGCTTGTGGGGACACAGCTACGGCACGCAATTGGCGTTTGCGACGCTGCGTCGTCACGAGGCGAACATTGAGCGCGTGATTGTGATGAGTGTCGAAGGCGTAGAAAGCACAGAGAAATTGCCCAGCGACATTGATCGTTATTTCGCCGAACTCGCGGTGCTTTGCAAAAATGATCCGCGTGCGCCGATGCCGGATTTATTGGCGACGATGCGCGTGGCCTTGACGAAGCTGGATCGTGAGCCGGTGAAAGTAGAAGTGGTCAATCCCGCGAATGGAAACAAGCGCGAATGGATTGTCGGCGGCTTCGGCGTGCGTTTGCTCGTGCTGCAAACGATTATGAATAACACGCGCAGCTTGCCCGTGCTCCCGTTGTTGTTCGCTTCGCTCGCGCGCGGCGAAACAACGGTGCTGGCGGAAATGCTCAGCGTGGTGCAAGGCGCCGCGCTGCCGCATGCGGATTGGTTTTTGATTGATGGCGCTTCGGGCGCGACGGCGGCGCGGCGCGCGCAAATTCAGCGCGAAGCAAAGGACTCATTGTTTGGTGATTTGGCGAACTTTATGCTGACCGACCTCAAGCGCGTTTGGCAGCCGAAAGATTTGGGCGAGGTGTTTCGGCAGCCTGTCAAATCAAGGGTTCCGACGCTCTTCCTGAGCGGCACGCTCGACGCCAACACGCCGCCGCATCGCACCGAAGAAACGCGGCAGGGCTTTCCAAACAGCGTGCATTTGCGGATTGAAAATGCCGGGCATCAGGATGCGTTACGCGCAGCAGGCGTGATTGAGGCGATAGCGGCGTTCGTGGCCGGGAAGAGCATCGAGCAGAAAAAATATGCGCTGCCTGTGGTGGAATTTGTGGCCTTGCCGAGTGTGAAATGAACGATGCAGAAGAGATTACGAAACATACGAAAATAACGAAACATACGAAAGCGTATTTTTGTCTGCGTTGATTTCGTGCCTTTCGTTATTTTCGTGTGTTTCGTGGTTTCTCTTCAGGCTTATTTAATACTAACGCGCAACGGGTTCGCGGTTTGTCCCTGCAAATGCAACGCGACCTCCACTTCGCCGCGCCCGATCAAACTGCGCGGCAACAACACGTTTACTTGATCCAACCCGACAAAGCCGCCTTGCGCGCCGAAGTATTCGACTGTTGCGGCAACGCCGCCGATGTTGGCGGTCGCGCTGGCATTGCGCGCGCGCCAGCCGGTGCCATACAGAATCAAAAACACGCGGTCGGTCGCGGGGCCGAGGTCAATCGGGAGCGCGACGAATTTGTTTTGGGTCGGATCGAATTGAAAGGCGCGTTCTTCGCTGCGGCTGCCATCGCCGCGAATCCGCGTCACGTCTGCGGCGGCGAGTCCTTGCCCATTGGCTTCCGCCGAAAACAAGCCGGGCGCGACGGTGGTGATTTGCACGAATTCATTGATGGGCGCGAGGCCGGGGCTGTTGATGGTAACGCGCGCCGTGCCAGTTGCGGTGGCGTCCGGGAGCAGATAGTTGATCTGCGTCGGCGAGACGTAAAACAACGGGGCGAGCCGCGCGCGTCCCAGACTGTCTTTGATCGTCACGGTCGTGCCCGCCAAATTCGTCGGCAACGTCCCACCCGATGCGCTTTGGCTGCTCGTCGCCATTGCCGTGCCGAACGCGGAGGCCATCGAACCGCGTGCGAGAAAGACACGCTGATAGCTCGCCGCTGACACGCTGGTCGCGCCCGTCGTTGTGTTGGCGACCGTGATGCGAACTGGTGCAGAAGAGCTTACTTTGCCGCGCTGGTCGGTGGCTTTGGCGGTGATTTGATAGCGGCCTGCGGGCAAGGAATCAAGCGTCAACTGGAACGGCGCAGTCGTGCTTTCGCCCAGTTTTGTGCGGCCATTGAAGAATTCGACTTTGCTGATCGCGCCGTCGGCATCGGTCGCCAACGCGTGCAGCCGCACGTTGGTTTGCGTGGCGAACGTGGCTCCATTGCTGGGCGCGAGGAGGCTCACACTCGGCGGAATATCAGAGACCGTTTCGCTCGTGAACAGCCGAAACGTTTGATATTGCTGCGGCGTGAACGACAACGGCAAATTACCGTCTACGACCGATGCGCCTTCGAGATTTGTTTCGATGTGGCTTGTGCGTTGCGCGCTCGTGATCGGGTTGGCGAGTTGCAGCGTCGCGGTCGTCGCTTGCCCGGTCACGTTGTACACGCGCGCGATGATGCCTTGCCCGATGCCTTCTTCAGCGGGTTTGAGCGACCACAGCAGCACGTTCGGATCAGAGATGTTCACGAGCGAATACGACGTTTCAGGATAGCCGCTGCCGCCCGTCACGAAGCTCGTCACGAACGGGTTTTGATGTTCGAGCGCAAAGCGCATCGCGGCAGCGGCGGCGTATTCGCTGTGCGTGCGCAGCGCGAAGCGTTGCAAAAATTTGCTGTCGCCCGCTTGATTCGCAATGCCCAGATGCGCGGCGTCTACCTGCCCGCCCACCAACGGCGAAAGCTGCGGCGTGTTGGTGTCGAGCGTAATTACATCGCTGTTGCCGACACGCATGAAATAACAATCCGCGTTCGAGAGCGTCACGCCCGTGTTGTTGCTGCCGGTCATATCGGCGAAGTGATTGAGCGTTTGCCAATCCAGACGCGCACCGCGATCTGCGTAATGTCCGCCGTTTGCCAGTTGCTTGGCGCGAATCACTGCGCCGACTTCTTCGTGCCACGTGTCCGGGTTTTCCAAATTGAAGCCAAAGCCCCACGTGTAGACGTCGCTGAAGTTCTGATTGATTTCGTTGCGCAATTCGATGCGGTCGGAATCACGAAACAACGTGAGGCGCGTGGTGTGATTGAGCGGTGCATCGGCGGTGATTTTTACCGTCGCGGAAACCGGGCCGATGTTTTCGACTTCGACTGTGCCGCCACTCGGCCCAAGATCATTGATGTAACGCCCATTGATTTCGCGCGCGAATTCCTGCTCGCCGCGCGTTTTGTCAATCAGGCTTGTAATCGCGCCGTTGCTGCCCATCGTCAAACGATAGAACGCATTTTCAATCACGTTGCCAGAGACCGCCGCCGCATCCGAAAAATTGCCGGGCGAGCCGGGGCGCAGCTCAAACACTTTGTAGCCGACGGGCGGAATGTCACTCGCCAGCACGCGCAAGTAGCGTTGCCCGTCAATCGTCACGATTTGCGAGGGTGCTTCGAGGCCGGTGCTGATGTCCACGACGTACACGGGATCGGTTTCGGTGTACGGCACATCGGCAAAGTCCGTGCGCGTCCAACTCAATTGATTGAAGGCGTAGAAGCGTTTGAATGCGCTCGGATTCGGAATCATTGCGCCGAGCGCCGCCGCGGAATCTTTTTCCAGATTGTCTACAAAGCCGGTGATTTGCGTGGCGACCTTGCGCTGCCATTCATCGCGTTGCTCGCGGATTGCGCCGTCGGCTGTCCAATCGTGTTCCCAATACAACCCAATGTTCATCCACGTCTGATCGCGCTCGGCCACGCGGTCACGCCTGAAGTTGGGGTTCTTCAAACTCACTAAGGTTTGGATCGCCTCTGCGCCGCGCAGCTTTTCAATCGCACGTTTGACGCTCGCCGAAACCTCGGCCATCGAAGCGCAGTACAAATCCCACTCGTTGCCGTAACTCGCCGTGTGTGATTGCAACTGCACGCCGTAGTTCGCTTCAAAATCGCGGAAGAAATCTTCCTGGTTCGACACGATGATTTGCCGATTGGCGTTGCTGTTGGCTTGCGCAAACGTCACGAACTCATCGGTCAACGTTTTCGCATCGTCGCCGCCTTTGCCGAAGATGCCGATGATGTTGTACGGCCAATTGGTCAGAAAGTTTTGATTCGTCTCGACTGTGTTGACGGCGCGCTCAGGGAAACGACATTCCTGATAATCGCCCAGCGAAGCGCCGTCGTATGGATAAAAATAATTCCACTTCATCAACACGCGGCTGCCGTCCAAACCCTGCCACCAATAAATGTCGGGACGATTGCCGCCGTACGGTGTCCGCGTCGCGCAGCCACAGATGCCGCGCCAACTGTACTTCGCGCCCGCGCCTGCCCAGAGCGCGCCCACGCCGAGCGGGATCGTCGCATTCTCCATCGCGATGGCTTGCGGAAAGCGCACGCCAAAGCGACGTTCGAGCGAACCGGCATAAAACATCCCGCGCAGCACGGCTTCGGACGGTTGCGCGCCGTAGGTCAACACCAACGCATTCAACGGCGCGCTGATATGCCCGCTGCGGACGCGATTCATCAGACGCTCAAACTCGGCAGGCGTTTTGTTTTTCTCGTACGTCCAGAGCCAGAAGCTGCCGTCGCAATTCCAGCGGCTTTGATGTTCGGGCAGATTGCTGGCGGTCGCGTCGGCGAGGTCGAGGTAATAATCCAACGTTTCCAGGAAGATTTTGCGATGGTCTTCTTCGTCAAGGGTGTAGACGTAATCGGTGTGATCGTCGAGCGCGATGTAAATCTTTTTGGGCTGCGCACAAACAGTCGCGGCCAGAGCGAGGAGGAAGAACGCGACGCGATAACCCGTGGAGTGCTTTTTCATCGTAGTATCCTCAGTCCTAAGTTCTACAAAAACGCAAGGGAACTTAAAGACCGTTCCCTTGCGCTCAGTCAAAGGGGCGAGGATGGTAAATGGAGTTCGACTCGACTCGCTTGCCCTGAACGAGTCAGGGGCCGGCTACGGTTGGGGAGCAAAATGCGGCGTCAGCCTATCACAACCGGGCGCATAAGTCTGCACGCGCCGCCGTACGATTTGTTGCCTGTCCTGTTTGTCGCGCATTGACACACGCCAGCGCATCCAGTAGCATCTCTGACCAATACGTCATAAGTTTATAACGAATTTTTGCATCGCTGATTCTCAGAAGAACGAGGAGACACTTTATGCTCGTCCCATCTTTTATGCGCCACGCGCTGGCGTGCCTGCTGCTTGCTGTTGCTGTGCAGGCGCAAGCCCGGCTCGATCTCAACAACCCGGATCAGGCGCTGAAGGCACAACAGAAAATTCACTGCTCGCTCACCGACGGCAAACCTGCGTTGTTCTGGTGGAAGGGCAAAGTCTTCAGTCGCGTGCCGGGCGAACGCGACCGCCATCTCTTCAACGTGGACGGGATGAACATTCGCGCCTGCAAGAGCTTCAACGATCCGCAAAAAGGCTACGGCTATCGGCTGGTCTCGCGCGAGATTTTGTTGTACCTCGACCCCGAAACGAATCAGGTCTTGCGCACCTGGAAAAATCCCTTCACCGGCAAAGAGGTCGAAGTCGTTCACGTCGCCAACGACCCCGTGAATCAAGGGCCGAGCTTTGCGCAGGGACGTTTCAAATTCAACGCGACCTTCAAAAACGGGCGTTTCTTCCAGGGCATCGAAGTGCCGCTGTTTTATAAAAACCCGCTCGGCGGTGAGTATCAGGAGTATGTCGGCGGCACGTATCACGCGATGGAGATGTTCAATTTCTTTGGCTATGAAAAAGACCTGCTCGACGCGACAAAAGACACCGCGACCGACATCAGCGTGTCGTGGCATCGCATCGCCGATTGGTTGCCGTGGATGGAGATGGGCGACCGCGTCGGCTTGATGGTGATTGTTGCGGTGGGCAAACGATTGAATGATTTCAGCGAAATGTCGGACACGATGAAAAACGAAATCAAGCTGAATTATCCGAGCTACAACGCGCCGCCGCCGCTCGACGACACGCGCCCGAACGAAACGAGCTGGACGTATTTCAAGAAGGTGATGGAGAAAAAAGGGAAGTAGACGGTAGACGGTAGACGGTAGTTTGTCATTGGAGGGAAACGTTATGAAGCGCAATTATTATTTCGCAATTCTATTTTCGTTGTTCGTGTTGCCTGCGTGGGCGCAGAAGCTTGATCCGGCGAAGCCCGAAGATGCGATCAAGATGGAGCGCAAAATCAGTTGCTCGACCGAGGACGGCAAGACGGCGGTGTATTGGTGGCACGGGCGCGTGTACAGCCGTATGCCGGGCGAGCGTGACCGCCACATCTTTAACGTACATGGCTTCAATTTGCGCACCTGTCAGGGCTTCAAAGATGCGAAGCGCGGCACGGGCTATCGTTCGGTGTCGCGCGAGATGCTGATTTACTTTGATCCCCAAACGAATCAAGTTCTGCGCACGTGGAAGAATCCCTGGACGGGCGAGGAGGTCGAAGTGTTGCACGTGGCGAACGATCCCGTGAATATGCGCGAGCCGACGTACGCGCTGGACAAAGACGGCAAGCCTGCGCGCGGCAGTATGGGCTTTGTCAAAGAAGGCAAGTTGTTTCAGGGCGGCGATGCGGCGCGGTTGTTTTATAAAAACCCGCTGGCGGGCGATTATCAAGACAACATCGGCGGCACGTATCACGCGATGGAAGCGTTGACCGCCGCCGCGCCGCTGGACGACGTGACGGATGCGAACGCAAACGAAGTCAAAGACCGCGTGTTGTCGTGGGTGCGCATTTCGAAGTGGCTGCCGTGGATGAAAATGGGCGACCGCGCAGGCGTGGTGATTTTTCACACGGCGGGCTTGCGGCTCAATAGTTGGGACGAGATGCCCGACGAAGTAAAAAACGAAGTGAAGCAAAATTGGCCCACGTTCCAAACCGCGCCGCCGCCCGACGATCCGCGTCCGAGCATGACAAGCTGGGATCAATTCAAACGCTGGGCGGACGCGAAGAAAAAGAAATAGAAACCATCGAACAGGCGGCTCGCCTGTTGCTGGCGGACGCATCGTCCGTCGGCCAAACTCGAACTTAGTTTGAAGGGTGTGCGTAATAAAACTGTCGTCAGAGTGTAGAGTTCATTCTTCCTTCTTCATTTTTCCTTTTTCATTCCTGGGACGAGAAAGTTTTTTTCCCTTCGTCAAACAATGAAGAATGAAGAATGAAAAAGGAAAAATCGCACCGGGCATTCCGCACACTCTGCAACTTCTTTAGCGGCGTAATCGTGACCCACCTTTTCCCAACGGAGGTAGTATGTCCAGCAAACGCATTCCGCAGGTTTTCGTCCTGCTTTTCCTGTCGCTTGCCGTTGTCATTTCGGCGCACGCGCAAACCACCGCCACCATCGTCGGCACAGTCCAAGACCCCGCCGGCGCAGTCGTGGCCGATGCCAAAATCACGGCCACGAATCAGGCGACCGGCTTGGAGCGCACGGTCGTTACGGATGGCGAGGGCAATTACATTTTGACGGCGCTGCCGATTGGTTCGTATCGCGTGCGCTGCGAAAAGACGGGCTTCAAAGCCGCTGTGCAGGAAAACGTCGTGCTGCAAATCGCGCAGGAAGTCCGCCTCAATATCTCGTTGACTATCGGGCAGACCAACGAAGAAGTTACGATCACCAGCGGCGTCACGCTCGTCAACACCGAAAACGCGGAACTCGGCGAAGTGATTGACAACAAGCGCATCGTGGATTTGCCGCTCAACGGTCGGCAATTTATGCAACTCGCCGAATTGACGCCCGGCATCAGTCGCGGCCCGACCGGCGGTTTTCGCGGCGGCATGACCGGCACGTTGACGGGGCCGAACATCACCGTCAATGGCGCGCGCGACACCGATAATTACTACACGATTGATGGCGTCTCGGCGAATGATCGTTTCTTCAATTCGCTGACCGTTTCGCCTTCGATTGACGCGATTCAGGAATTCAAAGTGCAATCGAATTTGTACTCGGCGGAAAGCGGTGTGA
>CAZWAK010000107.1:0-26126 GCA_964631865.1 uncultured Heliobacteriaceae bacterium | reverse complement strand
TCCTGGTTAGCCCGTCTCAATGAACAACGTGTGGTGCGCCGCGTGTGGTTTTGCGCGGGCGTTTATGTGTTGCTGGTGTTGTGGCTCTGGGCTTGGCCGTACACGGGCGAAGGCGATTCGATTTTGCATTACTGGAATCTGCGCACGACGTGGATTGACCCGCGATTGGGGCTGACGGTGTGGGCGCGTCCGTTGTATGTGTTGTTGATGATCGTGCCCGCGCAGTTCGGCATCTACGCGGTGCGCTGCTGGGCGGCGTTGCTGGCGGTGCTGCTGACGTGGCAAACGATGCGGTTGGCGGATGATTTGCGGCTGCCGAATGCCACGCTGGCGGGCGTGTTCCTGATTTTTCAGCCACTCACGTTCGCGCTGGCGAGCGATACGATGACCGAGATTCCGATGGCATTGGGCTTGGCAATGGCGTTGCGGTTGTGGTGGGCGAAACGTTTTTTAGCGTCGTGTTTGCTGGTGTCGTTTTTGCCGCTCGTGAGGCCGGAAGGTTTTTTGCTCGCGCCTGTTTGGGGCTTGTTTTTATTGATGTTGCCGCGCACGAACGAATTCCCCTCGTGGCCGCAGCGGTTCGCTATCGGGGCCTCACTGGCGACGGGGATGGTTTGTTTGTCGCTGGTCACGCGCGTGCTCACGGGCGAATGGATTTACTACGTGCGCGAATGGTCGTGGCCGCTCGTGGGCAGCACGAAAGGCAGTCTGTGGCATCATGTCGTGCATTGGCCATACTACTGCGGCTGGGTGTTGTTGCCGCTGTTCTTGTTCGGCGTGATCGCTGCCTTGAAGCGCGTGATGGCTTTGCCCTGGGCAGCGTGGGCGGTTGTGTTTGTGGCGCATTCGTTGATGTTTTGGACAAGCACGTTTTCGGCGCTCGGCTTGTTGCGGATTCTCGTCACGACTGCGCCTGTGACGGCGTTGATTTGTTTGTACGGCTGGAACGCGCTGGCAAAGTTGTTGCGCGCCGAACGTTGGCCGCGATTGTTGCGTGCCTGCGTCACAAGCGTTGTCGCGCTCTCTGCGGTGGCAACGGCGATGATTTATTACTACGAAGAGCCGTTGCATCACCGTTTCGTATTGGCACGCAAGGCTGCCGCGTTTGTGCGGCAAAATCATCTGCTCAACGAAGCGCCGCGCATCTTTGCGACCGACCCGATTGTGCTGGCCGAATTGGACATTCCCGTGCGGCAATACATGTCTTCGACGACCAATCCTGAACTGGCTCCGTTCCGTGATTGGGTCGTCGTGCGGCACATCGTCGGGCGCGAAAAAAGCGTGGCCCAGATGCAGGCGTTGCCACCCGGTTCAGTCGGTGTGTGGGACGATGATTTAGGCCGCTGGTGGTATCACATTTTGCCAGAAGAATTCCCGACGCTTGGCTACGAAGTGCTGTATCGTGTCAAACAAACCGAACAGGACATCACATTGAATTGGAACGAATGGGTGAAGAGAACCTTCGTCGAAACGTTCATCACGATGAAGTATGGCAAACCTGAGCAGGAGTATGTGGTCGTGCGAAAAGTGGAGGGAGAGAAGGAGAGAAAGAGAGAATGAGAGACGGAGAGATTGCACGCGCACTGTCTCTCTTTCTCTCCGTCCCTCTTTCTCTGCATCATCCTTTGGGGGCGTAATAGCCGCGACGATGGCGAATCTTGAAATCTTTTTCTTTCAGCTTCGGCACTTTGATTTCAATTTTGCGGAACGTGCCGTCGGGCGTTTCGTTCGAGGGTTCGTAGGCGAGCAGATATTGTTGGCGCATGTCTTGTTCGAGTTGGGCAAACGCGCTGTCGAGGTCGCGGCGACTGTTGGGAATCACCGCGCGCCCGCCAGTGGCTTCGGTCAATTTCTTGAGCGCGCCTTCATCCACGCCATTGCCGATGAACGTGCCGCCGCTCGCCGGGTCGCCAATGCCAATCGCATAGATCACGACTTCGGCGCGCAATGCTTCATTGATCGCATCGTTCAATTTCATGCGGCTCGTCGTGTCCACACCATCGGTCAACAGCACAATCGTTTTGCGACCGGCTTCGCGCGCCAACAAATCGCCACACGCCGCGATCACCGAATCCCAAATCGAAGTGCCGCCTTGCCGCGAACCGCCGTTGATGCCGGGCGTGCCGCCGTATTGGCCGGGCGGCGCGATGTAGGCAATTTCTTCGAGACCTTTGCGCAAGCGGTTTTTGTTCGAGGTCAGCGTTTGCATCAACGTCGCTTCGCCCTCGAATTTGATGATCGCCGCAGTGTCTTTGCCCGTGCGAATGACCGAGTCAATAAAATGCGCGCCCGCGTCTTTGAGTTGCGGCAAGACGTACTGTTCGCTGCCGCTGACATCCACCATAATCGCCAACGTGAGCGGCAAATCGAATTCTTTCTTGAAGGTGAAGATGGCTTGCGGCTTCCCGTCCTCAAAGACCTGCAAGTCTTCCTGCTTGAGATTATCCACGTAGCGATTTTGCTTGTCCGTCACGCTGAACAACGTGTTGACGAGCCGCGTGCCGACTTTCAAAACCTGTTCGTCTTCGTCTGGTTCTTTAGGCTTTTGCGGTGGCGTCTTGGGTGGCTGTTGTTGCGACGTTTGCGACGAGGATTGCTGTTGCGCGTGCGCGAGGTCACTCGGTGAAAAGGCGTGGTACATCACCACGCCTGTCAGGAAAACGATGGAAAGAACGGACAATTGGGATACTGCTTTCATTGTGCCCTCGCTCAAGTAGGATCGTTAGTTCGGCTTCACGTCGGAAGCCAATGCTCCCGGACGCACTGCCGGATAGCCCTTGCGGGTGCGGATTTTCAGGTCTTTTTTGCCTGGAATTTTCACCTCGATGGTGCGCATCTTGCCGTCCAGATTCGTGTTGCTCGGCGAATAGGCAATCAGGTATTGGCTGCGCAATTCTTTCGTGACGTTGGCAAAGCCGCGTTCTAATTCGAGCGTCGTGCCGGTGAAGAAGGCGCGTCCGCCCGTGTCTTCCGCGAGCCGTTTCAAGTTCTTGTCTTCGGAACTGTCTACTTGCCCGGCCTGCACACCGAAAAAGCCAGCCGCTTTGTTGCTGATGACAAACACAACGACTTCCGCGCGCAACGCGAGGTTGATGGTTTCTTCCAACGTGTGATCGCTCGCCGTGTCTTCGCCGTCGGTAATCAACACAATCGTGCGGCGGCGACCCGCTTCGGCAAACATCTTCTCTTCACAAATGCGATAGACTGCATCGTAGAGCCGCGTCTCGCCATAGGCTTTCACTTTGTCAATCGCAGTCGAGAGCAAATCAATGCGGTTCGTGTAGTCCTGATGCAATTCGATGTCGGAGTTGAAGGACAAAAACAGCGCGCGATCTACGCGCGGACGCAGCACGGTTTGCAAAAACGACACGGCAGCATCGCGTTGGAACTTCAGTTTCGGCTTGACGCTGTTGGAAGTGTCCATCAAGAGCGCGATGTCGAGCGGGAGATTGGTTTCCGCAATGAAGCTTTCAATGTCTACCTGCTTCACTTTGTCCTCGTAAATCTCGAAATCTTCTTGCTTGAGATCAACGACAAAGCGATTGCTTTTATCTACGACAGCAATGGGCAAGCGGACGTTGTAGGTAAAAATTTGCGCGCCTCTTTGCTCCTGGTCTTCGGGCTGTGTGCTTTTGTCTTGTTTCGGCGGTTGCGTTTTTCCGGGCTGCGTAGGCTTGGTAGGTTGTTGCGCCAAAACGCCCAAGCTAAATCCGATGACTAAAAAAGCGGAAAGAATGCGTTGTGTTTTCATAGCTGTGTACTTCTCCTGAAAAATTTCGCGGGCGGCAAATTATAGGCTCCTGACCTGCCGCGCGTAAAGCACCCTCATTCCCGATAGAACAAGTGCATCTCCTGCGGGCGCGCGCCAGCGTACTTAAACGGCACATCGTCCCATATCCAACCGCGCAGTTCGTACGTCTTGGAAAACAAGCGTTTGTACCCAATGCTCTCAAAATCTTTGTCCGTCAAATTGTGCCACGACGGGCCGACTTGCCCATCCCAAAAGACCAGCGTGCCGCTCGGCAGGGTTTGCAACTGCTTGAGGTTGTCGTCGCGGTTCGGCGTGAAAATGACGTTCTCTGTCGGGTCGCTGTCGAAGCGAATGCACATGTAACCGTGACTCCACACCAGCTTTTTGACGGGGCGCGGATTTTGCTGAAACCACGCTTGCGCGTCCCGGATCGCCCACGCATCCCGAATCCAAACCAAGCCGTCCATATACAGAACACAAGCGGCGGCTGAGATGCCGAGGATCACGCTCGCCGTTGCCAGTTTGATTTGGCGCGACAGCTGTACAAACCGCTGTGCGATTTCGTTCCAGCCGACCAATGTGATGATCGCCATCGCGGGCGCGACGCAAACCATGTAACGCGGATAACCCGCATCGCCCAGAACCCCCAGCGTGCGGAACGTCGCGTGCAAGCCGAACAACAACAGAAACGACGACGTCATCGTGCCCAATTCGCGCCGCTTCAGCAACAGCACCAAGCCGTACAAAAATGGAACCACCAACACGATGCCGACCATTTCCGGCAAGCGCAGAAAATACGCATAAAACGGCTCGCTGCCGTAGATGCCCGATTGCCATTGGCTCGGCCAGTTATTTTTGATGAAGAGCGGGTCTTTCGTGACGGCGAACGCGGCGGCCCACCACAAAATGCCGCCCGCCGCCAGCCACAACGTCGGCGGGATTCTGCGCCAAAACGTCACGGCCACGCGCTTGTCGAAGAGCACCCAAACGCCCCACAAGATGCCGTGAAAAAAACCTTCGGGTCGCGTCAGCACCATCAACGACGCGACCAACATCCCCGTCTTCACGCGCCCGCGCAGGTGCAGGCGCAACGCGATCACGAACACCAGCGCGTACATCGGCTCGGTCAACAAATCGGGATAGAGAATAAAAAATGACGGCTGAAGAAAAATCAGCAGCACCACGAGCCACGATTGATCCAGCTTCAAATCGCGCGCCAGCTTCCAGGTTTGCCACGCCGTCGCGAGGCCAATCGCCAAACTGAACAAACGCGCCGCGTCAAAGCCCAGCAGCGCCGGAAAGCCGTAGATAAACGTGAATAACGGGCGCGACCAGACGCCGACAAACATGTACGGATGCCGCCAGCCCCAGCGCGCAAACAGGAAATGATAATCGCTGTCCTGCTGATAGCCGTCCGGGTAGAGCCGCACGAGCGCGAGGCCCACCAGCGCGAAGCCGCCGAGCCAGAGCAATGCTTTTTTACGAGGGAGATTGTAGGTCTGATCCATCAGTTCGAGTTGCCTGTTTGGAGAAATGATTTCAGAGTGGCAACTCTAAACGTTTCGCGGCGAGAACGCAAAAGGGTGCAGGTGAAAGACTTCAGAACTCTCACCTACACCCTTTCTGCGGGGTTGTTCAGCGGTGGCAGTAGAGGGAACTTGTTTATTTGGCAGTCGGCGAACTTTCGGTCTTGGCGTCGCTGGCTTCGGTGTCACCGACCAATTGCCCTTGCCCGCGTGGGACAGAGCCTTTGGTTTTGTTTTCAATTTTGTAGACATCACCCTTCTCGGTGATATTGAAATCGCTGTAGCCGTCCCCATCCGTCACGCGGTCGGCGTGAATCGTAAAGGTATTCGTAGATAAATCAGCGCTGGTGTATTTGTAGCCACTGATGATTTTGCCTTCCCCGAAGGTCTTCTTCAAAAGCTCGGTGTCAACCAGTTCATTCAACCCGGCGTATTTCCCCTTGGTTGAATAATACGAAGCTTGCGCGCGATGTATCTCTTGCAACGATTGAATGGCAGCCGTTTCGCGGCCTCGTTTCAAATAGGCATTCAATTGCGGAATGGCCACAGCAGCCATAATGCCGATGATTGAAATCACGATCAGCAATTCAATTAACGAAAACCCTTGCGAACGACGTGTGAGCTTATGATCTCTCATGGTTACGGTCTCCCTGCTCTAAGTGAGCATCAAAAAGATAACTGGTTCATCCTTTCCCCTGCGGCAGCCGGGGCAAATGTTACGGCTTTCTTGCGAGCAAATGAATGAACGTTGGACTCTGGGGCTGGTTCCAATTTAACTCTTGTTTTCAACCTCGGCTTAACTATAGTGTCAATCCGGCGCGATTCTCAAATCTCGGTGAAAGATTTTTCCGTCCTTTGAAAATAGCGCCGGAGCGCCAGCCACAACACGACCAACGAAAGCCCCAGCCACAACAGCGCCCAGATGACCGCCGGAATCAGCGTCAGCCGCTGCATATTCATCGCGTCACTGGCTTCGCCGGTCGTGGCCGAGAGTAAAAACAACGTCCGCAGGTCATACAACGCATTCAGACAACATTGCACCGCGAGGAAGCTCAGGAAAAAATGCGCGACTTTGGCATTCGACACGACAGCGAAGAAGATCAGCCCGGCGGTCATCACAATCCCGACAATCCAGCCGAACAATCCGCTCGTCCAAAACACGGTCAGCCCCAAAATCAACGCCGCCGATACTCCCAGCGCCGCCTTCGCATTCCTGCCGTTGCGGCAAATCAGCAGCAGCGCCGCGCCGTACAACGTGCTGGTCAAATAGCCCGCGCTCGCAATGATGATGGACAGCCCGCCGAGCGACAGTGTCAGCCCGCTCGTGTCCGGGTTGATGACGATGCGTTCGACCGCGCCGAACGTCGCCACCGCCGCCAGCGCGTGCCCGCCTTCGTGAATGAACGTCACGAAGAGCTTGAACGGATAGACCAGAAACCCGGCAAACGGAATGAAGGACAAAACGATGCTCAGGCCCGAAGCACCAAGCAGATAATTGCGCGCGAGACGATGTTCAGTCATAAGAATTTTCAGCCACGAATTTCACGAATTTTCACGAATGAGCCTGATTTTAGATTTTGGATTTTAGCTTGCCTGTATCCGCTCAAAGTAAATTCGTGAAAATTCGTGAAATTCGTGGCCACTCCAATCTGTCATTCGTCAGAAAAATCTGACACTGCCTACTGTCATCCCAATCCGACACTGCTGTACGAAATTCGCTTAACTTCAGTTCCCACAATACTTTTTCTGTCTGACCAACATTTGGCACGGGGCTTGTAATGAATTGTCGCGCGGACGGTCAGTTTGTGCCGGGCAAATGGCGTGACGACCTGATGCGCAAACTGACCGTTCGCGCCAAACGGAGATCAAGCTGGAAAGAGGTATTTGCTATGCTTGCCAACATCATCACATTGGTTCGAGTCGTGATCGCGTTCGTCTCCGTTGGCCTGTTTGGACGCGGCCTGTACGCCAACATCGCCGCGTTGATTTTGCTCGTGCTCGCCATCGCGCTCGACGCCGTTGACGGTTGGGTCGCGCGCCGCTTCGGTTGCACGAGCGACATCGGAGCCGCCTTTGACATCGCTGCCGACCGCATCGTCGAAAATCTGTATTGGATTTACTTCGCCACCGTCGGTCTGGTGTCGTTCTGGATTCCAGCGATTGTCATTGCACGCGGCGGACTGACTGATTTTCTGCGCGCGGTGGCGTTCACGCAAGGCCAGACGGCCTTCGGCGAAAAAACGATGATGCAAAGTTGGTGGGGCAAATTGCTGGTCGGTTCGCGCGCGAGTCGTGCGTCGTACGGTATTGTCAAATGCGCGGCGTTTTTGGCGCTCGGTTTGTGGCGCACGTTGTCGTCCGCACCGGGCTTCCCCGTTGACAAGATGATTTTGGATTGGCTCGGACAAGCATTGCCAATGATCGCTTTTGCGCTGGCGCTCGCCGCCGTTGTGTTGTGCGTCGTGCGCGGCGTGCCAGTCATTGTCGAAGGCATGCGGTTCTTCCGCAAAGGATTTGTGCTACCGAAAGTCTGGTAAAGTTTTATGTCGCAGAAATCAACGAGGATGCTGAAAGGTCTTATGAAGGGGGCATCTTTCTGCTCGGTGATTTCTGCGGCCCCAACGATATGAATCAACAACCCATCGCGGCCATTTTTGACGTAGACGGAACGCTGCTCGGCGGCGCTTCGATGGAGGTGCGGTTTTTGCAGTACCTGTGGCGCTACGGCGAACTCCGCGTCAGCGACATCACGCGCTTAGCTGCCGGAATTTTCCGCACCGCTGCGCAAGGGCACGCAGTGATTCGCGCCAACAAAGCGTATTTGCACAACAAGCCGCTCGATCATTTTCGCCGTCTCGCGCAGGATTGCTTCGATCAACATATTCGCCATCATCTGCTGCCGAAAGCCGTCGAACGAGTGCGCTGGCATCAGCAACAAGGCCACTGCGTCGTGCTCGTGTCGGGCACATTGGATTTGTTGTTGGAGCCGTTGCAACAGTACCTGAACGCCTGCACGCGCATCGGCACAAAAATTGAAGTAGAAGGCAATGCGTTGCTCGGCAAAATCGAGGGCGAGCAACCGTATGCCAAAGGCAAAGCGACCACGCTGCTGGCGCTGAATCAAGCACGGAACTTCGATCTGCCGAAATCGTTCGCCTACGGCAATCATTTCACAGATCGCCATTTATTGAGTGTGGTCGGGCATCCTGTCGCCACGAATCCCGATCACCGTTTACGAACCTTCGCGACCAACCAGGGCTGGATGATTGAAGAATTTGAGGACTAGGAGAACACGGACGATGATGGAACTTGACCGCACAAATAATCTCGCACTGACGACCGCACCACGCTCTTGGAGCAGCGTTCTCAGCCATTTCAACCTCACGGATCGTTTGACGCTCGCCTATCTGGCGTTCGTCGGCTTGTTGTTGGCGTTCTCGCCGAATCCAATGGAGCAGCGCGGCAAGCTGCTGGCAGCACACGTCGCCTTTACGTTGATGATCTTTGCGCTCGTGTATTTTCGGCAGCGCCAAACGCCTGTGCTTTCGTTTTTGAGTCACTGGTATCCGCTCGGTTTGTCGGGCTTTTTCTTTGAAGAAATTCACAGCATCGTTCACATCATTCATCGCGGCTGGTTCGATGCGCCGCTGATTCAATTCGATTACGCGATGTTCGGCGCGCATCCGACCGTGTGGTTCGAGCAGCACATCAGTTACTGGCTGACGGAAGTCATGAACTTCTTTTACTTCACGTACTGGCCGTTGATTCCGGCGCTGGCGTTGTTGCTGTGGCTGCGCAATCAAAAGCAGTTTGCCGAATTCGTGTTCGCGCTCTGTTTGTCGTACATCTTCTGTTATCTCGTCTTTATTTTCTTCCCGGTCGAAGGGCCGTACCACACGTTGCGCGCCTTGCAAACTGTGCCTGAAACGCCGGGCTGGATGTTCACATATCTTGTCGAATTCGTCGAAAAGCACGGACGCATTCACGGCGGCGCGTTTCCGAGTGCCCACGTCACAGGTTCGTTTGTCGCCACGATTGCGGCCTATCGGTATTCGCGCAAGCTCGGTCACGCGGTGTTGATGCTCGCGCTCGGCGTGTGTGTGTCGGCGGTGTACGGACGTTATCACTACGCCATAGACATTTGGGGCGGAATGGCGGTCGCGGCGCTTGGTTATTGGATTACGAGGAAAATGTTCCAGCGGCAACCTATAACTTAAATGAGGGCTGTGTGTAATTCAGAAGTGTATTCTTCACTCTTCATTCTTGATTCTTCATTCTTTTCAGGGAAAGAAAAGAAACTTTCTCGTCAGGAATGAAGAAGGAAAAGTGAAGAAGGAAGAATAAAACCCCTGATTTTATTGGCTTTCAATTACGCACACTCTTTAACTGAAATTCAAGGAACTTGTTATGTTCAGCAAAGCATTCTGGCTTTCTGGCGCACTGCTTGCATTCATCTGCCATCCGGCCTGCGCGCAATCCTCACAAGCCGAAAGCCTGCGCCGCAAGGTCATCGAATGGGGCACGAACAAGCCCCTCACCATCCAACTCAAGTCGGGGGAAAAACTCAAAGGCCGCAGCGCCGAAATCAAATTCGACACTTTAGCTGTTCAGTTGATCGAGCAAGGCAAAATCGTCACACGCGAATTGCGCTGGGATGATCTGAAGAAAGTCTCGCTCGCCAGCGGTGACGAAAAAGCGCGCAAAATCGGCGGTTTTATCGCCATCGGCGTGTTGGCGACGATTGCCGTCGTGATTGTCGTCGCGCTGAACGATCCGAATTTTTAAGGAGTTGCTCAGGTCGCGAGCGACGCCTAGTAACAATGAAGTCGCGATGTAACGCGATTTGTCAAATCGCGCTACCTTT
This sequence comes from uncultured Heliobacteriaceae bacterium, assembly GCA_964631865.1. Taxonomy (GTDB): domain Bacteria; phylum Acidobacteriota; class Blastocatellia; order RBC074; family RBC074; genus JAFDVL01. Next base: position 15,985 of record CAZWAK010000107.1, on the reverse strand, counting down.
TCTGAGGAGGTCTCCATGGTCAAAAAAATCATCGCCTTCGCTCTGATGAGCTTGCTGGTCGCGGCCCCGTCCGTATGGGCCAAATCGAAAGCGGAAAAAAATGCGGAGAAAATCAAAGCCGCGATTCTGCAACTCGGCTCCGGCCCCGACGCGCGCGTGCAGATCAAGCTGCGCGACCAGACCAAAGTCGCGGGCTATATTCAATCCGCTGACGCAGAATCGTTCGTCATCGTAGATGCCAACGCGGGCACAACGACGACGGTTCCTTACCCCAACGTCACACAGGTCAAAGGCAACAACCTGTCCACCGGAGCCAAAGTCGCCATCGTGCTGGGCATCGCCGCAGCGGTGTTGGCGATTCTGCTGTTCTTTGAAAATTACGGCTGAGACGAGGTTCGTATGCTGCACAAAACGCTCTGCACAATGCTCTCGCTACTTTTGCTCAATCTAATGAGCTTCGCGCAAACCAGCCCCGAAGTGGAAAAGCTCAAAGCCCAAATCGTCAATTGGGGCTTGGAAAAACCTGTCACTGTCAAACTCAAATCGGGCGCGCAGGTGAAAGGCCGCGTCGTGGAAATCAAAGACGAATTCTTTGCTGTCCTGACGAAAGCTCAGGCCACGCCCCGGCAAGTCAAATTCGACGACATTGACAGGCTCTCCGGCCACATAGATTGGGGCGCGACGCGAACTCGCAATTACATCGGGTTGGTCAGTGCCATCGGGCTGGCGGCGTATGTCATCGTCAATCTCACGCGGTCACGCGACCGTGACCCCAAAGTCATTTTTTCATCGAGGTAAATCGTATGTTTCGTCACGCCCTTTCTTGCACGCTCACGTTGCTGCTCACCTGCACACTGGCGACCAACTTCGCCTTCGCCCAACAACCGAAAGAAGTCAAACTCAAGCAAAAAATCGTCGAATGGGGCACGAACAAAAACGTGTCCGTCAAGCTCCACTCCGGCAGCAAAATTGACGGTCGCGTTGCCGACATCAAAGATACAAATTTCGCCGTGCAATTGGTCGAAAACGGCCAGGTCGTCACGCGCGACATCAATTACAGCGACGTAGACAAAATCGCCGCCAAAGGAGAAGCCAACGGCGGCAAAATCGCGGTTTGGATTGTGCTCGGCGCAGCAGCGGCGGTCGGCACGCTGTTCCTGATCGCGCTGGCGTTCGGTGATTCCTAAAACCAACATCCTATTTTTCGAGGTGAATATGTCAAAACTATCAGTCGTCATGTCGTGGGTTCTAATCGTTGCGCTAGGCGTCAGCAACGCGCTGGCCCAAACCCGAACAACCTCCCCGGAAAAACAAGCCGAGTTCAAAAAGCGTGTCGTGGAGTGGGGCACGAACAAACAAGTTAGCGTCAAGCTGAATTCCGGCGAAAAAATCAGCGGACGCATCGCCGAAATTCAGAACGATTTCTTCGCTGTCCAATCCGTCACGAAAGACGGCAAAGTCACGTCGCATCAAATCAATTTCAGTGACCTCAACAAAGTCTCAGCCAAAAGCAGTGCCGGGCGAACCGCAGGCTTCACGGCGTTAGGCGTGCTGGCCGCCGTCGGCGCGGTGTTCGTGATGCTGTTCGCCATCTATGCGGTCAGCGAAGGGTAGGAAAAATTTATGCTCAAACAAACTTTGTCTCTTCTTTTGTGCCTGCTGTTTGTTGTGCCGAGCTTCGCGCAAACGAATAACAAACAACTGGAAAAAGAAGCCAAGCTCAAACAAAAGATCGTCCAATGGGGCACGAACAAAAACGTGTTCATCAAGCTCAAATCCGGCGAAAAACTCGAAGGACGCATGGCCGACATTCAAACCGACCTCTTCACGGTGCAACTCGTAGACAAAGACAAGGTGACGTCGCGCGAACTTCGTTACAGCGACGTAGACAAAATCTCCGCCAAAGACAGCGGCAAAGCGGGCAAAATCGCCGGCTACACCGTTTTAGGCGTGTTGGCTGGGGTGGGCGTGGTGTTTCTGGTGGTGCTGGGAGTTTGGGCAAACAACTAGGCGGTTCTTCGCTCTGGAGTGACGGAAAAGTTTCGCAAAGTGAAGTGGCAGTAGTAAACTTGGCGGTGGAGGTATGGTATGAATTCAACTATCGAAACATTACGCAACACGATTGATACATTGACCGAAGAAGAAGCTGCCGCTGCCCTGACTGCGATTGAACAGATCAAGCAACAATCTGCGTTTTTGCGCCGCTTTAAGAACCATCCGGAAGTGCGCGTCCCACCCGGCGGCATCAAGCCCTTTCGCCCCATCACGCCTATCGTCTCAGAGGGCAAGCCTGCGGCGGACATCTTGCTTGAGGATCGCCGATGAATTTCTATTACCTGGATGCTTGTGTTTGGGTCAAGCACTATCACTCGGAAGCGGGAACGCAATGGGTTTCCGACTTGTTTTCGCAGCAGCCGCCTATCTTCTATTCTTCGCTTGGTTGGATTGAAGTTTGTTCCACATTAGCAAGAAAACAAAAAACAGGAGCCTTTGACCAATCCCAACTAGAAGAAAAATTGGGCGAATTGGATGACCACTGGGATAATTTTTTGCAGGTTCAAATATCAGCCGAGATCGCTCTGAGAGCAGCCGAAGTGACGCGCCAATACGCTTTACGAGGCGCAGATTCAATCCACTTGGCGGTGGCGCTCTTCATCCAAGAAAACTTTGTCGAACCCGCTGACGAATTCACTTTCGTCACGTCAGATCGTGAACTGCTGGTCGCCGCAAAAGCCGCTGGCTTGACGGTTGTTGACCCGATGACGACATAGTAAAAACGTCTATTACTCGCCTCTGATTCGCAACAACGCGGCGCGCAACGACAGCTTCACATATTCGGAAGATTCGATCTCCGCTAATCGTTCCAACTTCGGCAACGCTTCGGCAGCCCGCAGTTGTCCCAATGCCCGCACCGCTGCGCGCCGAATGCCAGGGCGCATGTCATCGAGTAAAGCCAGCAACGACGGCACGGCTGACACAAGTTGCAGCGCCCCGATGGCGTGACACAGCGCCGTCAGAAAATTGCCGTCCGTCGTCTCCGCTAACATCTGCAACAAGAGTTCCGCCGCCTCCCGCAAGCGCAACGTTTTCACCACGCCCAACAGCACAATCAACTCACCGCGTTCCAGCGCCGCGTGATTTTGCAGCGCGGCAAGCAGTGCCGACCGATTCGGTTCTGCGCCGCCCTGCTCCCACAATTCAATTTGCAGCCGCCAATCGAAGGACGACGCAGCAACCGATGTAACGACTTCTTCCGCTGGCCCGACCACGCTTTGCACAAGCGCGATGATTTCCGCGCCGAAGCTTTCAATCTTCGTTTCGCCGATGCCTTTGATGGTGCGAAGTTCGTCGAGCGTGACGGGTTGCCGCGCCGCGATTTCGTCCAGCACCGTGTTGTGCAACACGATGTACGGCGGCATCGCGATTTCACTCGCTTTTTGTCGCCGCCATTCGCGCAGCTTGGCATTGAGCGCAGGCGCTATGCTCGCGTTGCCCATTGGCATAGAAGCGGCAGTCGTCGTCTCTGGTTTATGCTTTTCTTTCGGCGTCGCAAAGCCCGACAGCGCAATCCAATCCGGCTCGCCAAACGCCTGAATGCCCGCGTCGGTCAACAACAAACGCGGATACTCTTCCGCCGTCACGCGCAGCAGCTTTTGCACAATTAATTCATCAATCCAATCGCGCACCTGATCGTTCGCGTGCAAGCTCAACGCGCCGTAACAACGCGCGCGATCCAGATTGCGTTCGGTGATGCGTTTGGCTTTGCTGCCGCCCAGCACATCGGCAATCAACGAACGTCCGACGCGCCCGCCAAAATCATCGGCAGCCTGCAAAATAATGCGCGCGACGCGATCCGATTCTGCCGTCGCGCGCAACTGCGGTGCAGCGTTGACAGCCGTCGTCGCCGCCGTGCAAACATCACAAGCCTCGCACGGCGCAGCAAAGCGTTGCCCGAAGTAGCCCAACACCTGCTGTCGCCGACACACATCCGACGCCGCGTACTCGATCATCTTTTGAAACCGCTCTTCGGCATGATTGCGACGTTCGTGCAGCGGGCGAAAATCCAGCTTGAAGTGCTTCGCGTCCGGCTGCGCCAACACGTACTTGCCGTCGCTGCTCATCGCCACCCAATTCTGTTCGTACAACAACTGCAACGCCGCATTTGCGCTGAGTTCCGGCACAGCCGTGGCTGTCGTTAAATCACCCGCCGAAACGGGTAACGGATGTACGTCTTTGATCGCCTGCATCAAGCGTTCGACAACTTGCGGATGCGGCGACGCCTGCTCCATCAAAAACCGCTGCGTGCGCAGATCGGGCTGCGCATACAGCAACGAACAGACTGCCGCTGCGCCATCGCGTCCCGCGCGTCCGGCCTCTTGATAATAGCCTTCGAGCGTGCCCGGAATATTGAAATGAATCACGCGCCGCACATCGGGTTTGTCAATGCCCATCCCGAACGCGACAGTCGCCACGATGATCGGCACGTCGTCATTGATGAATTGGCGCTGCGCGTTGGTGCGCGCTTCGGCGCTGAGTCCCGCGTGATAGAGTTCGGCATTGAACCCGCGCGCTTTCAGGAAGCCGAATGCCGCATTCGCCTCCTTGCGCGTGCTGCAATAGACAATCGTCGAGCCGCCGAGATCGTGTTCGGTCAACGTCTTCAGCAACCACGCTTCTTTCTCTTCGCGCGTCGTGGCAGCGATGGATTCAAAGTACAAATTCGGACGGTTGAAATCCGCGATGATGCGTTTGATGTGCGGCAGCGCCAACGCCGAGACGATGTCATTCTGCACGTCGGGCGTCGCGGTCGCCGTCAATGCTAAAAAATTAGCACGTTTGAGTTCCGGCAGCCTTGTCAGCAAATTGCGATAATGCGGGCGAAAGTCGTGGCCCCATTGGCTGATGCAATGCGCTTCGTCAATCACGACGAGCGAGATGTCCGCCGTTTGCACGAACCGCTGAAAACGCGGCGAATCGCACCGCTCCGGCGCGATGTAGACGAGCTTGTAGCCGCCGCGTTCCATCTCATCAAACCGTCCGCCGACCTGCGCTGGCGTGAGCGCGCTGCTCAAATACGTGACCTTGTCGAAGCCGCGTCGTTGCAAGGCTTCGACCTGATCCTGCATCAGCGCAATCAACGGCGAGATAACGAGCGTCGTGCCCGGCAAGAGTTGCGCCGTCAATTGATAACACAACGATTTGCCCAAGCCTGTCGGCAACACGGCCAGCGTCGGCTGCCCCGCCAGCAACAATTCAATCACTTCGCGCTGATTCGGACGAAAGCTCGGAAAGCCGAAATGCTGTTGTAACGCCTGCTCCAAATTCATTGTCATTTTTGTTAGCAAGAGAGATTACGAAACACACGAAATAAACGGAACACACGGAAAAAAGCAAACCTCTCATTTCGTCTGTTTCGTTATTTTCGTCTGTTTCGTAATCTCCCTGCCTTCCCTCAAACTGCTACAGCCGTGCATAATCCACTTCCACCTCCAACTCCGGCACCGTATGCACGCCAACCAGAATCGGCCAATGTTTACCCTGATGCAAGCGCGACAAACCAATCGCCAAATACGTTGCCTGTTTGAGATGCCGCGCAAAGTCCAATTGCGTCAAAGTCGCAGCTTTGCTGTGCGCGAGCCACTTGCGCGCCAAGGCTCGCATCCGCAAATCCGTACAACCGATGTCGCGCAATTCGTGCCCGCCGACGGTGCAACTCGCGCGCACCGTCACATCATCGCCCATCGCGTTCCAACTGAAGTGAAAGGCAAACTGCGACGCTTGAAATAAACCCAGTGAACGCTCGTGATTGAGCAGCGGCGCGAAATCCGTTTCGGCGTGTGCAGCCAGAAATTCCGTTTGTTCGACGAGGGAAAGTTTACGGAGCAGTTGCGGCTTGTGATTGACGTCGAGCGTCCAATCTTCAACGTGCGGCGGTGTGGGTTGATAGGACTTCAGCCAAAATTGCGTCACACCCAAATTCACCAGATGCGATTGCCCGCCGTGAAAGAAATCCAGCGGCAACAGGCAATAATCGCTCGCCCCGGAATGCGCATAGGTCGTGGCTTTGAGTTGTCGCACCGGACGCACCCAATGACCTTGTTCGTCAATGCCAGCGGTACAAACGCCGCCGTGCATTTTCGTCACCGCCAGGATGGTCAGGGCTTTCTCCATACGGTTGCCTGCCTCTCCGCAAAGAGGCTCCTATTTTCATTTACCATTCTTCATTTTTCATTTCTCATTTGCCATTGTTGGCGGGCGAGCCGTAAACCGATGACAAATGAAAAATCGAATATGGAATATGGAAAATGAAAAACCGGCTGCTTCTTTTACGTCAATCACAGATGCTTGATTTGAAGGGTCGAATCGAGTGCCTGCAAATATTCCGCCGTCATTCGGCGATGACATTTGTCAGCGGTCGGCTCCGCGCATAACAAACAATTGCCGTCTTCCGCCAACAACGCGCGGCCTTCGGCTTCCAAATTTCGACTCGCAATCAATTGATTGAACGCTTCTTCGTACCAGTTCCAATCGCGCTCTTTTTTGTATGTATCGAGCAGTTCGTCCGTCGGCGCAAATTCGGGATGATGTTCGTAGCCAATGCCGAAGCCGCTTTCGAGCAGGTAGGCGAAGTCCGGCTGCTTGCTCCATCCGGCGAGTTGCGAGGTGTTGCGCAAACGCACGTCAATCACTTTGCGCACGCCTGCCGCACGCAAGGTCTCGATAAATTGCTGCAAACTTTTCTTGGTAAATCCGATGGTGTAGACAGTCGTCATAGATTTTAGAACAAGGATGGTTGCGCATCTTCAAATTCTGCCGCAACCGAGTCAACGGTTTCGCCCGAATGCAGGATATGTGTGACTTCAATGTCACGATTGACCAGCGTGCGCGTAATCAAGTTGTAGCGATGGCACTGGTGATAGTCCATCTCGCTGCACATAAACGCCACGCGACAATCGGCAGCAAAATCCAGCAAGCGCGCAATCCCGGCTTGATAAAATTCCGCCTGCTCCAATACATCGTAATCCACCTTGCCGCTCGGAAAGTAAAACTCTTCACCGCTTGGACGTCCGCCAATCGTGTCGCCCATAAACACATACGCAATCCCGGCGTCGCTGACTGTTTGTTTGAGCAGTTCGCGATTGAATTGCGGATTGAAACGGCTGTAGGGCTGCGAACGAGTATCTACCAGCAGTTCGATTTCGTACTGCCGCAATAAGGTTACGAACTTCTCTACTTCGGCATTGCCGTGTCCGATGGTAAATAGTTTCATCGCGCCCCCGGCTCTTTAATAAAAAGAATTAAGTTTACTCCGGGTCTAAGAATATACTCTTGCGAGCGATACCGGCCTTGTAATCGAGTTTCCGCCTTTTCTCGTAAATCGTCAGAAGCAATTAGTACATCATCATCAAAGTTTTCCGGGATGTCGTTATCATAGCCCGTAACCTGGTAATTACGAAAGTACCAAGGCAACGGCCAATATTCAGACTCTACCGTCGCATAAAAAATAGTGCGGGGCTGAATCCGGTCAACCTCTTTGACTAAGTTCATTAAGTCTTTATCCGTCTGCGCATACACATAACCATATTGCGTATCGGTATAAGCAGTAAGGTTCCGTTTTTTGCCAAATTCTGCAAAATACCCTGTCCTGTTTTCATTATCTTCGTGTTTATAACGATTTACTTGCCAACATATCAATGTAGTCGGCACAGCAGCAGCTAAAAGCAAAAGGATAAAGACCCCTTGAAGAGAAGGAAAGCGCAACATCGAAAATACTTCTTGCGCCACATATCCGCTGAAAACCGCTAAAGCAATCAGCATACTTACCATCAACCAGGGCGTTTTATAAGGGATCCTTGAGTATCCCCAAACCATCCCACAAACCCACGCCATCAGAAATAAACCAAACTTAGTACCGCGCCATAAAGTAATTACAATTCCGAAACTAGCCATAAGAACCAGCGGCAACTCCAGCTTGACTAAAACCCCCAGGTAATAAGTAAACACATGATCGTGAATATGCTCGTTGAAGCCGCGTCCTGTCCACATAAAAACTGAACGATAGGCGTCTGTGATCCCTTTCCAATTCGTAAAGAAGGACGAATAAAACACAAGGTTAATAATCAAAAAGACGATTAGGCAATAGAATAAATACTGCCACGCCGGTAAACCGAATTGTCGCATCCGACCGATGGATGGAAATTCTACCTCAGCAGAAGTAAAGATGCGCCTTAGCCCATACCAAATCATCGCGCAAATCGCGGCTGCAACTAAGACACCAATGGTATGAATGGCTGTTTCTTTGGTGGCAAAGAGCAAGCCAGCAAAGACGGGTAAAAACCATAAATAACTATCTCTGAAGTTGTAGGCACAAACGATAATTCCGACTGTAAAAAACCCAAACGACGACTCGTGAATAAAGTCGCGCGAGTAATATACTAATCCGGGCGACAAAGCTAAGCTCCAGGCGGCGACAGGCAGGCCAACTAAGCCTAATCCTCTGCGTAAGCCCCACATCAAGGCCACCGTCAGCACGCCACAAATCGCCGGATACACACGCAAGGCAAAAACGCTTTCGCCAAAGGTTTTCAATGCCAGCCAGGCAAAGTAATAAAGTGTTGGCCCGTGATAGTTCGTCGGGTCGTAAGCGTATTTCCCCGCCCGATCCAGATTTAAGAGAAAGTGCGAATTGACCCCTTCGTCGTGATGTAAAGGTTTAATTTCGAGTAAGTAGAACCGTAAAACAATCGCGGCAATGATCGCCAATAAGTAGGCTATCGTGCTGATAAGTTGCGCTGTTCGATTGGTAGTTACTGGAGCTTCAGGGCTAATCTCAACTTTATTTGTGATTTCAGCTTCATTTGTCATTCCGGTCATCAATCTGAAATGGCTAAACTTAATCTTCAAAGTAAGCCGCGCGCCTTAACTTCCAAGTACTTATTAACTAATTGAAAAGATAACTGCCCAGCCGGAACATCCAGCGCCAAACCACCTAACTCAGTAATACGCGCCAAAGCTTCTTCGCGTTGTTGTAATAACTCTTCAGCAACGCTTTGCCGATAGACGTCCGTGACTTTTTGCGGGACTTCGGCAGCCAACGCGCGCAAATCATTGTCGCCGATAGTGACGATCAAGGGCAAATGGCGCGGCAACAAGGTCGCTGTATAAGCAAGCAGTTCGCCCGAGGCTTCGCGGTCAATCAGGTCGGTTAGAATAATCACGAGCGAACGGCGTTTGCAATGCTGCGAAAAGTACTGAAAGGCACGTGCATACGAAGGCTCGATCATACTCGGCTTGAGATTATACAAAGCTTCGAGCATCGCGTTGATTTGCGCGTTGCCGTGCTGCGGCGGCAGGTATGAAACGACTTCGCGCGTGAAGGCGAGCAGGCCCACATTGTCCGCGCCGCGATTCGCCACAAAGCCCACGGCCAACGCGGCATTGATGGCGTGATCGAGCTTCGACAAGTTGTCAATGCGCGAGGTCATCAAACGTCCGGCATCCACCATCACGACGATGTTTTGATTGCGTTCGGCCTGATATTGCCGCGTCACGAGCTTGCCGCGCCGCGCGGTCGCCGTCCACGAAATATGCCTGAGCGCATCACCGCGCACGTAATCGCGCAAGCTTTCAAATTCTCTGCCCTGTCCCTTCAATCGCGTGCGCCGAATGCCGATTTGTAACAAACGATTGCGCTGCGCGAGCAATTCCTGTTGTTTCGCGGCGCTGAGGTTTGGATAGACTTTGACGCTTTGTGCAGCGGGGATGCGGACTTGCTTGATGACCAGTCCGAGCGGCGCTGTCCAGCGCAACAGCAAATCGCCGAAGTGATAATCGCCGCGTGCAGCGGCAAAGAGTTTGTAGCTTTGCTTGACGGAGTGGCGAGCTTTGCGCGGAATGGTGAAAGTTAGCAATCGTTCGCCGCGTAGCTCTAAATCGGGCGGAAATTCGTCTTTGAGGCTGAACGTAATTTGCCGCGTCGGGCGCATCGCCAATTCAATTTGCACTTCGTTTTCTGCACCAATGATGAAGCGTTGCGACAAGTGGCGCGTGGCTTCGAGCTGCGCGACATCTTCCGCCTGCCGATAATCCAGCCACGCCGTCACAAGCAACGCCACGTTCCAGCCAATGAGCAACCACTTGCTGCCCAGCCAGGGCCAAGTCAGCAACGGCGGAATGACGCCGAGGATAAGCAGAATGTAAAAGCGGCGTGTGAAAATCATAAGTACGTGCGCAAAAATAACGTGGTGTTATGTCGTAACGCGATTTGGCAAATCGCGGCGCGCGGGCAGTGGGAGCCAGCGATTTACCAAATCGCTTTACACCAGATTCTTTTTGCTCCCCTACTTACTGACATCATAAGACATTGCACGACGCTCAATCGCTGATTGATTGAGCGCGAATTCGTGAAAAAGCGTCTTACGACATCAGCGAACAAAATGCAAATCGGCGGTTTTATTTTGCTCTTTCTCTGCGACCAAAGCCGCAAGGCATTCATCGTTTTGCGCGTGGCGATTTGGCCTGTTGCCTACTTCCGTATCGCAAACCGACATTCACCCACAGCGGCGCACCCGGCTTGACGGTGACGCGATAGACAGTTTGCGGCCCCGGATCATCTTGTGTCAGTTCGCGCGACACTTCGGCTCCGGCCTCCTGTTCGGCTTTCGTCCAGACGCGGCCCTCGCCGCCGGTCATCTCAAATTTCTCGGTGTTTGCGCCCCACTGCTTTTCCCATTGCGCGACGAGCGCGGGGGAAAGCTTCTGGGCTTTGTCGGTGATCTTGATTTCGGCTAATGGCTGCGGCGAGACGATCACGCTGACCAATTCGCCGATTTGATCGGCGCGCGTTTGCCGGAGCGTGAAATAATTGGGACGATCCTCTTGCGCCGGGATTTCGATTAGCCGACCGGGCGCAACCTTGTTATCGCCGTCGCGTGTGCGCGTGGTCGGGAAAATCAACACCGGTTCGCCGACCGAACCATCGGCATAGCGTTCGCGGTCAATGACGTACAAATAGCCGGGCTGCGGCGATTCAAAACTGAAGCGAATCTTTTCGCCCATTTTGAGCGGCGTGTCGGCGCGCACACGTTCCGGCGTCCACTCCACCACGTCTTCGCCCTCCTGCACAATGATGCGCGCGATGTCCGAAGGCTTTGCCGGACGCAGTCGCCACAAGGTCAAGCCGAGTTGATGATAGTCGCCGGATTTGGGAGCCGCCTCTTTTTTCGCGCTCGCAGCCTGATATTTCGCGCGTCCTTTGGCGGCGGACGCGGCGGATTTGGACGGGCGCGCTTTGACGAATTCTTCCGGGATGATTTGTCGAGATTGATCCTCCTGCGCCCTGACAGGCAGAGAAACGGTTAGGCACAGTGCGATGAACAAGAAGTATTTCGTCATAATTTTTCCTCCTACCAACACAAGCGGATTGCGCGCGGACATTCCCTCAGAAAGTTTTCCCCAGCCAATTATTTCCAATTGCCGATCAGAATAAACGGGGCCCAATAATACGGATGTGCATACGGTCGCTGCGCGTCGGCTTTGAATTTGGGCAAGCCTGCGGTCTTGTCTGTTTCGTGAACAATTTCGCGCGTGCCCGTTGCGGCTTTCATCGTTAATTCACCGCGCAACATTTTGCTTTGCGCTTGCCGCATCGCTTCGGCTTTCGACAAACCGGATTCGCGCAACGTGTAAAACTCCTGCATCAACCGCATCGTGCTGCGGTCGGCGACGGGCCACAAACTGGCGATGACGGCACGCGCGCCTTTTTGTTGGGCTAATACGCCGAAGCCTTCGATCTCTTTGCCGTTCGCGCCGCTGCCCGATGTCGCGGTGTTGCAGGCTGAGAGCGTTAACAACTCGACACCGCGAAACGGATTCTGCCACGTCTTGATTTGCGCCAAACTCAAAAATTGCCCATCGCCCAACAGCAACGCGGAATTGGTTTCGTTGCCCGGTTGAAATTTGAAGTGGCTGGCGATGTGAATGACGTTGTTGCTTTCGCGCAAGCTCGTCAACATGGACTCTTCCGTAAATTGCTCGTCCAGCTTGACCGTGCCGGGCAAGACGCCGGAGCCGTTGGCATCGGTTTTGATAATCCCGCGCATCTCTTCCGCGACGCCGGGCAGCGCCGGAATGTTTTCGCCGTGCGCCTTCGTCACGCCCAAGCCGAGCGCGCGCCAATTCTTGCTCGGCGCAAAATGCAGTCGCGCATTGCTCGCGGGCGTAAACACAGCGTGCCGATAACTTTCTACTAAATACTTGTCGCTGTCGTGCAGCGCCGCCATCGGCACATAGCGCAGCACGCCGTCCAACGACCACATCAACAACTGCGCTTTCGCCGCACGCAAATCGTCCGCGACGGGCGCGAGCAAGATTTTGTACAACTCCTGCGCCAGCGGCAGCGGGTCGAGCGTCGGGTTTTGCAACGCCGCGCGAAACGCGAGGACTTTGCGATTCAACTCTGCCGCTTTGATCGGCACTTGATACGCCTTTTGCACATCGGCGGTCGTCAGCACGACGCTGTACTTGTCTTCGCCAACAACGGTGTAGAGCGCGACCGCGCCGTTACCGAGTTCGCGCAGGTCTTCCATCAGCCCTTGCGCTTCGCGAAGCTGCGAGACTTTGCCCGCGTCTTTGGTCGTCTTCAATTCGTCATTCAATTTATTGAGGAATTTTTGAAACGCATCGCCTGCGACGGCGAGGTCGCTTTCGATTTGCGCGAGCCGTTTGTCTTCTTCGGCAGTGCGCGACGGTTTGTTGAGCAAGGCCGCACGTTCCGCGCCGAGCGCCGCCAACTTGTCCGCCACTTCGCGGTAGCGTTTGTCGGCAGCTTCTTCCTTCGGCGTGAGCGTCGCCTTTTCGCCTTTCGGTGAGTTGGCGTCGCCGCGAATGTACTCGAAATACTCTTCTTCCTTGAGCATACGCAGGACTTGCTCCGCTTCGGGAAGGCGAGCTTGAGAGATGAGCAGGTCAGCAAGTTCGCGGTAGTGCTTTTCGATGGATTTGTCGAAGGTTTGTTGTAAGGCTTGTCGGATGTCGGATTGATCGCTTGATTGGCGAACCGTGCTGCGCGCGTCCTGATAGTGATTGATGGCGAGTTTGCCGTAATAGATGGCAAGTTCTGGATTCCCTGCTTCGCGCCAGTCATACATCAAGCTTGCCGTTATCATCGCGGCGAGGTCTTGCTCCATCCTGGTTTTGATCGGGGGAACCCCTTTCCACAACCGTAAGGCGCGCTCGTCGTGGTCAATGGCTTTGTCGTATTGTTTTAATTTGCGATACGCCGTCCCCATCAATCGTAAGGTGTTGGCGACGCGCCCTTGTTGATTGAATTGTTGGCATAAGGCGAGCGCCTGTTCGAGGTACGCAAAAGCCTTCGCCGGATTGTTGGTTTCTATGTGATAGTCAGCAAATCCGTGCAGAATGTAAACGTAGTCCAGCGTCTTTGTCAGATTGAGTTCTTTGAGTATTTTTTCGGATTGCTCCAGGCATTCAAGAACCTTGGGATTTATGCCCTCCCGTGAATAGAGGCTGCCCAGAAAAAGGAGCGCAAACGCTTCTCCGATTTTATTTTTTGCCTCCCGATAAAGAGAGAGAGATTTTTCCAAAGCTTCCAGTTCTTTATCTCTACGACCAAGCAATCTATAAATTTGCGCAAAGGTAAACTCGTAAAGTTCGGCCTCTCTCGACAAATTGCCTGACTCTTTCACGATTGCCAGTGAAGAGTTTGCGTACTCAAGCGCCTTTTCAATCTTGTCGGACTCAAAGGCGTGAATGGTGAGGATGATCAAACTCGTTGCTTCCAGATTTATATCTTTGAGATCGCGGGCTATCGCAAGCCCGGATTCGAGATAAGCCATTGATTTCGCATATTGCCCCTGACTCCCGGCGAAATTACCCAGCCGATGGTAAGCTTCGACTTGATAATGGCGATCATTCGCGGCCCGGCTCGCCTCAAGCATTTGCGTGAAGGCCGCTTCGGCTCGCGCCGTTTGTTGCCGCGCCCAAAGGCCATCACCTAATGATCGGAGATTGAGGATTTTCCGGGTCGGGTTTCCGACCTCAACCGAGATGGCATTCGACTGCTCAATAAAACGAATGGCTCTTTCCCATTGCTGCTCTTTGGCGCAAAAGCCGCCCAAATCGGCCAGGATCACGGCTTCTGCGGCGCGGCTCTTGATCTCGCGCATAATCGCCAACGCCTGCTCCATCGTCGCAAAGGCTTTTTCGTTGTCACCCAGGTCTTTGTAAGTAAAGCTGACTCGTGACAACTCATATCCTTCCCAAAAACGTTCGCCCAATTCCGCCCAGAGCGCCCGTGATTGTTGCGCGTTCTCCAATCGTTTCTGCAGATCGGGAAGTTTGATGTACTCCCAGCCCAGGCGTTCCGCCGTCATCCGCTTTTTGTCGGCATTGGTCGCGGCGTCTTTGACCTCCGCTTTCAATTGGTACTGGCCTTTGCGCTTGAACGCCTCGAAGCTGCGAATCGTGAGCTGATACTCGCCGCTGCTCGTCGCAATTTCGGACAGCGATTCCGGCAGGCCAAAGCCGGGCAAATCCACTTCGGCAATTTGTTTGCCGTCTGGCGCGGTCAGCGTCAGTACGACGTCAATAGATTTCTGGAACACATCGAAATGCACGAACTGTCCGGCTTTGAGCGCGATGCGATAAGTATGCACTTGTGTGCTGGTGAGTTCGCGTTCGATACGCGTGTTGGGTGCGAGCGGTTGCACGTCTTGCGCGGCGGCGAGGCTCGACAACAAAAGCAGGGCGAGCAGCCCCAGCCAATTGGGTTTGGACATCATAAAATTTCCTCCTGCTCTCACGAGCGGATTCCGGCGGCGAAGTCCCTCACGAATCCGAAAAAAAATTAGCGGTGCTTCAATTTCACCAACTGCACCACCAAATCATCGCCTTTGACGACTGTCCGTTCCTGATCTTCATCGGGGATGACCTGGGATTTTCCGACTTGTTCGTTCAGCAGATTCAAGATGGCTATACTGTCTTGAATTTCTCCTTCATTCGTTTTGGCTTTGACGGCTTCGATAGGGGCTACCGGTTGGCTCGCCCAGACAATCCACATTTTCTCTTCGCCCTGATGTTGGTCAAAGGTGCTGTTCCCGGTTTGGATCGGCTGCCCGGCGGCGACAGCAGCGTTCAAGTTATTTTTGGGTGTCGGATAGAGCAGATTCAGGCTGATCTTGCCGCCTTTGGTCGGGCCTTCGTTGAGCAGATACAAATACCCGGCTTGCGGACTGACCAGATTGAAGCGGAATTTCGAACCGTTCGGGAACCAATCGCGTCCGGCAGATTGGAACGGCTGTCCTTCCAACTTGTTGCCCTGCATTCGCTGCACCATCAACCACCACGTCAATTCGTGTTTGGGCGCGGCGGCGGCAGGTTCGGTGACGGGCACTGGCGGGGTCATTCGGAGTTGGAAGAGATACCACGCTCCAATGCCGAGCACGAGCAAGAGCAAAAGGCTGGTGACGACCAATCGCATTGGAATCCGCGCCGGGGGAGCTACAAATCCTGCCACTGGCAGTGGCGCAGATGCGGGTTCCGCCACCGGCAATTCGGGTTGTGTTCCCAAATCATCCGCCAGGCGCAACGTCGCGGCTTCGGCGGTTTGGCGGATCGTTTCGGTGTCATCCTGTTCTTCGCGCGCAAGCTGCTTCAATTCGGATTCAAGCTCGATCTTGCGGCGCAAAGCTTTTACGTCTTCGAGCAAATCTTGTGTGCGGGCGTAGCGATGCTCTGGGTCTTTGGTGATTGTGCGTTTGATGATGGCACGAAGCCCTTCTGGCAAATGATGCGGCAAGGGCGTGGGTTCGCGTTCCAGAATCGAAACCAGCAAATCGGCTTGCGTGTTGCCGCCGAACGGACGCGCGCCGCACACCAGTTCATAAAGCACGACGCCGAAGCTCCAAATATCGGTGCGCGCATCTACTTTTTGCCCGCGCGCCTGTTCGGGCGACATATAACTCGG
>CAZWAK010000106.1:0-26780 GCA_964631865.1 uncultured Heliobacteriaceae bacterium | reverse complement strand
GCCATTGCGTTGCGTGCATTGACGCAAAGGTTCTTCTACAGAGAAATATTCCGCACTTTGACCTGAAAAAAGCGCATTTCCAACTAAGTCGAGGCGCTTGGGTGATTGGCATATTGATTGCTCAAGAGTGCAATAGGAGGAACCATGATTGCACAACTTGGACAGCAAGACGCCCGCCGATTGTTGAGCGAAGGGCGACTCGGTCATCTCGGCTGTATTGATGGGCAAGACCCTTATGTCGTGCCGGTCTATTACCTTTTTGATGGCGAGTGTGTCTATTGCCATTCGCTGCCGGGTAACAAAATCAGTGCCTTGCGCACGAATGCCCGCGCCTGTCTACAGGTCGAAGAGATCAAAGACACGTTCCATTGGAGCAGCGTGATCGCCTTCGGCGTTTACGAAGAAATCGTGGATGCCGCCGAGCGCGAAAAGATGCTCGCCCAACTCTTCGCGCGGCTTCCCGAATACACGCCAGTGGAGTCGAAACTGACGGAGTCGGAAAAACCGCTCGAAAGCATCGTATTTCGGTTGCGGGTAGAACGCCTTACCGGAGTGAGCGAAAGCTGGCGATAAAGGCGCTTGCCTTGTTTAGGAATTTGCCATGAAACCGATTCGCACCTTTACGGTTACTCCCTTTCTGCCGCCACCGCTGGAACGGCAACGCGATCTGGTTTACAACCTGCGCTGGGCCTGGAATCACGACGCCATCGAACTGTTTCGCTGGGACAATGAGCTGTGGGAACGCAGCGGCCACAATCCGGCGCGGATGATCGGGATCGCCGAACAGGCAACGTTGGAAGCCGCCGCCGTGGACACTGGTTTTTTGGCGCATCTGGATCGTGTGGCCAAAGATTTCGCGGCGTATCAGACCAGCGATTCCACCTGGTTTCAGCGCACGCACGGCAAAGAGTCGCGGCTGTTGGTCGCGTATTTTTCGGCGGAATTCGGCGTGACCGATTGCCTTTCGATCTTCGCGGGCGGGTTGGGCATTCTGGCCGGAGATCATCTCAA
This sequence comes from uncultured Heliobacteriaceae bacterium, assembly GCA_964631865.1. GTDB lineage: Bacteria > Acidobacteriota > Blastocatellia > RBC074 > RBC074 > JAFDVL01. The sequence continues at coordinate 25,769 of CAZWAK010000106.1, read as the reverse complement.
ATCGGCCAGCGATCTCGGCGCTCCGCTCGTCGGTGTGGGGCTGCTCTATCAACAAGGCTACTTCCGCCAATACCTGAACGAAGCCGGGTGGCAGCAGGAAACCTACCCAGACAATGATTTTCATACGCTGCCGTTGCTGTTGGAACGAGATCGTGCGGGCGAGCCGCTGACCATTTCCGTTCCCTTTCCCGGCAGGACAATCGTTGCGCAAATCTGGCGCGCACAAGTGGGGCGCGTGCCGTTGTACCTGCTGGACACGAACATCCCGGTGAATAATCGCACAGATCAGGACATCACCGATCAGCTTTACGGCGGCGATACGGAGTTGCGCATGCAGCAGGAGATGATGCTCGGCATCGGTGGGTATCGTGCGCTCGAAGCTCTCGGACTCGCGCCGAGTGTGTATCACATGAACGAAGGACATTCGGCCTTCCTCGCGCTGGAACACATTCGCCGCCTGATGGAAACGCATCAACTCTCGTTTGCCGAAGCGCACGAGGCCGCTTGCGCCGGGTTAATTTTCACGACGCATACGCCGGTTCCCGCCGGACACGATTACTTTCAGCCGGAGTTGATGGCGCGCTATTTTACGGACTATGCCAACCGCCTCGGTCTCTCGTTCCGCGACTTGTTGGCGTTCGGCAGAAAAGACCCCACCGACAACCAAGAGCCGTTCTGTATGACGACGCTCGCCTTGCGGCTGGCACAAAGCAGCAATGGGGTCAGTCGCCTGCACGGCGAGGTCAGTCGCCAAATGTGGCAGTCGCTCTGGCCCGCTGTCCCAACCGCAGAAATCCCCATCGGCCACGTCAGCAACGGCGTGCATTTTCAGTCGTGGATTTCGCAGGAAATGGCCGAACTTTATGACCGTTATTTGGGGCCGCACTGGCGCGATGAACCGGCCAATGAGCGAGTGTGGGCGAGGACAGGCCGCATCGCCTCCGAGGAATTGTGGCGCACGCATCAACAGCGGCGCGAACGATTGGTCGCTTTCGCGCGGCGTCGCCTGCGTCATCAACTGGAACGACGCGGCGCGACGCAGGCCGAAATCCAAGCCGCTGACGAAGTGCTTGATCCTGACATTTTGACCATCGGCTTTGCGCGTCGGTTCGCAGCGTACAAACGCGCGACGCTGCTGCTGCGTGATCCGAAGCGGCTGGCACGGCTGCTAAATGACCCGGCGCGGCCTGTGCAGATTATTTTTGCCGGGCAGGCGCACCCGCACGATGACGCGGGCAAAGAACTCATCCAGCAAATCGTCACGCTCTGCCGTCAGCCGGAGTTTCGTCATCGGATGGTTTTTCTCGAAGGCTACGATATGGCGATTGCCCGCTCAATGGTGCAGGGCACGGATGTCTGGCTCAGCACGCCGCGCCGCCCGTTGGAAGCTTCGGGTACGAGTGGCATGAAGGCCGCAGCGAATGGCGTGCTCAACCTCAGCACGCTGGATGGCTGGTGGGATGAAGCGTGGCGCGACCCGGCGCATCAATCCCCGGCGCATCAATCCAATGACGACGGGCACGAAAGCAATTCCATTGGCTGGGCGCTGGGGCGCGGCGAGGTCTACGACGACCCGGATTATCAAGACAAAGTCGAAGCAGAGGCGCTTTACGATTTGCTGGAACGCGATGTCGTTCCGACGTTTTACGAACGTGGCAACGACAAGCTGCCGCGCCAGTGGATCGCGCGCATGAAATCGTCCATCGGGCATCTCTGTCATTTCTTCAATACACATCGCATGGTGCAGGAATATGCCGAACGGTTTTACCTGCCTGCGGCGCAGCGCCAGCAACAACTCGCGACAGAAGAAATGGCGCGCGCCAGAGCTTTGGCCGCGTGGAGAGAACGCATTCAGCAACACTGGCCGGAAGTTCGCATCGAAGCCGTAACCACAGATTCGCTAACGGCTTTGCAAGTGGGCACGACCATCAAAGTGCAAGCGCAAGTTCATCTCGGCGCGTTGCGGCCTGATGATGTAGCGGTGGAGTTATACGCAGGACAGGTTGATGCTGAGGGCGAAATCATTGACGCCCAAATTACGCCGATGCAACCGCTCGGTACTGACGGTGGGGCGGGCAGTTTTCGGTTTGCATCTGAGGCGGTTGCCTGTTGCAAGAGCGGGCTACACGGATTCACGGTGCGCGTCTTGCCGCATCACCCCGATCTGGCGAACAGGTTTTTGCCCGGTCTGATTGTTTGGGCTGGATCAACCGTGACGGGGCAGTAACCTATTCGTAAAGATGAGCAAATTCGGCGTGCGGCCTCAAAGCCCTTGCTCACGTGTCCTTCCATCTGGAGTTATGGTGATGTGCGCTTTCGCGCGTTCGGAATACGCGGCTGACAACTCCCTATCCTGCAAAATTGCAAAGGCCCAGGGCGGCGCATTCATCGCGCGCGGCGCGTGAATCGCCGCGCCGCGCAAGGCTTCAATCGTGGCGGCATCGACGGGTTGATCCAGATGCGAGCGCACGGCGCGTCGTCCCTAATTCGAGCGAATGAAGGCCCAGATCGTCGTACAACCGCTCGGCCAGCCGTTTGCCAATGCCCGGCAACGTATCCAGCCCGGCGATGCCTTGTTGCGCGACAATTTCGTTAAGCGGGCGCTCCTGCTGCCGCACGGTTGTGGCAGCGCGGCAATACGCATTCACGCGATAGGGATTGGCCTCTTGCGCTGCGAGGAGATTGGCAACTTCTTCCAGCCGAGCAGCAACCGCAGCATTGATTCTTTGGATTACTGGCATTTTCAACCTCCTTTCCGCGTGAGGTTAGAGTGGTCTGTGCAAACGATGTACCAACGCTGTACCGAGCCGTGACGAGCGTGCCTGGGGATTGCTGCTGCGGATCGTTCCCAATCCATTGCGCGAAATACTCAGCCGCAAGGCAAAACACTCCCACTGGGCGGTCAAACGGGGCGGATTGAACGCTGCAAATGGCAGATTGGACGGAGCAATGAACCAACTAGAGAACGCGAGAAAATGAAACCACGAAGAACAAACGAGAGAAATGCCTAACAAAAATGGAGCTTCTCTTCTTTTCTTCGTGGCCTGATCTTCGTGGTGAAAATCTTTATTTTGAAAGTTAATACTCTGTAAAGTAAATTTTGAAGTGTAGCGCGATTTGGTAAATCGCGTGCCTTCGCTAGGTAAGCCCCGCGATTTACCAAATCGCGTTACGTCTTTGCCAAGAAACTTAATTTATAGAGTAGTTAAGCAGGCGGGAAAAAAGAGACAGGAAAAAAAGTTGCTGAGGTGTGTTTCCCCTCAACGAAAATAATCACAGCAGCAATATTTTCCTGCCTCTTTGATGTCCGGGCTAAAACACCAACTTGAAGCCGAACTGAATCTGTCGCGGTGTGCCGACGATGCCGGTGATCGTACCGGCATTGCTCGCCCCGACCGCTGCGTTCGGCAAATCAAATTGCGGCGTGTTGAAGAGGTTGAAGAATTCGGTGCGGAATTGCAGCTTCACCGCTTCGACGAGGCGAAATTCCTTGAAGAGCGAGAAGTCGAAATTCACACGACCGGGGCCGTACAAAATGTTGCGCCCCGAATTGCCGTAGCTGAACTGCGCGGGCGTCGTGAACGCTGCCGTGTCGAACCAACGATCAATCGTCGGATTCGACAGCGTGCCGTTGCCGATGCGATTCGGACGGCTGCCCGTGCCGGTGTTCAGCGTGGACGTATTCGCGGTCGGTGTGAACGGCAAGCCCGTCTGGAACGTGTTGATGCCGTTGATTTGCCAACCGCCGAGCACGTATTCCGCCGCGCCGCCATTGCTCAGCCAGCGACGGCCTTTGCCAAACGGCAACGAATAGTTCCAAGCAATGGTTAGCCGATGGCGAATATCAAACGGCGAATTCCCGCGATCTGCGCGCCGATTCAGCGGGTCTTGCGGCAACGGGCCATCCGCGCCGCCGCCGAAACTCTGCCCGACGGTGTCAATCGAATGCCCCCACGTATACGAGAGCAGTCCGCTCAAGCCGTGCGTCAAGCGTTTCTCCGCGCTGAACTGAAAGGCGTGATAGGCCGCGAGTCCGTCTGATACCGCCCACGTTACATCTGCTAGCGTAGGCCGCACGCCGAAGAACGGACGGCGACTGTTGACCGCGCCCGCGCCCGGCACAGCTTGGTTCAAGTTGTAGCTCGTGTCGAGACGGCGTCCGAGGTTGGAGACATACGACGCCTTGAGCAACAACGACGAGGGCAGTTCGCGTTCGACTGTGAGGTTGAATTGATCGGCATAACCGGGCTGATAGTTCGGATCCACGCCGATCACGCTGCCGCTCGGATTATCGGCGCTCGCCAGATTCAACGCGGGAATCGTCGGGAAGCCGTCGCTCACGCGCCGCGTCACGAAAAAGTTGCCGGGCGAGAAGCTGTAAATCGGCCCGAACGGCACGTGCCGTTGCAGTCGCAACACGTTGCCGCCGTGTCCCGCCGTGTTCCAGAAAATGCCCGCGCCGCCGCGCACGACGGTCTTGTCCGCGACTTGCCATGCAAAGCCGAGGCGCGGCGCGAAGCCTTTCTTGAAGGTTCTGACGCCCGCGTATTTGTCCACGCCGTTGCGCCCCGCAACGAGCACCGTTGCGGTCTTCGGATCGAAGTTCGCCCAACGATTCGCCACTTCGCTGTACGGCGTATCGAGTTCGTAGCGCAGGCCAACGTTCAGCGTCAGCTTTTGATTGACGCGCCAATCATCGGCGACATACAGGCTGTATTCCGTGCCGCGAATGCCGACCCACGCGAGCAGATAATCCTGCTCGATCAAGCTCGGCGCACCGAGCAGGAACGACGCCATCGAATTGCCGCCCGTGTTGTTCGCGGGATTGTTCGTGATGTTCGGCGCGAAGTTGAAACGCCCGTTGCCGCGATTGGTTTGGTATTCGGTCAAGTGACGCCGCCGCACATCCAAGCCCGTCTTGATCGTGTGCGCGCTGCCCGTGTACGTCACGTTGCCAACGTACTGAAAAATATTCTGTCGCCGCAAAATCGGCAGCGAGCGACTGTGGCCGATGCCCGTGTAATTCGCCGGAGAGAAAATCGGCAGTGCATCTTGCGCGTCCTGCTGATTCGCATTCGGCACGCCGAGTTTGTTGCCGAGCTTGTCGCCGGGCGCGACGTCGGCTTGCGTAAAATCGAGCTGGAACCGCGCATAGCCCGCGCGCACATCCATCAATAAACGCGGCGAAAACACATGCACCCAGTTGACGACATTGTGATGCGCAATCAACGCCGACGTGCCGGCGAACGTGTCTTCATTGCCAATGCCGACAGCTTTGCCAACGCCCGCGAGGTTGACGGCAGGGAACGTGTACGGATTTGTCGTCGCAGTTTTCGACCACGAATGTCGCACGAAAAACGTGTTGGCTTCGTTGTGCGAGTGATCCACGCGCACGTCGTATTGATCCCAGTCCTGTGCTCGTTTCGGCGTGGTGACAAGATTATTCACGAGCGCGGACGAGGTCGGTAGCGGGTAGGCGTTGATGAGTTTCGCCGTCACCGCGTCCCAGCGATTTTGTGGAATCAGGTTGTTGGCGAATTGTTGCCGCGTAAACGTTGTGCCGGTTTGCACGGTCGTCGCGGGATCGAAGATGCCCGCCGTGACTTCGCTGAAGTCGCCTTGCCGCATTTTCACCGTCGGTACAGTGTTCACAAACAAACGACCGAGCCGCTGCCGGAAGCCGTCGTAATCGCCGAAGAAAAACGTTTTGTTTTTGATGATGGGGCCGCCAATCGCGCCGCCGAATTGATTCTGGCGAAACGGCGGTTTCTTCGCACCCGCGCGATTCGAGAAAAAGTTGTTCGCATCGAGGGCTTCGTTGCGCAGGAATTCATACGCCGCACCGTGAAAATCGTTGCCGCCGGATTTCGTCACAACGTTGACTTGCCCGCCAGGATTGCGGCCTTGCTCGGCGGAAAACAGATTCGTCTGAATCTTGAATTCCTTGATGGCTTCGACCGCCGGACGCACGATGATCGCCAGCGTCAGCCGGTCGTTGTTGTCCACGCCGTCGTATAAATAATTGTTTGAGCTTTCGCGGTTGCCATTCACAAACAGTTCCGTGCCGGGGCGCAAATCGTCAGGCCGCGTGCCGCTCATAATCGTGCCGCGCATTCCCTGCCCCGCGCCGCTCACGCCGGGACTCAGGATTGCAAGCTGCACGAAGTTGCGTCCGTTGAGCGGCAAGTCCTGCACCTGCCGTTCCTGAATCACGCTGCCCAAAACAGACGATTGGCTTTCGAGCAGCGGCGCAGAACCTGTGATTTCGACCGTTTCGCCGACCGCGCCGATTTGCAAGCTGACATCCACTTGCGCGCGTTGATTGACCTGCAATTCGATGCCGCTTTGCGCGAGCTTGCGAAAGCCCTGCTGCTCGACGTTGAGCGTGTAGCGTCCGGGTTGCAACCCGATAAAGCTGTAATTGCCGTCCTGCTCGCTCGTCGTGGTGCGGCTCACGCCCGTCGCGTCATTCGTGAGCACGACTTTCGCGCCTGCGATGACTGCGCCGGACGAATCGCGCACCGTGCCGACCAAATCGGCAGTGGTGACCTGGGCGTTGACCGCAAAGGACAACAAAGTTAGTAGGAGACAGGCAATAATGATCTTGTGCGTAGAGTTCATGAGTTCCTCCCAGTGAAAGTGGATAATGTTCTGACCGCACCGCGCAGCGATCAACGTCTTTCCCAAACCTGATTGCGCCCCCGCATCAAGGCAGGATATTTCGTTGTCCGGTAGCTTTGTTGGTGATGGTGATTTTCGCGCCGGGCACAATGGCTCCCGACGGGTCTTCGACGCGCCCGACCAGCGCGCCGTACAGCACTTGCGCCGACACGGAAAGGGCGCGCAACAAGCTGATGACCAGCCAACCGAACAGCATTCGTTTCGTCCTCGCTGGTGCGAGTGGATGAGTTGCATTCTTCATGCTTGTTTCCAGGAAAATCCACTTGGCGAAGTGGCGACCAAGCTCTGACCACGCAGACAGTTGAGCCTTCAACTGCCCGGCGCAGCCCCACAGAGTAAGTGAAAGATTCCCAGCAACGCTTGTTTCGATGTGCGTGTCACGGCCTCGTGAACACCTGATTTTTGACACTGATCGTCAGCCCATAATGCTTGATGATAGCCTGAAATACAAACCGTCGTCCTGGTTCCAGGTGGCGCAACTTCTGGTTCGTTCAATGCAGCGTCCCGATGCCTTTGATGTAATCCGGCGCGTGCAGGTCGTACGTCATCGCAGATTGCACTGGCTCCAATGACAAATTATCGGCTCGACAACTTTATTATTCCCGTACCGGAGCGGCGCGCGCTTGCTTGGGCTTTATTCCACAGTGACCGACTTTGCCAAATTGCGCGGCTGATCCACGTCGCAGCCACGTCTGACGGCGACGTGATACGCCAGCAATTGCATCGGGATCGTAGACAGCACGGGCGAGAGCAATTCGCTCGACGGCGGGACTTCAATCGTGAACGAAGCCATGTCGCGCGTGTCCTGGTCGCCTTCGGTCACGATGGCGACGACGATGCCGTCGCGGGCGCGGACTTCCTGAATGTTCGAGAGGGTTTTTTCGTAGCGCAGTTTCGACTTTTCGTCGTCGGGGTCGAGCGTGTTGATGACAACGACAGGCAAGCGCGAATCAATCAGCGCGTTCGGGCCGTGCTTCATTTCGCCCGCCGCATAACCTTCGGCGTGAATGTACGAAATTTCCTTCAGCTTCAATGCGCCTTCTAAAGCAATCGGGAAGTTGATGCCGCGTCCGAGGTAAAGAAAATCGCTCGACAAGACGAAATGCTTCGAGAGGTCTTCGTAATCCACTTCGGGGTTGTTCAGCAGCTTTTCCATCTTCACGGGCAATTCGGACAAATGCCGCACGTGCCATTGCAATTGCTCGGTCGTGAGCGTGTTGCGTTCCTGCGCGAGATAGAGCGCGAACAAATACGCCGCGACCATTTGCGACGTGAAGGCTTTGGTCGAAGCGACGCCGATTTCTGGCCCGGCGTGCGTGTAGATCGTGCCATCGGCTTCGCGCGTCATCATCGAACCTTGCACGTTGCAAATCGCAATCGAACGACAGGCTTTCTCTTTCGCTTCTCGTAAGGCTGCAAGCGTGTCGGCGGTTTCGCCGGATTGCGAAATCACCATCATCAACGTGCTCGGCGTCAGGATCGGATTGCGATAGCGAAACTCCGAAGCGTAATCCACTTCGACGGGCACGCGCGCGAGTTCTTCGATCAGGTATTTAGCAACCAACGCCGCGTGCCACGCTGTGCCGCAGGCCGCGATTTTGATGTCACTGAAGCTGCGGAAATAGGCGGCGGGGATGTTGATTTCATCGAGGTAGATGCGACCCGTATCGAGCGACACGCGGTTCTGCGTGGTGTCGCGGACGGCGCGCGGCTGTTCGTAAATTTCTTTGAGCATGAAATGCTTGAAGCCGCCTTTTTCCGCCTGAATCGGGTCCCAATTGATGTGCTGGATTTGCGGCGTGACGGGTTTGTTATTCGCGTCTTCAACTTTCACGCCATCGCGCGTGAGGGTCGCCATTTCACCATCGCCGAGGAAAAACATGTTGCGCGTGTGTTCGAGAATCGCGGGGATGTCGGACGCGACGAAGTATTCGCCTTCGCCTAAGCCGACAACGACGGGCGGGCCTAAGCGCGCGGCCACGATCTTGTTCGGCTCGTCGGCGGAAATCGCGACGAGCGCGTAGATGCCGCGAATTTCTTTGAGCATCGCACGAAACGCGCCGTCCAAACCGAGGTCGGGATTTTGGCGCAGATGTTTTTCGATCAGGTGCGCGACGACTTCGGTGTCAGTCTCGGACTGAAAATGGTGATCGTGTTTTTGTAATTCGCGTTTGAGTTCCAGATAGTTTTCGATGATGCCGTTATGCACGACGCAGATGCGCCCATCACTGGAACGATGCGGATGCGCGTTCTCTTCGGTTGGGCGACCGTGTGTAGCCCAGCGCGTGTGACCTAAGCCGTAATCGCCTTCAATCGGATTTTTGGCGAGGACGTTTTCGAGGTTGCGCAATTTGCCTTCCGCGCGACGCACCTGCATTTCGCCGTCACGATTGATGACGGCAATTCCGGCAGAGTCATAGCCGCGATATTCCAGTTTGCGTAAGCCTTCGATGACGACATCTACAACTTGCTGATTTCCCACATAACCGACAATCCCACACATAAGTAACTCCGTAGGAAGTAGACGGTAGACGGTAGACGGTAGACGGTAGAACAAAACCCAAGGATCAATTCTACCGACTACTGTCTACTGTCTACTGTCTACTCATTTTATTATTTCAATTTCTTTTTGACTCGCGCTGGCACGCCTGCGACCAGCGCGTCTTCCGGCACATCTTCAATAATCACCGAACCGGCGGCAGACATTGCGCCGCGACCGACTTTGACCGGTGCAACCAACATCGTGTCGGAGCCGATTTTCACGTCGTCTTCGATGATGGTTTGGTGTTTGTTTTTGCCGTCGTAATTGCACGTCACCGTTGCCGCGCCAATGTTAACGCGCTCGCCAATCGTCGCGTCACCCAAGTAGGTCAGGTGCATGGATTTCGATTTGCGACCGAGCTTGGATTTTTTCATCTCGACGAAATTGCCAACGACGGCGGAATCGTCCAACTCGGCGTGCATCCGCAAGCGCGCGAACGGGCCGACTTTGTTGTTCGCCGTAAGTTTGCTGTCTTCCAGCACGCACGAATTGTGTACCGTGCAGTTGTCGCCGATTTCGACGTTGGTCAAATGCGACCACGAATGGATTTCGCAGTTGCTGCCGATGCGCGAACGGCCTTCGATGATGACTTGCGGGTGAACGGTCGTGTCGCGTCCAATTTCGACTTCGGCGTCAATGTAGGTCGAATCCGGGTCAACGATGGTGACGCCTTCGGTCATCAACCGCTCCAGAATTTCGTGGCGCAATCGTTTCCAGCCCGCAGCGATTTCAGCGCGATTGTTGAAGCCCTGCAATTCCGCGTCGTCGTCGTGCAACACCGTGCTGACGGGCTTTCCATCGGCGCGCAGAATTTCAGGCACGTCAGTCAAATAATATTCGCCTTGTGCATTTTTCGTGGTCAGACGATTCAGTGTCGGCAGCAACGACGAAATGTCGAAGCAGTAAAAGCCGGGGTTCACTTCTTTGATCAGCTTTTGTGCAGGCGTGCAATCTTTGTCTTCGACGATTTTGACGAACTGGCCTTCGTCGTCGCGGACGATGCGACCGTAGGCGGGCGGCACTTCCATCTGAATCGTGATGAGCGTCGCCGCGTTGTGATGGGCTTCGTGCGTTGTGCGCAGCTTTTCGAGCGTCGCGGCTTTGACGAGCGGCGCGTCGCCGTAGCTCACAATCAACGAGCCGTGCGCTTCCTGCAAAACTTCGCGCGCGCACATCACGGCGTGACCCGTGCCGCGTTGTTCGGTTTGCAACACGAAGACCAAGCGTTCGGCCATTTCGGGCGGCAACGAGGTGCGCGCGGCGGCTTCAACTTGTTCGGCTTGATAGCCGATGACGACGATAATTTTTTCCGGGTTGAGTTGCGCGGCGCTGCGCAGCACGTGGGCGATTAACGGTTGCCCGCCGAGTTTGTGCAGGACTTTGGCCCGTGCGCTTTTCATGCGCGTGCCAAGCCCGGCGGCTAAAATCAAAACATTGGTTGGATTGCTCACAAAATGATTCCTCTGACGATCTGAAGTTGAAATCCCGGTGCGGGGAATTTATGGGGGCGGACGCGAAACTCACGCATTATAGTAAATTTCAAAAATTGCGCGAGCCAAATTTGCCGGGTTGTGGCGCAGCGAACGCGCTTCGGAGGCAAGCGGTTTGCGCACGAATTGCACATCGCCGAACGCGAAATGCGTCACTTGGGGCGGCTCCAACAACACGGCCTCCTCTTCGGCGTAGAGCGCACGCATTTCCGGCGAAATGGGGCTGGAATTGAAGAGCGCATAATCCAGCTTGAGCGTCGGACAAGCGCGCAACAACTCGGTCACATGGGCTTCGGCGGCAAGCCCGTCCGTCTCGTCTGCCTCGGTCATCAGATTGCAGATATAAATTTTCCGCGCGCGCGATTGGCTGATCGCTTCGGCAATGCCTTCGATCAACAGATTCGGGATGATGCTGGTGAAAAGCGAGCCGGGGCCGAGTGTAATCAAATCGGCTTCCCGAATCGCCGCGACCGCTTCAGGCAAAGCGCGCGCCGTCGCAGGCGTCACGGCCAGATTGCGAATCGGCAAGCTACGCGCAGCGCACAAGGCTTTGATCGCGCGTTGCCCGTAGGCCATTTGCCCGCCGATGCGCGCTTCCAAATCCACCGAATCCAGCGTCGAAGGCAACACCCGCGCGGCACAACCAAGCAGGGCACTGGCCTTTTCAATCGCGTCCAGAAAATTGTCGCTCATCTGCGCGAGCGCCACGATAATCAAATTTCCCAGCGAATGCCCACTGAGCGCGCCGCTGCCGGCAAAGCGATGCCGGAACAGGCTCCGCAAAAAACGATCCTCGCGCGCCAGAGCGACTAAACAGTTGCGCACATCGCCGGGTGGCAAGACGCCGAATTCTGAGCGCAACCGCCCGGAACTCTTGCCGTCATCCGTAACCGTCACAATCGCTGTCAGCGCCAGTTCGACATGTTGGAAGGGCAAATCGGTTTGCCGCTGAATCGCGCGGCAAGGCGGATCAGACGCGCGCTGCCCCGCGTTCAAATAGGGCTTGAGACCCGTCAGCAACGTAGACAAACCGGTGCCGCCGCCAATGGCTACGTGCTTCAATGGAGAGGTTACCGGCTGCATAGGAGTTGGGGATTGGAGATTGGAAATTGGAGATTGAGATCGGAAACAGCGAAGGCGCGCGCTCAAATTTCAAAATCTCAAAAGCGAAAGCGCATTCTCAAATCTCAAATCTGAGATCATTTTTTTTTATGCTCGCAATGTTCCGTGTTAATGCACTCATCGCGCATTTGTAAACGTGCGACGGGAATGCCGTTGACTAAGTGCGATTCGACAATTTCCGGGACATCGGCTGCCGTCACGCCACCGTACCACACCGCTTCGGGATAGACGACCACTGTCGGGCCGTGCTCGCATTGATCCAGACAACCGGCTTTGTTCGCGCGGACAGCGCCTTTCAAGGCGCGCGCCGCGAGTTCTTTCTTGAATTGTAATTGCAATTGCCCCAACCCCGCCGGGTCGCAACAGCCGCGCGCATTTTCCGGCGGACGTTGATTGGTGCAAATGAAAATGTGATGGTCAAATTTGGGCATGTTCAGCCGTGATGCAGTTCTTGTTGCGGGGCAGGTTGTGAGAAAGGCGACAGTGTGCCTCAGCCCGTGCGCGAGGTCAAGCCTTCCATCTCAACGGTCGGACTTCAATTATTAACTGAAAATAATTGTGACAGGGCAAACCTTCTTTCTCCTTGCGCAACTAAGGGGCACTCATTTTTGGCTGAGATGGGTTTAGCGCTGCGGGATGAAATTCAGAGGTTCGACACAAATTTTCGACAAAGACGAAACAGTCGCTCGCTATCATCAAGCCAAATAGCGGTTCAATAGGCAGTAAATCCAAATTCGGATGCTTGAGAGGGAGCGAATTATGCAGCTAACCATTACCAACGATACGTTGCGAAAAGTGAACAGTTTGCCGGAAGAAAAGCGCGCCAAAGTGATTCAAATCGTCAAACGTCATCTCCTGGCTTGTGCCAAGAACGGCTGTCCGACCGAAAGTATGGATCGCGTCTATCTGGAAGCCATTGACGTGGCCGAGATGGAAACGAAATTTCCTGAAGTGAAAAAGGAAACCTTCCGCGAATGGGAAGTGCGCCACTACGATCAATACGTCAGTCCGAAAGCGGCGTAAAAAGTTTTGGGTGAGGAAATAGCCTCCTGTTATGTTGGAAAAGGGATGTTCCGTTGGGGCATCCCTTATTTTTTTCTCATGCTTGGCCGTTCGACAAGCGGTAGACGGCTCGGCTATAATCCCCGCCTTTATTGAAACAAACCGGATTGATTCGCAATCCCGATTGGTTTTGTCACGCCATAATGAACTATTCAGAGGAGCCAGACCCAAGTGAAAACTTTTGTCCGTTTCTTGATTGTCCCGGCAGTCATTTGTTTTCTTCATCTTTCATCGCACGCCCAATTCGCGCAGACCAGCGAGGAAGTTTCCCTCTTCCAAGTCACCGACATTGCCAACACCCCGGCGAGTTCTGTGCGCGGGGTCAGCGACAATGGTAAGCGCATCATCTTCGAATCCGCCGCCAACATCACGGGCGACAACCCGGATTTGAATCTTGAACTGTTTCTCTACGACGTGGATCGGAGCGCGGTGCTGCAATTGACCCGAACCGAACACGTCTACGATCCGGCGGACAGAGATAAGCCTTTCGCCGAACGAAGGATTTTGATCTCGGTGTCCGTCAACAACGCGGCCATCAGCGGCGATGGCACGCGCATCGTGTTCTCTTCCAACAGCGGCACATTGATTTCCGGCGCGGCGGGAAGAAATGATGACGGCAATCAGGAAATCTATTTGGCCACCTTGCCGCTCAACAGCACCACGCCTTCGTTTCAGCGCATCACCACGACCACGGCGTCCACCCCGGCCACTGCGCAAATTGAAGTCTTCGACAATTACTCCCCGACCATCAACTTCAATGGTTCGCTGATTGCCTTTGTGACCAACCGCCGAGAATTGCCCGGCGTGACGAACCCGGATACGTTGGGACAGATCGTTTTGTACAGCACGACGACCGGTCAATTCACGCAAGTCACCACCAAAAACGAAGCCGATGCGATGGACGGTTTTGTCTTCAAAGGCTTCAACAGCAATCCGCAACTCAGTGCCAACGGCAACGTGCTGGTGTTTATTGCCGGTTTCGACCACGCGCCGACCGCGTCGGTGAACAACAAAGATTTCAACGGCGAAATCTTTCTCTACGACGTGGCCGCCAGAACGATTACGCAATTGACCGCTACCACAGGCTTCGCAGGCTATCCGGCCAGCATCAGCCAGATCGGCACGCTGGTTCCGGATCGTCCCGTAAATATCCTGAACCAAAACACCAAACATCTGAGCAACGACGGCAACCTGCTGGTGTTTGAATCAGCGGGCGATTTGGAAGCGGGCAAGAACGCTGACAAAACGCGCGAAGTGTTCTTGTACAACCGCACGATGAACAAATTCACGCAACTCACCAGCAATTCTCCGTTGCCCAGCAGCCCGACGCAAACCGACATAGACAAAATTGATTACGACTTCACGCCTGCGCTCAGCCCCAATGGTCAGTATGTCTTTATCGGCTCGATCCTCAACATCGTGCCCGTCGCTTCGGGCGGAACGAGCAGCATCCTGACCGACAACGCCGATGGCAGCCGCGAGGTTTTTCGTTATGACATTGCCGCCGCGAAGTTCCGGCAAATCACCTACACGCCGTTGTCGCCGCGCGTGCTGGATCAACGCGAAGCCCTGCTCCACGTGAACACCAACGCGACAGGCACCGACCTGTTCTTCACCAACGACATTGATATGATTGGGGCGAACCCGGACACGTCGTTTGAAATTTATCGGGCACTGATTCGCCCCGTCACGCAAACCAACACGACTGTCCCGGCGATGGTCAATGCCGCCAGCTTTTTCTCGCCGGACGCCACCAAACCGGAAACCAACCCCATCGCACGCGGTTCGATAAACTCGATTTTTGGCACGAATCTGGCCAATTCGCTGGCGATTTCTACGCGGGCGGAACTGGACTTTGAATTGAACGGCGTGAGCGTTACGGTAAACGGGATCGCCGCTCGCCTCATTTACGTTTCGCCGCTGCAAATCAACTTTCTGATGCCCAACGGCGTCGCGCCTGCGGATGGCGTGGAGTTTACCGTCAACAACCGGGGCGTCGTGTCGAAAGGCAAAATCAAGGTCTTGAATGGGCAACCGGGCATTTTCACGACCACCCAGGACGGCAAAGGTGTCGGCGCGATTGCCTGCCAACTCGTGCTCAAAGATGCTAACGGCAACACCACCAGCAACACGTATCCCGCTCCGCCCTGCGAAACCAGCGCCGAGCGTAAAGAGAGTTATCTACTGTTCTTTGGGACAGGCTTCCGCTTTGCGGATCTCTCCTCGGTCACGGTTCAAATCAAGCGCGGCGAAACCACCACCGATCTTGTCCCGGTCTATGCGGGCAGCCAAAATCAGTTTCCCGGCCTGGATCAAATCAATTTGCTTTTGCCGACGGATTTCACAGCCGGGACAGTGAAAGTGAAGATCAAAGCGACGAGCGGCGGAACGGCTGTCGAAAGCAATGAATTTGATGTCACCGTCAGATAGGTTGGCCGAAAGATGATGCATGCCGTCACCAACGCAACGCTGACCGACTATGCCGCGCGGCTCGCCGACCTCGGCAGGAACTTTTACCGTCGCGGTTGGGTGCTGGGCACAAGCGGCAATTTCAGCGCCGTACTGAGCCGCGATCCGTTGCAATTGGCCATCACGGCCAGCGGCTTGGACAAAGGCAACCTCGCGCCCGAACATATCCTGCAAATTGATGCCGACGGGCGCGTCATCGCCGGTCAGGGCAAACCATCGGATGAAACCCTGTTGCACCTCGCGGCAGTCAAACAACGCGGAGCCGGAGCCGTGTTGCACACGCATTCCGTGTGGTCAACCTTGCTGTCGCAAACCGTCTTCGCCCAGGCCGAAGGCATAGCGATGGCGGGCTACGAAATGCTGAAAGGCCTGGCTGGCGTCAAAACGCACGAGCACACTGAATGGCTGCCAATCATTGAGAACTCGCAAGCGATGGAGGAATTGGCGCGCACGGTCGAAGCGACGTTGCAACGCTTTCCCGCCGCACATGGCTTTTTGTTGCGCGGGCACGGGTTGTATACTTGGGGCCAGGATTTGCAAGAAGCCCAGCGGCACATTGAAATTTTTGAGTTCCTGCTCGAAGTCACAGGACGCACAAGCGGTACAGTCCCCGGAGCAGTAGCGACGGGGTGAAAGAAGAAGCATTATGGCCATCGTAACTATTCCCGACGAACATCGCACGCTCACCGACACGGCAGAAATCACGAGGTATCTGGCGAGCATTGACATTGACTACGAACAGTGGCAGCCGTCGCAACCCCTGGCGGCAGGCGCATCTGCTGACGAAATCCTCACGGCATACGCGGACGACATCAACCGGCTGAAAGAGATGGATGGCTATGTCACCGCCGACGTGATTGATGTGTCGCCGCACACGCCGGGACTGGACGCGATGCTGGCGAAATTCAAGGCCGAACATTGGCACGACGACGACGAAGTGCGCTTCATCATCGAAGGGCGCGGCATCTTCCACATTCATCCGAACAACGGCGTGGTGACTTCGATTGAGGTCACGGCGGGCGATTTGATCCGCGTGCCGAGCGGGACGCTGCATTGGTTCAATCTGTGCGAAGACCAGCGCATTCGGGCGATCCGTTTGTTTGCCGACCCAGCGGGTTGGGTTCCGCACTACACCGACAGCGGCGTGGACGCGAACTATCAACCCGTGTGCTTCGGCACGGCGTACATTCCCACCAGCCTTGCTGCCTGACGATGCCAGTTGCCGCCCACACGAAAGTCATTCTGCTCGACATCGAAGGCACGACGACGCCGATAGATTTTGTCTATCAAGTGTTGTTCCCGTACACGCGCAAGCATCTGCGAGCGTACCTGGCGCAGCATTGGGATGCAGTGCAATCCGACCTCGCGCCATTGCAAAGCGAACACGCCCACGACGTGCAACAAGGCTTGCAACCGCCTGCACTGGACATCACACAACTCAATTCCGTCGTCGCGTATTTGCATTGGCTGATGGAGCAGGATCGCAAAGCCACGCCGCTGAAATCGCTGCAAGGCAAAGTGTGGGAAGCGGGGTACAAAAGCGGCGAGTTGAAAAGCCAAATGTTTGCCGACGTGCCGCGCGCGTTTGTCAATTGGCAACAACAAAACAAACGCATTGCGATCTTTTCTTCGGGCAGTGTGCTCGCGCAGAAATTACTCTTCACCTACACTGAAGCAGGCGATCTGAGCGGCTTCATCAGCGGCTGGTTCGACACCAATATCGGCGCAAAACGCGATGCCGAAAGCTATCGTCGCATCGCCGCTGCGTTGCAATGCGAGTCGCGCGAAGTGGCGTTCATTTCGGATGTAACCGCAGAGTTAACCGCCGCGCAGGAAGCCGGAATGCAAACGTTTTTATCCCTTCGCCCCGGCAATCCGCTCCAACTCAATGCCGAGGCGTTCGTCCAAATCACGCAATTCCTTTGACGATTGACCGCTGCATTCTCAATTCTTCATTCTTCATTCTTCATTCTTCATTCTTTGACAGGGAGAAATCGTCGTGCCCCTTTTCCTGTCGAAGAATGAAGAATGAAGAATGAAGAATTGAGAATGATCAGCGCTTCTCTTCACGTGCTTTGCGCAGCATCGCGGCGAGCGGATCGGTTGTGATCCCGCTCAGCTTCAACCAATCGCTCCAGCCTTTTTCATACATTTCGAGTGTGTCCGCGAAATCGGCTTCCAGGCAATGCTCGGCTTCGATCAACGCTTTTTCCGGTGTCTCGGCGAACGCGAGCGCGAGCAGGAAATGCGTTGGCTGTTTGAGGCGCGCAACGCAGATCGCATTGCCGTTGTCGGCGCGTTCGCTGGGTTTGGTGAGCCTGAATTTCCGCAGCAGCGTTTGCAAGCCGTCGTTCGCGCCCACCACACTCGCGCTCATTTCGGCGAAGCCTTTGTCCGCAATCAACGCCGCGCACAGGTCGCCGTCGTACACGCTGAACGCGCCTTGTCCGCCAAACGCAGCGGCGTTGTCATTGGTTTCCGTGTTGGCGAGCGCGGGATCAAACACGACGTAGAGTTTGTAATGCGCAGGCGCACGAAACGCGACATCCACGAGCACGGTGCTGTAATCGGGATAGGCGCAGTAGCGTTTCGTCAACGTGAATTTGCGTTGCTTGTGCGTGCTGATTTGCCGAAAGCTGAGCGCGTGCGGATTCGTGTTTGCGAATTGTTTCGTCACGTCCGCATCGCGTTCCGACACGGCAAACGTTTTGCCATCGGTGACGACGAAGTACAATGCGCTGAGGTTGTTGGTCGTGAGATTCGGGTAATGCGCCTGGCTGAGAATACCGTCGCTCAGCGTAAACCAGACTTTGGATTCGGTGAGAACGCTTGTGCCAAAGCCCTGCGCGTGGGCGCAAGTAAACGGCAAAAGGCAAAGGGCAACACGGAAGGAATTTGAGATTTGAAATTTGAAATTTGAGATCAAACCGCTTCTTCCGCTTTCCACTTTTGCCTTTCGACTTTCAACTTTTCACTTTCGACTTTTCACTTCACAATCGGTGTCACGACGACTTTGCGGAAATAGACTTTTTCGTGATCGCCTTGAATCATAATCGGCCCCGGCTCGCCTTCGCGGGCATCGAGCGCGCCGCCTGTGATGCCGTCAATCACGATGTTGTCGTGGACGACCTGGCCGTTGAGCTTGACCGTCACGCGATTGCCGACGATGACGGCTTCCATCTCCTGCCATTCGCCCGCTTTCTTGCTGGCTTTGACTTTGGGGGCGACGCGGCTGTAGAGCGCCATGTGGCTGTGCAAGCCGTCGGAGTTCGCTGTCTCGTCGTCGAGCACTTGCAGTTCGTACCGACCGCGCAGATAGATGCCGCTGTTCGCGGCATTGCCGCCGGGCTGTTTCGGTTCCAGCTTGTATTCGCAGTTGATTTTGAAGTCCTGGAATTTTTGCTTCGAGACGAGGTTGTTGCCTCTGGGATTGTTGGTCATCGCGCCGTCGGCAATCGCCCAGCCCATCGGTTTGTTTTTGACCTGCACGTCCCACGCATCCATTGATGTGCCATCGAACAGCACAACCGGCGGGCCGAATTTCTGCTTGGCGTTCGCGTTGTATTTGCCCCATTTCGGCGGGCGCACGCCTGTCCAATTGATGGTGTTCTGTCCGACCTGCACTGCGCCTTTCAATTCTTTGCCCACGACTTTGGCGCGATGAATAGGCGAGTTGGCGTTTTTATTCACCGCAAAAACGAGTTCGCCGTTTTCGACTTTGACGGAATGTAACGGCAACACGCTGCCGCCGCGATTGAGGAACGAGCCGCTCAGCTTGCCATCGGCTTCGGCTTTGACTTCGAGCCAGTAGACGACATTCTGATTGGGCGCGTCGCCCATAATGTCCCATTTGCCTAAAAAGGCTTTGTCCTGCGCAAGGGTAGACATGGTGAGAGATACGAAGAGGAGAAAGAGGGCTAGTGGTTTCAAGTTCGGGACTCCTTTGGTTGGTGGTTGGTGACTGGTGACTGGTGACTGGTGGCTGGTTTGTCTTTTCACCGACCACCAGCCACCGACCACCGACCACTAATTCACTTTCTTAATACTCTGTACCAGTTTGATGTAATCGCCCTGGCTGTTACGAAAGGCTTTTTGTTCGGCGACGGTGAAGGCGATGACCGGACGTTTGCCGCCCATCAGGACGACAATGTTCCATTCCATCACGCCTTCGCTGGTTTCGCCGGAACCGTTTTCAATCACGGCGCGCAATTCGTTGATCGTTTCTTTTTGCAGGTCGCTGCCCGCTTTGAAGTTCTGGTAATCCTTCTTCAAGTATTCTTTCAGCCCCGCAATCATCGCCTCCGTGTTGTCGTTGGCGGCGAGGCCAATGATGATCGAAACACCGCCATCAGGCGATGTGATTTGCAGCGCGTCTTTGTGCGGCTCGGTGCGCCAACCTGCCGGGATTTCGTACTGAATGCCGGCTTCTGGAAGCACAATCTGATTCGGATTGGCAGGCTTCGGCGCAGCGCTCGGCGCGGCAGCAGGCGCAGCTTTATTTGCGGCGACTTGTCCAAAGGCCAATGACATCGCGACGACCACGCCACACACCGAAACAACGAATTTCTCAATGGTTGATTGCAAGATTCTGTTCTCCATAACGTTTGACAGTTTGCTTGGGGCTAGAACCTTTTCCACGAGGCTTTTGGGAACGAGCGAGCCGTAAGCTTAGCGTTTTTGCGGCGTGATTGCCAGTGCTTTCCTGTCCTGCCAACGCGGCAGTGGCAACGAGTTGCACGGCTTGCGCTTCGCCTATGTCCTGCACCAACAGGCACAGATTTGCCCTTGTTGTAGCGATTACGAAAGAATCACGGCTGCGCGCGGAGCCAGCGTGAATTTGATCCTGCCGTTTTCGATTTTGACTTCTGCGCCCGCGCCCAACACGTTCTTCAGCACCGTGCCGTCGTTCAATTTCAACGCGCGTGGCACGTCCGCTTCAATCGTTTCGGGCTGTGCGTTGTTATTGAAGGCGACGATTACCGTTTTGTTGTTCGTGTAGCGCGCGAACGCATAGCTTTGGTCATTGATCGCTAGGTGCATCAGCTTGCCGCGTCGCAATGGTTCCAATTCGCGTCGAATCCGCAACGCTTTTTTCAAATGCTCGAACACGTCATTCTCTTCCGGTGTTCGTCCCGCCGCCTCAAACGCATTACGACTGTCACCATTCCAACCGCCCGGAAAATCGCGGCGATTGTCGGGGTCATTGCCGCCGCGAATCGCAATCTCGTCGCCGTAATACAATTGCGGAATGCCGCGCATCGTCATCAGAAACGTGAACGCGAGTTTCAACCCTTCTGCCGTCGCACCGCGTTCGTTCATAAATCGCGGCACATCGTGCGAGCCGATGTGCGTGACCAGCACATCAGGATTCGGGTACAAATAGTCCTGCTTCAAAATATCCACGAGTTGCTTGATGGATTGCCCTTCCGCGAACACGCGGCGCAGCGGGAAGTACAACGGGTAATCGAATTCGGTGTCTACTTTGGAATCCACGCCGTCCCAACGCGCGACGCCGCCTTGAAAAAACGCGACCTGCGACGGCAAGCCGTCCAGCGTTTCGCCGACGACATTGACGTTCGGATAGTCGCGCTTGATCGCGGTCATCCATTGATTCCAAAACGCGCGCGGCACGTACGGCAAGGTGTCCTGCCGAATCGCGTCCATCCCGCTCACGCCAATCCACCACAGCGTGTTTTGAATGATGTACTTCGCGGCTTCCGCATCGTTTTGATTCAGGTCGGGCAGGATGTTCACGAACCAGCCATCGAGCACGGGTTTCAGTAATTCCGCCGAAGCGTACTTGTCCATCAGCAAATGCGTTTGCCAGTTTTCGTTGATGTGATTCGCCTCTGTGCCATTGAACCACGTCGGCGTCGGCGCGTCGTTGACCCAGGGATGATACGGGCCGCAGTGATTGGCGACTTGATCCTGAATGATTTTCAAGCCGAGCGCGTGCGCTTTCTCAACTAACTCTCGAAACTTCTTCACATCGCCGAGATGTTCGTCCACGCCGTAAAAATCAATTGCGCCGTAGCCGTGATAACCCGTCGTCGGTTGTCCGTCGTAGACTTCTTTTGTATCGGGCTTGTTCGTGTTGTCGTAAATCGGATTCAGCCAGATGGCCGTCACGCCGAGGTCTTTCAGATACAGCAGCTTATTGATGACGCCTTGCAAATCGCCGCCGTGATAATAGCGACCTTTGTTGCGATCCAGCAGCCCTTTGGAAATTGCGGGGTCGTCGTTCGTCGTGTCGCCGTTGGCAAAGCGATCCGGCATAATCAGGTACATCACATCGTCCTGATTGAAGCCTTGAAAATTGCCTTGTTTCGGCAGTGGCGCGGCGATCTCGAATGGCAAATCCGCGCCGCCATCGTTGGTCACGACTTGAAACACGTACGTGCCGGGCTTCACGTTTTTGTTGATGACGAGGTCGGCGAATAAATACGTTCCGGCGGCGTTGGTCTTCAGATTGGAAGCCTTGAAGCCGCTCGGCGCGTTCACTTTTGCGCCGCTCAAATTGCGCCCGCGAATCAGCAGGCGCAGTGGGTTCTGCTTGCTGCCGATGCTTTGGTTCGCCCACCAATTCGGCGGTTCGACTTTCAGAATTTCCGGCGTGGCGGCGAAAGCAAGAAGACTTGCCACCGCAGAGACGCAGAGGACGCGCAGAGTTGCGCAGAGAAATCTCTGTGAACCTCGGCGGCCTCTCTGCGTCTCTGCGGTGAAAAAAACAACGACCAATGACAGCAGTGCGTTCATAAGTTCATTCGGAGTTTTTGGAATCGTGCTCGGCGGATAGCGCGTCGCAGTGTAGCATCGCAGTTCAGGAATTGCCACACGCGCCGACAAGGTGTAGATTGCTCGCCAGCCACAAAAGTTCTGACATTGCACGGAGGTCATCGCATGAAACTGAGAATCCTGTTCCCCACTTGTTGCTTGCTGTTCGCCACCGCATTCGCCCAGACGCCACCGACCGACAACACGCAAATCTGTCACTTGCCCAACGCGACCAAAGCTGCGACGAAGCCTGCTGTGTTGATGGAAGGCTACGGCAAAGTTCACATGCCCATCACGACGAAGTCCGCCGAAGCCCAAGCCTTCTTTAATCAGGGCTTGGCGCTGATGCACTCGTTCTGGTTTTACGAAGCGGATCGTTCATTCGAGCGCGCCGCGCAACTCGATCCCGACTGCGCGATGGCAAACTGGGGCATTGCGATGAGCGATGTCAACGAAGAGCGGCGCAAGGCCGCGCTCAAACGCGCGCAAGAACTCGCGCCCAAAGTCACCGAACGCGAACAGTTGTACATCGCCGCCGTCGAAGCGCGCTACGCGGGCGAGCGGAGCAACGTGCAAAACAACGGTTTTCTGGGTTCCAGCGAAGACTATCGCAAAGCGTTGCGCCGCATCGTTTCGCTCTATTCCGATGACCTCGAAGCAAAATTGTTTCTCGCGCTGGCTTCGATGTCCGGCTACGAACGCGACGGCACACCGCGCGCGGGCACGGTCGAAGCGATTGCGCTGCTGCAAGTCGTGCTCAGCAAATCGCCGAATCACCTGGCCGCGCATCACTACATGATTCACGCCACCGAAGCGGGCAAGCGCGCGATTGATGGCGTTCCGGCGGCAGACATTTACGGCTCGCTCGCGCCCAAAGTCGGTCATGCCGTTCACATGCCCGGTCACACGTACGTTCACGTGGATCGCTGGGACGATGCGGCGAAAGCCTTTGAAAACAGTGCTGCCGTAGATCGTGCCTACATCCGCGACAACAACGAAACCACCGATCACGCTGCCGGGCCGTACGGCCACAACGTGCATTTTTTGGCGAACGTCTACGGCTATCAAGGCCGCTACCGCGATGGTCTGCGCGTGAGTCAGGAACTGCTCGACGCGGCGTTACAAAAAGGCGAAGAGAAATCGCGTGCGGGTTTTGAAGGCCGCCTCGCGCGTTTGCGCATCCTGACGCGGTTTGAAAAGTGGGGTGAAATTTTGGACGGCAAATCATTGCCCGACGCTGGCAATTACGAAGTCTTTCAGGCGTGGCGGCATTACGCGACCGCGTTGGCACAGCTTGGCAAAAACGATGTGACCGCGACGCGCGCCACGCTGGACACGCTCGAACGCGAAATCGCCTGGATGAAAGACAAACTGGCGAAGGCGAAAGACCTGCCGCAAATTGGTCGCCAACGCCAACAACTCCGTGCGCTCGGCGTCGCGCCGATTGAATTGAAAGCGCGCCTCGCCGCCCGCGCAGGCAACGCGGACGAGGCTCTCAAACTTGTGCGCGAGGCCATCGAAGAAGAGATCAAACTCGGTTATTCCGAACCGCCGCTCTATCCGCAACCGATGGAAGAAGTCGCGGGCAAACTTGCGCTCGAATTGAAACGCTGGAAAGAGGCCGAAGAGTTTTTCCGCGCCGCGCTCGAACGTGATCCCGGCAGCGGACGCGCCTACTTCGGCCTGATGCAGGCGCAGCAAAATGCAGGCCAACAAACCGAAGCGAAAGAAACCTACACGAAATTTTTGAAAGCGTGGGCCAAGGCGGACGAGGATTTGCCGGAGATGCGCGCGGCGAAAGAAAAGGCCGCGCAGTATCGTGTGGCAAGCCACGCGAAGTAAAGGTCACGCTTTGCCGACTTGCTTGAGCAACGCAAAGGCCGCATAAAAAGACACGACGCCCAGAATCAGTCCCAGCACGCTGGGCAGCGTCGGCTTCTCCTGCTCCAAACAACTCATCTCTGGATTGTTCGGGTGGTAATAAACCGCGACTTGTCGCCCCGCCGAATATTGCTGCAACTTGCTCTTCGCCAAACTTTTGTCGAGTTCGTCAAAGGCGCTGAAGGTAATCGTCGTCCCTTTATATTCGGTGTTGTTGACCGTGTAGGCATATTCGATTTTGGGGACGAGCTTGAAGTTGGGCCGCGCCGCATTTTGCGAGACCAGTTTGTTGTGCCAGCGCGACTCGATGATTTTCCCCGACACTTTGCTCCAGGTTTGATTGTGGTACGAACGCCACAAACCCGGCGTGACCAGATATAAAAGCCCGCCGCCAAACAACAAAAACGCCAGCGCGATAACGGGGACGCGAAAGAACCGAAAGAAACTGATCAGTCTGCTCATAATCTCGTACTCCTGAGCCTTGCGACTGTACGACCGAAAATGTGTAAAGACGGGAAGAGTTCAGTGGTGAGGTCTTGCGTCTCTTGCGCCCATTCCTTTGCCAAAACTGCTGCTCAGCAGTCGCACCTGATACGGCCTGAAGTGTCAGACCGAAACCCTTGTGAAACTAAAACCTTGTCTGTGGATGGGGATAATCTACACCTGGTCGCGCGTTTTTCCAAGTGCGGCCAAAGGGATTTTTATACGGAAGGATGCTGCGGCGTGGGCGGCGGAATCGTTGGTACAAAGCCGCGTTTGTACACGAGGATCGTTCGCTTGCATTCCAGCACGATGGTGCCGTCTTGCTTGAACCCGATGGTTTTGACGCGCACCAGACCTTGCTGCGGGCGCGACTTCGAGGCGCGCGTTTCCAGCACTTCGCTCTGCGCATACAACGTATCGCCTTCAAAGACGGGATGCGGCATCCGCACTTCGTCCCAGCCGAGGTTGACGCCGTTCTGCGAAATGTCGCTGACGGAAAGTCCTGTGATGATGGCGAGGGTGAGCGTGGAATTGACGAGCGGGCGTTGGAATTCCGTTTGCGCTGCGTAGGCGCTGTCGAAGTGAATGGGGTTCGGGTTGTTGGTCAGCAGCGTGAACCAAATGTTGTCGGCTTGCGTAACGGTGCGCCCCAATGGATGCCGATACACATCGCCAACCGCGAAGTCTTCGTACACGCGCCCTTGCCAGCCGCTTTGGTTGCTCATAACTTTTGGAATGGAACACGGATTACCCGGAGACCACAGATTAAATCCGAGCAAATCCGCTTGCTCCGTTGTATCGGTATTCTATTGCACCCACGCGAATAGAACACGGAGGGAACGGATAAGACAGATAAGCACAAATCCAATCTGTCTTGATCCGTGTCATCGGTTGCATCCGTATTCTATTTCGCCCGACTACTCTTACGATCATTGGTCAAATACTTCCGCTTGAAATCTGGCTTTGCACCGAAGTTCAGTAGCAATCCAACCTCAATGTCGGTGGCCTTGAGGTAGTTGTATAACTGGGCTTCGTGCGCAGGATTGAGCGTTTCAGCGGCCTTGACTTCGATGATGACAACATGGTTCACGATCAAATCGGCGAAATACTCACCTACCGGATGCGCGTCGTAGTAAACCAGAACGCGCTTCTGTTGCTCGCCGATGAAGCCCATTGCGACTAACTCAATGAGCAAAGCGTTTTCGTATACTTTTGGTTCTCCAAGAACTCAGGTGGTAAGCCACCATATCTTGTAGTTCAAGGGC